>NZ_NEGA01000030.1 GCF_002135315.1 Acinetobacter sp. ANC 3903 | reverse complement strand
GTTGCAAATCGAATTCGTTTACGCTTTTTTTCCTGCTTGAGAAATTGCCAATAGATGGGTTCAAATTTCTTAAAAAAATCATCAACGGTACAGAAAATTTCTGTAAAATCAAACATGGTGGTTAGAGTCTTTGGTTTGTGTAGTAACTTTCTAAATGGCTCTAACCATCTTTTTTTCAAGCAGTTTTCTTATCCGTAATTCGGGTTAAATAAGATATTATGTAAGTTGCCTACTCACATGTTGTTTGCAATGTGCAATGACTACCTAATTATTAGAATTTGACTAATTAATATTTAGAAAAAAGTTAACTAGAAAATAAGCTGTAATTCTCTATGTTAATTACGTTTAAATTCCAACCCTCTCATTTTTCAACTAGCTCAGGTTATAATGATGGCCTCCCAAAATATGATTGATCTATTATGAGCGCCTCCAATGACCCTTTACACGGCAAAAAACTTGCTGACATTTTGGATGAATTATTGGATTACTACGGTGGCTTTGAAGGCTTAAGTCGTAAAATTGAAATTAGATGTTTTTGCATAGATCCAAGTGTTAAATCATCATTGCGATTCTTGCGTACCACACCATGGGCACGTGAAAAAGTAGAAAGCTTATATTTGTATGTCTTACGCCAAAAAGCCAAACAGAAATCGTAGCTATCAAAACCCAGTCTCAGTATAATATTTATACCAAATACTAAACTACACTTATTGAATAGCTACCGATTTTGTAGACACCTTTTAGTTAGTGGTGGACTGCCACCACTCTCCTAGAAAAATTTAGTCTATTCTTAAGACTTTTTAGTAGGAAACTATGGATTCATAGCTAGGTTCATGAACCAAATATTTTATAAGTGATTATTTTAGCGCTCTAAGTAATTAAATTTATTATTTAACCTGAATCGCGGATAAGAAATTAACTTGAAAAAAAGGTGGCTGAAAACCATTAGGGAGTTACCACACCTCCTACGCCTTCAGCCACCATGTTCGATTTTACATATTTCTTCTGCATGATCGATGACTTTTTTCAAAAATTCGAAGCAACCTATTTGCAATTCTTAAAACACAGCAACAAGCGTTTGAGAATACGACCTTCTCAATTGAAA
>NZ_NEGA01000003.1 GCF_002135315.1 Acinetobacter sp. ANC 3903 | reverse complement strand
GTCTCGGTCTCGGTCTCGGTCTCGGTCTCGGTCTCGGTCTCGGTCTCGGTTAAAGCCTTGGCTATCTGTTGCGCAACAAAACTCTGAATTTGCTTGAGTTCATGATCGGTTTTTAGGCAGCGATAGCTCTGCTGTTGTTCCAGCATCCAATGATAAGTGTCATCCAGATTTCCCCATTCGCTGATTAAGGCGGTACGGTTTGCTGCGGGAATTAACCAGATTTGCCAACCTTGGTGTGGGTCATACAAAATCGCCCAACCAAAATCCGGATGCAGATAAAGGGCTTTTTCTAGCGCACTATCTTGCTGAAATACCCCACGAAAAGAGAGCTGAAACAAGGTTTGAGCAGCAAAATCTTTGGCTGCTTTTTCAGGCTGGATGTGTGATTTAAATTTTAAGATCTGTTTTTTAAAAATGGGTTCATCGCATAAAGCAAAGATTTCTTTTACCCGTGCTTTTGATCGGGCAATTTCAAAAAAAGATAAGGAACGTTGCTCCAATCCATCGAGGAGTTGATTTAATTCTTTAATCAGCTTGGCTTTTTCCAATACATTCATGCGCTGACCTCTAGAGATGCTTTTGTGCTTTTTCTAGATAACTTGCCAATACGATATTGATCGCAAGTTCAAGTAATTTATATTCTGCAGACGTGGGCTGAGGGTAATGCTCAGCAAGCACGACCAACTTGTCGATGTTGATCATTTGCGGAGGAATCTTCCCTTGAATCAGCGCTTGAAGTTCTTGCATATGAACACTTTTGATAGAGTGAGTTATTTGTTTAATTGTTTTGATTATATGTATTTAGCAAGAAAAAGCATGAAAAAAATTGTCAGTTTTTGAGCATTTATAGACATAATTTGCAAAAAATGTAAATTTTAAATAAAAAACAAGCAACTTTTTTTGGCGAGGTCGACACAAATCCTGCAATAAGTTTGTAGTTGTTGAATGGTTTTGAAAAGAAAGGGATGAAATTGCGACAAAGAAGAAATTTTGTCTGAATAAAAGCTGAAAAATAAGCTGCTGATTAATGGACATAAAAAAACCAGACGGAGATTACGCAGTCTGGTTTTTATTTGTAGCGCTGGTTAAGCAGCTTTTTTAGATCCAGTTACACTGTGCTCGACAGCATCAGTAGCAGGTGCTTTTTGTTCAGTATTCACTGTTTCAACCGCTTTTTTAACAGGGAAATCTGGAATATAAACAATTTGAGCAGATAGATGGGCAGAGCAAGCCACAACAGCTACAGCCAAAAACGATTTAATCACGTTCATCATTTTTTTCCTTTAGATGCAAGGATGTCTGGAACATTAAAAAAATAAACCAGGCAAGGAGATAGGTAAAAATAAACTTCACATGAATAATATCAATAAATGATCAAATTAAGTAAGGGTTTGAGGGCTAAAAAAGATGAATGGCGAGTTTAAAAAATTATATATATCATATATTTAGAGTCTTTACTCTAAGGCAGATCGCCCTTTAGCAATCTGCCTTAAATCTTTTAAAAATATAAATAAATTCTACATTTTATGGCATGAATTCTGGCATTTCTTCTCATACACCTTGCCAGCTACACCTCCAATAATGGCCCCGCTGAAAGTGCCAAAAACAGGTAATACGCTACCAGCAACTGCGCCAATCAGTGCTCCTGTTACTGTCGGGGAAAAACGGGATTTTGCACATGGACGTTGTTCAGGGGTAGCATCAACAGCAGCATTTTGTGTTTCAGTGTTCATATTTACCTCTATAAATTTCATGATTTGGAACCGAGATATTCCGCATACTAGCCTAGCGAATTGCACTTTTTATTGTGTCCAAGCCTTGTATAGATAAGTTGTCTTTTGTAAGAAGCGTGCAGCAAAAACAGATAATGTGACCTGGATGTAAGTTTTTGCGCTGTAATGTTAAAACTTACTTTTTTATTTAAAAAATGTCCTATGATCTGGACTCAAAATAATAAAACCTGAGGTGAAAACAATGGCTATCGCAAAAGTGGTTGAGGTTAATTCAAGCAGTAATAAAAGTTTTGAAGATGCTATTCAAACTGGAATCGAGAAAGTCACCGAAACAGTTAAAAATGTGCAAGGTGCATGGATTAATGAACAAAAGGTGGTGATTAAGGATAAAAAAATTACAGAATATCGGGTGAATTTAAAAATTAGTTTCTTGGTTGATTGAATAGATAAATAAATCTTAAGATAAAAAAATCCCCACTATCTGGGGATTTTCATTTGCTTGCTCTGCCTAAGACTTAAGCTTATTTTTCTGGCAGGTCACAGTTATCTTCTTTACAGACTGCCGTATCTTCAGCTGGTATATTGGCTTGTTGAGGAGCTTGCTGTGCTTTTTCCATCACCTGTAAAAACACTTCACGTGGCTGTGCACCCGCTAGCGCGATACGTTGATCAAAAACAAAGAATGGTACACCGGTCACTTTGAGTTGATCACGAGCCACATCTTCATCAAATTTGACAAAATCTGCAAATTCGTCTGAATTGAGCAGATCATCCACTTCAACCGGATTTAAGCCAATTCGTGCAGCAACGTCTTCAATCGTTTCACGTTCACCAATCGGTAATCCTTGAGTCATATAGCTGTAAAAAAAGGCTTCTTTGGCTTCCGATCCCAAACCTTTGCTTTGGGCTAAATGAATAATGCGGTGGGCATTGAAAGTATTACCCGAGTTGGCATTTTCCCAGTTGAACTGAATTCCTTCTTCGGCTGCCATGGCAGCAATATTACGCTGCATTTCTTCAACTTCGGCCAGGGTGCGGCCATATTTTTGTGCGAGACGCTCAGAGTTGGATACTTCCTGACGAACGGGTGCTTCCGGATCAAGCTCATAGCTATGCCAATGCACTTCAAGTTCCACACCTGCTTGTTCAGCAGCAGCTTCCAGACGTTTTTTACCAATATAACAAAATGGACAAACCACATCTGACCAAATATCTACACGCATGAGAGTTCTCTTATCTTTTCTTGCTTGTATTGATGGGGGTAGAGATTAAAATTTAAAGCATCTAAAAATGAAAAATGAGGACTTTATCCAATGACATAAAAATATAGGTCTAAAGACAAAGTGAAACTTTAAGCATTGTAATGATTATGAAAATATCAAATAAGCATTTCCAATTTAATTAGATTACAAGAATAACAATAAATAATATTCTTAAAAATATATTATTATTTTATTAATTGTTAATATGAATACTCCAACTTCTATCCGTTTATTAACTGCTTTATTGCCGCTGATCAGTACTCCTGTATTTGCAACGACTGGATACTTTATGCATGGTTATGGCATTAAGGCTCAGGGCAATGCCGGGACCTCGATTGCACATTTTCAAGATGCATTGACCATTGCGAATAACCCGGCAGGGTTGAGCTGGATAGGCTCGAGAATCGATATTGGTGCAACAATTTTTGCACCTGATCGCTCATCAGAAATAGTCGGGAATGCTGTACCGGGTGCCAATGGTCATTATGATGGCAATGGTCGCAAGTATTTCGTACTGCCTGAATTTGCCTATAACCATCAAGTGAATGATCAAGTTAATTTGGGGATTGCTATTTATGGCAATGGCGGTATGAATACCAGCTATAAGCAAAATCCATTTGCTGCATTTGGGAATCAAGGCAGTGCGGGGGTGGATTTGTCACAGATCTTTATTTCTCCTGCTGTCTCTTGGCACTATGCAAAAAATCAATCGATTGGTGTTGCAACCAACATCTTGTATCAACGTTTTGAAGCAAAAGGTATTAGCGGCTTTGCGGGTTTTTCTGTTGATGGCGATAAGCTCAGTAATAAGGGTAAAGACTCCGCTACAGGCGTGGGCGTGCGTGTGGGTTGGGCCGGGAAGTTTTTGGATGAGCGTTTAACTCTAGGTGTAAATTATGCATCTAAAATTGATGCAGACCGCTTTGATCAATACAGTGGCTTATTTGCAGAACAAGGTGATTTTGATGTACCTGAAAGTTACGGTATTGGTGCAGCCTATCAGCTGACAGCAAAGTTGAATGTGGCTGCAGATGTGGAACGTATTAACTATTCAGATGTAGGTTCGGTTGGACATGCGATTAACCCGCTGTTCCAAGGGCATGCCTTTGGTTCTGATCAAGGTCCGGGCTTTGGCTGGAATGACATTAACGTGTATAAAGTTGCAGCAAGCTATCAGGTGCATCCAAAATTAACATTACGTGCCGGGTATAGCCATAACGATCAGCCAATTTCGGCAGATCAAACCTTCTTGAATATCTTGGCACCCGGGGTTGTACAAGATCATCTGAGCGTAGGCACAACATGGAATGTAGATGCTCATCAAGAGCTCAGCATTGCATATACCCATGCTTTAGAAAAAGAAGTAAAGGGTAACCAGTCCATTCCTGCAAGCTTTGGTGGTGGTGAAGCGAATTTGACAATGAGTCAGAACATTTTAGGCTTGGCTTATGGTTATAAGTTCTAACTTCTAGATTTTAAAAGGCGTAATATAAAGCTCTTTAAAGCCCTTTTCATAGGGCTTTTTTTAGGCCTGTAGTTTAATCTTCAATAAGCCATTTTCCTAAACAAGGCACATGGACTCGGTTTTAACTCATTTGCTGTCCTGCATACTTTGTGTGCTTATCGTTTAATAAATGAACGATTTAAGCCTGAATCAAGTTATGATGGAAAAAAGGCGGTATAGAGGAGTCTGGTATGCCCAGAATTTTTCTCATCTTGGCATTGGCAACATGCAGTGTATTTGGCTGGATGTTTTATCAATATTAGGTCCAGCAAAAAGAACTCAGCCAACTGCACAGCTACCAGACGGTATTGTATGAAAAAGCTGAACTGATTTATCAGCAGGCGCAAGACTGGTCCAAGCCAATCAATATCCAAGTTTCAGATCCGCGTTTACAGGGCGATTATAAGGTGATGGCAGACTTCGTCCTGAGCCAGATGATTCAGAATGCTGAAGCCAGAAATAAATATTTGCGTGATCTTAAAGCGATTCATTGGGATCAATTTTTAAATATTGACCGTTTGGATCAGGATCGGAAACACAAGTTTGCAGAAACAGAGCAGATGCTACGGCAAGCCTATCTTCTGGCTGCACAGTATCAACAGCAAAGTCAGCAACGCGAAGATAATACCTTGGCTCGAGCCAAACAGTTGTCAATCAAGGCACATCTGCGTTATCAATTAATTAATAGCTTGCGCGACAGTCGTGATAATGATCAAAGCCATGCCTTATTTGCTTTGGAACAGCAAGTACTCAATAAGGCCGATGCTTTATTTCAGGTTTTAAAAAATAATAAATGGGAGAAAAAGAACAAGACCTTTATGTTTTATCAGGATCAACCGCTAAAACAATTTAATGCCTTGTATCAGGAAATTTTACAGTTAAACGCAGAAATGGAAAAAATTAAAAAGCAAAACCGTCAGGCGGTTGAGCAGCGCTTATAGTCTTTAAGTTTTTATCGTGGTTGGCTGGCTCAGTTTGATAAGCTGCCTATAAAATAAAAAAGCGTACCGGAGTACGCTTTTTTTAATGCAATGTAGCAGCGTGATTAAGCGCTTTTAGCTTCTGCTGAAGTAGCCAACATGTGACCGGTTTCTTCAAAGTTAGAATGCCAAGATAAAGCTTCACGAAGCAAGTGTGGAGTATGACCACCTTTGGCACATGCACGATCGAAGTAATCATTTAATGCACCACGGTACATCGGGTGTGCACAGTTGTCGATAATCGCACGCGCACGTTCACGTGGAGCAAGACCACGTAAGTCAGCAAGACCCTGTTCAGTGACCAGGATGTCTACGTCGTGTTCAGCATGGTCTACGTGAGATGCGAACGGAACGATAGAAGAAATATCGCCACCTTTTGCAATCGATTTAGTCACGAAGATTGCCAAGTGTGCATTACGTGCGAAGTCACCTGAACCACCAATACCGTTCATCATTTTAGTACCGCAAACGTGAGTTGAGTTTACGTTACCGTAAATATCAAACTCGAGTGCAGTATTGATACCGATAATACCTAGACGGCGAACCAATTCAGGGTGGTTCGAAATTTCCTGTGGACGAAGCACAAGTTTGTCTTTGTATGCTTCCAGGTTGTTAAATACTTTTTCGCCATATTTAGCAGAAAGGGTAATAGATGAACCTGAAGCAAATTTCATTTTGCCTGCATCAATCAATTCAAAAGTACAGTCTTGAAGTACTTCAGAGTACATCACCAAGTCTTCGAAGTTTGAATCTTTCAGACCCGTCAATACAGCGTTGGCAATTGAACCAATACCTGCTTGTAATGGGCCAAGGTTAGATGGAAGACGGCCTTCAGCCACTTCTTTTTCAAAGAATGCGATCAAGTGGTTCGCAATACCTTGAGTTTCATCATCTGGCTCAGTCACAGTTGATGGTGAGTCATGATATTCGCCATTAAATACAATACCTACAATCTTGGACGGATCAATATTGATCGCATGTGTACCAATACGCTCATCAACCTTGGTCAAAGGAATTGGCTGACGGGTTGGACGATACGTTGGAATGTAGATGTCGTGTAAGCCTTCAAAAGCAGGGCTTAAGTTGGTGTTGATTTCTACAATCACTTTTTCAGCAAAGATTGCAAAGCTTGCAGAGTTACCTACAGAAGTCGTTGGGATGATGCCACCATCTTCAGTGATTGCAACAGCTTCAATCACCGCTACATCAGGTTTTTTTAACTGAAGATTACGCATTTGCTCAACCGTTTCAGACAAATGCTGATCGATGAACATCACTTCGCCTTTGTTAATGGCTTTACGTAAAGTATTATCTACTTGGAACGGTAAACGACGAGCAAGTACACCAGCTTCAGTTAATTGTTTATCTAGGTCGTTACCCAGGCTTGCACCTGTGATTAAAGTAATTTTTAAAGGATTACTTTGAGCTTGTTTTACAAGCGCTAAAGGTACAGCTTTTGCTTCACCTGCACGAGTAAATCCACTCATACCTACAGTCATACCATCTTGGATAAAAGTAGCAGCTTGTTCTGCGCTCATGACTTTGTCATGAAGTGACGCTAAACGAATACGATCTAAAGACATGGTTTACGCTCAATTCTTGTTCAAAACTAGACGGATTGTACCGTCCAAAAAACAAATTGTGCATGCCTGTTAGGCTAAGGTCTAATTTTTTGAAAAAATGTGGGTATAACGATTTTTTATGGTTTTTAATCTATTGATTTTTAGTAGTTAAAAACCAATAGATTAATAGCTGAGCAAAACTGTTTGTTGATTAATTAACCAAACCTTAAAAATGCCCAGTGATTGTTTGTTTAATTTTTCCTAAGGCGCCTTGCGGGATATTTTCCTCAACCTCATCATGTAGTAGAGGTAAAGAAATAAGTGCTTCTAAACCACCCTGAGGACGATTATGGATTGTGAGCTTGCCTTGATGAAGATCAACAATGCGTTTCACGATGGCCAAACCTAAACCACTGCCTTGTATGGTACGGGCTTCATTACCGCGCACAAAAGGTTGCATTAAATCTTCAATTTGGTCTTCAGGAATGCCTTTGCCATGGTCGGCAACCCGAATCAGTAGATGATGATTTTCTACTTGGGCGGATAATTCGATTGGTTCGGCACCATAGCGTTTTGAGTTGTTAATGAGATTGCCAATCAGGCGTTTTAAAGACTGGCTACGTGCCTGAATGGTCGGCACCTCTTGTGCTTCAAAACGTACATCCAGAGGTTTGAACTGAATCACTAATTCTTGTAACAGCATATTAATGTCAGTGTCCTGGAGTTCTTCATCGGAGCCATCGCGCATGTAGGAGATAAACTGGTTCAGAATGGCATCCATATCTTCAACATCATAAATGAAGCCTTCTTTCAGAAAGTCATCATCGGGCATCATTTCTGCACTTAAACGGATGCGGGTGAGGGGAGTACGCAAGTCGTGAGAAATCCCTGCCAACATGATACGGCGGTCGCGTTCAGTCTGATCTAGGGTATAAATCATATGATTGAAAGCCCGGTTCACTTCACGAATTTCTTGTGGCCCATGATTGGTTTCAAGATAGGGCGCCGAGCCGGTTTTACTGTAGCTGTTAGCCGCATTTTGTAAACGGCGCAAGGGCCGGTTGAGCTGGCGAACTAGGGTTAAAATGATGGCAGCGGCAATCAGTGGCACACCAAATAACCAGCCATAGACCAGTTCAGGACTATAGTTGGCATAGGTTTTTAAGGGTTCACGTACCCAATGTCCGTTCATTTCCGGGGTTTGAATCCAAATACGCGGACTGGGTTTAAACTGGAAATAGACCGTGACATTTTCAATTTTTAGTTCTTTCGCCAGTTTTTTTTCTATCTGATTGGTAAAAAACTCGGCAATCACCTTGTCCTTTACATTGGGATATTCTTTGGGGTTGGTGACATATTCAATCCCAACCCGGTTTTTTAGCCAGGTGTCGACATCCACTTCGGCATCATTATGAAAAATCCGTAACTCAGGATTATTCAGAATTTCCAGTTCGACCCCTAAATAGCGGGCATGCTGTTGAATTTCAGGAAGGTAAAGGGTACGCCAGAAGAACCACAACGACATAAATAAACTGAAAAATACAATGAATAACACGAGCACAGTGGTACGCATTGCAGCTGAACGGGGCTTGATTTTGTCGAGAAAGCGATTCCATGAGGTTCGCTTCTTTTCAGAATAAGCTTCGTAATCAGTAAATTTTTGCGGGTCGATGGGTTCGAGTTTCACACTGTGTCCTAGAGCCAAATTTAAAGTGTATTTACAATAAACTGAATTCCGATACGCGCTCAGGTCATCCGCAACTGTTTGAGGCAGGAAGTGTTTAATATTTAAAGTTTCTGCGATTTTATTGTTTAATTAATTGCAGAAATTTACCGAGTTTTGCGGATGATAATGGTTTTGCTTACTTTTGCCGAAACAAAAGTAAGGCGAACCGCAGGTTAATATATGCTTTAAAAGCTTAATGAAAAGACTTTGCTGTGTATGTTTATGCAGCCCTTTCGGTTGTGAATTATTCTGCACCATCTGGAACAAAGACATAACCTACGCCCCAAACCGTTTGAATATAGCGCGCACGGGCAGGGTTTTCTTCAACCAGACGACGTAAACGAGACACCTGAACATCAATCGAGCGTTCCATTGCCCCCCATTCACGACCGCGTGCCAAATTCATCAATTTGTCACGGGTTAAAGGTTCACGTGGATGTTGCACTAAAGCTTTCAGTACCGCGAACTCACCTGTGGTCAGCGTTACCACTTGACCTTCACGGGTCAGGGTGCGGGTAGATAAATCCAGTGACCATGGACCAAAGCTGACCACTTCCATTTGCTGGCTTGGTGCACCTGGAACTTCACGTACCTGACGACGTAGCACGGCACGAATACGCGCCAGCAGTTCATTGGGGTTAAAAGGCTTAGGCAAGTAATCGTCGGCACCCGCTTCTAGCCCGGCAATACGGTCAGAATCGCTACCACGTGCAGTCAGCATGATAATCGGTGTATCAATATTCGATTGGCGTAAACGACGGCAAATACTTAAGCCATCTTCAACCGGAAGCATAAAATCGAGCACGATCAGGGAGAAAAGTTCGCGCTGCAATAAACGATCCATTTGCGTTGCATCGTGAGCGGTTTTGACCACGAAGCCTTTATCTTCTAGAAAACGCTGTAACAACGTACGTAAACGCACATCGTCATCTACAACGAGAATGCGTTCGACGCGATCAGTTTCAGTTTGTACTGGATCTGTTTTTTCAGCAGGTACCACTAAACTCATGATGTGCTCCTTATTCTTTATTGTCATCGTAAACAAAAGTTCGGATAGCCTTGAGTATACGATTCATTTGTATCTGTTTGCTATGCTCTAAAGCAACAAATATTGCAGATAAAATCAAGACATAGATACCAAATGTATACATCTAAATTATCGTTCATCTTGCTGAATATGTAGAGTAAAAATCTACTTGTCACTTAATTTTGTGAGAAATTCTGAAAAAGACATCAATTGGCAATATGAACCACTTATAAATTTAATCAAAACAATTGTGGATTTTATGGGCTTGGTCTTTATAATCATGCCATTTAGTACTTATCCTTGTGGGATCAAACACGATGACTGACTTAGTTCAGCAGTTAGCAAAAGAAATTGCCGTACGTCCAAATCAAGTAGAAGCTGCCATCAAGCTGATTGATGAAGGTGCCAGCGTTCCATTTATCGCACGTTACCGTAAAGAAGTAACGCAAGGCTTGGACGATACCCAGTTACGCCAACTCGACAACCGTTTATCGTATTTACGTGATTTATTTGAACGCCGTGAAAAAGTAATCGAATCTCTGAAAGAACAAAATAAATTGTCAGATGATTTGTTGGCACGTGTAAATGCTGCTGAAACCAAGAATGCTTTAGAAGAGATTTATGCGCCGTACCGTCCAAAACGTACCAGCAAATCTTTTAAAGCCAAAGAAGCAGGTTTGGGACCAATTGCTGAAAAAATCTTTAGCGAACAAGTTGATCCAGCAGAAGCTTTAGCTGGCTTTAGCCATGAAGATTATCCAGATTTAGAAAGTCAGCTCGATGCGATCCAGCATATTCTGCTTGATGACTGGGCACAAAACATTGCTTTAACCACTGAATTAAAAGCGGCATTTGCTAAAACAGCAGTTTTAAAAAGCGCAGTTGCAAGTGATGAGAAAAAAGAAGTCGGCAAAAAATTCCGTGATTACTTCGATTTTTCAGAAAACTTCAATAAGGTGCCTTCACATCGCTTGCTTGCAATGCTTCGCGGCCGTCAAGAAAATGTCTTGGGCTTAAAAGTGGATGGTGAAGATGCTGCACCCCTTGCGCGTATTGAAACTGAATACAATCTGGAAACAGTACAACCGCAAGCACGTCAAGACTACTTGAAACAAACTGCAAAACTGTTCTGGTTAGGCAAGATTCGTCCACAAATCGAACATTCATTGTTGACTGAAAAACGTCTTGCTGCTGAAGCTGAAGCAATGGACGTATTTGCAGAAAACTTACGTCATTTATTGCTTTCTGCTCCTGCAGGCGCGCGTTGCACCTTAGGTGTAGATCCAGGCATCCGTACTGGTGTGAAACTGGCAGTGGTAAACCAGTCAGGTGATGTGGTTGCGCATAGCACCATTTACCCGTTTGCACCCAAAGAAGATAAAGAAGGCTCAATTGCTGAACTTGCACGTCTGTGCCGTGAATTCAATGTTGACCTGATTGCGATTGGTAATGGTACTGCAAGCCGTGAAACTGAAGCAGTTGTAGCTGAAATGATGGCTCAAAATGCTGATTTGAATTTGACGCGTGTTTCAGTGAGTGAAGCTGGCGCATCGGTTTATTCAGCTTCTGAACTGGCTTCGCAAGAGCTTCCTGAATTAGACGTTACCATTCGTGGCGCAGTTTCAATTGCACGCCGTTTACAAGATCCACTAGCAGAACTTGTGAAAATTGATCCGAAATCAATTGGTGTAGGTCAGTACCAACACGATGTGAACCAAGCGGGCTTGGCAAAAACCCTTGAAGCAGTAGTGGAAGACTGTGTGAACTCGGTCGGTGTGGATGTCAATACTGCATCTTCAGCGATTTTGGGTTATATCGCAGGTTTAAATAAATCAATTGCACAACAGATTGTCGATTTCCGTAAAGAAAATGGACGTTTTGATAACCGTCAAAGCCTGAAAAAAGTGCCGCGTTTAGGCGAACGTACTTTTGAGCAGGCAGCAGGTTTCTTGCGTATTCAAGAGGGTTCTGAACCACTGGATGCATCTGCGGTTCACCCTGAATCTTATGCTTTGGTCAGCAAAATTGTTGCAGCAAAAGCCACTACGGTAAAAGACATTATCGGCAATTCTGAAATCATCCGCCAAGTGAATGCAGAAGAATTTGCAGATGAGCAATTCGGTTTGCCAACCATTCAAGATGTATTGTCTGAACTTGAAAAACCGGGTCGTGACCCACGTCCGGAATTCCGTACTGCCAAATTCCGTGAAGACATTACTGAAGTGTCACAATTGACTGAAGGCATGCAGCTGGAAGGCGTGATTACCAATGTCACCAACTTCGGTGCATTCGTGGATGTAGGCGTACACCAAGACGGTTTAGTGCATATTTCTGAATTGGCGAACGAGTTTGTATCCGATCCGCACAAAGTAGTAAAACCGGGTCAGATCGTGCAAGTTCGTGTGCTCACTGTCGATGCTGAACGTAACCGTGTGAACTTGTCGATGCGTCCTGAAGGTTCTGAAGCTCCAGCTAAAGCGCCACGTCAGCCACGCCGTGACAATGCTCAGAATGAACAACGTGCTGAGCGTAAGCCACAAGCCAAACGTCCACAGCATGCACGTCCGCAAGGCGAACGACCACAAGGGAAGAAGCCTCAATCGGCTAAACCGCAAGAAAATAAAATTGGTGGTTTGGGTGCATTGTTATTACAAGCCGGGATTAAAGGTTCGAAGTAATCTTTAATTGCTAAAAAAACCTCCCCATCGGGAGGTTTTTTATTTACTTTTTATGAATTAATGATTGGCACAATCCAGCTACAGATAATCAGAATAATACCCAAATGACCCAACTTACGCGTGATTTTTTCTATCCTTGAAACCTGAACAGCAGGCTGCTGAGAAGCGTTTTTCATTTTTAGCGATGCCAGAGACTTATTGAAATGCAGGAACACGCCTAAATCGATACAAATTAAAATAGTACCGATATCGCTGACGATATCCATCAATTTATAATCTTGCAGGTATAGAGAAGTACCGACTTGATAGCAAAGAAAAAGAGCAAAAGCAAAACAGCCATATTGCAATATGAGAGCAGCAATCCGCATAAAAATCTAAAAGCAAAAATGATGGGTGTTTATAGCATAAAAAAGCCAGTCTAGTGACTGGCTTTTTTATTGCACAATCTTACCAATGTTCACCCGGGAACAGGCGTGCATACGCTTTTTGTACCCAGTTTAATTTCTGTGGCTGACCTACCGAAGCGGAAGAACTCGGGAACAGGTTATAACCAATCGACATCAATTTATTATTGATGTCTGGCGCAATCGAATAGGTAATTGATGCCAAACGACCTAAGTTGGTTGCCACTTTTTTCGGACGCTTCACAATTGCATAAGCAATTAAATCTGCTGCCTGTTCAGGAGACAGGGTGGGTACATATTTATAGATTTTGGTTGGTGCAATCATTGGGGTACGAACCAATGGCATGTAAACCGAAGTAATCGCAATTTTATGTGAATGAACTTCGGCAGACAGACAGCGGCTGAAAGCATCCAGTGCGGCTTTAGAGGCCACATAAGCGGAAAAGCGTGTCGCATTGGCCAAGACACCAATCGAGCTGATGTTGATGATATGACCATCGCGGCGGATCATCATTTGCGGCAGGATATTCATCACTAAACGCACTGCACCAAAGTAATTCAGCTGCATGGTACGTTCAAAATCATGGAAACGGTCTGTTGATTCATGAACCGCACGACGAATCGAGCGTCCAGCATTGTTGATCAGGATATCAATATGGTCTACAGAGGCTAAAATTTGTTTTGATACTTCATCAATAGAGTCCATGTCGTTTAAATCACATGGGAAAACAGAGGCTTTGCCGCCTTTGGCTTCTATTTCTTCTTTAACTTGATCTAGTGTTTCTTTGGTACGAGCCACCAACAGAACATGTGCACCAGCATCGGCAAGTTTATACGCAGCGGTTAAACCAATACCACTCGATGCACCTGTGATTAAAACAACTTTGCCGTTGACTCGATTCTGAAAGAGTTTCTCTAGTCTTGAATTCACAATATTTTCCTGGTTTCAATAGAATAAAATTTGGATTATTTTTTTAGTTGATTCTAGCGCTCAAAATTTGGGGAAGTTGAGCTATTCTCGAGTCGACTATAATAACGAATGTAAAAAAAAAATCTAGAAATAAGTTATTGAATTTACAAATATAATTAGAGCAATTGCTCTATTATTGTTCTAATATTAATTTAATTTTTACCATGAATTTAAAGCAAAGCAAAGAGAAATAACCAAAAAATTACAAGTAAATAAAAAGCCTTCCTCCGTTCAGAAAGAAGGCCACATTGTCTTGAAATCAAAGGCTTTAAACTTGAGCCAGTGCCTGTTCCAAATCGGCAATTAAATCATCAATATGCTCAATACCGACAGATAAACGTACCATATCAATACTGACCCCGGCCGATTTCAATTCTTCTTCATTGAGCTGGCGGTGAGTGGTGGTGGCAGGATGGCAGGCCAGGCTTTTGGCATCGCCAATATTGACCAAGCGGGTAAAGAGTTGCAGTGCATCAATAAAGCGGGTGCCGCCATCAAGACCATCTTGCACCCCAAAAGACAGGATTGCAGATGGTTTACCTTTCACATATTTTTGTGCCAAGCCATGTTGAGGATGGTCTTTTAAACCTGCATAGTTCACCCAATTTACTTTGGCATGTTGCTGTAAATATTCAGCAACTTTTTGCGCATTTTCAGTATGACGCTCCATGCGGAGGTTAAGCGTTTCCAGACCTTGCAAAATCAGGAATACACTGAGCGGGCTAATGGCAGCACCGGTGTTGCGTAATGGCACCACACGTGCGCGGGCGATATATGCCGCTTCACCCAAAGCTTCGACATAATTAACCCCATGATAACTTGGATCAGGCGTGTTCAATACCTTGAAGCGTTCAGGATATTTGCCCCAAGGGAATTTACCGCTATCGACAATGGCACCGCCAATGGAATTGCCATGTCCGCCGATATATTTTGTCAGTGAATGCACCACAATGTCGGCGCCATATTCGAAAGGCTTAAGCAGAGCAGGAGTGGCCACGGTATTGTCGACAATCACCGGTACGCCGTATTCATGAGCAATGTTTGCAATGGCTTCCAGGTCGATGATATTGCCCAGTGGATTGCCAATCGATTCGACAAACACCAGCTTGGTTTTATCATCAATCAAGTCGCGTAAGCTTTCAGGTTTTTGATAATCAAAGAAACGAACTTCAATGCCCTGCTTCGGTAAGGTATGGGCGAACAGGTTGTATGTACCGCCATAGAGCGTTGAAACCGAGGCAATATTGTCACCTGCTTCAGCAATGGTCTGGATGGAATAGGTAATCGCAGACATGCCGGAGGCTAGGGCTAGGGCGCCAATCCCGCCTTCCAGTGCAGCCAGACGTTGTTCTAAAACAGCGGTGGTGGGATTCATAATCCGGGTATATATATTGCCCTGAACCTTTAAATCGAATAAATCTGCCCCATGTTGGGTATTGTCAAAAGCATAAGAAGTCGTTTGATAAATGGGTACAGCTACAGCTTTTGTTGTCGGTTCCGGGCTATATCCGGCATGAATGGCAAGTGTTTCGTCTTTATAAGTCATGTTTACGTCATCTTTGTGAGTTAATTGTTTCGGTTGGTTATTTAATTAGTCTATCATCTGTGAATATGAATAAAAGTGCATATTGTAGAAAAGAATATCTAATTTTCTTATATACGGATTTTATTCAGTCAGATTTGAATACAACCTAGTGTCTATGATTATGTTTAAAAAACCAACACGCCATTAGTTGTAACATTCTATTGAAGATGCATGCTATGCCTTATTTTTTTTGTACATTCATCGTATAATGCCGGCCAAATATTTGTTCGTATTCTGCTTTGGCTAGAGTGCGAATGTTGCTTTTTCTATAGAGGAGTCCTACGTGGCCCAATATATTTACACGATGAACCGTGTGTCGAAGATGGTTCCGCCTAAGCGCGAAATCTTAAAAGACATCTCTTTATCATTCTTTCCAGGCGCAAAAATTGGTGTGCTTGGTTTAAACGGTGCAGGTAAATCTACCTTGCTTCGTATTATGGCTGGCGTAGATAAAGATTTCTCAGGTGAAGCACGTGCTCAACCGGGTATTAAAATCGGCTATCTTGAGCAAGAACCACCACTTGATCCAGATAAAGACGTCCGTGGCAACATTGAAGATGGTTTACGTGAACCACTAGATGCCTTGGCACGTTTGGATGAAGTTTTTGCTGAATATGCAGCTGAAGATGCAGACTTTGATGCCCTTGCAAAAGAGCAGGAAAAGCTGGAAGCAATTATCCATTCTTGGGATGCGCATAACCTCAGCAACCAGATGGATCAAGCTGCTGCTGCGTTAAACTTACCAGCTTGGGATGCGGACGTAAGCTTGCTTTCAGGTGGTGAACGCCGTCGTGTCGCACTTTGCCGTTTGCTATTGTCTAAACCGGACATGTTGCTTCTTGATGAACCGACCAACCATTTGGATGCAGAATCTGTATCTTGGTTGGAACGTTTCTTGAAAGACTTTGCCGGTACCATTGTTGCGATTACGCATGACCGTTATTTCCTGGATAACGTTGCAGAATGGATTCTAGAGCTTGACCGCGGTATGGGTATTCCTTACCAGGGTAACTATTCTTCTTGGCTTGAGCAGAAAAATGCCCGTTTAGAGCAAGAGAACAAGCAAGAAGAATCTTTTGCCAAGGCATTGAAAAAAGAACTTGAATGGGTTCGTTCAAATGCAAAAGGTCAGCAAAAGAAAAACAAAGCGCGTATGGAGCGTTTTGAAGAACTTAACTCACGCGAATTCCAGCAGCGTAATGAAACCTCTGAAATCTACATTCCACCTGGTCCACGTCTGGGCAACAAGGTGGTTGAAGTTGAAGGGATCAGCAAATCATTTGATGGTCGTCTGCTGTATAAAGACTTAACCTTCACGGTACCTCCAACAGCGATTGTCGGTATTGTCGGTCCTAACGGTGCGGGTAAAACCACATTGTTCCGTATGATGACTGGCGAACAGCAGCCAGATACCGGTACAGTAACCTTAGGTGAGTCAGTTAAAGTGGCTTACGTAGGGCAGATTCGTGACACCTTAGATAACAACAAAACCGTTTGGGAAGAAGTTTCTGGCGGTTTAGATATCTTAAAAATCGGTGATTACGAAATTGCATCTCGTGCCTATATCGGTCGCTTTAACTTTAAAGGTCAAGATCAGCAAAAACGTGTCGGCGAATTGTCAGGTGGTGAGCGTAACCGTTTACAACTTGCGAAAATCCTGCAAATGGGTGCAAACGTAATCTTGCTGGATGAGCCATCGAACGACTTGGATATCGAAACCTTACGTGCGCTTGAGGATGCAATTCTTGTATTCCCGGGTACTGTGATGGTGGTGTCGCATGACCGTTGGTTCCTGGACCGTATTGCAACGCACATCTTGTCATTTGAAAATGAACAGCCTGAATTCTATGAAGGTAACTATGCGGAATATGAAGCATATCGCCAGTCACGTTTAGGTGATGCTGCTGTACAAAAACGTACTAAATACAAAAAAATCGGTGGTTAATCTCTGATTTGATGTATTCAAAAAACCAGCCTTCGGGCTGGTTTTTTATGCATTACAAAAAATATCATGCTGAATGATGCGATGTAATTTTATTACCTCTGGATAGATTGCTATAGTCCATTTAAATTTTAAATGATGTATGTCTGCTTTGAAGCGTTCAGGTGTTTTCATTACTGTCTTGCTCAGTTTGTTCATGTTCCAGAGTTTATGGAACGTGGCGGCGGCATTTTGTGTGCATGAAAAGCTGAACAGGAGCGACATTCAAAATATTCAGCCCCATTTTGGTCATCATCTTGCATCACATGCTGAAAATCAGGCTATTCATTCAAAGACTGCATCGCATTCTGATCGCTTTTTCTCTTCGGATTTTCTGAATAATATTCAGGATGATCACAGTGATCATTTGCCATCATTTGCCCAGTTTATGGTTGTAGATGTTCCTCTGGATACGCAGTTACCGCCATTTACCGTTTATTCTGCGACTCAATATACCGACTGGAACAACTGGTATCAGTCACCGCATTTATATCTGCTCAATCCACCGCCCGTACCGACCCCGCTATAAGGTGGGGTAGCCGAAAACATGGCCCACCACTCATTATTGAATTAAGTGGGGCATCACTATGTCTAAATATTTAAGTCTTTCATCAAGAAAGCAACATTCTGCATTTCGGCTGTCGCTTATGGGCACGCTGTTGATGGGGATGTTTTCATCTGCTGTTTATGCGGCTTCAGGGCAGGCTCAGCTGACTTTGCAGCAAGCAATTCAGCAAACCCGGCAGTATCAGCAGTCGCAGGAGCTATGGCAAACCCGGCAGCAGATTGCTGTAGCAAATATCAAACAGTCCAGACTCTGGGTAAATCCAGCGTTGTCTGTAGCGCAAAAGGGCTTTGCCTCAGATCAGGAAAAAGAACTTTCCATTGCCATCTCTCAGCCCCTGGATGTTTTTGGTCAGCGTAAGGCCAATCAGCAATTGGCCCGGATTACACAAGCACAGACCGATTTAAAACAGAAAATTTATCAGGCCCAGCTTGAACTGGCCGTCAAATATCTGTGGTCGCAACTGGCTATTTTTGAGCTGGAACACAATGTGGTTCAGGAACAGCTACAGGTCAGTAACGAGAACCTGAATGCCATTCAAAAGCGTTATCAGGTGGGCAGTGTGGCACAGGTTGATGTAGACCGTGCCCGGCTAAGCCATGCAGAAAATGTCCGTTTATATCGACAGTCAGATTTACAGTTACAGGTTGCGACTCAGCAATTATCGAATCTTTGGGGAGAAGCGGATAAATCCATTCGTATCGGTTTGTCGCCGCAGTCCTTATGGCCCTCTTCTACGCATCAGCAAGTTCAGCAGTATCTGGCTGAAAATCTGTTTGAAAAATCCCGCCAGTTACAGCTGTTGGAAGCCAAAGCGACGGTTGACCAGCTCAAGGCATCCGCTCGGCCCAATCCCACCGTCAATGTAGGGATGAACCGAACCCAATCTCCTGAAACATCCACAGAAAATGCGGTGGTTGTGGGTGTGTCCATTCCTTTGAATATTTTTAACCGTCAGCAATATGGGGTACAGATTGTCCAGGCCAAGCAGAATTTATTGGCGAAACAGCAGCAATTCTATTTAAGACAAAATGCCTTGCAGATCGGAAGCCTGTTGACTGAATTACAGGGCCTGGAAGTGCAATTTAAGGCGGTGGATCAATCTCAGATTCCACTTGCGACACAGGTGCAACATAAAACATTAATCGGTTTTAGTGCCGGGAAATTTGCAGTGACCGATGTACAGCAGGCAACTTTGCAATTGCAGGAAGTGCGCATGCGTAAGGTGCAGTTGCTGAAAGAGGGGTGGCAACGTGCGGTAGAGGCAGAAAGTTTAAGTCTGGGTATTGAGCCAGGCCAGGTCATGGCAAAGGATGCCATTGCGCAGATCAATCAAAATTTATGGCAAGACACACAGGCTTTACCAGTGATGGGTGGGGGAAATTAACATGTTGAATTTAAAAAATAATGCAAAGCCTCAAAAGGGCAAAGTTTCCCAAAGCCTGTTGATTGTGATCGCCCTTATGCTCACAGCACTGATTGCCTTGGGACTGTTCATTTCAGCAAAAAAACAGCCTGTAAAAGAACAAGGACATGCAGAACAAGGACATGGAGACGAAGGACATGCTGAAGCAGAAGAAAGTCATGCTGAAGGGGGAGAAGAGCATTCGGAAGCGCTAAGCCTGAGTACCAAACAAATGGCCGAACAGGGTGTGCAGCTGGCTAAAGTAGAGATGGGTGCAGTAATTAAATCGAGCTCTTATCCGGCAAAAATCATTGTGAATACAGATCGTCAGGTACATATATCACCTGCTTTCAGTGGTCATGTAGAAGCAGTCCATGTGGAACTGGGGCAGCAGGTAAAAAAAGGGCAGGCTTTAGCCACTTTACTGGTGCCGGATTTGGTCGATCAACAGGCCAATCTGCAAATTGTGCAAACTAATCTGGAACTGGCACGTCAGGACTATGAACGGGAACGTCAGTTGTGGTCACAGGGTATTTCAGCCAAACAGGATTATCAGCGTGCCTACAATGCCTATAAACAGGCACAGATTCAGCTACAGGCAACAAAATCGCGGTTATCTGCTTTGGGTGCAGCCTCTGCTTCAAACGGTCGCTACGTGCTGACTGCACCAATTTCAGGATTGGTGAGTAAAAAAGACCTAGTGTTGGGGGAGAATGTTCAACTTGCCGATCAACTGTTTACCATCGACCAGCTAGATCAGCTATGGCTTGAATTTATTGCCCCAAGCTCTGAATTTGCCGCGATTGCCCCGAATCAGCAGATTGAATTTAAATCGCTGCAAACCGGCAATGTTTTTAAAGCACAGATTTTAAGTCTGAACAGTGAGGCGGATGTACTTACAGGCCGTTTACAGGTACGTGCCAAAGTGCTGTCCAAAGCTTCAGAACTGCGTCCCAACTTGATGGTCAATGTACAATTTCAACAAGCAGGAGCGACCCATGCACTGCGTGTTTTGAAAAGTGCCATACAGAAAATAGACGGCAAAGATGCGGTTTTTGTCGCATCGGAACACCATCAGAAAATCGAGTTTACCGTGCAGCCTGTGCTACTCGGGCAAATCTCGGGAGATGATCAGTGGGTTGAAGTGCAGTCTGGTCTGACTCAAGGGCAGCAATATGCAGCACAGGGTAGCTTTCTGTTGAAATCTGAACTGGAGAAAGGGGAAGCCAGCCATGAGCATTAATGATTCCTCTGCAAACCAATCAGCACCTCATCAACCCAACCCGGACCAGTTGCCCAAGCCGGAAGGGCTGTTTGACCGGCTGATTCAGTTTTCCATCCAAAATGCCATCTGGGTGATGTTGTTTATTGTCGCCTGGATCGGGGTGGGGATTTACGCTTATCAGAGATTGCCGATTGATGCGGTACCTGACATTACCAATACCCAGGTTCAGATTAATACTCAGGCAACAGGCTTTACGGCACTAGAGGTTGAACAACGGATTACTTATCCGATTGAAAACGCGATGGCAGGGCTGCCGAAACTGGAACAAACCCGTTCCATTTCTCGTTATGGTCTATCGCAAGTGACCATTATTTTTAAAGATGGCACCGATATTTATTGGGCCAGACAACAAATTAACCAGCGCTTGCAGGAAGCACAGCCAGAATTGCCAGATGAGATTGCCCCGACCATGTCGCCCGTTTCGACCGGTCTGGGCGAGATTTATCAATGGGTGATTAAGGCTGAACCGAATGCGAAAAATCCGGATGGTAGCGCCTATACCGCTATGGATTTGCGTGAAATTCAGGACTGGATTGTGCGTCCGCAGCTGCAACGTGTCGCAGGTGTGGCAGAGGTCAATTCAATTGGTGGATATAACAAAACCTATGTGGCCACGCCTGATCTGAATCGCCTGCAACAATTGCAGATTCCATTGACCGATTTACAAAATGCTTTAGCGGAAAATAATGAAAACCGTGGTGCCGGCTTTATTGAAAGCAATGGTCAGCAAATGACGGTGCGCGTTCCGGGCACATTGAACAGTATTGAAGACATTCAGAATGTCAGCATTGCCAACAAAAATGGTTTCCCGATTCGGGTAGCCGATGTCGCAATGGTTTCTATCGGGCATGATTTGCGCACCGGGGCTGCCACCTATAATGGTGAGGAAGCGGTACTTGGCATTGCCATGATGATGATGGGTGAAAACAGCCGAACTGTGGCGAAAGCGGTAGATGCCAAAGTGAAAACCATTCAGCAGTCTTTACCCAAAGGGGTGCTGATTGAAACGGTCTATGACCGCACAAACCTAGTGGAACGTGCAATTGCTACGGTACAGAAGAATCTGGTCGAAGGTGCAATTCTGGTCATTGTGATTCTGTTTTTATTTTTAGGCAATTTTCGCGCTGCATTGATCACTGCCTGTGTGATTCCATTGTCGATGCTGTTTACCTTGGCAGGCATGGCGGAGCAGAAAATCAGTGCCAACCTGATGAGCCTGGGAGCACTGGATTTCGGCATCATTGTCGATGGTGCGGTGGTGATTGTTGAAAACTGTATTCGTCGACTGGCCGAGGCTCAACATGCCAAAGGGCGTCTATTGACCAGATCCGAGCGCTTTAACGAAGTCTTTCTTGCCGCCAGACAGGCACGACGTCCACTCATTTTTGGACAATTGATTATCCTTGTGGTGTATTTGCCGATTTTTGCCTTATCCGGTGTGGAAGCCAAACTATTCCATCCGATGGCGATGACCGTAGTTTTAGCCCTGGTCGGCGCAATGATTCTGTCGGTGAGTTTTGTTCCTGCGGCGGTGGCGTTATTTGTGACAGGTGAAGTCAAGGAAACCGAAAGCCGCTGGATGCTGTGGCTGAAACAGAAATATGAAAAGCTGTTAAATAGGGCGTATGACTTTAAATTTTTTGTCGTCACCCTTGCGCTATGTATTCTATTTTTAACAGCTATTTTGGCGACACGGATCGGTAGTGAATTTGCCCCGACTTTAAGTGAAGGGGATTTTGCAGTTCAGCAAATGCGTTCACCCAGTACCGGTCTGGAACAGTCTTTACGTATGCAGGAAAATACTGAAAAGTTGTTGCTGAAAGAATTTCCTGAAATTAAAGCCATCTTTGCCCGTACAGGAACCGCAGAAGTGGCAACCGATGTAATGCCACCGAATATTTCTGATGGGACGGTGTTATTAAAACCGCGTGAGCAATGGAAAAATCCGCAACAGAGCATTGATGAATTGCGTCAGCGCATGATTGCCTTTCTTTCAACCTTGCCGGGCAATAACAGTGAATTTTCACAGCCGATTGAACTGCGTTTTAATGAGTTGATTTCAGGCGTACGGAGTGATGTCGGGGTGAAAATTTTTGGTGATGATATGGAGGTCCTGAATCAGCAAGCCAGCCGTATTGCACAGCAGATTAAAGCCATTTCAGGTGCAACAGCAGTCAATGTAGAGCAAACTTCAGGTTTGCCATTGTTGAATGTGGACGTGAATAAAGCTGCCGCAGCACAGTATGGACTTTCTGTGAAAGCCATTCAGGACTTGGTGGCAACCAGTGTGGGTGGACAGAATGTCGGTCAGATTTTACAGGGGGATCGTCGTTTCGATTTTGTTATCCGTCTGGATGATGCACAACGCACACCTGAACATTTGGCGCTATTGCCGATACAGACACCCAATGGCGGTCTGATTCAGCTTCAGGATGTCGCTAAAGTCGAAAATATCCTCGGGATTAATCAGGTGAGCCGTGAAGATGGCAAACGCCGTGTGGTGGTGACTGCCAATGTAGAAGGACGGGATTTAGGCTCGTTTGTGACGGAGTTGCAAGCCTCACTGGCCAAACAGAAAATGCCTGCAGGTTATTGGCTGGATTATGGTGGGCAGTTTGAAAATCTGAACTCCGCCAAAGTGCGAATGCAGCTGGTGATTCCCTTGGCACTGATGACCATTTTTATCTTGCTGATGGCGGTCTTTCATAATTTTAAGGAAAGTTTGCTGGTGTTTACAGGTGTACCTTTTGCCCTGTGTGGCGGCTTAATTGCCTTGTGGTTACGAGGTATTCCATTGTCAATGTCGGCAGGTGTGGGCTTTATTGCCTTATCTGGCGTGGCGGTTTTAAATGGTCTGGTTATGCTGACCTTTATTAAGGAATTACGTCAGCAACTCGATATTTATCAGGCAACATGGCAGGGAGCCATTCTACGTTTAAGACCGGTGTTGATGACGGCTTGTGTGGCCTCTTTGGGTTTTATTCCGATGGCTTTGGCAACAGGGACGGGGGCTGAAGTTCAGCGTCCGTTGGCAACAGTGGTAATTGGTGGAATTGTGTCATCCACATTACTGACCTTGCTGATTTTACCGGTCATTTATCGCTGGATGAATGATAAAAAAGAGTAAGTTAGCTCAATAGGAAGCTATTTTGAAAGCATTAACTCATGTAACTAATTATTTATATTAAATTTTTTATTAAAGTTTAATAGCACTAAGAATCTTGAGTTTGGCCTACCTTAGGAAAATTCTGCAACTGGTCGGGAACAGTGATCTTGCTACAAAGTGCAAAGAATATTTTTAAATCTAATTGAATTTAGGTTTAAAAAAACCAGCCCGAAGGCTGGTTTTTTTATTGTTGATTTAAGAAAACGCAATTTGGTTATAAGCTTTTAGCAGCGTATTTCGAGCTTCTGGATGACGCTGATTTGCAGCTTTTTTTAACCATACCTCTGCCAGTGTGTAGTTTTTATCAAGACCTAATGATCCATTCAAATAGCTGATACCTAATTTATACTGGGCATCACGATGTCCACGTAAGGCTGCACTTAAAAAATTCCACATAGCATTACGATTATTATGTACGGAAAGATCACTCTCAGTGCCAGTGGAATTAGAACGTTGCAAAATTTCCTTATGATGCTGACGAGCAAGTTGTTCGAAATATTCTCCTTGAGAATACTCCCGGTTAGCTTCAAGTGCTAGATTCTGCATCCCATATCCATTGGAATTTAGAGTATACAACCAAGAATTTACGATCTTTTTTATATTCTGAATGATCATAATTCACCTCATTTTCATATGTTAGATTAGATATCCAACCTTTTTAAAATCTAGCTGCTTTTGTGAAGAAAAGCACGAAATATTTATCAAAAACCGAATTATTAACATAAATATAAATTTTATTTAAAAATAAATACATATATTTATAAAACTATGTTTGTAGATGAATTTTTTAACATTTATTAAAGATAAGTGTAATCGAATTGTTAATTTATGATTGCTTTACGTAAATTTAAAATTTTTTGTCACAAGTGGATTCTTTCTTTGATTATGGAGTGTGGGATCCCAAATTTAAATTTAGGCTTGATATCGTGTTCTTAAGCTTTGAAATTTAAAATATTATTTGTAATTTTACTTTGCGTGAATTTTACTTGGTGTAATGGTATTACATTGAGTAGGCTTGTTATGCTGTTTTAAAGACTAATAAAGTTATCATTCATTAAATGGGAGCCATTCATGGGTGAACATCATGGGCATGATCACAGCCATGCAATCGTCACAGAGGGTAATGCCAAAAAGCTGACCTTTGCCCTGGCACTCACCAGTACCTTTTTAATTATTGAAGTCATTGCCGGTTTTATCACCCAAAGTCTGGCGCTGCTTTCCGATGCGGCACACATGTTTACTGATGCGGCAGCCTTGGCCATTGCCTTGGTGGCGATCAAAATTGGCAAAATGCCAGCCGATGATAAAAGAACTTTTGGTTACCAGCGTTTTGAAATTCTGGCGGCACTGTTTAATGCCTCGATGCTGTTTGTCGTAGCGATGTATATTCTGTTCGAGGCTTATCAGCGTTTTAGCCATCCCCCTGAAATTCAGAGTCTGGGCATGCTGGGCGTGGCTGTGATTGGTCTGGTGATTAACCTGATTGCCATGAAAATCCTGTTTTCCAGCTCGGCAGAAAGCCTGAATGTTAAAGGTGCTTATCTGGAAGTTTTAAGCGATGCGGTGGGGTCGATCGGGGTGATTATTGGCGCGGCCGTGATCTATTTCACTGGCTGGATGTGGGTGGACACCCTCATTGCGGTGCTGATTGGTTTTTGGGTGTTGCCGAGAACCTGGATTTTACTTAAACAAAGTATCAATATTCTGCTGGAAGGGGTGCCAGAGGAAATTGATATTGAACAGTTGCGTAATGATCTTTTGAGCCTACAGGATGTAGAAAGTATTCATCAACTGAAGGTTTGGGCCATTACTTCCAAAAATCTCCATCTGACGGTACATCTTTATGCACCACAGGCAGATCATCATGCCTTATATCAGCAAGCTCTGGAGATGTTAAGTCATCAACATGGCATTACAGAAATGACTTTACAGATTGAAGATACCGAATGTATGACGCATTCACATTGCCATAATGCGAGTGATCCAGCGCAACATTCAGATCATCAGGAAGATTCACATCAGCACCAACATTGAAGCTGATGTGAAATCAAATTTATTTTAGATTTCCCATTCGTGATTACATTCACGACATTTCCATTTTTTTTGTGACTGCATAAAGCCTTGCATGGAAATTTTAAAATCAGGCAGGTCGCGGTAAAACAAGAACCCGGCGATGACGCAGATAATAAATACCACCACAGTTGCAGTTTGTAGGGTAGAGCCTGCGCCATTGCCAAAAATCGACATCGCAATGCTAATTAAAACCAGCAGTAATAAAATGAATACAGCAGGAATAAGAAAGACAAGGCTTTTAGGAACTACAGGTCGTACTGCAGGGCTACCGGCTTGAGCGACAGGCATTATTTTAGGGCTTTGGCATTTGGGGCAACGGTATTGCATTACAACTCCATAATTTTAATCTATTGCTTATTTTAATCGGAATGACACAGAAAGCAAAAAACAGCGCAAATAAAAGTTTAGACAAAATTGAGGCAATAAAAAACCCAAGTCACAATGCTTGGGTTTTTTATCAGATCACCATAAATATATTATAGTGATCTTGAATATGGCGTCCCTACGGGGATTCGAACCCCGGTTACCGCCGTGAAAGGGCGATGTCCTAGGCCTCTAGACGATAGGGACAATTGAGGCAACACAGGTAAAACAGCAAACTTTGGTGGAGTCAAGGAGGATCGAACTCCTGACCTCTACAATGCCATTGTAGCGCTCTACCAACTGAGCTATGACCCCAGTTTGTGTGAGCGCAATATTAGGGCTATTGCGCTTACACGTCAACTATAAAATCAATTATGCTTCATCAACTGCATCATTTTTCGGCAATTTTAAGCTTTCATTGAGTTTTTCCCATACTTTTGCTTCTTTTTTACTCGGACCGCCGACAATTTCAAGTGCATGACGTAAACGTGCGAAAGTTAAGTCAGGACCAATCGTGACCATAGACTGCATGACTGGAGTCGACGAGGTTGAACCGGCAATGGCAATAAAGAAAGTCGGCATGAAATCACGAAGTTTAACTTCCATCTGGTTGGCCAAGTCCATTAAGGTTTGGCTGACTGTATCATTATTCCAGGTGAACAAACTTTCCAGACGCCAAATGGCGAACTGCAAGCTTTGACGAACCTGTTCTTCGGTCAATTTCTTGCTTTCAAACTGTTCCTTGCTAATGCTTGGGAACTGGTTGAAATAGAAACCGGCCCAATTCACTGCTTCAGAAAGCAGGTTGATACGCGGCTGAATGGCAGCGGCAATGTCTTCCAGGGTATTGCGGTCAGATTTCCATGCCAATAAAGTATTTAACAGCTCGGCAGGAGAGAGTGCTTTAATCCATTGGCCATTCAGCCAGTTGAGTTTTTCCACATCAAAGATTGGGCCACCCAGTGATACACGTTTAATGTCGAAGTGCTCAATCATCTCTGCCAAAGTGAATTTTTCACGTTCATCTGGCATTGACCAGCCCATACGGCCTAAATAGTTCAACAAGGCTTCCGGTAATACGCCGATGTCCCTGTAGTAATTGATGGAAGTTGGGTTTTTACGTTTAGATAGTTTTGATTTGTCCGGATTACGAAGCAATGGCATATGACCCAGTACCGGCATTTCCCAGCCAAAGTATTGGTAGAGCAACTGATGTTTTGGTGCAGATGGTAACCATTCCTCACCACGGAAAACGTGAGTGATTTGCATCAGATGGTCATCGACGACATTGGCAAGATGGTAAGTCGGTAAACCATCGGTTTTAAGCAGGACTTGCATGTCGACTTGGGCCCAAGGAATTTCAACTACCCCACGCAGTAAATCATTGACTTTACAAATCCCTTCTTCAGGTACTTTCATGCGAATCACATGTGCTTCGCCTGCAGCTAAACGGCGTTCAACTTCTTCTTGAGAAAGCAGTAAGCCTCGTCCGTCATAACGCGGTGTTTCACCACGTGCCTGTTGTTCAGCACGCATTTGATCCAGTTCTTCTGGTGTTGCGAAGCAGTAAAAAGCATGCCCTTTTTCTACCAGTTCTAATGCATATTGCTTATAAATGCCCATACGTTCAGATTGACGGTAGGGTGCATGTGGACCGCCCACATCCGGACCTTCTGACCAATTTAAGCCTAACCAGCGCAATGAATCTAAAATCATTTTTTCAGATTCAGGAGTTGAGCGCAGTTGATCGGTATCTTCAATACGAAGAATAAATTCACCGCCATGCTGTTTAGCAAAACATAAGTTAAACAAGGCAATATAAGCAGTGCCTACGTGTGGAAAGCCAGTAGGAGAAGGTGCAATACGAGTACGAACAGTCATAACCAATATTTTCAGAATGTGAATGGAAGCTATTATAACGAAAAAGCCCAATCACTTAATGTTAAATTCAACATTGAAATGATCAGGCTAGATGGGAACCACTAAAGGGGCAAGAAGTTCGCTGCTGAATTAAGAGTTGTTTTGCGGGAAAAGCGCTTGTACAAAACGGCTGAATTTCTGGTTTTGGGCAGCAAAGAAGCTTTGAGTCGGTGCAACTTTAATTTCGGTCAGAATTTTTAAATCGTTATCGGCACGTAAAGTATTGCTCCCATGCTTTTGCTGTTGCAAGGCTTTTTCAATCAATGAAGATTTTTCAGGGCTTAAAGTCACTTTGGCTTCGGTACCTTTAATTGTAGCTGCATGTCCCAGCTGAGCCATAAACCCTAAACTTAAACTTAAACTTAACGCCTGTATAATTGCTGTATATCGCATTTCCACATCTCCCCTTCTGGTGCTGGAATTTTATATATTGTTTTAATCCTGTGGTGTGACACCATTTAACCACACAAAAAAATACAAAAGTAGAACTAGGTCACACTTTTTTACAAAATGATAAAATACCTATAAAGCTTGGGCTCTTTGTATCAAAAAAATATGGAGACAACATGAAGAATGATGAAAAACAACAAGTTTGAGATTTTTTAGGGATGGTTTTAGTGCTAAAAGTGCATTTTAAAGTATTTTTATAGATATCTTTAAAATCGATTTTTAATCAATAAAATATTATAAGTTTATGATTGTTAAAAATATTCTTGATTCATATAGTGTCCTTATTCTTAAAGAAGAGTGTTACACATGAAAAAAATAATCGTCTCTACTTTTTTGGCCTTGCTGGGGGGCATAAGCGCACAGAGTTTCGCCGCGAAAGATTTCCTGAATGTCTCTTACGATCCGACCCGTGAATTTTATCAGGAATATAATCAGGTCTTTGGGACGTATTGGAAACAACGTACCGGACAAGAAATCAATTTTAAGCAATCCCATGGCGGCTCCGGTAAGCAGGCACGTTCCGTGATTGATGGTTTGCAGGCTGATGTCGTGACCTTGGCTCTAGCCAACGATATTGATGAAATTGTGAAAGCGGGCCTGATTCATAAAAACTGGCAAAAGCAGTTTCCGAACAATTCTGCACCTTACACCTCGACCGTGGTTTTTTTGGTACGAAAGGGTAATCCTAAAAATATTAAAGACTGGAACGATTTAACCAAACCGGGTGTGGAAATTATTACGCCAAATCCAAAAACCGGCGGTGCACCACGTTGGATTTACCTGTCGGCATGGGGCTATGCATTGAAACAGCCGGGTGGTAACGATAGTAAAGCCCGCGAGCTGGTTAAAAAGCTTTATGGCAATGTAAAAGTACTGGATTCGGGTGCACGCGGTTCTTTAACCACTTTTGCCGAGCGTGGTATTGGCGATGTGCTGTTGTCTTGGGAAAATGAAGCCTTATTGGCGACTCAAGGCCTAGGCAAAGACAAATATCAGATTGTCTATCCTTCCATTTCAATTTTGGCTGAGCCATCGGTGGCAATTGTCGATAAAAATGTTGATAAGGATGGTAACCGCAACTTGGCTAAAGGTTATTTAAATTATCTGTATTCACCAAAAGGCCAAGAGCTGGCAGCACAACATTTCTTCCGTCCTCGTCATTCACAGGCGGCTGCGAAATATGCAGCACAATTTCCAAAAATCAAACTGTTTACCATTGGAGATGTGTTTGGTGGCTGGGCCAAGGCACAGAAAACTCATTTTGTGAATGGTGCCATCTTCGACCAGATCTATAGCGAAAAGAATTAATATTCTAAAAATTATCAAACATTAAAATGAGAAAATGGATAACTAGATTATCCATTTTTTTTATATCTAATCCATAAAAATCTATATATATGAAATAAGTATAATGTTGTCACTATTTTTGTATCTAAAACAGTGAATTAAGTAGAAAAACCTTTTATCTTAATCTGTTATGTCTAAATTTGATGAATTGCGAATTATGACTTTATTTCATATAGTTAGCATTAATGAAGCTAATTGATCTGTATTGCAATGAAAACTCAATTTAGAGCGTTACTCAGCGCAGCATTGCTTGCTACGGGCATTGCTTTTACTGCAACTTCTGCTCAGGCGGCAGACCGTGAATTCCTAAATGTCTCTTATGATGCAACACGTGAATTTTATGATGAATTTAACAAGTCTTTTGGTGCTTACTGGAAAGAGCGCACTGGGCGTAGTGTGAATTTCAAGCAATCTCATGGTGGCTCAGGCAAGCAGGCACGTTCTGTGGTTGATGGCTTAAAAGCTGATGTCGTAACTTTGGCCTTGGCAAACGATATTGAAGAAATCGTCAAGTCGGGTCAAATCCAGCCGGGCTGGCAAAAAGAATTCCCGCATAACTCTGCACCTTATACCTCAACCATCGTATTTATGGTACGTAAAGGCAATCCCAAACATATTAAAGACTGGTCTGATTTAACCAAACCGGGTGTGCAAATTATTACCCCGAATCCTAAAACAGGTGGTTTACCACGTTGGGTATACTTATCTGCGTGGGGTTATGCGCTGAAACAACCGGGTGGTAACGACGCCAAAGCTAAAGAGTTCGTAGGCAAGATGTACCACAATGTCAAAGTGATGGACTCGGCTGCGCGTGCTTCAATGACCACCTTTGCAGAACGCGGTATTGGCGATGTGTTATTGACTTGGGAAAATGAAGCTTTAGTGACTCAAAAAAGCCTGGGCAAAAACAAATTTGAAATTGTTTATCCCTCCATGTCGATCTTAACTGAACCATCAGTTGCAATCGTGGATAAAAACGTGGAGAAAGATGGTAACAAGTGGTTAGCCAAAGGTTATATCAACTACTTGTATTCACCATTGGGTCAGGAAATGGCGGCAAAATACTACTACCGTCCACGTAATCCGGACGTGCTGGCTAAATACTCTGCTCAATTCCCTAAACTAAAAACCTTCACTATCGATGAAGTATTTGGTGGCTGGGCTAAAGCGCAACAGACCCATTTTGTGAATGGTGCAATTTTCGACCAGATTTACAATAACAAGCGTTAATTCTGCTTGATCTAAAAAAGCCAATCCATTGTGATTGGCTTTTTTATTGTGATTTGGGTTCATGATCGATAGATAAATCAAGGCCAGCAAGGCAACTGCCCCCTGAGCAGTAACGGTAATTTTGACCTAAATAAAGAACAAATCGCTAAGCTAGATCAAAGAAATGAACAGTAGAAAAATTTCTATTTAGCTGCTGATCAATTGATGACTAGAGCGACAAATTTTAACAAACAATAAATAGAACAATGGAGTTTTTAAAATAATATACCTTCCCAGCAAAGATCGCGCAAAACTTGCTGCAATATCACCAAAAACGGTTTTCTCTATGAAAAGTAATATTTCCCTACAAAAAGTCGTTTGGAGCTTTGTTAAAACAAGGTAATAATGTGCAGTTACATTTTTCATAGTATTGATTGAACCCTTATGTCGCATATTTCTGTATTACTTCACGAAACTGTTGATGCCTTATTGGCAGATCGCAATACAGGAATTTATGTTGATGGCACTTTTGGTCGAGGTGGTCATACCCGTTTATTGCTGTCTAAATTAGATGAAAATGCCCGCGTCTATGCCTTTGATAAAGATCCGCAAGCGCTAGAAACAGCGGCTGAATTAGCACAGGAAGATTCACGTTTTAAAATTATCCATGCCAGCTTTGCCGATTTAAAACAGGAACTGGAAGCTTTGGGCATCGACAAGGTTGATGGGGTGATGGCGGATTTAGGGGTGTCTTCGCCACAACTCGATCAGGCGGAACGTGGTTTTAGTTTTATGAAAGATGGGCCGCTAGATATGCGTATGGATAACTCGCAAGGTCCCACGGCGGCTGAATGGTTAGTCAATATTGAAGAAGAAGCTTTGGCCAATGTGATTTTCAAGTATGGTGAAGAGCGTTATAGCCGCCGTATTGCCAAAGCCATTAAAGCGGCAGGTTATATTGAAACGACCGCTCAACTGGCTGAAATTGTAAAAGTTGCCCATCCGAAATGGGAAAAAAATAAACATGCTGCAACCCGAACTTTTCAGGCCATCCGTATTGCCATTAATAAAGAATTAGATGATATTGAAGCTTTCTTGCCACAGGCTGTGGAAGTTTTAAAATCAGAGGGACGTTTGGCGGTGATCAGTTTCCATTCACTGGAAGACCGTTTAATTAAACAATTTATTCAAAAAGAATCGACTTTAGCGGAAGATACCAGTTGGGGTATGCCACAAGAACGGGAAGATACCCGTCGTTTAAAGAAAATTTCCCGAGTTCGTGCCAGTGAAGAAGAGGTCAAAGCCAACCCTCGTTCGCGTAGTGCATGGCTTAGAGTTGCAGAACGCTTAGCTTCAAAAGGCGAATAATGAAAACTGAAGTTGTTGAAAAGAAAACCGGTAAAAAGCCGATGAAAAAAATCATCAGTTATATCGTTTTGCTGCTACTGGTCTTTGTTAGCGCATTGATGGTGGTATTCCAGGTATTTGAATATCGTCATGATTATCGCGAGTTAAGTTCTTTTATGCGGGAAAGGGATGATCTGAATGCAGAGTGGGGGCGTTTGCTGATTGAGCAACAAACCTTTGGTGCAACGGCGCAAATTGGCACGCGTGCGGTAACGCAATTGCGCATGTACTCGCCACCTGCCGCGCAGACGGTTGTAATTTCTTTACCAATGACTCCAGAAGATAAAAAATAAGGCTAGCTGTAATATGGTGGACAAGAGAACAAGTCAGGCAACACGCAAAAAGCAGCAGCCGATTACCGAGAAAAATGCCCTTAGCGTAGATATGTGGCGTTTTTATCTGATGTGGAGTGTGGTTTTACTATGCTTTTTGGCTTTGGTGAGCCGTGCATTCTATGTACAGGTCATCAACAAGGACTTTTTGCAAAACAAGGCCAATGCCAACATTTTAAGAACGGAAAAAGTCAAGGCGATGCGTGGCGTGATCTATGATCGTCATGGCGTGCCCTTGGCCATTAGTACGCCGGTCATGAAAGTGGTGATTGATCCGCGCGACTATTTTGAAACCAAAAAACTGTTTGATGAGATTACGGCTGAGCTGGCCAAAGATCCTCATAACCGTAAACTGAAACGCCAGTTACCCGATAAAAACCTCAATCTGGATGAACTTGCCGATGCGGTGGGCATCGATCGTGCAGAGTTGAAAAAGAAGATGAACGACAAGCCTCGTTCACGTTATCTGGTCCTGCAAAAAGAAATTCCACCCCAGCAAGCTGAACTGATTGCCAAACGTGAGTTTCAAGCTGTTTATACCGAGAAAAACTATAAACGTTACTATCCGCAGCCGCAGCCGAATGCCCAGATTATTGGTTTAACCAATAGTGAAGGGACCGGGATTGAAGGTCTGGAGATGCAGCTGAATAGTGCGTTGTCTGGTCATGATGGCGAACAGCAAATTGTGCGTGATAAAAAAGGCAACCGTTTTAAAGATCCTGAAGTTATCAAAGAAGTGGAAGCAGGGGAAAATATCACCTTAAGTATCGATTCGCGTCTGCAATATATTCTGTACCGTGAATTGACCGCTGCCGGTGTGGCCAATAATGCACGTTCTGCCACTGCGATTGCTGTAGATGTTAAAACCGGTGAAATCCTGGCCATGACCAGCTGGCCATCTTATAACCCGAACGATAAGAAAAGTTTAACCAATAAAGATGCCATGCGTAACCGCGGTGCAGTCGATTCATTCGAACCGGGTTCTACCATGAAACCGCTGACTGTGGCGATGGCACTGGAAAGTGGCAAATATACCGCGAACTCTATTGTGAATACTTCGCCGGGCAGTATGCGTATTGGTAACCATACCATTCGTGATACTCATAACTATGGCGTACTTACCCTGGGCGGGATTATCCAGAAATCTTCCAATGTTGGCGTGGCAAAAATTGCCTTATCACTGCCTTATGCAACCTTGCCTACATTTTACAAACGTGTGGGCATGGGACAGCGTTCCGCAGTTAAATTCCCGGGTGAAAGTGCGGGTCTGATTTTGCCGCCAAGCAAATGGAATGTATCGGAAGTGGGTACCATGGCCTATGGTTATGGTCTGAACGCGACCGTACTGCAAATTGCCGATGCCTATGCCATGATCGCCAATAAAGGTAGAAAAGTGCCTTTAAGCTTGTATAAGCTGGAACAGCCACCTAAGGGCGAGCAAATTGTCGATCCGAAAATTGCTGAACAGGTGCTATTGATGATGGAAGCGGTGACCTTACCGGGTGGTACAGCACAGCAGGCCAATATTCCGGGTTATCGTGTGGCGGGTAAGACCGGGACAGCACATAAATTACGTGCAGACCGTAAAGGCTATTCAGACTCGGAATATCGTGCATTGTTTGCGGGTATGGCACCGGTAAGTGATCCACGCTTGGCCATGGTCATTGTGGTGGAAAATCCGAAAGGGCAATATTACGGTGGTTTGGTGGCAGCCCCTGTGTTTGCACGGGTGATGCAAGAATCATTACGTTTGATGAACGTGCCTTTAGATAAACCTTTAGATACTCCCAAAATCCAGTAACAGGTGATGAATGTCGATTACATTTCAAGATCTCTACAGTACTGAGAAAACCGCTGGATGGATGAGCAAGCCATTCGGTGGCTTTAGTTTAGATAGTCGTAAAGTTGAAGCAGGGCAAATTTTTATTGCCCTGACTAGTTTTTCTCAGCCTGAAAAAACGCTGCAGTTTGCACAATCGGCTTTGGCACGTGGTGCCTTGGCGGTGGTGAGTGAAACGGAGTTAGGCCTGGAAAACAGTATTGTGGTGCCTACAGTTCGCCAGCTGATGGGACAATGGCAAAAACAGTATTTGCAGGCCAGCCAGCCGGTGCAGGCGGCACAGATTATTGCGGTGACAGGAACCAACGGTAAAACCACCATCTCGCGTTTAATTGCGGAACTGTTGATGTTGCAAGGCAAGAAATGCGCCGTGATGGGAACTACCGGTAACGGTATTTTGCCGAATCTGGAAGCTTCTTCGCATACCACTCTGGATGCTTTGCAGTTGCAAAATGCATTACATGAATATGCACAGGCCGGTGCTGAATTTGCTGCGATTGAAGCCAGCTCACACGGTCTGGAACAGGGTCGTTTGAATGGTTGCGATATCGAAATTGCGGCGTATAGCAACTTAAGTCGTGATCATCTGGATTATCACGGTACACTTGAAGCCTATGCTGAAGCCAAGTCGCGATTATTTAAATTTTCCAGTTTAAAAGTGGCGATTATCAACATTGATGATGAGCATGTACAGGTCATGATTGAGGCGGCACAATCAAATCTAGCCCGACCAAAAATCCTCACTTACTCAATCACTCATAAAGCTGACTATCAAGTTGAAAATATTCAATATAGCTTAAGTGGTGCCTGCTTTAAACTGTGCACGGCACAGGGTGAATTTGAAGTGCATAGCCCATTGCTCGGTCATTTTAATATCGAAAATATTGTCGCAAGTCTGATTGCTGCAGAGCAGGCAGGCTTTAAGCTGGCGGATTTGATTGCAGTTGCAGCGCAACTGAAAGGTGCGCCAGGTCGTATGCAGGTGATCCGTGATGGCGAGCGTCTGTTTGTGGTGGATTATGCCCATACGCCAGATGCCCTGATTCAGGTGCTGACCACTTTAAAACGCCATGTATCGAAAAATTTATGGGCAGTCTTTGGCTGTGGTGGCGACCGTGATCGTGGCAAGCGTCCGCTGATGACCCAGGCTGCCTTGGATCATGCCGATGTCGCACTGATCACTTCAGATAATCCGCGCACCGAAAATCCAGAACAGATTTTTGCCGATATGAAAGCTGGGATCGATTTTTCAGCACATACAGTGCATGAAATTCATGACCGCCGTGAAGCGATTAAATTTGCAGTGAAACAGGCTCAGGCGGGTGACATTGTGGTCATTGCCGGCAAGGGGCATGAAAACTATCAGGAAATTGATGGCGTACGTCATTGGTTTGATGATGTGATTGAAGTGCAATCCGCGATCGACACACAGCATCACACACCAGATTCAGCTTATCCTGCGCAATAGGAAACCATCATGCATACATCAACTACCAGTACAGTACCTTTAGAGCCATGGACAGCAGCGCAGCTTGCTGAAGCCACACAGGGTTACTGGTTAAATGAGAAAGTGCCTCAAGGCGCAATCAAACGAATTTTGACAGATTCCCGTTATGCCGAACAAGGCGATGCATTTCTTGCCCTGCAAGGCGAGCGTTTTGATGCGCATGACTTTGTGGCACAAGTGGCAGGCAATGGCTGTGAAATTGCGATTGTCAGCCAGCCGGTAGCAGCTGATATTTGTCAGCTGGTTGTCGTTGATACCCGTCTGGCATTGGGACATCTAGGAGCTTATCGCCGTGCGCAAAATTCACAGTTGAAAGTGATTGCGCTAACCGGCAGTAGTGGTAAAACCACCACTAAGGAAATGCTGGGCAGTATTTTATCGCGTCTGGCACCGACCTTAATTACCCGTGGGAATCTGAATAACGATTTGGGTGTGCCAATGATGTTGCTTGAGCTGCGTGCCGAACATCAGTTTGCGGTCATGGAACTTGGCGCGAGCCATCAGGGTGAGATTGACTACACCTCAAATCTGGTGCAACCGCATGTTGCCGGGATTATCAACATTGGTACGGCACATTTGGGTGAATTTGGCGGACGTGATGGTATCTGCCGGGCTAAATCGGAAATTTATGCACATATTGCCGCAACAGGGACGTCTATCGTTCCTGCAGCCGATGATTTTGCTGAAGCTATTCGCCAGGCAGTACAGACCGAAAAAGTTTTGAGTTTCGGGCAGGGTGGGGATGTGTTTTCAACTGACATTGAATTGCATGCACAATCTTCCGGTTTTACTTTAAATACCCCTCAAGGTGTGCGTCAGATCAGTCTGCCATTTGCCGGTGAACATAATGTTCAGAATGCCACTGCTGCGACAGCTTTTGCGCTCGCGATTGGTGTTGCGCTGGACGATATTGTGATTGGTCTGGAACAGGCGACGGGTGCTAAAGGTCGTTTGAACTTTATGCATACTGAAAAGCATCTGTTTATTGATGATACTTACAATGCCAATCCAACTTCCATGCGTGCAGCAGCAGAAGTGCTTGCCCAGCAGGAAGGTGTCAAGGTGATGGTAATTGGCGATATTGGTGAATTGGGCACAAGTGCAGCCCAGCAACACTATATGTTGGGCCGTGACCTGGTTTCGGTACAGGGCGTTCACTTCGTGGTTGCCGTGGGTGAATTTGCTCCAGCCACCCAAGAAGGGGCGCGCAGTACCCAGTATGGAAAAAAATTGCAGGCCTTTTTGAATCAGGCACAAGCCCTTCCTTTCTTACTTGGTTTAATTGAAACACATCAACCTCAATCCATGAGTTTCCTGTTTAAAGGTTCTCGTTATACCCACATGGAAACATTGATGGCTGATTTGATGGAGAAAATTTAATGCTGTTATGGCTATTTGAACAACTGGCGGGCTATAACAGCTCGTTTCAGGTGGTTCGTTATTTAACACTACGTGCTTTGCTCAGTGTATTAACTGCATTGACTATTGGACTGGTTTTGGGTCCAGTGATGATCCGTAAGCTACAAGCACTCAAATATGGCCAAGCAGTCAGTTCATTTGCTCCTGAAGGTCATGCCAAAAAAATGGGTACACCCACCATGGGCGGGATTTTGATCCTGCTGTCGATTGGGATATCAACTTTGCTTTGGGCTGACTTATCTAATCCTTATGTCTGGATTGTGCTTGGGGTAATGGTGATCTTTGGTGCCGTAGGTTGGGCAGATGACTGGATTAAAGTCCGTTATAAAGACAATGCCGGCTTGCCTGCACGAAAAAAATTCTTCTGGACGTCGGTCGGATCATTAGGCGCCGGTATTGCGCTGTATGTGATTGCTACTCAGCAGGCCAATCCTGTACATACCGCGAATATGCTGGATTTATTAATTCCGTTCTTTAAAAATCTGTCTATTCCATTCTCGGTTATTCCTTTGGGAATTGGTTTTATTATCTTTACTTATTTGGTGATTAACGGTGCCTCCAATGCGGTCAACCTGACCGATGGTCTGGATGGTCTGGCAATTATGCCAATCGTTCTGGTTGCAGCAGGTTTGGGCGTGTTTGCCTACCTTGCCGGGGATGTCCGTTTTGCCAATTATCTACACATGCCTTATGTGAAATATTCCTCTGAATTGGTGGTAATCTGCGCTGCAATGATTGGTGCCGGCTTGGCTTTCCTTTGGTATAACGCACATCCTGCGCAAGTATTCATGGGTGATGTCGGTGCCTTATCCTTAGGTGCAATGCTAGGTACCATTGCAGTCATGGTTCGTCAGGAAATCGTATTTGCAATTATGGGTGGTGTTTTTGTGGTAGAAGCCATTTCAGTATTCTTGCAGATCGGTTCACTGCGCATGCGTAACAAGCGGGTCTTCCTGATGGCGCCGTTGCATCATCATTATGAGAAAAAAGGCTGGCGTGAAACCCAGGTGGTGATTCGTTTCTGGATTATCACAATTATGCTGGTAGTTTTAGGCTTAATGACCTTAAAATTGCGTTAAGCAAATATTCGAAAGAGCCGGCATTTGCTCCCACATCTGCCGGCTTTTTTATCGCCTGATTTCAGGCACTGGAGAAAAATATGAATCTGCTGATGTGTCCTGTCTGTCATGAAGCATTGAAACTGACCGAAAAAACATGGCACTGTGTGAATAACCACAGTTATGACGTGGCAAAACAAGGCTATGTGAACCTGCATGTGGTGCAGCATAAGCACAGTAAAAATCCGGGTGATACGCCTGAATCGGTACAAGCACGTCGTGCATTTTTAAGTGCAGGTTTTTATGCCCCTTTACAACAGGCCGTGGTTGAAAAAATTCGCGAATTACGCATTGAAAATCTGCTGGATATCGGTTGTGGTGAAGGTTATTACACCAATGCCATGCAGGCGGAAGTGCTGCAATGTGTCGGTGTAGATATTGCCAAAAATGCAGTTCAGGTTGCAGCCAAGCTGAATAAAAATGTGACCTGGGTGGTTGGAACGGGTGCAACATTACCTGTTTTAGATGCATCAATCGACTTGTGTACCAGCTTGTTTAGCCCTATTCCAAAACAGGAGATATTACGGGTACTGAAACCGCATGCCTATTTGATAGTGGTTACGCCTGCAACAGAGCATTTATATGCCATGCGTGAGGCGCTTTTTGAAGACGTGAATCCGCATGAACCACATAAATTTGTTGCTCAGCTGGAAGATGCTTTTGAGCTGGTAGGGGAGAGTATCGTAGATGCGCCCTTTATCTTGCAACAGGAAGATTTAAAGCATCTGATTGCCATGACACCTTATGCTTATAAAGCCAAGCCAGAACGTCGTCAGGCTTTGGAACAGAAAGATCAGTTTGAGTTAAAAGCCCAATTCCAGATTTATTTATTCAAAAAGAAATAAGCCCAATAAAAAAGCCCTCATTCGAGGGCTTTTTAGCATGCTATTCAAATACATCAATCAGATGATCAAGTGCATCCGGTTTGTGGTTTTGTTTTTGCATGTCTGGCGGGTTGGTATTATCCGGAACCAGGATTTTCTCTCCAGGAAGATCTTCAAAGTCACGTTCCGGTGCCCGTGCTGGAGCAACCGGTGCTGGACGATACAATGGACGAGCCAAAGGTGGAGATGAACGGTCTGTTTGAACAGGTTCACCGACAGTAATCGTCTGGTTATGATTGGTTGGTGCTTTGGCGTTTTTGTCAAAATGCACCCAGGCTGCCGGTGTGCCTTTTAAGGCATTGCCCATAAAGTTGGTCCAGATTGGCAAGGCGGCAACACCCCCATACTCAAGGCGACCCAACGTAGTCGGCTGGTCAAAACCGACCCAGGCAACCGTCACCAGTTTGCCATTAAAACCGGCAAACCAGGCATCTTTGGCATCATTGGTTGTTCCGGTTTTACCGCCAAGATCATCGCGACCAATTCTTAATGCGGCACGTCCGGTACCATGCTGAATCACATCACGCAGAATATTGGCCATGTCATATGCAGAGCTTGATTTTAAGACACGCTGTGCCTGACGGTACTGGCTTTTTGTTTCATCAAGTTCAAGTTTGGCCAGTTCTTTTTCTTCTGGTAATGTCTGATTGGTGACATCAATTACTTCATCATCAGGGGTTACCGGTTCTGCAGAGTTAGTTTCTTCATCAGTTTGGTTGATGCAGGAAATACATGCATAGTCCGGATTACTTTGATAAATCACTTTGCCATATGCATCTTCAATACGGTCAATAAAATGCGGCTGAATGCGGTAACCGCCATTGGCGAATGTGGCATAACCTGTGGCCATTTGAATCGGAAGAACTTGTGGTGTACCTAGGGCAATGGTGTAATTTCGCGGGATCTGATTTTCATGCAAACCGAAATCCATCAGTAATTGTCGGGTGCGCTCAATACCCACCGTTTGCAGCAGGCGAACGGACACGGTATTCCGTGATAAATACAAGGCGCGACGTAATGGAATCATGCCAAGATAACGACCATCCGAGTTTTTCGGTGACCATTTTCCTATCGTGATCGGACTGTCATTGACCATACTGTAGGGTGTCATGCCACGCTCAAGTGCCAATGCATAGACAAAAGGTTTGATGGTGGAACCTGGTTGACGCCAGCCTTGTAAGGCACGGTTAAATTTGGACTGGTAAAAATTATATCCCCCGACAATGGCTTCAATTGCGCCGTTGTTGGGGTTCAATGCAATGAGCTGACCTTGAGCTTTAGGAATTTGTACCAGTGCCCAAGAGGATTTATTGTCATTCGGGCGTAACCGAATAATATCGTTTACTTTAACAATTTGGGAAGCTGTGCGTGGAGCAGGACCTACACTGTTGGCATTCCTGTAAGGAGAAGCCCAAGACATGCCTGACCAAGGTACAGTCACGTTAGAGCCATCTTGCATCAATGCTTCAAAAGCATTTTTATCGACTTTAATCACCTTGGCAGGATAGGTATTTGCATACGCCATGAATTCGCTCAAGGGTTTGTCATGGGCTTCAGCACCTCTCCAGCCATGTCGACGGTCATAGGCTTCGAGACCTTCTTGTACCGATTGTTCTGCGAAAGCCTGACGTTGACTATTAATGGTGGTATAGACTTTATATCCAGAATCAATTGCTTGTTCACCAAACTTTTCCATTAATTCTGAACGTACCATTTCGCCCACATAGGGAAATTTATTATTGATGCCACGTTCAGGCATATCAAGGTTAATGGGTTCAGCAATGGCCTGTTTATACTGAGTCTGATTGATATAACCCAGCTGTAGCATACGTCCCAGAATCCAGTTGCGACGTTCCAAGGCGCGGGTAGGATTGACCACAGGATTGTATTTTGAAGGTGCTTTGGGCAGCCCTGCAATCATGGCCATTTGAGCAATACTGAGCTGATCCAGGTTTTTGTTGTAGTAAATTTTTGCAGCTGCAGCAATGCCATAGGCATTTTTACCCAAGAAAATTTTATTCACATATAGGGTGAGAATTTCTTCCTTGGTCAGGTTCTGTTCAATTTTACGTGCTAAGAAAATTTCAGTCAGTTTGCGTTTTAGCGTGCGTTCTGGTGTTAAATAATAATTTTTAGCCACCTGCATGGTGATGGTAGAACCGCCGGTTTGTACGTTGGAACCGGTGATGGTTTCACTCAATGCACGTCCTAAACCTTTAAAGCTAATTCCGCTATGTTCAAAGAAGGATGAATCCTCTGCAGCAAGGAAAGCCGAGATAAAGGGTTTTGGAATCTGTTTGTATTCCACAGGAACAGACAATTTCCCGCCATACTCAGCAATAAGCTCATTATCAGCACTATATACTTGTAAAGGTTTTAATAACGGCGCCTTTTTTAAGGTGGTCATTTTGGGTAAGGATGGGGCAATATAGAGATACATGCCATAAAATCCCATCGGAATTGAGACCAAAACTATAATTATGATCAAAAAAAATGGATGAACATGGCCCGAACGTGATAGCTTTTTCATAACAAGTAAGTTTTAATAAGAGCTAATGGCAAACTAATTAGCGGTCAGTATAGCCTTTACACATGCAGATTGTTAGATGAGTTATTGTATCTGTATAAAATTATAGACCAGCACTGATTAGTAGGTTACTTTTATTGGGGATAAAAAAATAATAGGAAGTATATTGTGCTCAGGTTATATCGTAAGCCGAATAAGGGGTTAGTAGGAGTAGATATTAGTTCTACTTCTGTTAAATTGTTAGAACTTTCTGTTAAGAGCGGTAACAGGTACTGGGTTGAGAGCTATGCACTGGTTCCTTTGCCTGAAGGTAGTGTTGTTGAAAAAAATATTTTAAATCCAGAAGCAGTCGGAGATGCACTAGAGCGAGCGCTTAATCTTGCCAATACGCAATCTAAAGCTGCAGCCCTTGCCATCCCAACTTCATTGGTGATTACCAAAACCATTGAAATGGATGCCGATATGACGGATGACGAACGTGAAGTTCAGATCCGTATGGATGCAGAGCAATACATTCCCTTTCCTCTGGATGAAGCCAGTCTGGATTTTGAAGTATTGCCGGATCGTTTAGCCAATCCGAATCGGGTGAATGTGCTTTTAGTTGCAACGCGTCTTGAAAATGTAGAAGCACGTGCTGAAGTGTTGGAACTGGCTAACCTGACACCAAAAATTGCCGATGTTGAAAGTTTTGCGATAGAAAATGCCTATAAAGTATTTTCCGATACTTTACCAATAGGTGTGAATACGGTTGGTGTTTTAGATATAGGTCATACCATGACGACCTTATCTGTGATGCAAAATAATAAAGTGATTTATACCAGAGAGCAGGTGTTTGGCGGTAAACAGCTGACTCAAGAAATTCAAAATCGCTATGGTCTGTCTTTTGAAGAAGCGGGCCGTGCCAAGAAAACCCGTTCATTGCCCGATGACTATGATGTTGAAGTCTTAGAGCCGTTCTTGGAAGCTGTAGTTCAACAGGCAGCAAGATCACTGCAGTTCTTCTTCTCGTCTTCACAGTTTAATGAGATTGACCACATTTTATTGGGGGGGGGGAATGCTAATATTCCAGGACTCGCGAAATTACTACAACAAAAACTGGGTTATCGCGTCACGATTGCCAACCCATTTTTGCAAATGGGGTTTTCTCCACAAATCGATATTAAAAAAATAGAGAATGATGCTTCCTCGCTCATGGTGGCATGTGGTCTGGCATTGAGGAGTTTTGATTAATGGCAAGAATTAACTTGCTCCCTTGGCGTGATGAGCTGAGAGAGAAACGAAAAAAAGAATTTATAGCAGTTTGTATTGGGGCTGCATTCATTGGCGCTTTGGCGGTTACATCATCATGGTTTTATTATGATCATAAACTTGGAGACCAGGAACAGGCCAATCAACTCATTACCAGCACCAATCAAAATCTTGATGTGCAATTAAAATCTCTGGAAGGTTTGGAAGCACAGCGCAATGCTATTATTGAGCGTATGAAACTGATTCAAGGCTTGCAAGGGCAACGTCCGATTGCAGTACGTCTGATTGACGAATTGGTACGAGTAACGCCAACTAATTTGTACATTACCAAATTTGTGCGTACAGGCGATAAATTTACTATCGAGGGGAAGGCGGAAAGCCCGAATACCGTGGCAGAGTTTTTACGTAATTTGGAGTCATCTGCTTGGTATCGCAACGCTTTTATGAATTCTTTTTTAGCAGTTGAAGAGCAAAAAGATAAAGCGCCTAGTTCAGTCGTTCCGCGTGTTGAAGAAGGTTATGGTTCATTTGTGGTGACTGCTGACTTAGACGAAATCGCACAACCAGCTGCACCAGAAGCACAACAACAAGCACCATCCAGTACAGCTAATTCAACCGTGGAGGCAGCGAAATGAGTCTCGATGAATTTGATGAATTAAATCCAAATGAAGCTGTGGCGCGTAAAAAGAAAATGACGCTGGATAAGTTTCTTCAGCAGTTCAATACTTTAGATCCAAATAATTATGGTAGTTGGCCGTTATCCGTCAAAATCACCTGCTGGATTGCGATTGTGCTGGCGATTGGGATTCTGGGTTATTTTTTAACAATTAAAAGTAAATTGGAAGATATTTCCAATGCTGCTGCTCAAGAGCAAAACCTGCTCAATGAGTTTCGTGAAAAAGACTCCAAACTTCGTAACCTGCAATTATTGCAAGCGCAGTTACAGGAAATGGAAGCGAATTTTAATCAGCAGCTGGAGCAACTGCCTAAAGAAACCGAGATTCCTGGACTGGTCGAGGATATCAACGTCACTGGTGTAAACTCTGGTCTGAAATTCAAAAATATCCGTTTAGAAAATGAAATAAAACAAGAGTTCTTTATTGAACAGCCAATTGCGATTGAAGCTACGGGTGATTATCACGCTTTTGGTTCTTTTGTTAGCGGGATTGCGGCATTACCACGTATTGTGACTTTGCATGACTTTGAGATTACAGCATCGGAAAATAAAGAGAAAAAATCTGACATTCCTCAAGTGAATTATAGCGTTAAAGCAAAAACATATCGTTATATTGGCGTTACGGATGCTCAGACTACGGCTACTCCAGCTACTGGTACTCAGGCTACGGATGCTAACTCAACGGCTACAACTGGAGGGGCAAAGTAATGAAAATGCAAAAAATCTCTCTCAGCTTGATGTTGGGTTTAATGTTAGTAGGCTGTGACTCGCGTATTGATGCCGTGAATGAACAAATGGCCAATATCCGTAATCAACCCCCATTACCGATTGAACCCGCTCCGGTTTTTCCTCCTGTACCGACATTCGATTATGCGGCACACCAGTTGAAGAGTCCTTTTTTACCGAGTTCGCTGGCTGCTGAATTAAAAATTATGTCAGGAAAGCGGGTCTATCCTAATTTGTCACGTCAACTGCAGCCTTTAGAAAGTTATGCGATTGAATCGTTAAATATGAAGGGAAGTATGCGTAGCCAGTCTGGACAGATACTGGCATTGATTCAGACGCCAGATGGTGAAATTGAACGAATACAGCGCGGCAGTTATATGGGTGTGAATCATGGTCGTGTGATCAATATTACACCTACACAAATTGATCTCGTGGAAATTATTCCAGATGGGCGAGAAGGATACGTGGAACGTCCAAGAAGTCTAGTATTACTTGGACCAGCGCCTTAAGTTTAAAAGGAATAAAAATGAATAATAGTTTTAAAGATTTTATATTTGGGGATGGCAATACAATGAACCATTTGTTTCGTCAATTTTCTATGGGTGCTGTTGCGATCGCGATCATGCAGGTTGCAAATGCACAAGTCAGTATTACTAATATTGTGCCGATGCAGATTGCAGGTCAAGGTACAGAAATCCGTGTGATGTTTAATGGTTTACCACCACAACCTCAAGCTTATCAACTTGAGCAGCCGTCACGTTTGATTCTTGATTTTGATAAAGCACAACAAAATTTACAACAAAATAGCATACCTGTCGCAACGAAAGAGGCAACTTCGGTCGATGTGAGTTCGGATGCGCAACGTTCACGTTTAACTGTGAACTTGGCTGATGCAGGTGCCTTTACCACACGTATTGAAGGCAATACCTTTATATTAAAAATTAATTCTGCTGCTGGAAATACATTTGCATCACAGCAAGTGGTGGCTCAAAAAACTGCGCAAGGCATTTCTAATATTGGTTTCCAGCGTGGCAGTCAAGGTGAAGGCCAAATCGTAGTCGATTTATTGGGGAGCAATACTCCAGTAGATGTACAACAGCAAGGCAGTAAAGTAGTAGTACGAACTTTGGGTAACAAAGTTCCTGCACACTTGGCACGTCGTTTAAATGTCAATGATTTTGCAACTCCAGTATCCACGGTTGATGCTACAAATGACGGTAGTAATGGCGTGATTACCATTCAGACTTCTGGTAGCTATGAATATATGGCTTATCAGACTGATAATAAACTAACCATCAGCTTAAAACGTCCTGAAGATAAAAATCCATTAAAACCTAAAGCAGCGAATGCTTATACAGGGAAAAAGATTTCTTTGGATTTCCAAGATATTGAAGTACGTCGTGTACTGCAATTATTGGCAGATTTCACCGGTATCAATATGGTGACTGCGGATAGCGTTCAAGGCAATATTACCCTGCGTTTAAAAGATGTACCTTGGGATCAGGCTCTTGATATTATTTTAAAAACCAAAAATCTGGATAAGCGCCGTAATGGCAACGTGATCTGGATTGCACCGGTATCAGAACTGATCAAGGCGGAAGAAGAAGAAGCTAAAGCTATAGCACAAAGTGTAAAATTGGCGCCGATTCAAACTGAATATTTAAAATTAAGTTACGCTAAAGTCACTGATATTGAAAAGTTAATTACTGAAACTAAACAGTCGAATAATTCGGGTGGTGGGAGTAGTGGTGGTAGATCAAATGATAATTCAGGTGAAACCCTCTTAAGTCCACGTGGTTCAATTTCGGTTGATGCACGTACAAATACCTTGATTATTAACGATACTTCACAAAACATCGATAAAGTTCGCAAAATGGTGGATTTGCTGGATGTGGCTGTGAAACAGGTTATGGTTGAAGCACGTATAGTTCGTGCAACAACTGATTTTACTAAAGAGATGGGAGTGAAATGGGGAATTCTTTCGCAAGGGATTACCCAAAATAATGATTTGTTGGTCGGTGGTAGTGACACCACCTTATGGAATTTAAAAACTCCTAGTGATGATGGTAAATATACCATTCAACGTCCACAGAACTTAAATGTGGATTTAGGGGTGACATCGACTGGAGCTAGCCGAATTGCTTTTGGTTTGATTAGCTTGTCTGATTTTATGCTGGATTTAGAACTTTCTGCATTGCAAGCTGATGGTTATGGTGAAGTTATTTCTACTCCTAAAGTACTCACTGCTGACAAACAAGCAGCAAAAGTAGCATCGGGTACCCAAATTCCTTATCAATCTTCTCAAGGAGGGGGGGCAAATGCTGTTTCCACAACTTCATTTGTTGATGCAACTTTGAGTTTAGATGTCACGCCAAGCATTACTCCAGATGGCAAAATCCAGATGTTGTTGCAAATCAAAAATGACTCTGTAGGGAATCCAACACCTACCGGTCAATATACAATCAATAAAAATGAGATCAACACCAATGTATTGGTTGAAAATGGCGAAACAGTAGTCTTGGGGGGTATTTTTGAACAGCAGACAGCCAATACTCAAACTAAGGTGCCTTTCTTGGGAGACTTGCCTTATGTGGGACGCTTATTCCGTAAAGATGTAAAAAAGGATAATAAGAGCGAACTACTGATTTTTGTTACACCACGAATTGTTGATGACAGTGTTTCAAGAAATCATTAATATATTTTAAATTTAGCAAAATAAATAGGTGACTCCTTGCCAAGCAATGAGTTTGAAACCCTGCCAAATGTCTATTTGGTAGGGCCAATGGGGGCTGGGAAAACAACGGTTGGTCGTCATTTAGCGGAACTGTTGGGACGAGAGTTTCTTGATAGTGATCAGGAAATAGAGCGTAAAACAGGTGCGACAATTCCTTGGATCTTTGAAAAAGAAGGTGAAAAGGGATTTCGTAACCGTGAAACAATGGTGATTGATGAACTCACTGCTCGTTCACAGTTGGTTATTGCAACTGGTGGTGGAGCAGTGACCCAGTCACCTAATCGTGAATTCTTAAAACAACGTGGAATTGTGGTTTACCTTTATACTCCTGTCGAAATACAATTACAGCGCACTTATCGGGATAAAAACCGTCCTTTACTGCAAGTTGAAAATCCTGAACAAAAGTTACGTGATTTATTGGCTGTTCGCGATCCCTTATATCGTGAAGTTGCAGATTATATTATCGAAACAAATCAGGGCGCTGCTCGTGATTTAGCGCAAAAAATCTTACATATGATTGTTTCTCAAGAAGCAAAGCTAGTCTAATTAACGGTTTTAATTTCATGCAAACTTTACATGTTGAACTCGGTGATCGCCGTTATCCTATCTTTATTGGTAGTGATTTAGATCCTCAATCATTACTTGAGCCTTATATTCACGGAAAGCAGGTGATGGTGGTAACCAATACAACGGTTGCCCCTTTATATCTAGAGCATTACCTCAGTGCGATTGAAGGTCTGGGGAAAACGGTTGCGACATGTATTTTGCCTGATGGCGAAAAGTATAAAAATATTGAGCATTTAAATCTCATTTTTAATGCTTTGCTGGAAGCGGGTTTTAACCGGGATGCGACAGTATTGGCTTTGGGTGGCGGAGTTATTGGGGATATGGCGGGCTTTGCATCTGCTTGTTTCCAGCGTGGGGTATATTTCATTCAGGTGCCGACGACACTTTTGTCGCAAGTCGATTCAAGTGTGGGCGGGAAAACCGGTATCAATCATCCACTCGGTAAAAACATGATTGGGGCTTTTCAGCAACCTCAAGTTGTGCTGGCTGATATGTCGCAGCTTTCGACTTTGCCAGACCGCGAGTTATCTGCGGGTTTGGCAGAAGTGATTAAATATGCCTTACTGGGAGATCGTGATTTCTTGGTCTGGCTTGAACAAAATATGGATGGGCTGGTTGCGCGCGATCCTGGACTGCTCGCTGAAGCTGTATATAAATCTTGCGCTCATAAAGCACGCATTGTCGCCAATGATGAAAAAGAACAAGGCGAACGTGCCTTACTGAATTTAGGTCATACTTTTGGTCATGCAATCGAATCCTATTTGGGGTATGGCGTTTGGCTACATGGAGAAGCTGTTGCTACGGGGATGGTGATGGCGGCTGATTTGTCACAACGTATGGGCTGGATTTCACTTGAAGATCTAGAACGTACAAAAAAAATCATTCAACGTGCTCATTTACCCGTAAAATGCCCAGCTATTCCACTGCAAGAATTTCTTGCCTATATGTCACATGATAAAAAAGTGCTGAATGGGCAGTTGCGTCTGGTCCTGATGAAAGCACTGGGGCAAGCCGTAATTACCAAAGAATTTGATGTGGAATTGATGAAACAAGCGATTTTAGCGAATCAAGAAAAGGCATAACTCATGGCAACCCTCCGTACACAATGGCAACGTATTCAAAATTATATCTGGCTGGTGTGTGGGGTGGTGTGTTTATTTGCAGCACTTGTTTTTTGGGCAATCACGGATAGTGATGCTTTAGTTGAAGTGGAAAAATCTGCTGAAACGGAGTCTGAGCTACAAATTCAACCCGAAAAAGTTGCTGCAACGAACTTGCTTGGTGCGCTACAGGATGAAGTTCGTCCTTTAGAAATGACCACACGTGTGGTGACCACTGGAAGTTATGAACCGGAATTTCGTGGTAGCAAGTTTATTAATGATAATAAGAACGCAAGTACCATCGAATTGTTTCGCACAACCAAAGATGATGTGATTCGCAGTTTTTTAAAAAAACAATCCGATCGCAAGAACTTTTTTTATATACGTTTAAGCGGTGAGAACCAGATTGAACAATATGTGCTTCTCTATGGAGTATATAGAAATAAAGATGAAGCTCAACGTATGCTAGAGCAATTACCGCTGCAATTTCCCAAGACTGTTCAGCCTAAAGTACAGGATATTGAAAATTATGTATCTTTAGTAAATGACATGGGCGCAGATGAAATGGGCACTAATAATAAGCTGTATGCAGTCAATCTGAAATCTGCGCCTTTACCTAAAGTTGACGAAAGCGTATTGGCAATTGTAAAACCAAAATCCAATGAGCCGGCAACTGATGCTAAAACAGCAACTACAACCACCACTGTGACACGTCGCGACGAACAGGGCAATGTAGTGGATGTACAGCAGTCACATTCAGCTGTCGAATCTGCACCGAAACAAGGCGGAAATAAAGTTGCAGAAAAAGAAATTAATGACCCATTTAACTAAAAATATAGTTCTAAAATAGAGCAAATTAGGTTATAAAAATAATAATACGCACAAATATAGTGCAAAAAATGTTTTGCTGAGAGTTTGATAAAATTCGCAAAACTTTAATGTTTCTATATTTAAAACGTTTAGCATTGTCTTTTTGTGATTGGCATATTTTTTGCTTAATTGGTGCGTGAATTGAGTTGATGTCCCTGTTTTGGCGCGAAAAGATTCAATGATTGTGCGAAATCGTCAAATTTGCCTGCTTTAAAAGAGTGCGTGAACGAAGCAAAACATTTTTGCAATTAATTCATGTACAAAGATTAAAATCGGATTATCTTAAGCATGATGAAAAGATTTTACTCATCATTGATCTTAAAGTGAGTAAATTGGACTAAATCGCAAAGAAGATATTTGATTGTTAGATGCCCGCTTTATGGGCCATGTTGAAAAGAAGGGTACGCTATGCACATGCCATCGCCTAATACTGTAGCTCCCGCTCAAGGTTTATACCAACCGGATGAGTTTAAAGATAACTGTGGTTTCGGTTTAATCGCCCATATGCAGGGTGATGCCAGCCATGATCTCGTCAAGACTGCTATGCATAGTCTTAGCTGTATGACACACCGTGGTGGTATTGCCGCAGATGGTAAGACAGGGGATGGTTGTGGTCTGCTCTTGGCAATGCCGAAGAAATTCTTCCGTGAAGAAGCAAAAAAACTCAGTGATATCACTTTAAGCGAAATTTTTGCTGTCGGTACCGTATTTTTAAATGTAGACCCAGCAATTGCTGCACATTCTAAACAAGTGCTGGCCAAAGAAATTGAATCTGAAGGTCTTAAAGTTCTCGCTTGGCGTGTTATTCCAACCAATAACGGTGTGCTTGGTGAAATTGCAATGCAGTCTTTACCTGCATTCGAACAGATTATTGTCAACTGCCCTATGGGTGTGACTGAGGTCGAGTTTAACCGTAAATTGTTCTTGGCACGTCGTCGTGCAGAACAACAGTTAACTAATGATCCATCATTCTATGTGACCACTTTGTGTTCTACAGTGATTAGCTATAAAGGCCTGATGATGCCTGAAGCGATTGCTGACTTTTACACCGATTTGGCAGATGAACGCCTGGAATCTCATATTGTAGTGTTCCACCAACGTTTCTCGACCAACACTTTACCGCGTTGGCCTTTAGCACAGCCGTTCCGTTATCTGGCGCATAATGGTGAAATCAACACCATTACTGCAAACCGTAACTGGGCAATGGCGCGTACACCAAAATTCGAAAACTCGCTATTACCTGGCTTAACCGATCTTAACCCGATTGTGAACCGTACCGGTTCAGACTCTTCAAGCCTGGATAACATGCTTGAGATTCTTGTCGGTGGCGGCATGGACCTGTTCCGTGCACTGCGTATGCTGGTTCCACCAGCTTGGCAAAACGTTGAAACTTTAGATGCAGACCTTCGTGCATTCTATGAATTCAACTCTAAGCATATGGAAGCTTGGGATGGTCCGGCGGGTCTGGTGATTCAAGATGGCCGTCATGCGATCTGTATGCTGGATCGTAATGGCTTACGTCCAGCACGTTGGGTGATTACTAAAAATGGCTACATCACGCTTGCATCAGAAATTGGTGTTTGGGGTTATCAACCTGAAGATGTGATTTCTAAAGGTCGTGTTGGCCCGGGTCAAATTCTGGTGATTGATACTTTCACTGGAAAAATGCTTGACACCAAAGATGTCAGCAACCATTTGAAAAAAATGCGTCCTTACCGTGAATGGTTGCGTGAGAACTCTGTACGCATTCAAGGTAGTCCGGAACTGGAAGAATATTTATGTGATCAAGGCTTGAAAGGCGATGAGCTGAAAGCATCACAGAAAATGTTCATGGTGACTTTTGAAGAGCGTGACCAGTTGCTTCGCCCAATCGCTGAAAGTGGCCAGGAAGCAGTGGGTTCAATGGGTGATGATACGCCAATGGCAGTATTGTCTCGTCAAGTACGCCATGTATCAGATTACTTCCGCCAACAGTTTGCACAGGTCACCAATCCGCCAATCGACCCATTACGTGAATCGATTGTGATGTCATTGGAAACTTGCCTGGGTCGCGAACAAAACGTATTCGAGCAAAGCCCTGAACATGCCGATCGCTTGATTATTTCTAGTCCTGTACTGACTAATTCAAAAATGCATCAGATTCGTACCCTTGGGCGTCCGGGTTACGAAATTGCTGATATCGATTTGAACTATGCAGAAACTGAAGGTCTGGAAGCTGCGCTTACACGTATTTGTATCGAGGCTGCACAAGCGATTCGTGATGGTAAAACTTTATTGGTGCTTTCAGACAAGAAAATCCGTCAAGGTTTCTTGCCTGCTAATGCACTCATGGCAACAGGTGCAGTACATCACTACTTAATCAATGTGGGCCTGCGTACTGATGCCAACATTATTGTTGAAACAGGTTTGGCACGTGATCCACACCAATTTGCGGTGATCTTGGGCTTTGGTGCAACTGCGATTTATCCTTACCTGGCATATGACGTGATCAATGACTTGATCGCGAAAGGCGAGTTGTTGGGTGATCCAATCCATGCCCAAGCCAACTTCCGTAAAGGGATTGAAAAAGGCTTATTGAAAGTCCTTTCGAAAATGGGTATTTCGACTGTTGCCTCTTACCGTGGTGGCCAGTTATTTGAAGCAGTTGGTCTGTCGACTGAAGTGGTTGCTAAATGCTTCACTGGCGTACCAAGTCGTATTAAAGGTGCAACTTTTGCTGATCTTGAAAATGATCTGAAAAAACTGGCTGATACAGCGTGGAAATCACGTAAGCCAATCGATCAGGGTGGCATGCTGAAATTCGTATTCGACAAGGAATACCATGCATTTAACCCGGACGTGATCAATGCCCTACATAAATCAGTTCGTTCTGGCAAATATGCAGACTTTAAAGAATATGCTGAACTGGTAAACAACCGTCCGGTCGCTACCATTCGTGACTTGTTGAAGCTGAAAACCGATAATTCAATTGCACTAGATCAAGTGGAATCGGTTGAAGAAATTCTGCCACGTTTCGACTCTGCCGGGATGTCTTTGGGTGCATTGTCTCCTGAAGCACATGAAGCGATTGCCATTGCCATGAATACCATCGGTGGTCGTTCAAACTCTGGTGAGGGCGGTGAAGATCCAGCGCGTTATGGCACCATCCGTAACTCGAAAATCAAACAGATCGCTTCTGGTCGTTTTGGTGTAACACCTGCGTATTTAACTTCTGCTGAAGTGTTGCAGATTAAAGTGGCGCAAGGTGCAAAACCGGGTGAAGGTGGTCAGTTACCGGGTGGTAAAGTGAATGGCTTAATTGCACGTTTACGTTACTCAGTACCAGGCGTAACCTTAATTTCACCTCCGCCGCACCATGATATCTACTCAATTGAAGATTTGTCACAATTGATCTTTGACTTGAAACAAGTCAATCCTCAGGCGATGGTGTCAGTAAAACTGGTATCTGAACCGGGTGTAGGTACAATTGCTGCAGGTGTAGCGAAAGCCTATGCTGACTTCATTACCATTTCAGGTTATGACGGTGGTACCGCAGCGTCGCCATTGTCTTCAATTCACCATGCCGGTTCTCCATGGGAATTAGGTCTTTCTGAAGCGCATCAAGCCCTTCGTGTGAATGACCTACGTGGCAAAGTACGCGTACAAACCGATGGTGGTTTGAAAACTGGTCTAGACGTGGTGAAAGCGGCAATTCTCGGTGCGGAAAGCTTCGGTTTCGGTTCTACGCCAATGATTGCATTGGGTTGTAAATACCTGCGTATCTGTCACTTGAACAACTGTGCGACCGGTGTTGCAACCCAACAGGATCATTTACGTCAGGAACACTACATCGGTGAGCCTGAAATGCTGATCAACTTCTTCCACTTTATTGCGGAAGAAACACGTGAATGGTTGGCAGCGCTTGGTGTATCAAGCCTGAAAGACCTGATTGGCCGTACTGATCTGCTTGAAGTATTGCCAGGTGAAACGGATAAACATGCTCACTTGGATTTAAGTGCATTATTGACTTCACATCCATCTGCAGAAGGTAAGGCGCAATATTGCCAAGTACAAGGTAATGCGCCATTCGATAAAGGTCTGCTTGCAGAGAAAATGGTTGATGAGATGCTTCCGACCATTGAAGCCGGTAAGAGCGGTGAGTTTAGCTTTAATGTGGTGAACTGTGACCGTTCAATTGGTGCACGTATTTCTGGTGAGATTGCTAAACGTTATGGCAACCTCAGCATGGAAGCACATCCTGTTGTTATGAATTTGAAAGGTACTGCAGGTCAGTCACTCGGTGTTTGGAATGCTGGCGGTTTGCATATCAAACTTGAAGGCGATGCCAACGATTACGTCGGTAAAGGTATGGCGGGTGGTCGCGTATCGATCTTCCCACCAAAAGGTTCGCCTTTCCAAACTCAAGAAACGGCAATTATTGGTAATACCTGTTTGTATGGTGCGACTGGCGGTAAACTGTTTGCTGCAGGTACTGCAGGTGAGCGTTTTGCGGTACGTAACTCAGGTGCCTTTGCCGTGATTGAAGGTGCAGGCGATCACTGCTGTGAATACATGACTGGCGGTATTGTGACTGTACTCGGTAAAGTGGGTCATAACTTCGGTGCAGGTATGACTGGCGGTTTTGCTTATGTACTTGATTTGGATAACGACTTCGTTGACCATTACAACCATGAGCTAATTGAATTGAACCGTATTTCTACAGAGGCGATGGAAGAGCATCAAGAATTCTTGCTTCGTATCTTAGATGAACATATTGCTGAAACAGGTAGTGCTTGGGCGTACAAGATCCGCAATGAGTTTGATTTTTACAGCCGTAAATTCTGGCTTGTAAAACCAAAAGCTGCTAATTTGCAAACGCTTTTGAAAACAACCAAAGCTGATCCACAATAATTCCACTACTGCAGATTGATAGGCAGGTGTAGCGGTAAAAGATGAAACCGTTACACCTACCCACGGAGAGAGACATGGCAGAGCGCCTAAACAATGACTTTCAATTTCTGGATGTAGCACGCCAAGATCCAGAGAAAAAAGATCTAACTGTCCGCAAAGCAGAGTTTGTGGAAATTTATAAACCTTTTACAGCGGAAATTGCGGCAAACCAAACCCATCGCTGTTTAGGATGTGGTAACCCTTATTGTGAATGGAAATGTCCGGTACATAACTACATTCCAAACTGGTTAAAGTTAATTGCTGAAGGCCGTATTTTCCAGGCAGCAGAATTGTGCCATCAAACCAACACTTTGCCAGAAGTATGTGGTCGTGTATGTCCGCAAGACCGTTTATGTGAAGGGGCTTGTACCTTGAACGACGGTTTTGGTGCAGTGACCATTGGTAATGCAGAAAAATACATTAACGACACTGCCTTTGCTTTGGGCTGGCGTCCAGATATGTCTTCTGTAAAGTGGACTGATAAAAAAGTCGCAATCATTGGCGCGGGTCCTGCCGGTCTAGGTTGTGCGGATATTCTGGTACGTAATGGTGTAAAACCGGTGGTATTTGACAAACGCCCTGAAATTGGCGGTTTGCTGACTTTCGGTATTCCTGAATTCAAAATGGAAAAAGATGTGATGAAGCGTCGCCGTGAAATTTTCACAGGCATGGGCGTTGAATTCCGTTTAAATACTGAAATTGGTACAGACGTAACGATTGATCAACTACTTGCAGACTATGATGCAGTATTCATGGGTATGGGGACATACACTTACATGAAAGGTGGTTTTGCTGGTGAAGATCTGAATGGTGTCTATGACGCGCTTGATTTCTTGATTGCCAACGTCAACCGTTGCCAAGGTTGGGAAAAAGATCCTGCTGAATATATCAGTGTAGAAGGCCAAAAGGTTATCGTACTAGGTGGTGGTGACACTGCGATGGACTGTAACCGTACTTCTATCCGTCAAGGTGCTGAATCAGTGATCTGTGCTTACCGTCGTGATGAAGAAAACATGCCGGGTTCACGTCGCGAAGTGAAAAATGCGCGTGAAGAAGGGGTGGAATTCCAGTTTAACCGTCAGCCAATTGAAATTGTCGGTGAAAACGGCAAAGTGACCGGCGTTAAATTTGTGACTACACAATTGAGCGAGCCAGACAGCCGCGGTCGCCGTAGTCCAGAGCCAATTCCAGGTTCTGAAGAAGTGTTGCCAGCGGATGCCGTACTTCTTGCATTTGGTTTCCGTACCAGCCCAGCTGATTGGTTTAATAATGTGAAAATTAACTTGGATGGTTCAGGCCGTGTTATTGCGCCGGAACAGCAAGAGTTTAAATTCCAGACTTCAAATCCAAAAATCTTTGCTGGTGGCGATATGGTACGTGGCTCTGACCTGGTTGTGACTGCAATCTGGGAAGGTCGTCAAGCCGCAGAAGGGATCTTGGATTACTTGGATGTTTAATTCGGTTTAAACTGAATTGGATTCATTCTAGAAACCCGCTTCGGCGGGTTTTTTATTGCCTATATAACTCCCTCCTTTATCAAAGGAGGGTTGGGGAGGATTTAAATATAAATTTTCCCTCATCCTTGCGCAGCAGCGCTGCTCATCTCCCACATGGAGAGGGAACTTCTTAAATGGTTGGGCTAAATAAAAAATGAACCTTTTCGCTAATTCAACAAGCGCTTTCGCCATATCTGTCAGAAAAATTGCTGTTCATACTAAGGTTATTATCCGATCAAATTTTTAGGATTAACGACATGACTCAAGTGACGACAGAAAAATCATATCAAAATCGTCCAAAGGCTATCGGGATTACAGTGCGTAAACCACAATTTAATCCGCAAGCCATTCGCAGGCATTATTTCGCCAATTCCCCTATCATGTCACATTTGCTGACCGCGCTATCTTCTACATTTCCTATAGGAGAACAGTTTTTCGTGCATAGCGTGCGTAATGTTCGTGATCAGGTAAAAGATGAAAAATTGCAGGCTCAAATTGCAGCCTTTATTGGACAGGAAGCCATGCATTCCAAAGCCCATGCCGAGTTTAATGCTGCTTGGCGCCGTGATGATTATCATCTTGACCGATTTCAGGCTTGGCTGGCACGTAAAGACAGCTATATAAAAGGACTGCATCCTAAAATTCAGCTGGCGATTACCTGTGCCTTTGAGCATTTTACCGCTTTGCTGGGCGGATATATTCTGCGACATCCTGAAATCTTGGCAAGCCTGGATGAAGATACCATCAAACTCTGGGTCTGGCATGCCATTGAGGAAATTGAACATCGTGCTGTCGCCTTTGATGTTTATCAGTATGTGTATGGGGATGATAAAGTGCGGCGTATGATTATGCGTAGTGTGACCACAGGTTTTGCCAGCTTGACCTTCTATTCGGCCACTCGGTTATTTTGGCAAGATAAGAAAAAAAGTTTACCTAAAGTGGCGGGTAATCTTCTGGGAATTTATTTAATCGGGAAAATGTTTGTCCAGTTATTGCCTGAGTATTTATCTTATTTTAAAGCTGATTTTCATCCTTCTGAAATTGACTATAGCGAGATCGTCAAGGATTGGAAGCAGCGACTGGCGACCGAATATCTCCATCCGGAATTTCAAAAGGAGCTATCAACAGTTGCCTATAGCTGATTGAAAATTTGCTGGATTAAGCTCGATTGATGATCGGGCTTTTTATTTTCTTGAAAAAAATGAACTTCATCTTGAATAAATAAATTAAACAAAACTGTGGCTAAATATGTTTACAATAAAAATATTTAAACAAATACAAATAAATAATAGAGGAATAGCGCAATGAATTTTATGAAAAAAACTGCAGCGACAGTCGTGCTTGCGAGCACGCTGACCTTAAGCGGCTGTGGTTATAACACTTTACAGGTGAAGGATGAGGCGGTTTCAGCTTCTTGGGCAGAAGTACAAAACCAGTATCAACGCCGTGCAGATTTGGTGCCTAATCTGGTGAATGTGGTGAAAGGCTATGCCAAACATGAAGAGCAGGTATTGACTGAAGTGACTCAGGCGCGTGCCAATGTTGCAGGTCTAAAAGTGGATAAACAAGTGCTGGAAGATCCTGCTTTATTCCAAAAATATCAGCAGGCTCAGGCCCAGATGACCAGTGCATTGTCACGCTTAATTGCGGTTTCAGAAAACTATCCGGACTTAAAAGCCAATGAGCAGTTTCGTGATTTACAGGTACAACTCGAAGGGACTGAAAACCGCATTGCAGTTGCCCGTAATCGTTATATCAGCACTGTGCAGGACTACAATTCATATGTACGTCAGTTCCCGCAAGTGATGACGGCCAAAGTCATCGGAATGAATCCAAAACCGAATTTCAGTGCAGAACAGGGTGCACAAAGCGCACCTAAGGTTACATTTAACTAGTAGGTCATGAGTAAGGTGCCTGAATAGAAAAGGATGCGCTTATGCTTTCTTCAGAACATAAAAATACGTTCACGATAATTTTACACGTGCTGATCTTGTGCTTTGCAATGTTGTCCAGTTCATTTGCTTTGAGTGAAGTGGACACAGCCAGTGACAGTGAAGAAGCGGTTATCGTCGGGAAAGTGATTCAAGAGCAACAACAAGCAAATCAAACTCAGCAAAAACCATCGGTGCAGTCAGAAGCAAGGCAGCCGCAAGTTGCCAATGATATGGCGGAAGGTGAATCTATCCGTGGACTGCCGACTTTAAATGAACCGATTGTGGATCAGGCCAATTTGCTTAGTGCTGGTGAAAAGCAGGCACTAAGCCAGCGCATTCTAAACTTGCATGCACAGGGCAAAGCCCAAATTGGTGTGGTGATCGTTCCGACGACAGGGCAGGAAGATGTTTTTGATTTTGCTATGCGGGTGGCTGAAAAATGGCAACTTGGATCTGCAAAACAGGATAATGGTTTGTTGATGGCGATTGCGGTAAATGACCGGCGTATCCAGATCTTAACCGGATATGGTCTGGAAGGTGTGTTGCCGGATATTATTGTTAGCCGAATCATTCGTAATCAAATCACACCTTATTTTAAACAGGCTCAATATGTGCAAGGCATTGATGCCGGTTTGGCTGAAATTGAACGTATTTTAAATATGGATCCTGAAGTTGCAGCAAATGCAGCACAGGAACTGAAAGACCGGCAAGAAAAAGCCTTGCATGAACAACAGGCCAAAGAGAAAACCTTTAGTACAGCCTTATTTATTTTAATTGCAGGGATTATTGGTTCATTTATTGTAGGCAAACCTCTAAGTGCTGCTACAGCAGCTGTTGCGGGAACTGTAGCAGGTTTAGTGAATGGAGCCGGATTAGTCACCAGTTTATTAATCGGCGGCGGGATTTTTTTCTTACTCATTACTGCAATTGCGCAAACCATTTTTCAACTTGTACTTTCATCTGCCGGTCGCGGTGGTGGACGTGGTGGCGGCTTTGGTGGTGGTGGCGGATTTAGTGGCGGCGGTGGCGGCTTTGGTGGAGGAGGGGCATCAGGATCATGGTAACAACAACAGATACAACAGAAATTGTCACACAACCTAAGACAGCAGAAGTAAGTCAGCCCAGTTTTAAGCGTTGGTTAAAGCATTTTTTATATATGCCTGCAACACAACGCTATTTTTCCAAACACGATCAAGCTGCGATTGCGCAGGTAGTGACTGAGGCTGAGCATGGTCATGTCGGGGAAATTCAGGTAGTCATTGAAGGTCATCTGCCCGTAAATCAGGCCTATTTTCAAAATACCCGCATGCGTGCGCGTCAGCTGTTTGCAGAACTTGGGGTATGGGATACTGAATATAATAGCGGTGTGCTTCTCTACATCAATTTATGTGAAAGAAAAGTTGAAATTGTGATTGATCGGGGAATAAAAACAGCCACGCAGCAAATGATTTGGGATGAAATTTGCCAAAATATGATTACGCAATTGGTTGACCAGCAGTTTAAGGAAGCTGTGGTGTCAGGCGTGATGAACATTGGTGAAGTGCTCAACCACTTTTATGCTCAATCGATTAAAGAGCAAGATAATGAATTGACGAATGCTCCTATCATTATTGACTAGAAAAAGAGGTGGATTAGTGACATAAAATGTCACTTTTTTACCAAAAAAAACATTAAAACTACGTTGTAACAATTTTATTTTTTTAAAGTGCTGTTTTTTTTATTAATTTTATTATAATCAATCTTGGCACAGTTAGTGCTAACTATAAATTAAGCTAAATTAGCTTTACAAAGCTTATAAATAAACAAAAAACATTTGTGGAGAATGTTATGAAATCTATGCAAAAGGGTTTTACTCTTATTGAATTAATGATCGTTGTAGCGATTATCGGTATTTTGGCTGCTATCGCGATTCCTGCTTATCAGGATTATATTGCTCGTTCTCAAGCATCTGAAGGCCCATCTTTAGCTGATGGTTTAAAAACAGAAATTACTGATAATTTACAAAACAGTAAATGTGGTAATTCTACAATGGGTGGGAAATATGCAACTGTAGCGGTTATTGATGCAACGATTGCTGCTGGTGCAACACCACAATGTTCTGTACAAGTAACTTACCATAATGGTATTTCAGCCAAAATTGCTGGTAAAAAGCTAGGTCTATTAGTTCAGTCTAACGGTTCTATTATTGCACCTGCAACAGCACCTGCAAATACTACTACTGACATTGATACTAAATATGTTCCTAAAGCATTGCTTCCATAAGTTGTAATGTTCTTAAAAAAGCGACTTTAAGTCGCTTTTTTTATATTAGTTTTTATGATGTTATTTGTTCGACTAAAGAAAAAAAGGAAGTTTAAATGTATAAGAAACAATCATTACCAGAAATTTGTCTATTTTTTATTTTGGTATTGGTGGTTTTAGTCTATTTCCCTGGATTAAAAGGGGACTTTCTTTTTGACGATCTAAGTAACTTAAGTGAAATATCTAAATATGGTGATATGAGCCAATGGGCAGATGTACAAAAATTTGTAATGAATGGGATCGCAGGCCCGACTGGTCGACCAGTATCGTTGATTACTTTTGTCCCTCAAGCTGAGGATTGGTTTACAGGTAATGCCTTGCCGTTTAAAGTGGTCAATCTCATCATTCATCTACTTTGTGGTGTATTGTTATATTGGGTAACATGTCTGTTATTACGCGCTTATGGAGAAATAAAAGAACAAAAAATAAAATGGATTGCCTTGTTAACTGCAAGTTTTTGGCTATTACATCCATTTATGTTATCTACGACACTTTATGTGATTCAACGGATGGCACAATTACCATTACTATTTACTTTATTGGCTTTGATTGGATATTTCAAAGGGCGCGCTTTAATAGTCACAAAACCTTATTTTGCATATGTATTGATGACAGTTTCAATAGGATTAGGCACGATATTGGCGACTTTTAGTAAAGAGAATGGAGCATTATTGCCACTGCTTGTTTTAGTTGTTGAGTTCTGTAACCCCAATACAAATAATAAGCCACTATGGCAATGGCGAGCTATCTGTCTATGGTTGCCTTCGATGGCTATAGCTGTTGTGCTTTTACATTATATTGATTTCTCACCAGATCCATGGCCAAGTCGTAATTTTAATCAAATAGAGAGATTATTGACCGAGGGGCGGATTATTGTAGATTATCTGGCTCAACTATTTATTCCACGTATAGAAGGTTATGGTTTTTTTCAGGATGGTTTTTTAGTATCTAAAGGTTGGCTTACTCCACCAAGTACACTATTTTCGATTTTATTCTTATTGCTCTTATTTATTGGGAGTTTTTTGCTCCGAAAAAAATATCCCCTGCTTGCACTGGCCATTTTATTTTTCTTTGCTGCTCATCTCATGGAATCTACAGTAATTGGCTTGGAGTTATATTTTGAACATCGTAATTATATAGCAGCAATATTTTTATTTTTACCTCTAGCAGCAGGATTATATGCTTTATCTGAAATTATTAAGCCAAGTGTAGTGATATTTGTAAGTTTATTAATACTTGTTTTTTTATCTGCAATGACCTGGCAGCGCGCTTCATTATGGTCGGATGAAAACAAATTAATGCTCTATTGGGCACAAAATAGTCCGAATTCTCCACGTGCACAAAGTATTATTGCAGAGGTGTTAGCAAGAGGTGGACACTATCAACAAGCAAATGAGATTGTGGAACTAGCATTAAAAAGGCGACCTGAAAGTGGTTTATTGTCGCTACAATTATTATTGCAAAAAATTAAAGATGGTTCTGTAAGCCAGCAAGATTTTATACGGACAAAACAGCAGGTCAGTTTACACCGTGCAGATACTCAAGCTGCGATTGCAATTCGAGAGTTAGTATTTTATACATTAGATAAGCCACCGATCATTGCAAAGTATGGTGATGCTTTGTTAGATATACTAAATGCTATGTCAGACAATCCATCTTATTTGAGAATAAAAGACTTCAAGAGTTATGCTCTTTTTTTGCAAGGACGAATTTTGACTTTGCAAAATAAACCTGATGTTGCATATCAATATTATAGTCAGTCCCTTGCATTATCTGCAGATGTTGAATATGGTTTGAATATGGTTGTTGTAATGGGTAATGCGGGTTATTTGCCACAAGCATTAAAATTATTAGATGAAACTGAAGTGGTTTATGATAAGCAACCTGAAAGTACTTTAAAAAAGTCAAACACTTATTATGACGAAACTATAAAACAAACAAGACGTGATATGTTAATAGATTTAAATGCTGAATTAAGTAAGGTGGCATCATGAAAGTTAGTGTGGTGTTGCCTGCTAAAAATGAATCTGCAGCAATTGAACAAACAATTAAAAAAATTAAGCAACTGAATATAGTTGATGAAATTATTGTTGTGAATGATGGGTCTACCGACAAAACTTCAATTGTAGCAGAACAAGCTGGTGCAAAAGTGATTACTCATCCTTATTCCAAAGGGAATGGTGCAGCAATTAAGACTGGGGCAAGAAATGCGACAGGTGACCTTATTGTATTTATGGATGCTGATGGACAGCATGACCCGCAAGACATTCCTCGATTACTGGAAAAAATAAACCAAGGTTATGATTTAGTTGTAGGCGCTAGGCAAAAAGGCTCTCAAGCGAGTGTTGGTCGTGGAATTGCTAATACACTCTATAACAACCTTGCGACTTATATGACTGAGCAAAAAGTGGAAGACTTAACATCAGGCTTTCGTGCAGTACGTGCGAATAAATTCAGAGAATTTTTATATTTACTGCCGAATGGGTTTTCATATCCAACCACCAGTACTATGGCATTTTTCCGTGCAGGCTATTCGGTAACCTATGTTCCCATTCACGCAGCTAAACGTATTGGTAAAAGTCATATTCAACCTTTAAAAGACGGAGTGCGATTCTTTTTAATCATATTTAAGATAGCTACGTTATTCTCACCTTTAAAGATGTTTTTACCGATTGCTGTGGTGCTGTTTTTAATGGGGACAGGCTGGTATGGTTATACCCTTTATGAGTTTCATCGTTTTACTAATATGAGTGCTTTACTTTATACAGGCGGTATTATGATTTTTCTTATGGGCTTAATTTCAGAACAAATTACAGCGTTGATGTATAAAGAGAAGTAAATATAATCGTGTTTAGTAGTTTGAAACAACTTTGGCAAATTCTTTCGCCACTTGATAAACGCAAAGTTATCTATGTCTTAATTTTAGTGATAGGTATGGCTTTTATTGAATCAGCGGGAGTCATTTCAATTATGCCTTTTTTGGCAGTGTTATCGAACCCAGAAGTCGTAGAGTCGAATCACTATTTAAAACTACTATATGGTTTTACAGGAGCCTTAAATAAACAAAACTTTATACTCTATTTAGGCTTTCTCTCTTTAACTATTGTTATATTTTCAACAGTATTTAAAATTGTGACCCAGTATGCGGTCAATCGTTTTGCAAGTTTACAACGTCATTATTTTTCTACTCGCTTACTTAAAATTTATTTACAGCAAAACTATGAATTTTTTATTCAGCGAAATAGTGCAACCTTAGTCAAAAACATTTTATCTGAAGTCGATCAACTTATTTGGGCTATGATTTTACCAGCTTTAACGCTTATGTCATATGGAATAGTGTTATTGTCAATGGTTGGAATTCTTCTACTGTATGACCCGCTTATGGCAGTGGCAACAGCATTTGTACTTTGCGTATTTTATATCACTATTTATATGTTAGTGCGCAAAAAACTGACTCAAATTGGGCAAGAATTTACTCAAGCAAATAAAGAGCGTTATCAAACCTGCCAAGAGGCATTGGCAGGTATCAAAGATGTGATGATTAATAATGCTAAACATGGCTATATTGAACAATTTGAGCAATCGTCACTTGTGTTTGCGCGGCACATTGCCACTCGTGATACATTAGGGCAAGTACCGCTGAATATTATTGAAACCGTTGGCTATGGTTGTTTAATTGGTTTAGCCATGATTTTGGTGGTGTCGGGGAAAGATGTTTCGCATATTTTGCCTGTATTGGGCTTATACGGTTTTGCTGCTTACCGTATGTTGCCTGCAGCGCAAAATATTTACCGTTCAATTTCGCAAATTAAATTTTCTCAGCAAGTATTGGCAATCCTGCAACCTGAATTTGCCTTAGAAGAACATAAGCATGCAATACCTTTAAAATCAAATTTACAAAAGTTAAGTTTTGAACATTCGATTTGTCTAAACAATATTGGTTTTGCCTACCCAAATCGGCTAGATCAACTTGTATTAAAAGACATGAATCTGAGCATTCCTAAGAATAGCAGTCTAGGTATCGTGGGTAAAAGTGGCAGTGGAAAAAGTACCCTAATGGATATGATGCTCGGGCTTTTACAACCCCAGCAGGGGCAGATATTGATTGATGGAGTTGCATTGACCGAACATAACATCATGGCGTGGCGAGACTTGGTCGGGTATGTACCGCAAAGTATTTATTTGGTGGATAAAACCATTGCGGAAAATATTGCCTTTGGTGTGCCGTCAGCACAGATTGATTTTAAACAGGTGGAATTTGTTGCTAAACAAGCACAGATACATGATTTTATTAAAAATCAACTACCTTTAGGATATGATACCTTGGTGGGTGAGCGTGGAGTGATGCTATCTGGGGGGCAACGTCAACGTATTGGAATTGCACGTGCTTTATATAAAAAACCACAGGTTTTATTTATGGATGAAGCGACCAGTGCGTTAGATACTGAAACTGAACAGGCCGTTAATGAAGCCATTCGGCGTTTAAACGGTAAAATGACCATCGTGATTATTACACATCGGGAGAGTGCAGTGGCGGGATGCGATTGGTTTATAGATTTCAACTTAATTAGGTAAGGGATTATCAAATGTCTGATATAGATTTTGTTGTGACTTGGGTGGATGGTAATGATCCTGAGTGGCAGGAGCATTATCGTTTTTATAAAGGCCAATATAAAAATATAAGCCCTCATGCGGTTAATATTTCTAGGTTCAGAGATTGGGATAATTTTCACTTTTGGTTTAGGTCTGTTGAAAAATATTGTCCTTGGGTGCGTAAGGTTCATCTTGTAACCAGCGGTCATTATCCAGTATGGTTAAATATTAATCATCCTAAATTAAATTTAGTAAAGCATGAGGATATTATTCCAAGAGATTTTTTACCTACGTTCAATTCACAGGTGATAGGGATTTATTTAAATAAAATTAATAATTTAAGTGAGAATTTTGTATATTTTAATGATGATGTATTTGTCAATAAAGATATTTCTCCTGATTATTTTTTTAAAAGAGGTGTGCCTTGTGATCAGCTATTGATGGAGTCTTTGTTCCAAATAGGGAATAAACATTCATGGGCAATAGTGAGACACCGTTGTGTTAATATTATTAATGAATACTTTAATAAAAAAGAAGTGATGTATAGACATTTTTCAAAAATTTTTAATATTCATTATGGATTAATGGATAATTTAAAAAACCTGTTTCAGTTTCCATATGGTTATTTCTCTGCATTTCATGATTATCATGTATCAGCACCAATGTTGAGGAGTACCTTTGATAAAATTTGGAATAAAGAAATGTTGTTTTTAACAGATATGTCTTCTCATCGTTTCAGGAGTGAAGGAGAAGTTAATACATATTTATTTCGTTATTGGAATCTTGTTGAGGGAAATTTTTATCCAGTTAATAAGAGTCGCCGAGGGCGTTGTTATAATATAAATTCACATAATATTGATGAAATTGTTGAAATGCTCTTAAGAGAAGATGCTTGTGAGATATGTATCAATGATCATGAAAGTGTGGATGATTTTGTTACGTTAAAGATGAAGTTAACAACAGCTCTTTTGGAAAAGTTTCCACGAAAAAGTTCTTTTGAACTTGATATGATGTGAGTCTGTAATATGTTGCTAAGTCTAATCGTTCCGATATATAAAGTAGAAAAATACATAACAGAATGCCTTGAAAGTATCATTACCCAGCTCCCTACCAATGTAGAAGTAATTTTAGTTAATGACGGTACACCTGATAGATCAATGGAAATAGTTGATAAGGTATTAGATAAACAATCTATAGATATAAGAAAGAAATTTAGAGTTTATGAACAAGTTAATAAAGGGGTAAGTTCAGCAAGGAATTTAGGTGTAGAAAAATCTAAAGGAGAATATCTAGCTTTCTTGGATCCTGATGATATCTTAATGCCTGAATATTTTTCTGAGATTTTATCCTTGATAGAATTATATCGTACAGATATTATTCAATTCAATTATTGTAGGTTTTTTAATAGTTTTTTAGAAAATATAAGTGGAAAATTTTCAATACAAGAATGTGAGTTGTGTGTCATCAATAATGATATATTGAAGAGAATATTTAATGATAATGCATGGTATTTATGGGTAAGGGTTTATAAGAAAAAACTTTTTAACTCTTTAAAATTCCCCGTCGGTTACAATTTTGAAGATGTAGCTGTTCTTCCTTTTGTGTTTAAAAATTCTCAATCTATTTATTTTTCTAATAAGCTATTATATGCTTATAGAGATAGAAAAGAAAGTATAACAAATGATATTAATATTAGAGTACTTGAAAAAAATATATTAAGTTTGAAATATGTTATTGAGAGTCTAAGAAATGCAGCTACAAAAGATATTTTATTTATTATTCCATTAGTACATATGCTTCGCGTGTATATTGCAATTTCATATAGAATGGGGGGGGCGCTTGCTGCACATAGAGCTTTTTGTAAGATTGAAATTGATAAGCTATTAATAGGGAATTATGAAAAAAGTATAATTGTTAATCGAGGGGACAAAATGTTCCTAAATTTATATAAGTATGGTGTGGTTAGTTTTTTTATTGTTGATTTTTTGAGCTATAGCTATTCTCAATACCTACTAGTTAAGCATAAATTTATAAGATAATAGATATGTAAAGATTAATATATTTTTCAATGATTTGCTTTTCTGTGTAATGCATATGCATATAATGATATGCATTTTTTGAAAATGAAATCCATTTTTCAGTATCTTTATATAAAATTAAAATAGCTTTAATATATTCATCAATATTATTTGTTTGACAGATAATACCATTAACTCCTGATATTACAATCTCAGGTAAAGATGAGCTATCACTACATATTATTGGTAATCCCCTAGCCATACTTTCAAGTACAGCCAAAGGCATTCCTTCCATACGACTAGGAAAAAGTAAAGTATCTGCTTCATCAATCCATGTTTTAATTTGTTCTGGATTAGATGACCAGCCTAATGCTTTCATATTATTAGGATAGTCATTTCGATTGATTTTATCTCGTGGATGAACTGTATAATATAATTCAAAATTATTTCCTAAAGCTTTCATGATTAGTGGTAATAAATCTGCACCTTTACGTGTGCTTAGTCTACCTAAGAATAATAATTTAAATGGGTGGTGAGGTTTTTTTCTGTGTTTAGGGTAATTAAAGGCTGCATTAGGAAGCCAATTAGGAATTGTAATTATATAAGGTGAATTAAAATTCTTACAAGTAATTTCGGCTGTATATTGACTGACGGCAGTAATTGTATGGGCATGATGAAAAGCGTATTTTTCTAATGGCTTTATCCATAAATGATGATATATTTTTTGTGCTAAGGTTTTATAAGGGACTAAAGCTGGGTCATGTACGCAACCATGACAAGTAACGACTACAGGTAAACCAAAATGTGCATAAAAACGATAGTGGAGCCATGAATTAATATGAATAATATTTGCCCATTCAGGAGGCCTAATCTTAGAAATTAAATAAGGTAGATATTCAGCATAATGTGGTAGCCAGGTAATTTCAGTACGTATACCATGCCGATGTAATGCATCAGCTAAACTTAGTGTAAAACGATCCACACCTGTATTTGCTTTAATTATCGGAAACCATATGGCGGGCTTAGTCATTTATTCTTCTCCATGTAATTTATTATATTGTTAAACTTATTCAATAATTGGTGCCATGCAAACCTTTCTGCAAAAGATTTACATTTCTCAGTCTTAATTTTCTTTAGGTGTCTGAGTAATTCAATTGTTTGTGTTGTTAATTGTTTGTAGTTTTCTGGTTCAATAAGATAGCCAGATACATTTGATTTAACAGCATCTATGATTCCCCCTGTAGCAAAGGCAACGGTAGGTGTACCATGAGAAGCTGCTTCTATTGCAACCATACCAAATCCTTCGGGATCATCAAGAATATGCTTTACAGGAAATACATGCAAATCGGCTAGATAAAACCAAGATGAAAGAATCATCTCATTTGAGATGTTTCCAATAAAAATAAGATGCTTTTCAATATTATGTTGGGCTGCTATTCGCAGAATTTCTTCTTTACTTTGTAGATTTTTATTTAATGCTTGAGACGGTGTATCACCAATAATGACTAATTTGGTATTTGGAACTTTATTGATAATTTCAGGTAAAGATAAATTTACGAATTCTTTGAGAGCCTTTCTTTTTGTTAAACGCCCAACTGACAACAGAATTTTTGAATTTTCTAATTGATAGGTTTGTTTTAATTCTTTAATAATTAACTCATCTCGATCTAATGGTGGAAATGTGACACCTGGATGAATAATATTAATTTTATTTTTTGAGATGCTTTTTCTTTCACAAATTTCTTGAGTGGGGGTGCTATTTACAATTACTTGGTCTGCATTTCGAATGAAAGGAACCCATAACAAATTATAAATAGAGTGATTCGTTGCAATATCTAAACCATGAATATAAACAATACTTTTTTTACGAAAAAATTTTGCCCAGAAAACCACAATTGGCGCTGTTAAGCCACTGCCAGCAAAAAGAATATCTGGTTTTTTGAAAATACAAATTAGAAATGTTTTAATAAATGCAGTAATTAAGAATAAGGGTAAAGGATTGAGTCTAACGCCGTAGAAATTACAATTTTGAGGTGCTGTATTTTGAGCGTCCTTATGGCTTAATAATAAAATTTCATTTTCATGGCTTAACTCATCTGCTATATGCCAGTTAAGGCGTTCCATCCCTCCAATGAGTGGAGGCAGGTTACGAGTTACAATTAAAATTTTTTTCTTATTCATATTCATATGAAAAATAAAATTATTTTCTATTATATTTAAATAACCAAAATTTTTCTATTTGAATAATATTTATATTCTTTTTTTTTATAGTTATTTTTCTTTATCATATGAGAAGCTCACTTTTGTGCATGTTGTTATGAAATTCCTTCTGCTCCTCTTAGCCAGTGTCTTTATCTCACTGGCTTGGCTCCTGCCTATCCATTATAGGCCTTGGGTTACCTATACCGGTGAACTTTTTGCCTTTTTATCTCTGTTTGTACTCGCTGCCATTTATTTAAAAGACAAAATTAAATTACCTGTGATTAGTCTGCCGCTATTATGTCTTGCGGCTATCCCGCTGGTTCAATATGGGGCAGGGGAACTGTTTTTCTTTGATAAAGCCTTTATCTGTACGTTATTTGTCCTTGGTTTTTGGCTGAGCACGGTGGTTGGCTATAACTTATCAAGTGAAAAAACAGACCGTGAAAGCATTTTTACCGGACTTAGCTATGTGTTTCTCATGGCTGGAACAGCGACGGGTATTATTGCTATTTGCCAATGGACCAATTTAGATGCTCATTTGCCCGGTATGATCAACATACAGGGCAATACACGTCCATATGCAAACTTTGCCCAACCCAACAATATGGCCACTTTTCTACTTATGTCATTAATGGCATGTTTGTATCTTTATGAAAAGAAAAAAATTCAAACCAAATGGTTGGTCGTTTGCGCTTTACCTATACTCATAGGCGTGGCCTTAAGTCAGTCACGTACTTCCTGGGTGGTCTGCCTATGCATTTTAGCCTATCTGGCTTATCAACAATATCGTGGCTTTATTCGCCTTAAATGGTATTGGTCAACTGGCTGGTTTCTTTTATTTGTCGGATTCATTATTGTAGCCCCGATATTGAGCCAACTTCTTGCTCAAGCCATAGATGCACACATTGTTCAAAGCCGTGATGTGGTACAACGTGCCACAGGAGATATGTCGCGCTTAGCCATTTGGCAACAGATGCTGCATGCGATTGCTGACCATCCATGGTTGGGTTATGGTTGGAATCAGACCAGTGTGGCTTATACCTTGGTCAGTGATCATTTTCAGGGACCGGTCTGGATTCGTAGCGCACATAATTTTATTCTCGATTTTATCCTGTGGAACGGCCTTATTATCGGACTTCCTTTTCTGGCCTACTTTGGCTATTGGGGCTATCAGCTGAATAAACGGGTCAATTCGGTAGAATCGGTAATCGGGATTTTGATGGTTGGCGCAGTACTGATTCATTCAATGCTGGAATTCCCTCAGTACTATGCGTATTTTCTGCTCCCGGTAGGTTTTATCGTTGGCTTGATTCAGTCGCAACAGGTTGATACTAAAGTCCTGACCCTTTCACCCAATTATATGCGGGTGACTTATGGTCTATCTTTCTTGCTATTGATTCTGATCGTGCGAGATTATTCGGTGATGGTCCCTAAGCTCAATCAAACGTTACGTTATGAAAAAACACCGCAAAAAATTACCAATCAAGATCAGATTTACTTGCTGGAAGAGTTTAACCGGCGTATAGACTGGATTCGTATGAATCCCTATAGCAAGGTGAGTGCACAGCAACTTGAAGAAATTAGGGAAATGGTGCTCAATTATCCGACTGCCTATGATCTGCTTAAATATGCCAAAATACTGGCTTTTAATGGCTATGAGCAGGAAGCTAGACATCAGCTCTGGTTGTTAAAAAAATTACGTAAAGTCGATCTGGATTACGCATCATTGGCCCAACCCGTAGCCAAAAAATAAGGCGGTCAAAAAGCGAATCTAACAACTAAAAAAGCCAGTCAATCGACTGGCTTTTTAAACTTAAATCTGGCTTTGAATATAGTTTTCGATACCGACTTTTTCGACTAAATCAAGCTGGGTGGTGGTCCAATCCAGATATTCTTCTTCTTTTTCCAGAATTTCCTGAACAAGATCGCGAGTCACATAATCCATTTCCTGCTCGGCCAGACTGACCGCTTTTTGCAGGGCTTCAATATTTTCATTGACTTTACGTACATCGCAATTCAGTACTTCAATGGTATGCTGGCCTATGTATAACTTGCCTAAATTTTGTAAGTTGGGCAGGCCTTCCAAGAATAAAATACGTTCAATAATTTTATCTGCATCTTTCATTTGCTGAATCGATTCTTTGTATTCTGCTGAACCCAGCTTTTCAATTCCCCAGTCATTGAACATACGTGAGTGCAGGAAATACTGGTTAATGGCAGTCAACTGGTGATAAAGCACCTGATTTAACTGATTAATGACGTCACGATTGCCTTTCATTGTAAGTTCTCCATCAACAATTTTTGCCTTCATACAGGGTCAGGCAATCAAAAAAATTATTATGTCAATTATCTTAAACAAGAAGCAAAACAATGGCGAGTAGTTTATTGAACAGCAAATGAAAATCGCAATCAAGAACCATAAAAGGCTGCAAGCTAGACAGGGCGCATAAAAAACCCGCCTAGAGTCATAAGCGGGAGAGGAGAAATGATCTTCTGACCATTAAATTTATCATTAAGATTATCGGATTTAAGCCGCTACCGATATACGGGCTGCAATTTCTGAAAGCTCTTCGCTAATGATGGCACGTGCTTCAGGCGCACAACGACCACAGCAGGTACCTAAATCAAGTAGGTCGCGAATTTCACGATAGCTTTCTGCACCATTTGCGACTGCATCTTTAATATCTTGATCGGTAATACCACGACATAAGCACACGTACATTTGAACTAGCCACACTAAATAGTGAAATGGGATAAGTAATATTATTGATAATTATTATCGTTTGTCAATGAAATTTATTTGAAATATCATTTATTATGATTGAGTTTTTGAATAAAAAAATACCACCTTATCGGTGGTATTTTGTGCAATTTTCTAACTAATTGAAAATTATTTATTAATAATCACGATGCCATCCATTTCCACTAAGGCATCTTTAGGCAAGCTTGCTACCCCTAGGGCTGCACGTGCAGGATAAGGCTGGGCAAAATATTCACCCATAATTTGATTTACTAATTGGAAGTGTGAAAGATCAGTCAGGAAAATATTCAGTTTGGCGATATCTGCCAACGAACCACCAGCGGCTTCGCAAACGGCCTTTAAATTATCAAATACACGGCGAATTTGAGCTTCAATACCTTCCACCAATTCCATACTATAAGGATCTAAACCAATTTGACCTGAAAGGTACAGAGTATTTTCAACTAAAATCGCTTGAGAATATGTACCAATAGCTGCGGGTGCATTTTCAGTATGGATTACTTGGCGTGACATTGATTTCTCCTTATATCATCTTCATACATCATAGCGTATATCAGTCAAAAAAGTTGCATATGATTGAATTAACTTGCTTTAGATGCTTCGGCAATGTTGATTGGCTGGGCTAAACGGGTTATGCGTGGAAAACCAAAGTGCATGCGTAAATCGCGAATAATTTGAGCAATTTGTTTGCGGTTATGCACCACAATGTGGACGTAGGTTTTCCCTTCATGAGCATGAACCATTTCTACACCGGTTTTTTCTTTACGGCACTGATAAATCAGGTCAGAAATTTGTTCATCATTCATCAACATATCAATACTTAAATAGGCGGTGAAACTAATGTCATTGATATCTTCAGCAGTCCAGTGCAACGGCATAATATTTTCTGGATGCTGATGCTGTTCATGCAAAAGATTATGACAGCGAGCACGATGCACAATTAAGCCACGGCGTGAGAGGTGTCCCTGGATTGGATCACCGAGTACCGGGTTGCAACAATGCGCATATTTGACATCAATACCTTCCGTCCCTTGAATCAGGCGGGTTGATGATTGTGGTTCCAGACTTTGACCTTGTGCAAAAAGATGATTGGCAACCAGTTGTGGAAGCAAATCGCCCACAGCAATCTGCTCAAATAACTGTTCTTTGGACTCAATATGACGCCATTGCAGGATATCCTGCCAATCTGCTTCAGTTAAGTCTTTTACTGATCGATTAAACAGTTTAAGGGCACGGTTAAGTGCCTGCTGGCCGACTAATTGTTGTTCTTCAATGTCCTGATCACGCAAAATATTTTGTAAGGCACGGCGGGCTTTTTGGGTGTTAATGAAGCTCAGCCAGTCTGGATTTGGTGTCGCCAGAACATCGGTAATAATCTCAATCACTTGCCCACTAATAAGTGGTGTTGAAAGAGGACGGGTTTCTCCGTTTATTTTTGCTCCGACAGCGTGATTGCCTAAAAACAGGCTGGCTGAATAAGCAAAATCGACTGCTGTAGCACCTTGAGGGAGTTCGTGCAAATTGCCATGCGGGGTATACACCCAGATTTTTTCCTGGTGTAAATAATCTAACAAGTCGCTAAAGGTGGTTTTGGCACAGGCACCATCAATTAGTACATTCAGGTTCTGCATAGAGGCCTGAATGGCTGAGCGGCAGGCTTGCGGCGCATTTTCACCCAGTACCACGCCAAAACGGGCTGCCCTACGCATTAACTCGGTTTGGATGGTCAATGATAGTGTGGTTTTTTCACCTTTTAAGCGCATCATCAACGATTGGTTGCCACCCGGTAATGGGCGACGAATATGATCTTCATAATGCAAAATCTGGAAGTTTTCACGCAGGATTTCTGCCAGACGGTCACAATCGGCAATGCTTTGTAAAATAATTTCAAAAGCATGACTATGAGTCAGCTCCTGTAAATCAATGTCGTTTTTCACAAAGTGACGCAGTAATTCAATATTGTTATTTTTCTTTTTAATGCGGCCAGTAATCTGGTGCTGTTGCAGCAGTTCAGTCAGGTTCTTTTCCCAGATGCTCTGATATTCACAACGTTTAGGCTTGGTTTGTAATAAGGCATCTTGAACATTATTAAACATATCCAGATCAAGATTCTGATAACACAGATGCTCTAGGTTGTCGGCCATTTCATTCATACCGACAATACGCGCCATGGGCACAAATATATCAAAAGTTTCCTGGGCAATACGCATGCGTTTATCTGGGCGTAATGAATCCAAGGTGGTCATGTTGTGATAACGGTCAGCCAGTTTAATAATAATGACACGTGGATCTTGTAAGGTGGCTTGCAGAATTTTACGGAAGGATGCGGCTTTATTGTATTCTTTATCACTGGAATGACTAAGTTTAGTGACGCCATCGACCAGTTCTGCAACCGTACGCCCAAATTTTTCAGCGATGTCTTCCTTGTTAAAATCGGTATCTTCAATGACATCATGCAGCAGGGCGGCCATTAGGGTTTCGGCATCCAGACGCATATGCGAAAGAATGCTACTCACCGCAATCGGATGCAGAATATAGGGTTCGCCACTTTTACGAGTGATGCCGTCATGGGCAATATCGGCATAATCGCAGGCCACAAGCACGCGCTCGACATCACTTGCACTTAAGTACGCATCGATAATAATTTTGAGCTGTTGCTTGGCTTGGCTGACCTGTGGGCCTGGCATATAACACCTTTACTACTTCAGTTTCTACAATTTAAATCGCTAGAGCTTTAATGAAAAGCATATTGCATGACTTGTCAATTTTTTCATTTAAAAAAAAGCAAAAAGATACCTCTTAAATAACGTATCTTTATACCTATGTTATAACGTTTATTGGGCAAATATAAAAGTTATGCAATAAAAAAAGCCTAGTTAAAACTAGGCTTTTTCTCAGATATTTTTTCTTATTGGAAAGAAAAGCCATCTAAATTCAGATTGTTTGCAGAAAGTGCTAGGTCAAGGCTAGAAGCTTGATAGTCTTGATCACGTTGTTTCAAGATGTCTTTAGATACATGACCGGCAGCAATTTCACGTAAAGAAACCACAGTCGGTTTATCGTTATCCCATTCTACAGTAGGTTCGATCCCTTGACGTGCCAATTGACGCGCGCGTTTGCTTGCCACTAGTACAAGCTCAAAGCGGTTGTCTACATGGTCTAAACAATCTTCAACGGTTACGCGTGCCATAAGAATTCTCGTTTGAATATTAAATTTGAACAGACTGGGCAGTATAAAATGCTTTGCCTGCAGACTCAAGTTTTAATCACGGTTCAACAGGAGTAATTAATTTTTCAATCAATTCCTGATGACGGGTTGCTTGCTGCGATAATACTAGACGATTGGCAATAATCACGCATTCCAGATCATGCAGCGCCTTATTAAAGTCATCATTAATAATGACATAGTCAAAATTACTATATTGCTGCATGTCTTCAACTGCACAGCCTAAGCGACGTTCAATCACCTCAACTGAGTCGGTACCACGATTGGACAGGCGTTGGCGCAAATCGAACTGGCTGGGTGGAAGAATAAAGATTTGACGTGATTCAGGAAAAAGTTTGCGAACTTGCTCTGCACCTTGCCAGTCAATTTCAAGTAGAACGTCATGACCCTTGGCAAGCTGTTGTTTTACGGTTGCTTGAGCAGTACCGTAATAATTGCCAAACACTTCTGCATATTCAATAAAACCGCCTTGCTCAACTAGGGCAAGAAAATCTTCTTTTTTTGAAAAGTGATAATGCACACCGTCGAGCTCGCCAGGACGTTGGCCACGCGTGGTGTGAGAGACAGAAACGTGCAAATTATTCACACGCTCAAGTAGGGCTTTAACGAGAGATGTTTTGCCTGTTCCAGATGCAGCAGAAACGACAAACAAGAGACCCGACATGATATTTTTCCTGATATGATAAAATATCTTCTCTATTTTAGAGCAGACTACCGTCAAACTAAATAGCTGTTCGCAGGTTGTTTGCATTTATTTCAAGTTATTCAGTCTAAATTCAAGTGAACATTGAGGGTCTTATGGAAATTGTATTGGCCAATCCACGTGGTTTTTGTGCAGGTGTCGACCGAGCAATTGCGATCGTCAATCGGGCACTAGAATGCTTTAATCCACCTATTTATGTGCGTCATGAGGTCGTACATAACAAGTTTGTTGTGGATGATTTGCGTCAGCGCGGTGCAATTTTTGTCGATGAACTGGATGAAGTTCCAGATGACAATATCGTGATCTTTAGTGCCCATGGTGTATCGAAAGCGGTACAACAGGAAGCGGAACGCCGTGGTTTAAAGGTGTTTGATGCCACTTGTCCGCTGGTGACCAAGGTGCATATTGAAGTGACTAAATATGCGCGTGAAGGAACGGAAGCTATCTTGATTGGGCATGAAGGTCATCCCGAGGTTGAAGGCACCATGGGGCAATATGACAAGAAAAATGGCGGTCACATTTATTTGGTGGAAGATGAACAAGATGTTGCGGCTTTAGTGGTACAGCATCCTGAAAAAGTGGCTTTTGTGACTCAGACTACCTTGTCCATTGATGACACGGCGAAAGTCATTGATGCCTTGCGTAGCAAATTCCCTCACATTCAGGGGCCGCGTAAGGATGATATCTGCTATGCCACTCAAAACCGTCAAGATGCGGTACGTGACTTGGCAACGCAATGTGATGTGGTTTTGGTGGTGGGTTCGCCTAATTCATCCAATTCAAACCGGTTGCGCGAGCTGGCGGAGCGTATGGGGAAACATGCCTATTTAGTTGATAATGCAGATCAGCTTGCGCAAGCCTGGTTTAATGAAAAGACCAAAATTGGCGTAACCGCAGGTGCATCAGCGCCCGAGATTTTAATCAAACAGGTGATTCAACGTTTACAGGACTGGGGTGCCAAAGCGCCGGAAGAACTTTCGGGACGTGAAGAAAATATTACTTTTAGTTTGCCGAAAGAGTTACGTATTCCCGTAACCCAAGTTTAAAGTGCGAAATAGATAACAATCCATTTCTCTTTTAAAAATAAGCAGATGATTGGCATGTAACAGTCATCTGCTTTTTTATGCCTTTTATCTTTATTTGTGTCAGTTTTGTAAGTTGGTCCGATATTATTTTACTAGGGTGAATTTTTATTGCCTTGGGGAAAGTATGAATAAAAATAAAGGATTCACTTTAATTGAACTAATGATAACGATAGCCATACTCGCAATTATTGCAACGATGGCTGTTCCTTCTTTTACTCAAACGATTCGAAAAAACCAACTGATAAGTGATACGCGTGATTTTGTAGATTTGTTGGCAGAAACAAGGTCTGAAGCGATTTTTAAGCAGAGTGAACGGGTTTTGGCTGTGGATAATAGTGTTTTAACATTCTATAAAAAATGGATACCAAATCATGTGACGAAAGAAAGTGGTGATGCTAGCGTTACTTTTAATCGTTTAGGGCAGTCCCAAATAACAACCAACGGCCAGTGTTTTGTATTTAAACATAATAGTGATGCAGCTTTGAAAGCGTATGTCTATGTGCAAAAAGGTGGAACAGTAGTTTATAACAAAGTGGCAACAAGTTGCCCAACCTGAGAAAAAGGGAATTATTACAAATGAGAAATACTCAAAAAGGGGTTGGGCTTGTAGAGGTGCTGGTTGCACTGGTGCTTTTAAGCATTGCTGTGTTGGGTTTTGTAGCATTACAAATAAGGGCTATGGGAGCTAGTGCAGAGGCTGGGATGAACGTACAAGCTTCTAATATTACTAGGGATTTGGCAGAAAGAATGCGGGTAAATCGGGGTGGGTTGGCAGAATATAAAAAAGTCACTACGCCGCCAACTACTTGTGCAAGTGCATTCTGTACTGCAAATGAAATGGCTCAATATGATTATGCTCAAGTGGAAAGCCGAGCAAGTAATTTGGGCATGAGTATAAATGTCCTAAATTGCCAAGGTTCTACTCTGGTTCGTAAATGCATCTATGTTGCCTGGGAGGGTACAACGGCAACAAATGGTACGGGCAGTCCAAACTGTACCAATGGCACTGCTTATGTCCCAAATGCCAAATGTATCATTATGGAGGTATATAACTATGGTTCATAAGCATTATACCTCGGGCTTTACTCTGATTGAATTAATGGTGGCTTTAACCTTAGGTCTGCTTATTGTTGCGGCGGGTTTGGCTGTGTTTTTAAGTAGTTCGCGTTCTTTGGGATTGCAATCAGGCATGAGTGAATTACAACAAAATGCCAATTTTGGTTTGTCTTTGGTTGCACATGATCTACGTCATACCAATTTAAATACTGTTTCCTCACAGAGAGTGAATAATATTACCACTGGTTCAGGGATTGTTTTTAAAAAGGAAAATTTGCCTGCAGCATTACAAACAATCACGGATTTAGAAACCGAATTGGTCAGTTTACAAAATAAAGATACAGATAATACTACAGGTAAAAGTGACCGTTTAACTATTCAATATGTACCAGCAATTAACAGTATTGTGAATTGTGAAGGGGAAACTATTTCTGCTGCCTCATCTAAAACAATTGTACAACGTTATTATGTGGCAGAAAGCCCACAACAAGTGACAGGTGAGCCTACAGCATACTCTTTATATTGTGATGCTGGTTATTATGCAGCTGGTGATACAACAATTGCAGGTTTAAATACTCGCGCGCAGCAAATGATGCAGCGCGTAGATGCATTTAAAATACGCTTAGGTGTGAAAAATTCTTCTGGTCAACTCCGTTATATGACCATCAATGAGTACATTACTGCAATGAATACTATTCGTGCTGCATGTGCGACCCCAATTGTTGAAGATACTTGTGCAAAAAATTATCTGCAAGTGATTTCAATGGAAGTTGGTATTTTATCTCGTTCGACAGGAACAATTGGTTCAGAAGCAAATTTAAATACCCAAACGACATTTGATGTTGCTGGTACAAATAATGTCACGCTTTCAGGTGATGCGGCAGTCAATAAACGATATTTACGTCAGGCGGTGAATCAGGTTGTAGCGATTCGAAATACATTGGGAGCATCGTAATGAAACAACAACAAGGTGCAACGCTTATTACGGTTTTGATTATTTTGGTGCTTGTGACATTGCTGGGCACAATCGCTGTGAAATCTGGAATTTTAGGATTAAAAATTGCAACAAATAGTCAGGTCAATGCTCTATTGATGGGTAATTCTGACTCTGCTTTATTTAATATTGAGGATCCTGATCTAGTGGCAAGGCAATTGGCACTCGATGGGATGTTCGCTTATTTCAATTCCTCAGCAAATGCCAATGATGAATTGGTATTTTGTTATCGCGCATCGGAAAATTCTTTTTTTAAATTATCTCAAGCTAGCGCGATTACAGCTGATGGTTCAACAACCAAGATTGGTGTGGATGGCTTTTGTAAAGCCAATCAATTTGCAATGGGGCGTTCTGCGGTGCTGTCACAAGTGTATTTAACTAAAAATGCTACAACGTCTACACCATTTGGTGGTGCACCGAAAGGGACGAGTCTTGGGCAAAGTAATGTGCCTGTTACCACCAATAATATAGGGGCAACAGTAATTTCTGTACTGCCAAGTTTTGCGGGTGCAACTACAACACAAATAGAGAGCTGCTTTAAGCAGCGTGCTTCGGCAGTGGGGGCGTGTTTTGAGGGTTTAGGTATTCCTTATAACATGCAGCATTCGGACTATACCGTTGGCGGTCAGCCGAAGTTGGTATCGTAAAGAAAGAGAATTTAAAGATGAAAAAAATAAATCAAAAAAAAGGACTTTCAGCCACGGTGTCGATGTTTATGACTTTGGCTGTTTGTCATAGTGTATCTGTACAAGCCAGTGATATTGATATCTATAGTAATTCAACAGGTGGTCAAACACGTATTATGTTTGTACTGGATACTTCGGCCAGTATGAGAGCTGCAACTAATTTTAAATTTGCATGTGATGCTCCTGTGGCAGATAGTTTGGTAACAGTACCAACTTCTAATTCAGAAGCCTCCACCACAACGCCATCTTATACCCGTTATTATTGTACTGCTAATGCTACGGTTGAAACTTCACCTAAAACATATAGTTATAAAACTCAAATAACAGCTGCAACAACGACAGCGACAACGACAACTTCAAATACGGTGACAGCTGATGCAGTATTAAAGCAGTGTGCAAGTACGGAGAGCGGTACGACTAGCTCTCAAGCAACATGTACCAATACCACATTACGTACTACTGCTCCATCTGGTAGCTTTTGCTCTGAAACTTCCAATTCTACCCCTGTGGTTACTGGTAATATTTCTAAACTAACGACAACGACTTATTTCTATTTACGGAATAGCGGTACATCAAATTGCAGTTCTACGTCAGGTAGAACTTATCGTTATCGGTCTGAAGTTGTGAAAACAACTACAACTACAACTACAACAGGTACTCCTATAACTACAAATACTGCAAGTTGTACTGCGGGTACATCAACCAGTGGAAATACCAGCACAATTACGACATGTACTTCGGAATTTAGACGTTGTCCAACGGCTGCAATCACATCCGATAGCTGTAATACGGTAAGTGCATCAGCTCCTAGTGGTAGTTACTCGAACGAAAGTTGTGGTACAGGATGTACTGCTTATTTCACCCCAGCCCAAACCACAACACAAACTCAAAAATATTACGATCGTATTACTAAACTCAAAGATGGTTTATTTACCGTATTACAAGGGCTAAATGGTGTTCCTCAATTAGGAAATGAAATTGTTATAGGTCTAACGCGGTTTACAGGAGGAACTTCAGGAACTAGCTCTAGAACAGGAGCAGTTTTAGTTTCAGCTCGCCGTTTGGATACTACTTCTAGTAGTTTAACAGGCTCTGCGAAAACCACTTTTGAAGCGGAATGTGGCACTGGATCTGGTACCACACAACGTTCATGTATATTGCAAAAAATTGTAGATATGGAAGCTCCTGACTATACGCCAACAGGTAGGGCATATGCGATTGGGGCTAGATCATTATTAAGTACAATTGGTACAGATACCTCAACATGCAATGGTAATGGGGTTTATGTTTTAACAGATGGCGGTCCTAGCACAACTAGTATTGCAGATCCCGAAACAGAAATGTCAGCTACAGTGAGCGGTTTCAGTTGCCCGTCTTCATGGGATTCTAATGTTGGTAGTCCAGATTCGACCTACGAGTTTAAAGCAAAAACAGCTACTCCGGACAATGAAAAGGTTTGGCGTTGCATTGCAAAGTTTGCCAACACTTTATTAACCGGTTCTACCACTCGTCCCAGAATTAAAACAGCAGTAGTTGGTTTTGGTAAATTCTATAGCGGATTGGATGCGTATACTGGAGCGGAAAAAACAAAAGTTGGCCAGTTAACTTCTACCAATATTGATATAGCAAATATAATAAATCGTTTTTCTAGTATTAGTAATACTTATGGTGAGACAACCGGTGGAGCTAGTCGTGCTGATATTGCCAATACCGCATTATGGGGAGTATATGGGCGCGGTGGATGGTATTCGGCTTCAGAGCCAGGTGAGATTGCACAAAGTATTTTAAATTTTGTTGATGAAGTAAAACCTGAATTTGACCCGGTTACCACAGGTTCACCAACCCTACCACAGGATGCTTTAAACCCTTTGCGTATCCAGCCGTATGGTTATTATTCTTCATTTATTCCAAAACCACAGGAAACTACCCAGCTCTGGGCTGGTAATCTCAACAAATACCACATCTATAATGGTGAACTTTATAACACCAGCAAAACTATACGTTTAATCAAATCGGATGGTTCATTAGATTCAACAGCCAATGGTCTATGGATGGGGGGGGTGAAAGGACAGCTGCCTTTAGGTTTAACTACAAATACTGAAAATGAAAAATTTGCTAATCGTACCATCTATACCAATCGACAAATTACTGATGCAGCACCTTATACAGCGAGTGAAGCCAATTCACTTAAAAAAGTCAATGTGAATAGTTTATTTGGTACAGGGACAACGGCTTTGTTTGTCAATGATCCAGATAAAAACTATTGGCTGAATCTACTTGGTTATAATATTAGTGCAACAGCAACTGGTGTAACGTTGGATAACCTTTCAACAAACCCAGAATTACGTCAGGTCGGTGCAGTAATGCATTCGACTCCAATTCTACTCACGCAACAAGGCAAAATTACATACAGTTCAGGCACAATTGACACAACAGACCGAGAAGATTATCTACTCTTTGGTAGTACACAGGGTTTACTGCATGTCGTCGATACGGATGGGGTAGAGAAATTTGCTTTTGCACCACATGAAATGATGCAAAATCTAAATCAAAAAGCAGCTTTTTTATCTGAAGCCAGTAGTACTGGTGGTAAAAACAACTTGTTCTATGGCATAGATGCACCTTGGACCGCATATACCCAGTATGTGTCAAAAGCCGATGGAACATTAACTGTGAAGAGTTCTGACCGTACCAGTGATGGTGGTACTAATACAGATCTTGCGCTCAAAGGTTTGCAGTGGGTGTATGGTGGTCTACGTATGGGTGGACGCAGCTACTATGCATTAGATTTATCAGATATAGATAAACCAAGTTTGAAATTTCATATTAATCCTGCTGCAGCTGTGACTGCTACTGGAACACCAGATACTGATAATGCACTAAGTTATATGGGGCAAAGCTGGTCTAAACCTACACTTGCTTATGTTAAATTTGGCGATACTAAAAAACTGGTGATGTTTGTAGGTGGAGGCTATGACGCAGGTTATGAAGGTGCAGCCTATGATCAAAATACCACTACGGGTAGCGGTGCAGGCATATATATGTTTGATGCTAACACCGGTAGTTTACTTTGGTGGACCAGTGCCTACGCTACACAAGCTAAAGGAGCCGAAGCATTTACTGATGCCAGCGCATCTACGATTAACATGAAATATAGTGTGGTTAGCCAGATTAATGCGATTGATCGTGACAATGATGGTCTGGTTGATAATCTCTATTTCGGTGATTTAGGTGGACAAGCTTTCCGTGTCGATTTAAATAATAGTGTAACAGCTAAAGATAGTTTTGCGACTCGTGTGGTACGTTTGTTTAATGAACATACGAGTGGTGGTACAAGTCCTCGTTTCTATGAAATGCCAAGTGTTTCTATTCATGAAGATAATGGCTATGTTGCAGCAGTTGCCTTTAGTTCCGGTAACCGGAGTTCACCATTAGTAGGCACAGCGGTAATAAATGGTAACCAAGCTGGCTCAACAGTAAGTGCGGCGGATGGGGTTTTTGTTGTATACGACAAAGATGTGGCAAAAACAGATTTGTACGCAACCTCACCGACATTGACTACACAAAATGTAACGCTTGTTTCTTTAAATACAAATATAAGCACGGGTGTTGCTGTTGCTAGTAATAATGGCTGGAAATATATCTATTCACCTACAGCTGGTGTTTATAAAGGCATGAATGAGCTGTATGCCTTAGATGGTATGCTCTATGTCAATGTATACCATCGTGATGGAACGGGTATTGGTGGTTCTTGTGGTGCAGGTGTAAAAGGAGATTCCTATGTCTATCAATTCTGCTTGCCGACAGGAAAATGTTCTTTTGCTACTACAACAAGTGGCGTTCCAAATAGTGTTAAGTTGGGAGCGGGTATTTTAGGTGCAGGTTTAGGGCAAGGCTTTAGTAATGCTAATAATACAGGTCTGATTGTAAGACGTCCTACAACTCTAAATTGTACAACCACGCCAAACTTACCAGAATGTCAAGAGTTTACTACAGCAGCGAAACTTAGACAGTTACGCTGGTATGAAACTCGATAGGGGGGGAGTCATGAAAAAAATACGTGGCTTTACTCTGATTGAATTGATGATTGTGGTCGTGATTGTTGCAATTTTTGCAGCAATTGCGTTTCCTTCATATCAGCAATATATGGAACGACGGGATCTGGCAATTGCACGGCAGGAAGCGTTACGCATTGCTGCTGAGCTGGAGCGGTTTAAAGCAAAAAACTTTAGTTACAAAGGTTTCGATGCCAGTTACCTGTATACCTATGTGGGTACTGATGCTGATGGGAATCCGACACCAGCAAGTTATTATGACGCTGCTACAGGCCAGTTGTTGTTACCGATAGGTTCAACTGTATCTACAGCGAAATATACATTAACACTAGCCAATAATGGAACAGGATACAAACCTTTGACTTTTGCAAAAGACTCAGATGGCAATGAAACTGCGGCTTCTGCAAGTGTGAATGGTCTGACTTGGGTGATGTCGGTACAGCGGGCTAAAGATAGTAGTAGTCCACCTAAATCTAAACAGCCACGTAATTATGACTTATTGCTCACGAGTACAGGAATACGTTGTATGACTAGAACCGAAGATGTTGTAACAGATTATACAAATTGCGGTACGAGTAACAGTGAGTCATGGTAATGAAAAAAAATAAAGGGTTTAACCTAATCGAGTTGATGATTGTAGTGGCAATAATTGCTATTTTGGCAGCGATTACTTACCCATCTTATACTCAATATAAAATTCGTACTAACCGTGTTGATGTGCAAACTGAAATGATAAATACCGCGCAGCGTTTACAGAGCTACTATGTCATTAATCATAATTATACGAGTGCAACCCTAGATAACGGCACAACCAGCAAGGATTATCCCACAGCTAATCCTGTCTATAGCATTACACTTGTTACAAGTGGTCAAACCTATACATTAACTGCAGAGCCTAAATCTGGTACTGTTCAGGTAGATAATGGAAGTGTAATTCTTAATAGTAATGGGTGGAAATGTTGGACTAAAACTACGACAGTATGTACCCCTTCTGCCACCTCTAATTGGGATGGTAGATAAATCTAAATTCAAAACTGTGGATAACCTAAAATTTGATCTTTCTTTCAGGGCAAATATAACGTAAAATATTGCCCTCTATGAAAGGGGTTTGAAATGCTGCCGATGGTCGGTTCATGGATAATCCGTAAAAACTATAAGGTTCTATCATGGTTGTAATTCGTCTAGCACGCGGTGGTGCTAAAAAACGTCCGTTCTATCAAGTTATTGTAACTGATAGCCGCAATGCGCGTGACGGTCGTTTCATCGAACGTATTGGTTTCTTTAACCCTACAGCTCAAGGTAAAGCAGAAAAACTTCGTTTAGATGCTGACCGTTTTGCTCACTGGGTTGCTCAAGGCGCTCAACCGTCTGAACGCGTTGCTTCTTTAGCTGCTCAAGCTAAGAAAGCTGCAGCTGCTGCTTAATTGTAGTAGGTAGCCCATGACACCAACACAGAATGTTCCCGAAGATCGTATTCAGATTGGACAGTTACGTTCAGCATATGGATTAAATGGGTGGCTCTGGGTCTATTCCAATACAGAACCTATGAGCAACATCTTTGACTATCTTCCTTGGTACATTGAAACCAAAGCAGGTTGGCAAACAGTAGATGTAAAACGTTGGAAACCGCATGGCAAAGGCCTGGTTGTTTCGTTAAAGGATGTGAGTGATCGCACTGCAGCGGATAGCTTGGTTGGCGTAAATGTCTGGATTTCAAAAGCGCAACTTCCGAAAGCAGGAATGGATGAGTTTTACTGGTCGGATTTAAAAGGCTTAACCGTGTTGGGTCTTGATGAAAATGAACAAGAAGTGAATCTCGGTAAAATCCATGAAATGTTCGAGACAGGTGCCAATGATGTGATGGTGGTTCACGCAACACCGGACAGCATTGATGCTGAAGAACGCATGATTCCATGGCATAAAGATGTGGTACAGCGAGTTGATCTTGAAGCTGGTCGTATCTACGTAAATTGGGGCGTGGATTACTAAATATTTAAAAGCTTGTCCTTTAAGGATGAACGCAGCAGGAAAGTAGAGGAGTCTGCGATGTTTTTTGCAGTCATTACGCTTTTTCCTGAAATGTTTGAAGCGATTACAGCCTACGGTATTAGCGGGCGTGCGGCAAAACGTGAAATAGTGCAAGTCACTTGTATTAATCCTCGCGATTATGCTGAGGGCAACTACAAAAGAGTGGATGAACGTCCATTTGGTGGTGGTCCAGGTATGGTGATGATGGCAGAACCTCTGTCCAAAGCAATCAACCATGCCAAAGAGCTTGCAAAGCAAGCAGGATGTGTTCAGGTTCCTGTGGTGTATATGTCGCCGCAAGGAAAAACCTTAAACGAACCTGCGGTACAGCAGTTTGTCGAATATGACGGACTGATTGTGCTGTGTGGACGTTATGAAGGGGTCGATGAACGTTTGATCCAGCAATATGTTGATCAGGAATGGTCAATTGGAGATTACGTATTGTCGGGTGGTGAACTGCCTGCGATGGTTTTATTGGACAGTATCATTCGGAGACTTCCGGGTGCCATGTCAGATGAACAGTCCGCTGTGCAAGATTCATTTGTGGATGGTCTGTTAGATTGCCCACAATATACCAAGCCAGACCATTTTGAAGGTTTGGATGTGCCTGAGGTGTTAAAGTCCGGGCATCATGCCAATATTGAAAAATGGCGGTTTTTGCAGCGCTATCAACGAACCCTTGAACGCCGACCTGAGTTGGTGGAAAAAGCAGAGTTGACCAAGCAGCAAAAAAAATGGCTAAAAGATTTGCATACTTAAATTCCATTTAAGTATTAATGAATAGGCTCTTTATTGGCTTGAGTATCTGCTTAAGTAATAAAGGGAAAGATAAACGGGTCGATATGCGCTTTAGCCTCTATACCCAGCGATGATCAGACCTCTTCTGACTCGCACATATTGGAGATACCCCATGAGCGGTAAGCATCCTTTAGTTCAAGTAATCGAAAACGCACAATTGAAACAAGACATCCCTGCTTTTGCACCAGGTGATACAGTTATTGTTCAAGTTAAAGTAAAAGAAGGCGACCGTGAGCGTTTACAGGCGTTTGAAGGCGTTGTAATTGCTAAGAAAAACCGTGGTTTGAACTCTGCGTTCACAGTACGTAAAATTTCTAGCGGTGTTGGCGTTGAGCGTGTATTCCAAACTCACTCTCCAATCGTTGCTGGTATCGAAGTGAAACGTCGTGGTGACGTTCGTCGTGCTAAACTTTACTACCTACGCGAATTGTCTGGTAAAGCTGCACGTATTCGTGAAAAATTGCCAGCTCGTAAAGTTAAAGCTTAATTTTAAGTTTTATACGAGTGAAAAAAATGCGCCCTTTGGCGCATTTTTTTATGCTTGAAATTGGCTAGGTAAATTTATAGCCCTTGTAGTTTTAAGCGGTTGGCATGCTGCCTGAAGAGAGCAACAGGATCAGGTGCGAAGAGGCCTTTTAGACCAAACATCATATTGGCCAGATCGGTGTGATTAAGGTTGTAATCATCACGAATGACTTGACCGATATGTGAACTACAGCGAGCCACCATGCCATCATTGTCCTTGTTGCCATAAGACAATGGGCCAAGTTGCATCAAAATTGTATCAATGTCTAAAAGATTGGTGGTTTGTGCGGTACCACCCCAAGAATAATAATAGATTCCCTTATCCACTTTAGCGCCACTCTTGTTACAGTCAGAAGCTAAGGCTGTGGTCGGGAAGCGCTTATTAAAGTTTGCAGATTCGACTTCAGTCAATGATTTCATTGATGCATCAAAGTTAACGGGAATATCGGGATTCGCTTGTGCCCAGGTTAATATCGGCCCAATCAGATATTGTCCCAGGATATTGAATGCGCTACGGCTAAGCGTATTGCTTTGAATATCATCGGCGACTTTAGAACCGCGATATGTTCCGCCCACGCCTGTTACCGATGCTACATACTGCGGTTTTACAGCTGCTACGTATTGTACGGTTGGGCCACCATGACTGTGACCAATCAGGTTGACTCGGTCCTTACCGGTAATCGCGAGTACTTCTTCTACTTGAGCAATCAACTGTTCACCACGGAACTCGGTAGTATTGGCAGGGGAGAGTTGCACGGCAAAAACCGTCGAACCATTGCGGGCCATATCAGGCAAAATCTGGTACCAGTAATCAAGATTGAAACTGTCATCACCAATGCGTGACCAGCCTAACCAGCCATGGACCATGACAATAGGATATTTGGTTTTGGCATAGTCAGACTTTACCGTTTCTTTAACTTGTAAAATTCCTTTTGAAGCTTGAGTTTCTGCGCTAAGCCCTATAACTAAAGTAGTTATCACGGCAAGCATGATGGCTTTTTTATTTCTTAGATTAGCATTTAAAGTTTTCATCAACTTTTCCTTAAATGATATTTTTGTTTGGAGGTTATTTTTATAAAGGTGGTGAATGGTTGAATAGTTCCTCCTGTGATCATCAGGTATCCATGCTATGGACGAGCTGTTTTTGGGACAGCAATAAAGTGCTCATTGGAGTACTGAATAGTGCATGGATTTAGTCGCGCTGATCATCATGCTTGATATTCAGACGATGGCATAAGCGCAGGCTGCACTTATGCCAATATTTTTATAAACCCTGTAGCTTCAAGCGGTTGGCATGTTGTCTGTAAACAGCAACCGGATCAGGTGCCAAAAAGGCAGTTAAACCAAAGAATTGGTTAATTGCATCTAGATGATTCCAGTTATAGTTGTCGCGAATGGTTTTACCATATTTGGCACTACAGCGAGAAACCAGACCGTCATTGTCACCCTTAAGATCAGTAAGCAATGCTGTTACACCCAAGAGCATGTCGGGGTCATTTGTATTGGTCACGGTTCCTACACCTGAGAAGGAATAAAAATAAATGCCTTTTTCAGTTGCTGCCCCTTCACCGCATGCGGTTTTTGGCATTCCTAGAGGATATTTGGTCTGGAATGCTGCAGAGCCTGCCAGACTTAAACTCTTACCCGCATTTAATGAGTCATGCGGGAAGGAGCTTGGATTGAGTCCTTGTGCCCAAACCAGCATTTTAGAAGCAAAATTCACGACATTGACTAAAGGCCCTTCTAGCGGGGTTCCTTCAGCAGAAATAATCAAATCTGCGACTTTTGAACCTTTCAGCGGGCTAGAGATAGCCGTAGCTGAAGCGACCTTTTGTGGAGCCACATTTGAAACATAGGCAATACTGTGACCGCCATGACTATGTCCCAATAAGTTGACTTTCTGCGCACCGGTTAAAGCCAGAATCTCATCCACTTGTTGTAGCAGCTGTTCGCCACGAACTTCTGATGAGTTAAAGGGTGAAACACGGGTTGCCCAGACATTTGCTCCATTGCGAGCCAAATCTGGCAAGATTTGATACCAGTAATCCACACCCAGTTCATCAGTTCCTGCACGAATCCAGCCGCCCATACCATGAGCAAACACCAGTGGATATTTGGTTTTTGCATAGCTGGTGATCGCATTCCCTTTAATTTGCGATGCATTACCCGCTACAGCTATTTGGCTGGATGCAATTGCAGCGCCAGATAAAATTGCGCAAATTAAACGCTTTGAGTTCCATTTCATTTTGTTTATCTCACTTTTTTTTATTTTTAACCCTGTCCCCATTTTTTAAACTTTAGCTGGTACAGGTGCTGAATAAGAGGATCGATCTGATCGCCTTATTGGACTACATTGCGATTACTCGCTATATGGTAATTTTCCTCCCTGATCATGGATGGTTTCAAAAGTCCCTACTCGAAGTTGTTCTTCTGGTTTTTTAAAATGCTGAGTTCGTAATTTCTGCACGGCTTGTTGCTTGGCTTCATCACTCATGCCGCTTTTCATGATGCTGTCCCGTTCATTCAGATATTGATTGACCTTATCTTTCCAGTCAGTGCGTTGACTATCTAAGGCTTCTAAACGTTGGGTGGCTTCGGGACCTACCAGGTTGGTACGCATCTGATGAATTTCTTCCGCTGAACCGCCACGGGCTTTTATGTCTGCGGTGAGTTTGCGCAAGTCTTCCAGTTTATTGAGTTGTTCGAGGTTTTCTTTCCAGTCTTCAGGTAATTGATTAAACAGATCTTTTAATTTTTGTGCTTTTTGTGCTTCGGTTAAGCTCTTGTCTGCCAGAACGGCCATGCGATTGAGGGTATATTCATGATAGGTATCTTCAGTACCAAATAAGCCTTCAATTTCGTAGTCAGAGAAAAGTTGTTTACGCAAATTTTTCATATTCGCAAAAACGCTTTGATAATATTTAGAATCTTCCTTATCGATATTAGGTGCCTGCAAATCGCCCAGTTTTTCCCGGTAATCCATGTAGCGATTCCACAAATCAATAATTTGTCCTAAAGCGGGTTCCTTATAGTTAAGTTGGATGTATGCTTTGAAATCGTGTTTGATTTGCTTGAGATCTTTTTCGCCATATTCGGTAATGAAATATTCAAAACAGTTGCGTGTCTGTTCATTCACGATTAAATGATTGGCCTTGTCTAGACCTAACTGACAGTTCACTTGCGTGTCTTGCTGGCTATGACTGACCAAAGCCCGACTTTGATCTGTAGTGGCTGGCATAGATGATGTTAAGGTATTATTCTGCACATCAGCCGTTTGAGCAGCCTCTGTTTGTTCTGCGGTGGACTGGGAAGGTGCGAGCCAAAATAACAGCACTCCTAGACACACCAGAATCACCACCAAAATAATCCATAATTTATGATTTTTATGCATTTCCTATGCAACCTTCTTTTTCTGTTTTTTTATGGTTCTAAAAGTGAACCCAATGTGCCATAAAAAAAATTAATAAAGCGTAGAAAAGTTGTAAAAAATGACAAGCGGTTGCTAACATAGCAGCCGTTTGAACTTGTTTGATTTTCACTATGAAAAAGACTTCACCTAAAATTCAGCGCCGTCCTATCAGCGGCGTATTTTTACTGAATAAGCCTTTGGGTATCAGTTCAAATGCGGCCTTGCAAAAAGTACGCTGGCTGTATCGTGCGCAAAAGGCCGGGCATACCGGGGCTTTAGATCCATTGGCTTCAGGTTTATTGCCAATCTGTTTGGGTGAGGCAACCAAATTTTCCCATTATTTGCTCGATTCGACCAAGCGTTACCTAACCACCATTCATTTGGGACATAGCACGACGACTGGCGATGTCGAAGGTGAAGTACTGCTGGAACAGGCTGTGCCTGCATTGACTGAAGAGAAAATTGCCCAGGTTTTGGCAAAATTTTTCGGCGATATTCAGCAGGTGCCACCCATGTATTCGGCATTGAAAAAAGAAGGTCGTCCACTGTACGAATTGGCGCGTAAAGGGATAGAAATTGAACGGGAAGCACGTCCGATTCATATTTATGCCATCGAATTACTCTCTTTTACTGAAAATAGTATTACCCTTGACGTGACCTGTTCTAAAGGCACGTACATTCGTGTATTGGGGGAAGATATTGCCCAAGCCTTGGGTACATATGGTCATCTGACTTATCTGCACCGTATCAAAACCGGTCATTTCGACCTGATCCCAAGTTATACCATTGAGTATCTGGAAAACCTGACAGAGCAAGAGCGAGAGGCTTTGTTGCTGCCTGCCTATGCACCTGTGGATCATTTTCTTAAAGTACAAGTGCCAGAAGGGCGTGCGGAATACTTTAGCCGTGGCATGGAAAGCAATATTGAGCATGCAGCAGAAGCCCAAGTGTTGGTGTTTGATGGTGAAAAATGTTTGGGGCTGGCAGAAATTACCGAGCGTAATCGTCTGGTGCCGAAACGCGTGTTAAATCTCGAATAATTGTTGAAATAAATGTATGGAAATTGAAATTATCTTAAGCCTTCTGTTTTTTGCATTTTTTGCCGGTGCAATTGATGCAGCAGTAGGAGGTGGCGGGTTAATTCAAATTCCAGCCATTATGAATGCCATGCCGCAACTGTCGCCCGCGACGGTATTTGGTACCAACAAACTGTCCTCAATCTGCGGTACCACATCGGCCGCCTATTCATTTGTGCGTAAAGTCAAATTGCGCTGGAAGCTGCTGGCGGTTATTGCCAGCTGTGCTTTTGTCAGCTCTTTTGCTGGTGCGGCCTGTGTCAGCATGATTCCCAAAGAAGTGCTGCGTCCGTTTGTATTGGTGATGCTGATTGTGATTGCCATCTATACCTTTATGAAAAAACAGTTTGGGCAAGTGCATGTGCGTCAGGAACTGACACCAAAAATCTTGCTGTTAGCAGCAGTAGGCAGCCTGCTGATTGGTTTTTATGACGGCATTTTTGGTCCAGGAACCGGCAGTTTTTTTATCTTCTTTTTTATTCGTTACTTACAAGCTGACTTTTTGCATGCTTCAGCCTTGTCCAAGGTGGCCAATTTAACCACCAACCTGGCGGCACTGAGCTTTTTCGCCCCGACCGGTCATGTCCTGTTTGGCTTGGGTTTAATGATGGCTGTAGCCAATGTGGCCGGTTCAATTGTCGGTGTGCGGGCGGCATTAAAATACGGCAGCGGTTTTATCCGTATTCTGTTTTTAATTCTGGTGAGCATATTGATATGCCGTTTGGCTTATCAAACATTTTTCCCATAAATCATTTTTGATATTAAACTTTCTTATACAAATTCTCCTTATAAAAGTTCCTGAATATTTGCCAATTCCACTCTATGCTGGATTAAAGGCATGATAAAAACAGGAGAAAAATTACATGATGACCATTTTCGAAGCATTAAGGGAAAGTCATGAAATCCAGCGCGATCTGGCAGAAAAATTACTGCAAACTTCTGGGGATTCACCAGAACGCCATGAGTTATTCAAGCAACTGAAGAATGAATTATTTGCACATGAAGCGGCTGAAGACCGTTATTTTTATATTCCGCTCATGATGACAGATTCTGGATTAAATATTACCCGTCATGCCTTGGCTGAACATCATGAAATGGATGAGATGATTGAAGAGCTGAGTGAAACCGATTTCAGCAATCCCGGCTGGATCGCAATAGCCAAAAAGCTTTCTGAAAAGGTGCACCATCATCTGAAAGAGGAAGAGCACGGCTTTTTTCAGCAGGCCGGAAAAATTCTGGGAGAGGAACAGAAAACAGCTTTAGCAGTGCAGTACAAAAATGAATATCAGCGTTATAAAGACATGAAAAAAGATATGCTGGTAAAAAGCTAAAATTTAAATTAAAAGTTGCAGGATAAAAAAGATGGCGTCAGTGCCACTACTGTCCCACAATTTAAATTTTATTTTAGTACTGAATCAGCATGATGATTTCTTATCTTTAAATATTTGATATTTATATTTTTCACAGCCTTGTCTTTTCTTTAAAGGTTAAAGTTGCTTTGTGTAGGCTAAGCCCTACTTTCGACAGACCAAAATGAGAACTCAAAATATATTTTGAGTTCGCAAGAAAAGTCTTTATTCCCCATACACGACATCCTGAGCCAGTTTTAAGCACTGCTTTAAAACGCAGCGCAAGGATGGGGAATGTGTGGCATCCCTGCCACACTCGCGAATCTGACACATGGACTTCAACTATGGGACAGCAGTGGCATCAGTGCCATCTTTTTTGAATTGAGTTATTTCAAGACCCGGCTTTTTGGCGGGATCTGAATGTCACCCCAACCGATGCCAGCATGACACACAGCAGGGCCATCCACTGTAACATTCCTATTTTTTCTCCAAGCAAAAGCAGTCCCGTAAGTGCAGCTAGAGCAGGAGAAAGACTGGATAATGTGCCGTAACTCAGTTTGCTTAAAGACTTAAGCGCTTGCAGATCTAGCGCATAAGGAATGGCGGTTGCCAGTACTGCAATTGCCAAGGCCTTGCCCCAATATTGGGTTTCAACTAATGCAGCAGCATTATGATATAAGCCAATGGGTAACAGGCTGAGAGCAGACAAACTGATGGCAATGGTCAGCGCATGCATGCCAATATTCTGCTGCACCACTTTTTGGCCAAAATAAATATAAAATGCCCAGCAGAGTCCTGCCGCTAAGGCACATGCAGCACCGATCAGTGAAAATTGTTCACTTTGAGTCTGTCCCCATGGCACCATCAGGGCAATGCCTAAAATGGCAAGTCCAACCCAGAGATAATCACTACGGCGCTGGATAGACAGTAAGGCCAAGCCCAAAGGCCCGATAAACTCCAAACCGACAGCAATGCCTTGAGGCAGTTTTCCCAAGGACATATAGAACAGGATATTCATGAATCCAAGTGCTGCGCTATAACACAATAAGTCACGCCATTTTAAAAAGGACAGACGTTTTAAGATGTGCCATGAACGAAACATGATGCAGACAATGACCGAGGCAAAACCCAAGCGCAAAATCGTGACGGTCAGGGGATCAAGTACCATAAACAGCTGTTTGGCGAAAGATGCACTAATTTGATAGGACACCATCGACAGCAGCATAAACAGCACGGCAATCATTTGGGATTTAGGCATGGCACATACAAGAACTACAGCGCTAGTTCATATGAAAAAGGGGCCTGCATTATAACGAAAATCATTTGAATGTTGAGGTATGCCATTCGCAGACTAAAATTTAAATTCAAAGTGTTTAAATCTTTAAAATGCATATTGCTAAAGCTAATTAATTTTGAATTCAAATTAAAAGAGATAAAACTAAACAGGATGCTAGCTGTTCGAAACGGCTTTTTTCGCTCGCTGTGTGGTAAAGGTACAGCCAATCGAGGCGGTGATAATGGTGGCTAAAGCCAGCCACTGATTCCAAAGCAGCTGTTCGCCTAAAAATATAAAACCTGAAAGTGCCGCAATGGCAGGTTCCACACTCATTAAAGTACCAAAACTTAAGGCGCTTAAATTGCGTAAGGCAATCATCTCTAAACTAAAAGGCAAGGCACTCGCGAGTACAGCCAAAGCCATAAAGTACCCCAGACTGTTTGGCTCGAAAGTATGGGCAGGCATACCCGAGAAAGAGCCACTGCTTTGCATGCTCATCATTGCAATGAGAAGAATCAGTGGCGCTTGCACATGCGGTGCCATTTTAAAATTCGGCATAATTAAATTTGTTTCGATTTCTCGAATAGCGGGAGATCAGCAACAAAAGCTTTAAAAAATTCATAGCCTTTGTTTATATTCAAAAACATTGAATAAATTTCACGACGGAGTCTTTTCATTGAGACGGGTAATCCTTCTTGAAAGACTTTATTACTTTTGTTTCGGCATGAGCAGCAAAACTGCGCAAGAACAAAACCACTTTACGAACATTTGAAACATGTTTTAAATGTTCTCATCGCAAAACTTGTCAAATGTTTCCATCTAATTTTGTTTATCGCAGAAACATTCATTATTTAATTTCAGTCTGCCTCGAACAGCTGCGAATAGCGTAATTGCGGAACCTATATTTTTTTACATTCAAATTACGGATTTTAAAAAATAAAAAAACCACAGCACGAATGCTGTGGTTTTTAAATAAAATTGAATTAGAACAATACGCGAACGCGGATTGTACCTTCAACTTCGTTAAGCGTATCAAGCGCTTCTTTAGATGCAGTTGCATCAACGTCCATCACCAGGTAACCGACATCACCTTTAGTCATTAAAGACTGACCAGAGATGTTGATGCCGTGTTCAGCAAACAGGTTGTTGATTTTAGACAATACACCCGGGATGTTTTTATGGATGTGAAGTAAACGGTGTTTACCTTCAGTCAACGGCAACGCGATTTCCGGGAAGTTCACTGCAGATAAAGTCATACCTTTATCTGAGTAAGCCACAAATTTCTCTGCTACTTCTAAACCGATATTCGCTTGCGCTTCCATGGTTGAACCACCCACGTGAGGAGTCAAGATCACGTTGTCCAAGCCACGAAGTGGAGAAACAAATTCTTCACCGTTTGCTTTAGGTTCTTTAGGGAATACGTCTACTGCAGCACCTGCAATGTGACCAGACTTGATCGCATCAGCAAGATCTTCAATGATCACACAAGTACCACGTGCAGCATTGATGAAGATTGAACCTTCTTTCATTTGTGCAAACTGATCTTTGCCAAAGAAGTTACGAGTAGATGGAACGTCTGGAACGTGTAGAGATACAACGTCTGCATTGGCAAGAAGTTCACCCATTGAACCCACTTGACGTGCATTACCCATAGGAAGTTTGGTTACAGCATCATAATAAATGACGTGCATACCCATGCTTTCAGCAAGTACTGAAAGTTGCGAACCGATTGAGCCGTAACCAACGATACCTAAAGTTTTACCACGAGTTTCAAACGAACCTGCTGCAGATTTGTTCCAGCCACCACGGTGAGTAGAAGCAGATTTAGCAGGTACGCCACGAAGCAATAAAATTGCTTCAGCAAGTACAAGTTCAGCTACTGAACGCGTATTTGAATATGGTGCGTTAAATACTGGAATACCACGAATCATCGCAGCATTCAGGTTCACCTGGTTGGTACCGATACAAAAACAGCCAACAGCGATAAGCTTGTTGGCTGCTTCAAATACTTCGTCAGTTAACTGAGTACGTGAACGAATACCGATGAAGTGAGCATCTTTTACCGCTTCTTTCAACGCTTCACCCTCAAGCGCAGTTTTACGGTAATCGATGTTGGTGTATCCAGCAGCATTTAATGTGTCGATTGCGTTTTGATGAACGCCTTCTAACAACAAGAAACGAATTTTATCTTTAGGCAGTGAAAGATGTTGGCTCATTACGGCTCCGCTACAAAGGCCAAATTTAGTCGCGATATGATAACATATGAGAAGGGTCTATAGACATTTCCTTTTATGACACAGACGATAGGTATTTTTGCCATACATATGCCGTGAACGACAAATTTTGGTCTAACTAAGGCTGTAATTTTTAAGGCTAGATTGTCAAAATGCTTATTTCCTCAGGGTTTCAGTGGAAAATGCCTTATAATGTCGGACAGTGAAATCGATCCCAGTGCTGCTGCTGGTTTTATATTCACGCCCGGTCCAAGATGACATTTTCTTGTGAATCTTTTTACAAATGAATGCCCTATAGACCATCCACCACTTGTATATTTCTTGCTAGGTTTGCAAACGATGAATGCTCCAGTCGCTTTAACACCTGAGTTATTAACCCAATTGACAGCTATTGTGGGTGAAAACCGCATTAAAACAGATGCGGATAGCCTGCAAAATTGGGGTCGGGACCACACTAAACATTTTGACCCGAACCCATCGGTCATCGTTTTTCCATCTAGCACAGAACAAGTGCAACAGATTGTAAAACTTGCCAACCAGTTTAATGTGGCGATTACGCCGTCTGGTGGTCGTACCGGTTTATCTGCGGGTGCAGTTGCAGCCAATGGTGAAATTGTCGTTAGTATGGACAAGATGAACCAGATTCTTGAGTTCTTCCCGGCAGACCGTATGGTCCGTGTACAAGCGGGTGTAGTGACCGAGCAATTGCAAAACTATGCTGAAGAACAGGGCATGTATTACCCGGTAGATTTTGCCTCTTCAGGTTCTTCACAAATTGGCGGTAACATCGGCACCAATGCCGGCGGCATTAAAGTGATTAAATACGGCATGACCCGTAACTGGGTACTTGGTTTAACTGTAGTCACCGGTAAAGGCGACATCCTGCGTTTAAACAAGGGCATGATCAAGAATGCGACCGGTTATGCGTTACAGCATTTGTTCATTGGTGGTGAAGGGACTTTGGGCTTGGTGACTGAAGCTGAAATCAAGCTTGAACGCCAACCGCATGACTTGCAAGTGATGGTTTTAGGCGTACCAGACTTTGATGCGATTATGCCGGTACTTCACGCATTCCAGAACAAAATTGATTTAACTGCATTCGAATTCTTTGGTGAATTGGCCATGCAGAAAGTACTGGATAATGGTCATGTACAACGTCCATTTGAAACGGCTTGTCCTTTCTATGTGTTGCTTGAGTTTGAAGCGCCATTTGAACCGATCATGGATGCTGCGATGGAAATCTTCGAGCATTGCATGGAACAGGGTTGGGTACTGGATGGCGTAATGAGCCAAAACCTGGATCAAGTGCATAGCTTATGGCGTTTACGTGAAGATATCTCTGAATCGATCGCGCCATTTACGCCATACAAAAATGACATTTCAGTACTCATTACCCACGTTCCTGCATTTATTAAAGAAATTGATGCCATTGTTGCTGAAAACTACCCAGACTTTGAAATTTGCTGGTTCGGTCATATTGGTGACGGTAACTTGCACTTGAACATCTTGAAACCAGAGAATTTGTCTAAAGATGAATTCTTTGCCAAATGTCAGGTGGTGAATAAATACGTATTCGAAACCGTGAAAAAATATGACGGTTCGATTTCTGCGGAACACGGTGTCGGTATGACCAAAAAGCCATATCTTGAGTACTCACGTTCAGCAGAAGAAATTGAATACATGAAAGCTTTAAAACAGGTATTCGATCCAAACGGTATTATGAACCCGGGCAAATTATTTGATCTTTAATATTTGATCTAATAAGTTGTTTTTCGGTGACTACATAACTGTTATCGAGTCAGAAAAAAAGACATGGCATCATAGGTGCAATGTCTTTTTTTTATGGGGGAGATTTCCCAATGTTACGTTTACTCTCTACCTCTATAATTTGTTTGGGCTTAATGACCACAGGTTGTGCAACGACTAAAAAATTAGCGTCTAAAGTCAATTTAGGTTCGTCCGATACGCCTTTACAACAAGTCTTGAAAGAAAGACCTGACTTGCGTAAGAACTCGGCAACGGTGGAGATTCGTCAATTTTTTAATAGCGTAGAGTCGCCAACTGCTGCACAAGTAAAAGTGACTGAAACTGGTTTAAAGGATGATTCGATTCGCTCGATGCGTACCATTTATAGTTTTAAACTGGTGGATGGTGATTGGAAGAAGATTGATACTGAGAAGTCGTATCAATGTATGCGTAGCAAAAATACCAAGGCTTTTCAGAAAGCAAAATGTTCTTAATAAATCTTTGATTTATAGTTGAAAATTAGGCTGTAATGCTGCATAAAAAAGCGTATCGTTTGATGCGCTTTTTTGCGTTTTGGGGATACAGGAACAATGAATATTTTAATTGTTGGCAATGGCTTTGATTTGTCGCATTATTTGCCGACTAAATATGATCATTTCATGTTAGTTATGAAAGCAATTGAGAAAAAAGACTTAGATAAACCAATCAATGATGTTTTGTATTCTCCATTTGAGCATCCTATCCATTTAGTGACAAAATATTTTCAAATCTCTAAAGCTCTAGATAAAAAAACATACCAAATGGATTTTGATGAGTTGTTTTCTCAATTCAAGCAGCCTAAAGATATAGAATTCATTGGAAATACAAAGAAAAATTATGATGTATCAAATATCCATTTAACAAAAATACAAGTTCAAGAAATACAAAAACAATTGCAACAAAATGGATGGTACAGTTACTTTAAACATCATGTTCAAGAAATAAAAACTTGGATTGATTTTGAACAAAAAATTGAAGATGTCTTGGTTGTAGTAGCTCGTTGTATAGTTGATCTGGAATCAATGGATCATCGAGATAAAATAATAAATTATTTAAATAATAGGGGACAAAATAGTTTAAAAATAAAAACAAAGGATTTGGACACGCTAAACTTCTTTAACTTTACAATTAAAAATGAAGGAGTAATGATTCCTTTTAATCTAAATATGGATTTTTGTCATGGAAAGAATGTTAAAAATGGCTTTAGTTCTGCTGATTTTATGACTTTTCTTTATACAGAGTTAGAGAAATTTATTGAAATTTTTAACGTATATTTGGAAATTATTGTTGGTCAATTATCTCAAAGTAAAATGATAGATATTGATGCTGAATGGTCTTATCCTGATAAAATTTTCTCATTTAACTATACAAATACCTACCAAAGACTTCATGATGCTGTTGATGTGGAATATTTGCATGGTAGTTGTGGTAATGATCAAAATATCGTTCTAGGTGTTTCTGATTTAGAGAGTGAATCTTTAAAGAAAATAAAAGCTTACGGTTTTACCAAATATCAGCAAAAGCTTTTCAAAGATACTGACTTTCTTTTCTTAGATAAATATAAAGCTGAAATTCGAAAGGATAAAATTGAAATTGAAGCTTTAAAAAGGCAGGTTATGATGCCGTTGGGTGAAAGATATGTAAGAAGTTTACATGAGGTTTTAAGTGAAAAAGAAAGAGATCAATTTTTAAACCTTAATTTTTATATTTGGGGACATTCATTAGATATTTCAGATAAGGATTACATCATCGATTTATTTAGTTTAAATGATGATATGGATAGAAATGTAAGAGTAACAGTCTACTACTATGATCCAAATGCTAAATTTTCTTTACTCAATAATTTATTAGCAATTCTTAAGAAAGATAAAGTAGAACAATGGATGAAAAATAAGTGGCTACAATTTAAGAAAAATCCAGAAATTAAATTTGGTGAAATTATTTCGGAAAAAACAGCTTAAAGACAAGAAAAATGGTCTCTGCTAAAATATACCTACTCAACCAAGTAGGTATTTTTGTTTGAGCCAGATATATTTCACGAAACACTTTTATCTTTTTAGACACCTTGTGAATACGGTGTTTTAGGTCACTTATAAGCAAGTGCATTTTCCAAACTTTAATTTAAACACTCAATGCTTGCATTGGGCTGATGCATCTCTCCCTAAAAATAGTGCATAGCCCTTCAAGCCTAAAATATATGTAGAAAAACAATGCAAAAAGTTCAAACCGCCACCTTAAACCGTGCCACGCTGATGTTCCCATTGGCATTGGTGCTGTTTGAATTTTCCGTCTATATCGGCAACGACCTGGTTCAACCGGCCATGCTCGCCATTACCAAAGACTTTGGCGTAAGCAGTTCATGGGCGCCATCTTCCATGTCATTTTACTTGTTGGGTGGGGCATGTGTAGCCTGGTTACTCGGCCCATTGTCCGATCGACTAGGACGAAAAAAAGTTTTGCTGGCCGGCGTACTGTTCTTTGTACTGTGCTGCTTGCTGATTCTATTAACGAAGAATATTGAAAGCTTTTTAGCACTGCGCTTTTTACAGGGTATTGGTTTAACCGTTATTTCCGCAGTCGGTTATGCTGCCATTCAGGAAACTTTCGAAGAGCGAGACGCGATTAAAGTTATGGCATTGATGGCCAATATTTCCCTGCTTGCACCCTTACTCGGTCCTGTGGTCGGTGCTTTCCTGATTGATCATGTGTCATGGCATTGGGGTTTTATAGGTATCGCTTTTTTAGCTTTTTTAAGCTGGTTTGGACTGAAAGCCAAAATGCCCGAGAACAAAGTCAGCATCCCAAAACAGCCGCTTAGCTATATTCTGGATGACTTTAAACAGGTCTATAAAAACAAACGTTTTTTAGTTATGACTTTGGCCTTGCCGATGGTCAGCATGCCATTGATGCTGTGGATTGCACTGTCACCGGTCATGCTGGTGGAAGAACTGGGTTTTAGCAGCATGCAATATGGTCTGGCACAGTTTCCGGTCTTGGGTGGATTAATTGTCGGGAATATCGTGCTGATTAAAATTATCGACAAACTGGCGTTGGGTAAATCGGTACTGATTGGCTTGCCGATTATGCTGCTTGGAACCGTGGTTTTAATGGCTGGGGTGATCTGGCAGGAGTATCTGATCTGGTGCTTAATTGCAGGGATGACCTTAATTAGTTTTGGTGAGGGCATCAGTTTTTCGGTACTGTACCGCTTTGCGCTAATGTCATCGGAAGTTTCTAAAGGCACAGTCGCAGCAGCAGTATCCATGCTGTTGATGTTCAGCTTCTTTATTATTATTGAACTGGTGCGGGTGATGTATGAGCAATATCATTATTTGGCATATAGCGTGGCGTGTTTTATTCTAATCGCGCTGTGGTTTAGTTTCCCGCGAGTGACGCTTAAGCAGATTTTAAAAGAACGTAAACAGAGTGGCGCGTTTTAAACATTGAGGCCACACCGTCCTCTGCTTCAAAAGTGCAGCAGAGGAGGAATACGCTTTAAATTAAAGAAATAGTTTTTATTCAGCAATCGGCTGCTCAAAAGTCTTCAACTTGCGATCGAAAACAAAAGTGCCAAACGGTAAAATGGATGCAATTAAACCCAGAATAAACATGTAAATCGACCATTTCTGTTTTTCACATACCGTAAATAACACGATTAAAAACAGGATAAACAGTACGCCGTGCCCCATACCGACATATTTCACCAAAATTGGATTATCCAGCATATATTTCATCGGCATCGCGATGAAAAGAAGCAACAGAAAGGAAATACCTTCTAAAAGACCGACAATACGTAAAGTTTGGATATTCATGGTCATGCTTAAATCAATGAGAATGAACCTTGAGTGTACTTAATATTACTGCAGCAGTGAATCGAAACTTGATGTATTTATAAAATATATCAAATACTTATAACCAAGTGCTGAACTCGGGTTATTTGATCTCCTGCGTCCATAATTCGGTTCTCAAATTTAACAGTTCAGGCAGTGTTTCCAGTAATAGACTGATCTGTTTCAGTACCAGTAATAAATCTTCAGACAGGTTCTCTTGCGTACTCATCTGTTTAATTTCTTGAAGTTTATCTTGGATTTTATCTGTATCTAAAGGCTGCTGCTGTAACAGCACCGCGAATAAGGTGTCTTTACACCACAACATTAAATCCAGTACCTGAGTATCCTGAACCTGCTCACGATGGCTGCCCAAAGCAGAAACATAACTGAGCTGGCTGTGGCTATATACCAGATAACGAAAGGCGGAATGAATTAGCGCCTGATTCGGATTCGGTTCGGTACTTAAACTGGAAATCATGCTGGACAGTTCAATTTGCGCATTATGGGCGGTGCGACGTGCTCGACGGTAATCCAGACTGTTATTTTTACCGAACTGGTACTGCTTCACCACCGCATCAAAATAGTCCAAAGTGGCTTGGTTACTCTTTTTGATGGTGTTGGAAATATTGCGGAAGTTCCAGTCTGGCCAGATAAAACTGACCGCAAACCAGGCAATCAGACAGCCTAAAAGGGTATCGACAATACGTGGCAAAATAATGGCATAGCCCGCACCTTTTAAGTTGAAAATCAGCAGCACCATTAAGGTTGCCATCAGCGTCGCCATGGCATATTTTTTGGAACGTAAATAGAAAAAATACACCCCTGAAATAATGGTCAGAACCAGTTGTCCTTCGATACTCGGAACAAAATATAAAACTGGAATGCCGAGCAGCACTCCTAAAACTGTACCTAAAGTCCGCAGTTTTAAACGGCTCTTGGTGGCGAAATAACTGATCTGGCAGACAAATAAACTGGTCAGTAAAATCCAGTAACCATTTTTGGCAAAAGGCAATAAAGAGATGGCATAGCCGACTGCAAATACAAAGGCAATCCGTACAGCATGCCGGAACAGGGCAGAATTCGGTGTCAGATGCTGTTTCAGCTTGAGCCATAAATCCCGCACATCGTGAATATCATCATCCAGCAGGTTTAAATTTTCCTGATGCTGTAGATAGTTTTGACGATAATTATTTTGCTCATGACTTAAGTTAATAAATTGTTCCTGGATTTTTTTCAGGTTACGCAAAATCAGCAGCAGGTTTTTTACTTCCAGATTATGCGGGTTTTCCTCAATCCATAACTGAATCGAATTGTCCAGATTGGCTATCGCAATATCGGTGTCCGGATTGGCTTGATAGTGCTGATGGCTTAGAATATCGTGCGCCAGTTTTTGGCAGGATAGTGCATGCAGTTTGACATTCTTTTGAATCCGGAAAATCAGGTCGGTGCGGCTAAAGTTTTTATGGATATTTTCATAATGCAGGTAATTGGATGTCGCCTGCTCATGAATATCTTGCGCCAGAAAATACAGATTCAGCCAGTAAATGGTGTTTTTATTGGCACGTGACGCTTTTAAACGGGTGAGTAAGGATGCCTTGGTGGTATTCAGGCTTTGCACCACTTCACTGTTTTTTAAGGAAAGTTCATATAATAAGGGTTCAATATTATCGATATTGTCCGGGTCAAACAGGCGGGCTTTGGCCAGCAGTAATGCCGCAATGGCATTGAAATTGGCGGCTAGATTGTCCTGTACCGCCTGTGTGGGCTTAAGTAAATAAAAGATAATTGACGTCAGGCCATACCACAGCGCACCCAGCACAAAATAGCTCGACTGCTGATACCATTGGCTGTATTCACCGAGTCCAAACATGGTGTAAATGGACAGTAAAATGGTGCCGAAAGAAATGGTGGCATAACGCTGTCCCAGTGCGCCCATTAAAATAAAGCCAGCACTAGATAAGGATAAATACAGAATAAAAAGCAGTTTATAAGGATAAAGAAATTCAAGAATGCTGCTGACGCCGAAAAACAGCATGCAGACATAGACCAGATTGCGCAGACGGATACTTAAACGGTCATCAAAGTCGGTCAGGGCAGTGGCAATAGCCCCTAAAGTAACGGGCACGATCAATGCTTCATAGCCTAAAAAAAGCAGGCCTAGAGTGGTTCCGCTAAGAACAATAAAAATTTGCAGACAATAGATTAATATGGAATTGGATTTAAAGCGTTGCAGTAAATCTTTCAGGCTATTCACGATGTTCTAAAGATCAATTTTTTGTATAGATATAGCCTGAGCTTTTTTAGCGGTGCTGTCAATTTATGATCGTTAGCGTGGTTTTATTTAATCTTTTATTTTTAAGGCTATGACGAAAAAAGCAGACATTCAGCCTGCTTTTTCATTGTATGGTTTTGTGGGCAATTTATTGAATCACACCACAGGCAATTCGGTCTCCGCCACCGCCTAAAGGTTTAGGTTGATCTGCATAGTTGTCACCACCGGCATGGATCATAATCGCCAAACCTTGAATATCGGCCAGTTTTAAACGTGGTGCAACCAGATGCTCGGTGGATTTGCCTGTAGCATCTGCGGTGATCAGAGGTAAATCGCCCAGATGACCAGTGAGTGGCGTACCGTGATGTGGTGCATAATTGGGGTTGAAATGACCGCCGGCGGCAATGGCTGCGCTCATTTTTCCATCTTTTTCCGCTGGGCCGCAGAAACCTTTTTCATGAATATGAAAGCCGTGAGGACCGGGTGGCAGATTGCGTAAATGGGTATTGAGAACCAAGCCATCCGGACTATCGAGCAATTCTACCGTTCCGATGATTTCACCTATACCTTGGGCAGTGACTGCGTTGACCGTTACGCGTTGACCTTTATGTTCATCTGTTGGCATGTGGCCAGCACATCCGGCCAAAAATATTGCACCCAGTATGGCAAGTGTAGCGTGCTTAAATCGTATTTTCATGACTCAAAGCATCCTGATCTTTTTTATAATTAGCATCATTGAAGCAAAGTAAAAGATGCAAGACCACCTGCTTTAAGTAGTGGAATGTATAAGTTTCTTAACTTAGGCTTGCCGGCTTAATTGGGGGGGCGCGTTTCATCATCAATATCATGGGCAAGAGTGGCTTTAGGCATCATTAAACCTTCAGTTTCATTGGTTTCATGCAGCCATTCACGCCAGATTGCCAGTAATACTGCCAGAATCACCGGGCCGACAAATAATCCCACCATGCCAAAGCTGGCCAGACCACCCAGTACCCCAAACATAATCAGCAAGAACGGAATCTGGGTAGCTCCGGAAATCACCAATGGACGGATCACGTTATCGGCGGTACTGACAATACACACGCCCCATGCCATCACCCCAATCGCCTCAACGGTTTGTCCCTGAGAAAATAACCATAGCGAAACAGAAGTATAGGCAACTGGAGGTCCAAAAGGAATCAGTGCCAACAGGAAGGTGATAATGGTCAGTACCATCGGATTAGGCACACCGGCAACAAAATAGCTGATGCCTGCCAGAAACGATTGGGCAATGGCAGTCAGTCCTACGCCATAAACCACGGCACGTGTGGTTTCGGAAATGGTCTCTAAATAATGATGAATACGCGGACCAATGACCATTTCCAGGGCTTTGCTGACCTGATTTAAAATGGTGTGACCATCACGGTAGAAGAAAAATAACGACATTACGGCAAAGCAGAGCTTGATTATATTTTTACTGACTTCATTTAGTACTGCTTTCCCGTAATTTAAGTGACCTTGAATCCACAAAGAAACTGACTGAATGGTGCTGTTGGGATCCTGATTGATTTCTCTTAAGGAACGGGAAATTTCTTTGCCCACAATCGGCAGCTGGCGAACAAAGTCAGGAACATTCAGATGACCAGAAAAAACCTGTTTTTGTAATTCGTAATAAAGGTTTCGTCCTTCATGCTGCAACATAAAAATAGCAAAGATAATCGGTAAACCCAGTACCAGAACCACAGAAAGAATCATCACTGTGGCGCTCAGGGTCGGACGCTGTCCGCACATGCGTAATACTGACTGATACAGCGGCCAGGTGACATAGGCAATAATTGCCGCCCAAACTACAGGGACAATAAAATATTTGAGTACATTAAAGCTCAAATACATCAGGATGAAAAAGAGTCCAAATAATAAAACTTTTTGTAATGTGGGCGCGTAACGTTGCACTGAATTCACTGACTACTTCCTTAGCTCGGAGTTCATCTTAACCGAAAAAAAAGCTCCCGAGAACGAGAGCTGGGCAAGTTGTGATGAATATTTATTGCGCGCTTAAATTCAGGCTTCCTCGTTGCATCCTCTTGATGGCATTAAAACCAGGCGCTGGGATCATCAACAATCGCATTTAACAGCGGTTGCCATTGATCTTGCATAGCCAGATAGTTTTTTTGTGTTTTATCAAAAATACTCAGTCCCTGCATGGCCAGCTGGGCATAGGCCGTTCGCTCGGAAATCCAGGCTACGGGTTGCTGTTCAATTTTCTGGAAAAAATCCTGTATATCTTTGGAACTGGCAGTGTTTGCTTTCATCCGGTTAGCCAGCAGTAAAAGCTGTACCTTCCCTTTACGGATGCGTTTAATATCCTGTAAATGTTTCAGGAAACGACGGGTACTTTCAATATCAAAGAAAGACGGCTGCAATGGGGTAATAATGGCGTGTGCTTCACTGATCAACTGTTCAGCATGCTCGCCAGAGAGGGCCCCAGGTGCATCAATAATTAAATATTCGATATTTTTAGGTACATCGCCAATTGATTTTTCCTGACGCCAGTCCAGACTTTGAATAGGAGCCGCCTCTTGCGGTCGTTGTTTCAACCATTGCAAGGCCGATTTTTGATTATCGGCATCGGCAAGTGCGACTTTATACCCCTTTTGTGCCAAAGCGGCAGCCAGATTAATTGCAGTAACGGTTTTACCGCATCCACCTTTTTGATTGGCAATTAAGATAGTTTTCATGACCCTGATGATTTTATTCTGCTCAGTCCTAGCATATCATTGTTTGATGCAGTGAATATGACTCGGGACAAAAGTCTTAAGGCATAAGTAGCGGTAATTTTTGAAATTAAGGAAAAATAATGTCCATTTGGATGGCAATGCTGATTGGGGCGTGTATTGGTGTGGTGCTTACCACCATGATTTTAAGCAATACCCGGAATGGACGTATTAAAGCAGAGTATGAACAGTACATTGCGGAACTGGAGCTGGAGCATCAGCAGGCCTTGGCGCATGCGCAAAAGCGTAGTGTCAATACCAGCCGTGCGGTGCTAAAAGGCAAGATGGCAGAGCAGCTGGCGCCGATTATGCCCCAGTTTCAATATTTACCCAGTGATGCTAAATTTTTGGGTGATCCGGTCGATTATGTGGTTTTCGATGGCTATACCGACCTGCGCGATGGTGAAGGCAGCCCCGAAGATATCGAGGTGGTGCTGATTGACATTAAAAGTGGCGGCGCACGTCTAACCAAGGGGCAACAGGCAATTGCTCAGGCCATTCGAGAAGGGCGGGTACGTTTTGAAACGGTACGCATCGATTTTGAGGATTAACACCGTGATGATGACTGTACGAGGTTGAATTCAACATTATTAGATATTTGTCATAAGTCAAAAAATGCTCAACAATATTAGATTTTTTAAATCAGCACTGCCTCATATTTAATTGATTTTATTTTGATACCTTTGTGTAGGCAATATCCCTACTTTTGAAAGGTCAAAATGAGGATCTCAAAATATATTTTGAGTCCGAAAGAAAAACCTTTTATTTCCCATACACGACTTCCTGAGCTAGTTTTAAGCACTGCTTTAAAATGCAGCGCAAGGGATGGGAAATGTGTGGCATCCATGCCACATTCATGAATCCACTACCACTAAAATCTATTTTTAATTTTGGTAGTCTGAACAACTTATAATCATTGAAAATGATTGATGAAAGAGGTTTATTGTTTTTGCACACGGGCAAACAGCATGCGCTGTGCAATGCCAGGAACGCCGGCTGCATCCAGGTAATGTTTTTCCTTAAAGCTGAAATGTGCATCTATTAAGGCTTGTTCAATATTACGGTTGAGATGACAGCCATCTGCCAGGCGTTTTTGAACGGGTGTCAGCAGGTTTTGCAGATGTTGCAGCATCGGTCGGTCAGACAGCACATGTTCGACCAGGTGCAAAGTTCCGGTCGGCTTGAGCACGCGATGCAATTCAGCCAGGGCCTGATCCAGATGTTCAATACTGCAGAGTGTCCAGGTACTGACGATATGCTCAATGCTATTGTCGGCAAAAGGCAGTTTTTCTGCACTGGCCTGAACGTGCTGCACGTGAATGGTACTTTCATGGACGCGTTTGATTGCGAGCTGATAAATATCGGCATTCGGTTCCAAAGCGTAGAGCGTATCGACATTTTGATAAAAAGGCAGATTAACCCCGGTACCAAAGCCAATTTCCAGTACTTCGCCAGCAATAGGTAATAGCAGTTCACGGCGCTGATCCATCAGGCTGGGTGTTTGCATGACTTGATTAAGTAAATGCGGAAAAATATGTTGTTGGTAAAATTTATAAATCATTGATCACTTAATTTTTCTTGCTTTATATCGTTTTATTTTAACCAAAATTCGGGTCGAGGAATAAGACAAAAAAGTGACTGAATATATCTATATTGTTACCAAGTCCATATAGTTATTTAAGTTTACTGATTTAAGATTAAGTTAGAAATCAAGAAATTTGTTAGGGGCATACAGATGATCAGAGCAATATTATTCAGTACTTTACTTGCAGCCAGTATGTTGCAGGTGAGTGCGAGTGCCTCTGTCGATCATAATATTTCCAAAGGTTTGGCTCCGCTATCTAAAGACCAGTCGATTAAAAAATTGCAGTCCTTTAAAGGGGATTTTCGTATTTTGGGTTCGAAAATCTATACCAGCGATGAACAAGCCAAATTTTCGCCGATTGATTATGCTGTGAGCTGGGGGCTGTTTGCCGAGCCTGAAATTGCACGACATATATCGGTCAATCAATATGACCGCTTTTTAAACTGGAAGATAGATCGCCTGCCTGTACCTGCCGAGCAAGCCATGCAGATGGTGTCGAATATGCACATTATTCCTGCCAACCCTCAGATTGCCAAACAAATTAAACATGTAAAACGTGGAGATTTGGTGCGGCTAAAAGGTGAGCTGGTGGAAATTAAAGACAAGAATCTGGTATGGACTTCATCTTTAACCCCAACCGATACGGGTGATGGCGCGTGTGAACTGTTTCGAGTCAGTTCGATTGAATGGATTGAACGGGTTAAAGGTTAATTAGTTTCCCTAAGAAGAGGGTTAAGAGTAAATTGATGAAAGTTTTAGCGCTATGTTTTGCGGCAGTAATAGGGGTTAGCTTGGTGGGGTGTAGTAGCATGAGTCCAACGATTGATGGCAAAACCCATGTTTATTCTCTGGAGCAGCAATGTCCGACTTTGCTGGAAATGACCGTGGGACAAACCTTGGAACTCACCTTGCCGGAGAATCCAACCACAGGCTATATCTGGCAAGTGGCCCAGCCGCAAAATATATTAAAAGTTGAAGAAATTTATCAGCAAGACCCGATCAAAAGCCAACAACCGATGCTGGGTGTAGGCGGTAAAAAACTGTTCCTTTTTACTGCGCTGCAACCGGGTGAAGAATGGATTCACGTGAAACATGGCCGGCCTTGGGAACAGAACGCAATTGATGAGTGGCGTTGTCGGGTCAGAATTTCCTGATTTAATTTTTTTAGATTCCTTTGGGAAAAGGGGGATTTATTGATTTTCTAAATTCCTCCCGACCTCCCTTTTTGAAAGGGAGGAGTAAAAAGCCCGCTTTATTAAAGCGGGCTTTTTATATTCTAAGAGTAACTTATTTTGCTGTTAAAGCCTGACCTGTAAACTGAATGCCATCCCAGCCATTTTGCATGAACTGGCGAATGTTCTGGTGGTCTGTGGCTTCAGGGGTTGCCAGTACGGCAGCATAATGTTCAGCAAACAGGCTTAGGGTTTGGGCCTGATCTAAACCATTGAGTTGGGCAAAAGAAAATACTTTAGCACTGCCTTGATTTTCCGTTGCAGCATTGGCCTGTTGGCCATTTTGGAATGCTGTTGCGGTGTGGTTATAACGTGCATCAATGTACGCAATCACGTCTGCAAATTTGATTTCACCTGCTTGAAGCTGTGCCAATAAATCCTGAGCCATAATTTCCTCAATTCATAGAAAAAAGTTTAAAAACCACGTGACTATAACAATTTTTACTGCGGCATTTCATTACTATTTCAGCTCATTTGTGCGGTATAGTGAATAAAGCATTTATACAATATTGATCTTTGACTCGATAAAACTGGAACAAATATGAATTGGCTACTGGTAGCTTTAGGGGGAGCGGTTGGCGCAAGTTTGCGTTATGGGGCAGGGGTATTTCTATTTAAACCGAGCAGCGGATTTCCGTGGACAACATGGTGGATCAATATCTTTGGCTGTCTGTTTGCCGGTATTTTCTTTGCCTATAGTCAGAAATTTCCTGTTTTGCAAAATGAAGCACGCCTGTTTTTGATGGTCGGTATTTTAGGCGGCTTTACCACCTTTTCCAGTTTTGGTCTGGAGACTTTCCAGTTATTAAAGCATGGCCAAATCGCCTTGGCTTTGGGTTATGTCATTTCCAGTGTGATCACTGGGGTGATTGTTTTGGCTATGGGTTTTTATCTGTTTCAGTGGCTGCTACATAGCAGATAAAACCTGAAGATCAATTATAAAGATAAAAAGAAGCCCAAGCTGGAGGAGAGTGCTTGGGCTTTTCAAGTCTTAAGATTAGCGTTGAAATCTTAAAATAATATGAAGTTAATGTGAGCGTTTGAAACGTGCAAAACGTTTATTAAAGCTTGCTACACGGCCTTCATTGCTGGTTTGACGTTGTTCACCGGTATAAAATGGATGAGAGGCGCTGGAAATATCCAGGGTAACATAAGGATAGGTCTGGCCTTCATGTTCACGGGTCTGGGGTGGTTTTAATGTGCTGCCAATTACAAAATAGACATCTGCATTGGTGTCGTGGAACAGCACGGGTTGATAGTCTGGGTGGATATCTGGACGCATACATTTCTCCATTGCATATTTTAAATTTAAAGAAATGTTATAACATAACAATTAAATATTCAAATAAAACCCGGTGACAATTTGTTAACCGGGTTTATGGTTGGTCATTAGACGCGAGGCGGCACCAGCTCCTCAAATAAATCACTCAGGTTATCATTCACTTTTAAATGAATTAAGTTCCAGTAATGTCCAGAAACTGTGCGGTTGACCATCAGGGTATCTGGTGAAGGCTTAAACACATCCCAATATTTTAACGATGGTTTGAGCAGCTCGACACCATCATGATGGGCTGAGTTTTTGGCAAAATCATAACGTGTGGTGAGTGGACGCATTAGCACTTCCAGCCACTGGCGATAGAGGTCTTCAGGGAACTTGCCTTGTGTGGTGAGGGAATGCAGGTCATCCAGCTTTTGTTCCATTTCAGCAATGTTGCCTTCACGGGCTGCATTAATCAGGGTCTTGAAATTCGAGACAATTTCGGTAGAAAGGGTTTTAACACCGCCGTAGTCGTAAATAATCACCGTTCCATCTTCACGGAAGGCAAAGTTGCCTGGATGCGGGTCACAGTGGAAACGTTTCAGATAGAAAATCTCCTGACCAATGGCACGGAACAAACGGCGTCCCAGTTCATTACGGGTATCTTGAGACCAAGTACTGGCGGTTTCCATGCTTTCGCCATATTCCATGCTTAAGGTTAAAATATGCCGTGAGGAATAGTCGGAATAGACTTGGGGAATAATAATCTTGCTGTCTAAAGTTTCATGGAAGGTACGTGCAACTTGCAGATTTTGCGCTTCAATCTGATAGTTGAGTTCGTTATCCAGACTTTCCTGAATTTCATTGAACAGTTGATCCTGCAATTTACGGTCAATTTTCAGTACACCCATTAAACGTAAGGCCAGACGAACCTGTTTCAGATCACTTTCGCAGGCCTCATCTACGCCCGGATATTGCACTTTGACCACCACCTGTTGACCATTGGGCAAAGTGGCTTTATGTACTTGGCCAATAGAGGCCGCAGCAAAAGGCTGTTCATCAAAACTTTTAAAGATTTGAAGAATGGGTTTACCCAGTTCTTTTTCCACTTGTGCTTTAATTTCGGCAAAAGGCATGGCAGGGGCCTGACGCTGTAATTTACTGATGGCACGGGCCACTTCAGGCGGGAAGATATCTTTATATTGTGAAGCAATTTGCCCCACTTTCATGACAGCACCTTTCATTTCGCCAAGCGTATCGGCAATCTGCAAACCGATATCCTGAAAAAGTTTACTGCGCGAGGCATTTTTTTGTTCTTCATCGGCATTAAAATTTTTAATGGAATTTGAGACTGTTTTGGTTGCAATACTTGCCGTCATACTGGCAAGTTTCATAAAGCGACGACCGGGTGTGCTAGCCGTTTTTGCCATGCGAGATTCCTCGAAGATCATCATCAATGATATGTCTCTGATCATAGGCGACAAATGGCAAACTGCCTAATTTAAATTGTTAAGGTTTTGTTTGTATTTAATTTTCATTTGAATTTTTAGCTATTTTGAGAGAGTTGCGGTAGATTTTCTTATCCCACGGTACACTTGAAGCAAATTAGAATAATGCCTGGGTTTAATACATATGATATGTGATGAAAATTTATCGTTATTTAACAGGCAAAGATAATGTGCATTTTTGTACTCGAGTGACCAAGGCTTAAAAGATGCGATGGTTGCACAGCAGTAAGTAGTTAACTAAAAAGTGAAAACCTTAAAAAAGCGAAGTCAAAACTTCGCTTTTTTATGAATGAATCGCTGGTTTGTGAATTAAAGCTGCTGCACTAAATGTTTATTGTTCATATATAAACGGGTCAATAACAGTACACAGGCCACAGTTAAACCGACAATCAAGCCAACCCAGACCCCAGCAGCCTGCATCTCGGTGAAGCGTGCCAGATAAATTCCGACTGGGAAGGCAATCACCCAATAGGCAATCATGGTAATCCACATCGGGCCTTTGGTGTCCTGCATGCCGCGCAGGCAACCTGCCGCACTGACCTGCCAGGCATCCATCAGCTGATAAGCCATGGCAAATAGCAACAGATACAGCGCGACTTGAGTCACGTCATAATTTGAAGTGTAAATAGAAACAATTTCTGGCCGGAAAAACCAGATCAGCGCCATGGTGGCGATGGCAAACACAGTGCCGGTGGCCAATCCCAGATATTGAACCTTATGCATCGCCTGCCAGTTTTTTTCCCCATAATAGATGCCGACACGAATGGTCAGCGCAATGGCCAGTGACATCGGAATCATAAACAGTTGTGAGGTGACGGAAATGGCAATCTGGTGCGCTGCCACCAGAGTTTCACCCAAAGGGCTGAGTACAATGGCGGCGGTACTGAAAATACTCACTTCAAAAAAGATGGCCAAACCAATCGGAAAACCGAGTTTTAAAATGCGCTTGATCCAGTAAGGATTGATTTTTTCAAAGGCTGCAAAGGGCTGGGTTTTAGCATAAGCCTTGCCTTTAAACACATAGATGGCCAAAGCGATAAACATCAGCCATTGCAAAATAGAGGTGGCAAAGCCACAACCTGCTGAACCTAATTCAGGAATCGGCCCCAAGCCATACATGAAAATAAAGTTAAGCGGTACCAGAACAACTAATGCCACCAGACTAATGGCAGTCACAGGGCGTGGATGACCCAGCGCTTCCGAATAGCCACGTAGCGCTGCAAACATGGTTACGGCAGGCATACCTAGGCCAATAGCATGCAGGAATAAACTGGCTTTGGGCAGCAAGACTTCAGGTACACCCAATACAGGTAGCAAGAACGGCATGATTTGTAAAATCAGCGCAGCGATGATGCCCAGAATCAATGCAATCCACAGGGATTGACGAGCAATGGTGGCAATTTTTTCAGGTGTACGTGCGCCGTTGGCTTCAGCAACCAAAGGTGTGGTGGCAATCATGATGCCGCTGAACAGCAGCATGACCGGAATCCACAAGCCTACCCCGACAGCAATCGCAGCAAGATCAACCGGAGATAGATGTCCGGCCATAATGGTATCAATCAGTCCCAGACCGGCTTGGGAAAATTGAGTCACCAAAATTGGAATCATCAAATGAAAAAGTTGTTTTAATTCATAACGAGTCGTAGTAACCGACGAGGCATTAGACACAAAAAATACTCATCATGTGCTTAGAATAATGAGGTGTTAGCGTTGTAAAGTGAGAAGCACACCAATAAAAATCACTACGCCACCTAACAGGCGTTGCCAATGGATGGGTGCTTTTTCTGTTCCGAGTAAACCAAAATGATCCAAAACCATTGAAGTGAGCAGTTGACCAAAAATAATTAAACCGGACAGGGTTAGAAAACCGAGTTTGGGAGCGGCATAAATACTGAGGCTAATGGCATACACGCCCAGAAATCCGCCCAACCATAAATACCATGGCAGTTGCACAAAAGTTGCAAATCCCGGTTTTTCTACCGGCTGAAAAAACACCAATATGGCAAGCAGTATTGTACCCATCAGAAAAGATAAAAGGGCAGCTTGTAAGGGTGAATTTAAATATTCTCTTAACTGGCTGTTGATTGCAGTCTGAAAGGTCATGGCGATACCAATCCCCAGAGTTAGGGGCATGAGCAACAATAACTGAGCAGATATTTTCATCATTCTAACAATTTAATTCTTCTGTAGTTTTTTCTAGTGTACTGATATTCATTGTGAGATTTTATCGGTGTCCTGATGCAGTCATGTTAAAATATGCATCTTCCTTTACCCATTTCGAGCTTGTTCCTTGGCTGAATTAAATCCTGCATTGGTTCCTTTATCTTTATACATTCATATGCCATGGTGCGTGCGCAAGTGTCCATATTGTGACTTTAACTCGCATGCGGTACCGGATGGCAAGCTGTCTTTGGATTTGGAACAGCAATATTTACAGGCTTTGGTCGAAGACTTTAAAACCCAGGTCGATTTTGCCCAAGGGCGCGAAATTCATAGCGTGTTTATTGGTGGAGGCACGCCGTCACTGATTTCTGCCAAAGGTTATCAATGGTTATTTAGCCAGTTAAAAGCACTGATTCCTTTTGAAAATGGCTGTGAAATTACTTTGGAAGCCAATCCGGGAACGGTAGAACATGATCCCTTTGCGGGATATTTAGCGGCCGGGATCAACCGCCTTTCGATTGGGGTACAGAGTTTTAATAACGATCACCTGAAAAAATTGGGGCGTATCCATAGCAATGATGATGCAGTCAATGCTATTCATTTAGCCCGCGATGCCGGTTTTGAACGAATCAATGTCGACTTGATGCATGGCTTGCCAGAACAGACTCTAGAACAGGCCCTAAATGATTTAAAACTAGCAGTGGAAAATGGCGCGACCCATGTGTCGTGGTATCAACTGACCATTGAGCCGAATACGGTGTTTTTCCGGACCCAACCAGTTTTACCTGTAGACGATGTGCTGGAAGATATTCAGGAGCAGGGCGAGGCTTATTTAAAAGCCAACGGTTTTGTGAATTATGAAGTATCGGCCTGGCGTAAGGAAAAACCATCGGCACATAATTTAAATTACTGGCAGTTTGGCGATTACTTGGCGATTGGAGCAGGGGCGCATGGCAAAGTGACCCAACCTGACGGCGTGTACCGTTTCCAGAAAACCCGTTTGCCGAAAGACTATTTGGCCAAAGTTCCGGCTGAGCATTTGCAGTTTAAACGCATAGAAGATGAAGACATGCCGTTTGAATTTATGATGAATGCACTGCGTTTAAATGAAGGGGTAGATGCCAAGCTTTATGCTGGGCGTACCGGTTTAAATCTGGAAGATTTAAATGAGCTTTTAACTTCATTGCGACAACGCAAGTTAATGGTTGATGATCCACAGCGACTTTCATGTACCGAGCAAGGACATGTGTTTTTAAATTCAGTATTGGAAGAGTTTCTTTAATCTTCAAACTTGACGTAGATGAAGTTATTTAAAAAAATAGTGTGAGACATAAAAAAAGTATTCACCAGCCTAGCTTACTGATGCCAGGCTGGTTAGGAAGGTATGATTAAATAATATACTGAATTTTATGCTATTTCATCTTTGCAACGATTTGTTCAGCCATTTGCAAATGCTTAGCCACCGCGGTCCGGGTTTGTGTAAGCATATTTTTTAATTCAGAATTTTTAGCATTTGGCATTAATTGCTTATCAATAGTCATTAGAACTTTACGATGTACTTCAACTTGACTCATCATATAGTCTTTATCAACTGCTGATGAATGATTCAGCTTATTCACAATTTTACTGCTGTCATTTTGCAATGATGTACTGATATTGCTCGCTTGTGGCGTTAACTTTAGACGACTTGCCAAAGCCTGACCTTTTTTCTCATTCGATGAATGTGCATTAATCATCAACTGGGCATACTTACGGGTTTGATCCATTTTTAGCTTGGGCAAGGCAGTTTTTGACTGCATGATCTCACCGCTATTCGCGGTGCTTACCACCTTGATCACTTGACTATCGGTTAAACGCTCATGAGCATCGTGCGACATTTTAGAATGAGTTTTGCCATCATTCGTTGTTTCATGCTCCATGGCCATACTTTGAGAGGCAGCGAAACTTAATACACCACTTACTGCCACACAGTGAATCATCTTCTTCATTGTAATTGCTTTCATATTGGCAACCTTCAAAGTTTATTATTTAAATTCGCCTTAATAAGATAGGCTCCTTACATTAAAGGCAGTGTAAAATTTCAGTAACTTTGTGGGATAAATATATAAAATGGTGATGGCTTTAAGCAAAGACAATAGGCTATTTGTTTATGTATTTGAGAGTAGCACGCCACATACAGAAAACAGGCGCTATAGTGTACTATCTGAATATGATAAGAATTAATCATAAGATAGTACCTTTTACCTTAATGGTGATTATATGAAAGTTATTAAGTTAAATTTTCATTATTCGAGAGCGTGTTGAAGTCAGTATTTTAAAATAAAAATTTCATCCTGATTTTTATTTGATCGACTGTAAAAATAACCTGTAAATATTTAAGCTTCATAGAATTTATCTTCTAAATTTTAATTTTCATTCTATAAATACGGCCTAAGAATTGGCCGCTATTGCCTATACTATATAAAACGTAGAGTTGCTGGTTTTGACTATCGACCGTCAAGCCTTCTGGCTCCCAATATTGAATGGCATGACTGGATGAAGTTTCAAAATGCCCCAGTGTCACGGCATCCATTTTTTGAAGCAGTTTGCCTGCGAAGTCATACACATAGATTCTCTTTGGGCCTTTATTTTTATTTCCGCTTAACAGGTAGATATAAGTTCCATCTGTGCTCAGACCCTGAAATGCACACCGATCCTGAGTGAAACCTGCATCAATCAGCCATTCATCTTCATATAGAAAACGAAGATCAGTTAAGTTTTTTTGGGTGATTAAATCTAATTTAAAAATGCGGATCAAATTAGATTTATGGTTATTGCCGCGTACCAGCAGATATTTTCCATCTGGTGTGATTGAGGGCATGGTATTGGTAATTTTATTGTATCTTTTATCAAATACTTGAATAATCTGAGTATTCATAAGTTCTGCATTGGGCATATATTGAAATTTTAAAATATACCAGCCTTTATTGGGAATGCCGGAGCCAGCAGAGGCAAACATAAAGTCACTCTGTGGATCGATGCAAATGCCTTGATGACCTACAAGCGGAGAGGGTTTTTGCGCATCCTGTGCCGACCATAAGTTGGAACTGTTTAGCTTAAATCGATTAATCACGCCCTGTTCTGGATGGCCCTCGACATGAGTGGTGTATAAAAATTGATTTCGGTGATCGAGCGCCAAGCCTTGAACAATATGATAATTACCCAGTCCTGTTCTGATCAGGGTAATCGGTTGGGCAGCATCTCCTAAGTTGGCAGGATCAGGAGAATCAAACTCTTGCTCGAGATGACGGGCATCCAAAGGGATAGTTGCACTATATGGCTGATAAAAGCGACTGAGAATGGAAAATAATTTTTTCATCTAACAGGTCACCGGATTAATTTTTTATTATTTTATGCTGTTCAAAACCGCTATGACATTGAGATTATTGTAGTGAATAAAAAGAGCGCCGTAGCGCTCTTTTTATTTATTTTAGAATTTGAACTTCACTTTGGAACTTAGTAATCAAAGCTAAAGTGTTCAGGTGCTAGTGAAGTCATGGTCTTGGATGGGTTGACCATTGCTTCAGCATGACCTTGAGTACGTGGCAGGATACGTTCGAAGTAGAAATCAGCAGTTTTGATTTTCGCTTTGTAGAACTCTGGCACTTCCTGACCTTCACCAGAAGCAAGTTTTGCAGAAGCAACGGCTGCTTGCTGCGCCCAGAAATAAGCCATCATCACATAACCAGAGAACATCAAGAAATCAACCGAAGCTGAAGATACGATGTCACGATCTTTACGTGCAGCAAGCATGATGCGAACGGTGAGTGCGTTCCATTGTGCGCAAAGCTTGGTTAAATCCCAGGCAAAACGACGCATGTATTTGTTACGTGCATGCTGGCCACAGAATTTCAAGATTTCAGCAGTGTACTCACGAATCACTTTGCCTTTAGAGGTTAACAGAACTTTACGACCAATCAGGTCAAGTGCCTGCACACCGGTGGTACCTTCATACAGGGTAGAAATCCGTGAGTCACGAACAATCTGTTCCATACCCCATTCTTTGATATAACCATGACCGCCATACACCTGCATACCGTGGTTGGCAGCTTCATAACCCAATTCCGTCAAGAAACCTTTCAGGATAGGCGTGTAGAAACCTAAGTGGTCATCATGCGCTTCATATGCTGCGGTATCACCCTGCATTAAAGCATCCGCCATTTTGTCGGCAAGTTGCGCAGCATAATAAATCATTGCACGACCACCTTCAGCAATCACTTTTTGAGTGAGGAGCATACGGCGCACGTCAGCATGGTGAATGATCGCATCAGCTACTTTTTCAGGGTCTTTCTTACCTGAAAGGGCACGCATAGACATACGTTCTTTGGCATAAGGCAGTGCGCCCTGGAAAGACAATTCTGCATGTGCAATACCTTGAATCGCAGTACCGATACGTGCAGTGTTCATGAAGGTGAACATGGCATGTAAGCCTTTGTGTGGCTCGCCAATCAGGTAACCCGTTGCATTGTCAAAGTTTAATACAGCAGTCGCTGAAGCGCGGATCCCCATTTTGTGTTCGATTGAACCACAGCTTACAGGGTTGCGCTCACCCACTGTACCATCAGCATTTACCATGAATTTTGGCACGATGAATAGCGAAATACCTTTGGTACCTGCAGGAGCATCTGGAAGGCGTGCGAGAACGATGTGAATGATATTTTCTGTTAAATCGTGTTCGCCGGCAGAGATGAAGATTTTAGTCCCTGAAATGGCATAGGTACCATCTGCCTTTGGTTCAGCCTTGGTTTTAACCTGGCCTAAGTCCGTACCACATTGTGGTTCGGTGAGGCACATCGTACCTGACCATTCACCAGTGACCAGGTTAGGCATATAGGTATTTTTTTGTTCTTCACTACCAAACTGAAGAATGGTATTCATACAGCCGACACTTAGACCCGGGTACATCTGGAAGGCCCAGTTTGCAGTACCCATCATTTCTGATTTGATCAGGTTTAATGATTGAGGCAGGTTTTGACCGCCAAATTCTTCAGGGAAAGAAAGACCTTGCCAGCCGCCTTGAACGAACTGGTCATAAGCTTCTTTAAAGCCTTTTGGTGTTTTTACTTCACCATTTTCAAAGTGACAGCCTTCTTCATCACCCGATTGGTTTAAAGGAGACAGGATGTTTTCACAGAAATCTGCAGCACCTTCAAGAATCATGTCTACAGTGTCAGCATCTGCCGCTTCACCATTTGAAAGTGTTTTGTAGTGTGCCGGGTAATCAAGCACTTCGTTCATTAAAAAACGAATATCATGCAAAGGGGCTTTATAAGCTGGCATAGTGTTAATCCTAATTTAGAAATAGTATTGGATTATTCGAATCGATAATTTGATTATTCACATTGTTGATAAAAATACATTGATGATGCAGCCTCAGAGAAATGTCAGAAAGGCGAATTGAAGAGCTTATGATCCAACTTGATGTTTAAATAAATTATAGGGTCTGGTAGGATTTTTTGCGCATGTTATTTTTGATTTTTTACATAAAAATATAATTAAATGATCATGTTATTGGGGTTTTATAAATAAAGATAACGAATTTTTATTCTTATAATAAGGAATATTTATAAAAGAATATGAATGTCATAAAATCCAATTGAAAACCAGTTATGCTGATAAAAACTGAAAAGAAGCAGAGGTTTACTTCTTTTCAATTAGTTTATTAATACCATTTATTAAAGAAAATCTTTGAGTTCAGGCTTGACCCCGTTCCAAATCGAGAAAGATTCGATCGCTTGTCCAACCAGCATGCCATAACCTTCTGAAGTGGGAACACCGCGTGCTTTGGCTTGATCTAAAAAGCTGGACGGCTTGCCATAGGCCATTTCATAGGCATGTTTAAATTGAAGACTTTCAGGTAAAACCAGAGCATCACCGCTCAAACTTGCCGAAGTGGCATTAATGACAATGTCAAAATCACCGGCCAGATCTTGCAATGAAATGGCTGCAAGAGTGGCTTGAGGAACTGCTTGTTGTAAATCGGCCACCAGTTGTTCTGCACGGGCTAAAGTCCGGTTGGCAATCACGATTTTTTTTGCACCTGCCTGTACCAGAGGGTAGATCACCCCGCGGGTTGCACCGCCCGCACCAATAATCAGCAATTCGGTATCTTCAAGTTTCCAGTCTAAGGCCTTGATGGCATCGACCAGACCTTGACCATCGGTATTGTCGCCATACAGCTTGCCATCCTGCATCCATAGGGTATTGACTGCCTTGGCAATTTTGGCACGCTCTGTTAATACCACACATGCTGCAAAAGCCTGCTCTTTGAAGGGTACAGTCACGTTCATACCCATACCGCCCTGAGCAAAGAATTCCTGAATATTGGCTTCAAAGCCATCCAGTGGAGCAAGACGTTTGCTATAGACAAGATCAATACCGGTTTTTTCTGCAAAAGCATGATGCAGTTCTGGAGAGCGTGATTGTTCGATTGGATTGCCAACCACTGCGAATTGTTTGCTCATTTCACAAGGTCCGTGTGCGGAAATGGCATTCAATATACGTGATTTTTCCCCCAGGCTAAAGCCACTAAGGAAAGGAAAAACGGCAAACAAGGAAGAAGGGGGATTGTTAAAGTGGTAAAGTTAAATCCTGTTAAGGATTACAAATTTCATGCACTCGGTCTTCAAGCCACATGGCTGCAGTAAAAAACAAGGCAAAACCGGCAAATATGGTAAAGCTAATCGATAAGCTATCGGCAAGGGTGCTGTCTGAAAGCAAGGTAATGCTGATCGAGCAGACCATCAGGGTTATAATCGACCAAAATAGAATGGCCTTGTGATTTAGAATCATATTAAGCATAGTTTTATCTTCCTTCAGCATGAATTATTGTATTTGTGCATGCTGTGCATATTCGCGATGATGGTGAATTGAATGATTCAGTCTAAACGAATTTTGTGACATATTAGCGTCTGGTGCTGTAAGGAAATATGTCAGTTTTTCTTCTTTTTATGGTGTGGCTAAGTATTTAAGTTACTTTAAGATATTGATTTTAATTATTTAATTTTTTGATGTGTCGATTTAATTTTAAGATTTATTTCAATAGAAAAATCCCTCTTTCTGCTCAGAAAAAGGGATAGAAACTTTTAATTTATTTTTTAAGTTCGCTCAACCAGTCATGCGGTTTGAGATAATAATCAGTTAAGCGTTTTTCAGGCGAATTTTCTTCCCACTCGGGACGATACGACCAGGCAGCAAGCGGTGGCATACTGACTAAAATGGATTCAATGCGACCACCGGTTTGCAGGCCAAATAAAGTGCCACGGTCATAAACCAGATTATATTCTACATAACGACCACGACGGTAAAGCTGAAAATCGCGTTGTGCTTCAGTATAAGATTTATCCTGATTGCGTTTAAAGATAGGAAGAATCGCTTCCAGATAACCATTGCCGACGGCCTGAATATATTGAAAACAGGTTTCAAAGTCCCACTGGTTCAAGTCATCAAAGAATAAACCGCCAATCCCACGTTGTTCATCGCGGTGCTTTAAATAGAAATAATCATCACACCATTTTTTGTGTTCCGCATAAACCGTATTGCCAAATGGCGCACACAGATCATGGGCCTTTTGATGCCACGCCAGAACATCTTCATCATTCGGGTAGAAGGGGGTTAAGTCGAAGCCACCACCAAACCACCAGATTGGATCCTGACCTTCTTTTTCAGCCACAAATAAACGTACGTTGGCATGCGAAGTGGGTACATTGGGATTGTTCGGGTGAATGACTAAAGACACGCCCATGGCCTGGGCTTTGGCTCCGGTAATTTGTGGATGACGCTCTGTGGCAGAAGCCGGAAGTTTGGAAATGTTGATGTGAGAGAACATCACACCGCCTTTTTCAATCACCGTACCGTTTTGCAACACACGTGAACGACCGCCACCGCCTTCAGGGCGCTGCCAATCATCAATTTCAAACCGAGCTGTGCCACCACCGGCTAATTCTTGTTGCTCTAGGGCAGCACAAATACGCGCTTGTAAATCGACTAAAAAATCATGCACACGTTGAATATCATTAGAAGTCGGATGTTGCATCAGAACGCTCATGGGGGATTATTAAAAAACTCATCACATCAAAACATAAATTGCATAAAAGATTAAGGATTTTATGCAGCAGGATGTTTTCTTGAAACGGATGCAATCATTTTTGTTCAGGCTTTGCTTCGACGTGAGCACTGAAAAATATTCCGACTTTTTCACTAGGTTGAATTCTATGATCAAGCTCAGCAAAATGGGTTAAATATGTGATGCAAAATATTGGCTTGGTTATGGGTATAACTGGCTGTTGCAGTGAAGAGTGGATATTTAATATGACGAGTTCTTTAATTCAAAAATATAATGTACCGGGACCCCGTTATACCAGTTATCCAACGGTGCCGTATTGGGAAGTCGAGCCATTTTCGCTTGAGCTGTGGAAACAGACCTTAAAGCGTTCCTTTGATGAATCTAACCCAAGCGAAGGCATTAGTCTGTATATCCATCTGCCTTTCTGTGAAAGCTTGTGCACTTTCTGCGGCTGCCATAAACGGGTAACCAAAAAGCATGAGATGGAACAGCCTTATATTCAGGCCGTGCTCAAAGAATGGGACTTGTATTGCCAACTACTGGCAACAACGCCGAAAATTAAAGAAATTCACTTAGGCGGCGGCACGCCGACCTTCTTTTCGGTTGAGCATTTACAACAGCTAATTCAAGGCATTTTGGCAAAGGCAGAGGTGGCTGCCGAGCATGAGTTTAGCTTTGAAGGTCACCCGAATAATACCACCCGTGAACATCTGCAAGCCTTATATGATCTGGGTTTTCGTCGGGTCAGTTACGGGGTTCAGGACTACAATGAAACCGTGCAAAAAGCCATCCATCGGATGCAGCCTTTTGAACATGTACAGCGTGTAACGGAGTGGGCACGTGAAATTGGTTATACGTCCATTTCCCATGACCTGGTCTTTGGCTTACCTTTTCAAAATCTGGAAGATGTACTAAATACCATTGACCAAACCAGCAGTTTAATGCCAGACCGTTTAGCGTTTTATAGCTATGCCCATGTGCCGTGGATTAAGGGCAATGGTCAACGCGGTTTTAAAGATCACGATGTGCCTAAAGATCAGCTGAAGCGCCAGCTTTATGAAGAAGGCAAGAAGCAGCTTTTAAAGCATGGTTACCATGAAATTGGTATGGATCATTTTGCCTTAAGTCGGGACAGTATGTATCAGTCTTTTCAGGCCGGAACTTTGCATCGTAATTTTATGGGCTATACCTCATCCAAAACGCAAGTGATGATTGGCTTGGGGATTTCTTCCATTAGTGACAGCTGGTACAGCTTTGCACAAAATGAAAAGAAACTGGAAGATTATTATGCACGTTTAGAGCTGGATGAAATTCCAGTGGTCAAAGGTCATGTGCTGAATACAGAGGATTTAATCATCCGCGAACATATCTTAAATTTGATGTGTACATTCAGCACGTCCTGGCAATCCGAAGCTATGCAGTTTCCTGAATTGCCCGAAATTTTGCTGCAACTTGCAGAAATGCAGCAGGATCAATTACTACAGCTTGATGAGCAGGGCATCACCGTGACTGAACAAGGCAAGCCTTTTGTGCGTAATATCTGTATGGCCTTTGATTTGCGCTTAAAACGTCGGGTTCCGGAAAACCGGATTTTCTCGATGACGATTTAGAATCCCTCCTTGCGGAGCAGTGCTCCTCACCCTTTAAAAAAGGGAGGCTTCCCTAAATTCCAATAAGTGGAAAGGGAAAACTCCCTCCTTTAGTAAAGGAGGGTTGGGGTGGATTTGTATCAAAGTCGGGGAGATTTATAAAATAAAAAGGATATTAAAAATCGCCTTTCTTATACATATGCGCCATGCGTTCATGTTTGGTTTTTAGATATTCTGCATTGAAAGGATTTAAACCGACAGTTAGCGGCACACGATCGACCACATCAATACCCATTTCTTGTAGCGCCTGAATCTTGGAAGGATTATTGGTAATCAGTTTCACCTGTTTGACCTGCAAATGGTCGAGCATGATGGTGCACATGTCATAGCTTCGTGCATCCGCCGGCAAGTTCAGCATTAAATTGGCATCGACCGTATCATGTCCCTGATCCTGCAAGGCATAGGCACGAATCTTGTTGGTCAGCCCAATGCCACGGCCTTCCTGACGTAAATACAGAATAACGCCTTGACCGACTTCATTGATTAATTTTTGTGTGGCTTGAAGCTGTGGACCGCAATCGCATTTGAGTGAAGAAAAGGCATCACCGGTTAAACATTCAGAATGAATCCGCACCAATACCGGTTCAGTAGGGGGAGTGTCTAAGCCTTTAGAAAGAGCTACATGTTCTTCACCTGTTTTAGGGTCTTGAAATACCGTGATTTTAAATTCACCAAAAGCGGTTGGTAATCTTGAAGTCGCGACAAACTCTATAGGCACTGCTTAACTCGTTAAATAGTTCATTAATTAGCTAAAGTATAGCTGAATGCTTGGACATTAGTTGAATTGTAAAGATGAATTTATGCAGAAGATTTCCTTTTTTGTATAAAGCGAACGATAATGGTTGATAAATAGTAAGATTATTCAGGATAATCTCGCTCATGAACAAACACCCAGTATAGAGATTTGCCTCTAAACTGCATCGCTAGGAATGTGGCTGATTTAAAGGTGATACAATTCGACCATTGTGCTCGATAACCCGTTTACCTAGCTTAGGATTTGCCAGGCTTTAGAAGGCTTTGCCATTTATGTTGTATACAGAAATACCGACTCACCGCCCTGTAACTCCGTTGCTGGATGCAATTGATCATCCTCAACAATTACGATTGCTCGAGCGCAGCCAATTAGAAAAAGTGGCGGATGAGTTACGTCAGTACATTTTGTATGCGGCAGGACAGAGCGGTGGCCATTTTGGTGCCAATTTGGGTGTAATCGAGCTGACCGTTGCTTTGCACTATAGTTTTAATACCCCGCATGATCGCCTGATTTGGGATGTCGGTCATCAGGCCTATCCGCATAAAGCCTTAACCGGTCGCCGTGAACAACTGACCACCATTCGTGCCAAAGACGGTCTGGCTGCTTTTCCGGCGCGTGAAGAATCGGTATTCGATACCTTTGGCGTTGGTCATTCTTCTACTGCAATTTCTGCGGGCTTAGGCATGTCACTGGCACGCCGTTACCAGAAAGATCCTTGTGAAGTGGTTTCCATTATTGGCGATGGCGCAATGACGGCCGGCATGGCCTTTGAAGCCATGAATGATGCCGTTGCCCATCAGGCCGACCTTATGGTAGTGCTGAATGACAATGACATGTCTATTTCATGCAGTACCGGCGGTTTTGCCAAACATTTGGCTGCCATTTGGGAACGCGGTGAATCAGTGAATATTACTGATGAGGGCGAAGCGTATATCCAGCCGCATCCGGAATGGACTTACAATTCACGTTTGCACTGTGCTGCTACTGAAGCTGCGGACAACCTGTTTAAAGCCATTGGTTTTGATTATTTTGGTCCGTTCGACGGGCATGATGTCAATCAGCTGGTACAGGTCTTTGATGCCTTAAAAAAACGTAAAGGCCCACGTTTAATTCATGTCTATACCAAAAAAGGCAAAGGCTTTGCGCCAGCTGAAGCCGACCAGATTAAGTACCATGCCATCAGTAAATTAAATGCTACATCTTCAAGCAATACCGCACCAAAATATTCCGATGTGTTTGGACAATGGCTATGCGATGAAGCTGCACAAGATCAGCGCTTGCTGGCCATTACGCCGGCCATGTGTGAAGGTTCAGGCATGGTGCAGTTTGCCAAACAGTTTCCTGAACGCTTTTTTGATGTGGCGATTGCCGAGCAGCATGCTGTGACATTAGCTGCCGGTATGGCATGTGAAGGACTGAAGCCTGTTGTTGCGATTTATTCGACCTTCTTGCAGCGTGGTTATGACCAGCTGATTCATGATGTAGCCTTACAAAATCTGGATGTCACTTTCGGCATTGACCGTGCAGGGCTGGTCGGTGAAGATGGCCCAACCCATGCTGGTGCCTATGACTATGCCTTTATGCGTACCGTACCCAATATGGTGATTATGGCGCCTAAAGATGAAAATGAATGTCGTCAAATGTTACATACCGCTTATTTATATAAGGGACCTACAGCAGTGCGTTATCCGCGTGGTAATGGGGTCGGTGTTGAAATTCAGCAACAATTGACTGCTTTGGAGATTGGCAAAGCAGAAATTGTGGTCAGTTTGAATGAACAGCAAGATGAACAGATCAGTATTCTGGCATTCGGTAGCCGTGTCAGTGCGGCGCTAGAAGCGGCACAAGTCTTGGCAGACAGTCATGATGTTGGTGTGCGTGTCGTAAACATGCGCTTCGTTAAACCTCTGGATGAACAGATCATTGATCAACTGGCTGCAACCACCAGCCTGTTTGTGACTGTGGAAGAACATGCCGTGATGGCCGGGGCAGGCAGTGCAGTGAATGAGTATTTAGCTCAGGCGCAAATTGTTAAACCTATATTGAATTTGGGATTAGCAGACATCTTCATGCATCAGGCTTCACATGCACAGATGCTGCAACAGGCCGGGCTGGATGCCAAAGGCATTGAAAGATCAATTGAATTGGCTTGGTTGAAACTTGTGCAGTCGGTATCCTGAAGCATTTTAAAATTTTAGAAACATTTTTTCCCTAAAAGCCCTCATATTTGCTAAAATGTGAGGGCTTTTATGCATTATTCTTTATCAATATCTTCAAATTTGTAGTGGGTGTTCAATGGAACCTATGGTGGTGATGGCTGCGCGTGCGGCTCAATTAGTTGGTCAAGAGCTTTTAAAAGCGCATCAGAATCGTCATAAACTCGATCTACAAGTCGAAGAAAAAGGGATTGATGGTCCGGTAACGCGTGTAGACCGTTATTTGGAACAATTGACTATCGATACTCTACGTAAAAGCTATAAAAACCACAGCTTCCTTGGTGAAGAGTTTGGTCTGCAAGAAGGTAAAGGTCACGACGCCGACTGGTGTTGGGTGATCGATCCGCTTGATGGGACTTTAAACTTCATTAACGGCTTCCCGCATTTCTGTATTTCTATTGCTGTTCAACACAAAGGTGTGACTCAACACGGTGTTATTTATGACCCTGTGAAAGACGAGTTATTCTCTGCAAGTCGTGGTCGCGGTGCAATGTTGAACCAACGCCGTATTCGCGTAAATGTCAAAGACAGCCTGCAAAATACTTTCCTTGCCGTAGGTCATGCTTACCGTGCGAAACGTAACGGTGAAGTGATTTCTTATGCGAAAAACCATTTCAACTCATTATTAAACGTGACTGAAGCGGGTGCACAATACCGTCGTGCAGGTTCGGCTGCATTAGATTTGGCTTATGTGGCTGCAGGTCGTTTAGATGGTTATTTTGAACTGGGGCTGAAACCTTGGGATATCGCTGCAGGCGAGTTAATCGTGAAAGAAGCGGGTGGTACTGTAGTGGATGCGCGTGGTGGTGCCGATTCTATGGAAAATGGTCAAGTACTTGCTTGCTCTATGAAAATGCTCAAACCTTTAATGCAAGCTGTTGTTCCAGCTTGGGGTGAAGCAGCCAAGTAAGATCGATTGAATCGAGTGATATGACAAAAAAAAGCTCTCCTTGTGAGGGCTTTTTTTTATTCTTGAATTAAATTCGTGATTTACTGAAAATACCCGTGGATCAAGGTTTGAGCGCATTGTTATTCAGTACAAAAAGGTTACAATAAGGATTGTTTAAAAATTAAACAAAATTGAGTTATAAAATAGGCTGTTACTGAAAAAAACAGTATTTATGCACAATTTAATCGAAAAAAATGATTACTTTTTAAAATGATTCTGTTATTATGCCGCCACGCACTTAAATTTCCGTTCTTTACCTGAACATTATCTTCTAATCATTGTATGCGCGTCCTGTCCATAGAGAGGACATATCCTTCGCGCCCCAATCGCTTAAGCGATTCCTTCAGGTTTGCGGCCGTAATCATGCGTGCGTTATATCCACATCGTCGTTATTCGGATCGCTGCTGAATCTTATATTTTTCAGCTCTAATTGCTGTGCCGCTTTTTGCCGATGTCCATATTGTAATTTATTAAATGGAGCACCCACTTCAGGGTGAATACTCTCTATGAGCAAAACTTTTGCTGATTTTTCCCTCGATGAGTCATTAACACAGGCTCTTGAAGGTTTAGGCTTTACTACGCCAACTCCTGTACAAGAACAAGCGATTCCTGCTGCACTTGAAGGTAAAGACCTTTTAGTATCAAGCCAAACAGGTTCTGGTAAAACTGCTGCATTCTTGCTTCCAACTTTGAATGCGCTTGCAAATCAAGAAACTTTCGTACCGTTTAAAGAGCGTATGAAAGCGGTTACTCAACCATCCATTTTAGTGATTTCTCCTACTCGTGAGTTAGCACAACAAGTATGTCAAGATGCGATTGCACTTGTACGTCACATGAAAGGTGTTCGTGTTGCTGCGATCATGGGTGGTATGCCTTTTGGTAAACAAATCCAGCAGTTAAAAGGCGCACAAGTGGTTGTAGCGACTCCAGGTCGTTTACTTGACTTGGTTAACCGTCGTCAAATCAAACTTGATAAAGTTGACTCATTAATTGTCGATGAAGCTGACCGCATGCTTGACCTGGGTTTCTCTGAAGACCTAGAAGCAATTGGTGACTTGGCTGCAAACCGCAAGCAAACACTTATGTTCTCTGCGACTTTTGCACCACGTATCATTACGCTTGCTGAACGCATGATGAATGATCCAATGCGTATCTCGATCGAAACTGGTCACTCTACAAACACTGACATCACTCAGACTTTGCACTGGACTGATGGCTTTGAACACAAGAAAAAATTACTTACTCACTGGTTAAACGAAGAAGACGTTGATCAAGCAGTAGTATTTGCGTCAACTCAAGAAGATACAGATATGTTGGCTGAAGAACTTGCTGAAGCAGGTTTATCAGTTGTAGCGCTTCATGGTGCTATGCCACAAACTGTTCGTAACCGTCGTTTACGTAGCATCCGTGAAGGTCGTGCAAAAATCCTAGTTGCAACTGACGTGGCTGCTCGTGGTCTTGACGTACCAACAATTTCACACGTAATTAACTTCGGTCTTCCTATGAAGAACGAAGACTATGTACACCGTATTGGTCGTACTGGCCGTGCGGGTCGTACAGGTAAAGCAATTACTCTTGCTACTTACCGTGAACGCGGCAAGATCCGTGCTTTAGAAGACTTCCTAGATGCACGTTTAAATGTATCTGAAATTGAAGGTCTTGAGCCATCTCCACCTCCTGCACGCGGTAGTCGTGATGGCGGTGGTCGTGGTCGTGACGGCGGTGGTCGTGGTCGTGGCGGTTTTGGCGGCGGTCGTGGTCGTGATGGCGGTGGCCGTAGTCGTTTTGAAGGCGAAAGCAACTTCAAACGTCGTGAAGGCGGTGATGATCGTCCACGTCGTAGCTACGATGACAAACCACGTGGCGAACGTCCAGCATTCGGTGGAGAAGATCGTCCACGTCGTGACTTCGGTGATCGTCCAGCTCCACGTCGTGAAGGTGGTTATGGCGATCGTCCACAACGCTCTTTTGATGACCGTCCTAAACGTGATTTCGGTGATCGTCCAGCTCCACGTCGTGAAGGTGGTTTTGGCGACCGTCCACAACGTTCTTTCGATGATCGTCCAAAACGTGATTTCGGTGATCGTCCAGCTCCACGTCGTGAAGGTGGTTATGGTGATCGTCCGCAACGCAGCTTTGGTGACAAACCGCGTTCTAACGATGACAACCGTGGTAACCGCGTAGACTATAAACCAGCTCGTGAAGGCGCAGATCGTCCACGTCGCGAATTTACTGGTGACCGTCCACAACGCAGCTTCGGCGACCGTCCTAAGCGTGATTTTGGCGACCGTCCGCAACGTAACTTTGGCGAAGATCGTCCGCAACGTAACTTTGGCGAAGATCGCCCACGTCGTAAATTTAACGACTAAAAACGTTAGATTTTGATAGTAAAAAACCGGTGGAAACACCGGTTTTTTTATGAGACTAATCTTTAACCTTATCGAATAAAAATGTATACTAAGTCATATTTTATTTTCATTCTGTTAAATATGAATAATGAATCTCATCATTATGTATGGAATTTTAATCAAGAGGTGATTATGCCTTATATTGGTTTGATTTTATTACTATGCAATATTGCATACTATATCTATAATTCTTTTTAATAACTCAGTATCCTGTTGGGTAAAATAGCTACACTACAATTAAAAAATAAAAATTATGGTAAATTGGTTGCTTTTTATCTAAAGGTAACATTTTAAACCCGAATCCTTTATAGTATGCATGCTGAAAAAAATGCAGGAAAACCCTCGGCTATGAATAATCAAATACCTCAGCAAGCTCAATCTTGGATTGAAGTCCATGACTTGAGCTTTAAACGAGGGAAACGTGTCATTTTCGATAATGTCAGTTTAACAATTCGACGTGGCCAGATTACCGCCATTATGGGGCCTTCAGGTACCGGTAAAACTACTTTGCTGCGTCTGATTGGTGGTCAGTTGACGCCTGAGCACGGTAAAATTCTGTTAGATGGCCAAAATATTGCAGATATGTCACGTCAGGAATTATTTGCTGCACGTGCCCGTATGGGCATGCTGTTCCAAAGCGGTGCCCTGTTTACCGATATGAGTGTCTATGAAAATGTGGCTTTTCCTTTACGTGCCCATACTCAACTTTCTGAACATCTGATTGCCGAGCTGGTGGCACTTAAACTGGAAGCGGTGGGCTTACGTGGTACTGAAAAGTTGATGCCTGCAGAATTGTCTGGCGGGATGAACCGTCGTGTTGCTTTGGCCCGTGCGATTGCGCTAGATCCGGAACTGATCATGTACGATGAACCTTTTGCCGGCCAAGACCCGATTGTAAAAGGGGTACTTGCCCGTTTAATTCGTACCTTGCGTGAAGCACTGGATTTAACCACGATTATTGTGTCGCACGATGTGGGTGAAACCTTATCCATTGCCGATTACATTTACATTATCGCGGAAGGGGTTATTCAGGGTGAGGGTACGCCGGCTGAATTAATGCAGCATGAATCGGCATTTGTCCGTCAGTTCTTAACCGGGGCTGCTGAAGGTCCTGTCGATTATCAGTTTAGTCATAAGGCTTATTTAAGTGATGAGGTGCGTTCATGAATGCTATTGCCTCATTAGGTAGACGCGTCATTGAACGTGTTCAGGGGATAGGTGTAGCAACCCAGATGTTGCTGCAAATCCTGTTTTCCATGCCGACCTGGCTCGGGGTCAAACTGTTTCTTTACCAAATGTACCGTATTGGTGTGATGTCTTTATTGATTATTGCCGTATCGGGTTTATTCATCGGTTTAGTGCTTGGTTTACAAGGCTATTCCATTTTGGTAAATATCGGCTCAGAAGCCATGCTTGGCACAATGGTGTCTTTAACCCTGTTAAGAGAGTTGGCTCCTGTCGTGGCGGCATTACTGTTTGCAGGGCGTGCCGGTTCGGCTTTAACGGCTGAAATAGGCCTGATGAAAGCCACAGAGCAGCTGGCCAGTATGGAAATGATTGGGGTCGATCCGCTGAAACGTATCGTTTCCCCTCGTTTATGGGCCGGTATTGTCAGTCTGCCGATGTTATCAATCATTTTTGGTGCGATTGGCATTATGGGCGGTAAAATGGTCGGGGTCGATTTTTTAGGGGTAGATGAAGGTTCTTTCTGGAGCGGGATGCAAAATAGCGTGCAGTTCTATAAAGATATTTTCAACGGCACCATTATTAAAAGCTTGGTTTTTGCATTAATTTGCACATGGATTGCGGTCTATCAGGGTTATGCCTGTGTGCCAACGTCGGAAGGAATTGCAACATCGACTACGCGAACAGTAGTGTATTCCTCATTGTGTGTTTTGGGTTCTGATTTTGTGTTGACTGCGGTCATGTTTGGAGGTGTTTAATGAAATCACGTGCAAGTGAGCTGGCCGTAGGTATTTTTGTCATTCTTACAGGTATTGCCTTATTTTTCTTGGCTATGAAAGTGAGTGGCTTGGTGGGAACAAACCTGCGTGACAGCTACAACATGACCGCAAGTTTTGACAATGTGAATGGCCTAAAACCGCGTGCCAAAGTCACCATGAGTGGCGTGACCATTGGTCGTGTCACGGATATTACCCTTGATCCGGTATCACGTTTGGCAACGGTGTATTTTGAGCTGGATGGCAAGTTAACATCTTTCAATAAAGAACAGCTGAAAAAGGTTAAAGCCAATGCTTTGGAAGAATTGCGCTATAGCACAGAATACAGTGAAGCAGCTCCTGCGAAACAAAAAGAAATGGAAAAGCAACTGGCTGATAACATGAACTCCATCACTAGTATCGATGAAGATGCTTATATTATGGTTGCAACCAATGGTTTATTGGGCGAAAAATATTTGAAAGTTGTTCCAGGTGGTGGTCTGAACTATGTCAAACGTGGTGAAAGCATTGCCAATACCCAAGGTACGATGGATCTTGAAGATTTAATCAGTAAATTTATTACTGGTGGTGCAGGCAAGTCATCAGCTAAGGCGGCAGAAGAAAAAACATCAACTGAATCAACAGAAGATGCGCAAACTTCATTTGTTGAATAATTTTGAGAGGAGAATTTCGTGAATACCTTACTTAAACATACACTTGGCATAAGTGTTTTATCAACAATGATCGCAAGTACTGCATTTGCAGCACCGACTGAAACGCCACCGGCTTTTGTTAAAAAAGTAGCAGATGGTCTGGTTGCTCGTTTAAAAGCGGATCAAGGAAAATTGCAAAACAATCCTGCTGCGGTGAAAGCGATTGTGCGTCAAAATCTTGATCCTTATATTGATTCACAAGCCTTTACACGTCTGGTCATGGGAACCTATGCCACCAATCAGTACAGTACGGCTGCTCAGCGTGCCAAGTTTGAACACAATTTTCGTGAAACTTTAATCGAAAATTACGGTACAGCTTTTGTTAAATATACCAACCAGACTTATAGCCTGCGCCCATATAAAGAAACAAATAGCAAAAATCCTGTGGTCACGATTGATTTCAACAACAAAGGTGAAAAAACCCCTGTATCTTTCCAGTTGGTGGATAAAGGCAATCAATGGAAAGTACGTAATATCAATGTAGCGGGTATTGATTTAGGTTTACAGTTCCGTAATCAGTTTGCTGCAACGGTAAAACGTAATGGTGGCAATATCGATAAAGCTATTGCGAACTTTGAACCCGATGCATCTGTAGATAAAAAATAACCGGGAAGGGTGTTCAGTGATTCAATTCATTCATCAGGAATTGCAGGTTTCCGGCAAAATAGATTATGCCAATGCAGAGGACTATTACCAGCAAGGTTTAAAACTGATTCAATCGCAGCATCAGTTTCCTGTGGTGGTCAATCTGGCACAGCTGGAACAGGGCAGTACGCTGGCACTGGCAGTACTGGTGCGCTGGTTGCGTCAGACCCCGAAAGCTCAGGGTCTGCAATTTAAAGCAGTGCCTGAGAAAATGATGAAAATCATTCAGGCCTGTCATTTGCAAGATGATCTGCAATTGATTGCCTGAATACTGAAAGATAAAAAAGCACCGCAAGGTGCTTTTTTAATGTTTATAGAAATAACCAAATAAATTAGTGAAGTTCCCTCTCCTTTTAGGAGAGGGTTAGGGTGAGGTAATTATGTAAAAACCCTCTCTCTAGCTCTCTCCCAGAGGGAGAGAGGATTCCATTATTCACTTTAAAAAAGGTTAAATATTTGAGGACTTAATCTTAGTTCTAAAAAAATATGAACTTCATCAAATCCATTTTTTCCAGCGGAAATAGATCAGCGGTCCAATAAAGAAGGCCACTAAAATAATGCCGACCATAATAAAACTGGTCGCTCCTCGGGCAAATGGCAGCACATCGGTATTCATGCCATAGATACTGGCAACCAGCATCGGTGGTGCGAGCATGCTTGGCAAGATCGAGAATCGACGGATAGTATCGTTCTGTTCGGTATTAATGAATCCGGAAGTAGTGTCGAGTAAAAATCGAACCTTTTGGAACAGGAAGGCATCATGTTCTACCAGAGATCGCACATCTTCACTGAGTTCTCGAATATCGGCATCATAAATATGACTGCCTAAAGCACGCGGACGCGACAAGAAAGTCAGTACCCGACGTAAATCGATCAAACACAACTGTGCCTTTCCGAGCATATCTTCCAATTGTGCCAGACGGGTAATCATGTCATCCAGATCGAGAATTTGTTCACGATGGCGGTTGTTCAATACTTCTGTGGAATATTTTTCAAGGTCTTTGTGGATATCTTCCAGGATATCCGCAAGTTCATCCAGTTTGGCTTCCAGTAAACCGAGCAAAACCCAAGTCGGGTCTTTGTAGTCAATTTCATAGTCGTTACGACGGGCACGGGCACGGAAAGCACGGAAGGCCACCAGTTTTTCACCGCGCAGGGTAAACAGGTGTTGTTTATGCAGAATAAAAGCTACCGTTTGCACGGTTGCTAAAATGCTCGAGTTGTCATCGGTTTCGCCATCGACCTGAAAATTTTTATTTTTCGTCAAAAAATAGGTACTGATATGTAAAATACCGTCATCATCACGGTAGAATCGTGCCGATGAAGAAATATCCTCCAAGGATTTTAGCGTCGGTAAATTTTGCTCATAAGCATCTAGCACCCATTGTTGTTCTTCTTGTGATGGGGCAATGAGATCGATCCACACTAAATCCGGGTGGAGATCAAAACCACCATTGATGGTGGCATCTTCCAAACTACCGCGCTCTGTGGCGTAAAAGGCTTCAAGCATGCTGTCTTTTCCCTGCGCAGTATAGGTGAATTGATGGGTGTATTTTAGACAAGGAATTGAATAAAAACACTGATTCAATCGCTTTTTTATTAAAAAATCTCCTGAAAATTTACTTTATTAATATGACATCTGCAAAACAGGCTGAAACAATGACGAAATCGATCGCAATTTTTTGTGGCTCAGCTTTAGGCACCGACTCGATTTTTTTAGATACCGCGCAAAAAATGGGACAAACCATCGCCCAGCAAGGGAAAACCCTGGTTTATGGTGGTGGACGTTCAGGCCTGATGGGGGTGGTGGCCGATAGTGCTTTACAGGCAGGTGGCAAAGTCATTGGGGTAATCCCAAGGGTGTTGGTGGATCATGAGCTGGCTCATCCGCATTTAACCGAATTGCATGTGGTTGCGAATATGCATGAACGCAAAACCAGAATGTCGGAACTTTCTGATGCCTTTATTGCCTTACCGGGCGGTGCAGGTACGCTGGAAGAGATTTTTGAGCAATGGACCTGGTCACAGCTCGGTATTCATTTGAAACCGTGTGCATTTTTAAATGTGGCCGGATTTTACGATGATTTGCTGAAATTTATTCAGTTGACCACAGTAAAAGGTTTTACCCAGCCACGTTTTGCAGACAGTATGATTGCTTCGGATTCCATTGAAGAGATTTTGCAACAATTTGACGCTTTTCGAGCGCCACAACAGAAATGGGGAATGGTGGTGGATCAGGAAGTCTTGGTGAAACATGCATGAAAATCATTACTGTCGCAGCGGCCATTATTTTAAATGATCAACAGCAACTTTTAGTGGTGCGTAAACGTAATACTTCCTGCTTTATGCAGGTGGGCGGAAAGTTAGAGCCGAAAGAACCGCCTGAAGAAACCATGCTGCGTGAAATTCAGGAGGAAATTGGTTGTCAGGCTTTAATTCAGCAATTTGTCGGTCGTTTTGAAACTGCAACTGCCAATGAGCCGGATCATCAGCTGGTGAGTTATCTATATTATGTGACTTTAGATCACGCACCGAAAATTGCAGCTGAAATTGCCGAAATGAAGTGGGTAAGTCTGGATGATCAGAGTACGCCACTTGCACCACTGAGCACGCAAATTGTGATGCCTTGGGTAAAGCAGTTTTTAACAGCCAAGGCCATTATTTCCTGATCAGGACAACGACTTTCTGACTTATATCTGCCTCCTGTATTATGCCTGCATAGCTCAAGCTAAAATCGGGATCTGGGATAATGTCTTCTTGGTTTTATGGCTCTGCACTGGCTATACAGGCGGCATAGATTTGCTGACAGCCTAATTCGTCTAACTTGGTTTTTAAGGCATGTAGTGAACTGCCAGTTGTAACTACATCATCCAGCATCAGCACTTTGCGGTAACGAATTTTAGGCTGTGCTGCAATCACAAATTGTTGCCCGATCTGGTCGAGGCGTTCTATCCGACTCATGCCTTTTTGCGAATGTTGCGCCAGCCGGGACACCGGTTGCCAGATCGGGATATTCAGGTGTTTTGCCAAGATCTTTGCCAGCACTAAAGACTGGTTATAGCCACGTTCTGCCAGCCGCTGATTGGAAATGGGCATCGGCACGATGGCCTGAATTTTTGGAATGCGAAGTTGGGTTAAAGTACCTGCCAGCAGTGTCTGAAAATGTAGCTGTTGTTCATATTTGAATTTCTGAATGATGCGATCCATCGGGTAGTCATAATGACAGGCGACCTGAATACTCATTTCTTGACGTTGAACCACATTTTTAAACCATGGTAATTTCTGCCAGCAATCTGTACAGACTGAATGATGGCGTTGATGGTCTACGCCACAGAGTACGCAAGGGGAAATCCCTTGGATGGCTTTGTGCATGAATGGCTGAATAAATTGCAGCATATTTTCTTCTTCTTTTTATTGAATATTAATTTTGCACAGCAGGTATTTAAGTGCAACAGTGGCAGCATCCATGCTGCTCACGGCATAATCAATAACTGACTTAGGCCGTTATTTAAAATTATTTTTTACACATAGGCATAGCGCGGCGCTTCCGGCAGCCAGCGTTTTAACAAGGCGTCGGCATTTTCCGGATAGTCTTTCAAAATTTGCTGGGCGACATAATGCGCCTGATTGAGTAAATGATCATCACGTTCCAGTTTGGCCACACGAAAGCCCATATCCCCGGTTTGCTTGGTACCCAGCAACTCACCCGGACCACGAATTTCCAGATCCTTTTCGGCAATGATAAAACCATCGTTGGTTTCACGCATGATGCGCAGCCGTTCCTGTCCATTTTGCGACAATGGATTTTTATACAGTAGGGCGCAGAAACTGGCGGTTGCTCCACGACCAACACGACCACGCAGCTGATGTAACTGCGAAAGTCCTAAGCGTTCGGCATTTTCAATCACCATGATGGATGCATTGGGCACATCAACGCCCACTTCAATCACCGTGGTGGCAATCAACAACTGTAATTGATTGTCTTTAAATTGCTGCATCACCGACTGTTTTTCATCGGCTTTCATCTTGCCATGTACCAGACCAATGTTGAGCTGTGGAAAACGTTCCTTAATTTCCTGATAAGTTGCTTCAGCAGCCTGTGCATCCAGCGTTTCCGATTGTTCCACCAACGTGCAGACCCAGTAAGCCTGTTTGCCTTCAGCACAGTTGGTGGTAATACGCTGAAGCACTTCTTCACGGCGATCCAAAGGAATGGTGACGGTTTGAATCGGGGTACGTCCTGGCGGCAGTTCATCAATCACCGAGGTATCCAGATCACCATAAGCGGACATGGCGAGCGTGCGTGGAATCGGTGTTGCAGTCATCACCAGTTGATGCGGCGTCATGCCATTTAAGCCTTTGTTGCGTAAAGCCAAACGCTGATCGACCCCAAAACGATGCTGCTCATCAATAATCACCAGGCCGAGTTTGGCAAATTCAACATTTTCCTGAAACAGGGCATGAGTACCGATCACTAAATTTGCAGTGCCTTCTTTAATTGTTTGTTCTGCTGCTGTGCGCGCTTTACCTTTTTGTTTGCCTGAAAGCCAAGAAACATTCAATCCCAGCGGTTCAAACCATTTTTTAAAATTTAAATAATGCTGTTCAGCCAAAATTTCTGTCGGTGCCATCAGCGCCACTTGCCAACCTTCTTCCAAGGCATGACAGGCTGCAACCCCGGCGACCAGCGTTTTACCGGCACCGACATCGCCCTGAACCAGACGCAGCATCGGTTTGTTCTGTTTTAAATCCTGCACAATTTCTTTGGAGACACGCTTTTGCGCACCAGTCAGGCTAAAAGGCAAGCCGGCCAAAAGTTGTTTGGCAAAATTTTTACTGGCCGTGAAGGAGGGCGCTTCGATCTGCTGGATATAGGCACGCCGTGCAAGCAGACTAATTTGATGGGCAACCAGTTCTTCAAAAATCAGGCGCTGCTGTGCCGGATGAGAACCTTGTGCCAGTTGTAACATATTGGCATTTAATGGCGGTTCATGAATATATTCCAGTGCCTGTTTTAGCGCATAACCATTGGTGAATTTTTCCGGTAATAATTCAGGTAGGTCATCACTATGCTGTTTTAGTGCCTGTTTGACATATTCACGCAGTTTGGGCTGGGTTAGGCCATCGGTTGCAGGATAAATCGCGGTGAGCTGGGTTTTCGGCAACGGTGTGTGTTCGGTAATCAGCTGAATTTCAGGATGATACAGTTCCAGACCACGTGCACCCACGCGAACTTCACCAAAAATGCGCAAGTGATTACCGACTTTTGCACGGTCAGTCAGGGCTTTATAGACATGATAAAAACGTAAGGTGACTTTGCCAAAATCATCCTGTAGCTGTATGGCCATAGATTTACGCTTGCCGGGTGGAAAATCGACCCCTTTAACGATTCCTTCCAGCAAATAGCTACGCCCCACGGACAATTGGTTCATGGGGATGATCGTGCTACGATCTTCATAATCACGCGGCAGATGAAACAGCAAATCATCTGTGCTAAAGATATTCAGTTTTTCCAGTAATGCAGCAGAGGCAGTTCCTACCCCTTGCAATTGATGGACTGCAGCCATGTCCCCTCAACTTGAGTTAATTCATCAGGTGCTTAATGCATATATTATTTATAGGTTATGGTAAAACATCTACCCGGGTTGCTAAACAATTATTTCAGCAAGGGCACCAAATTACCACAATCAGCCAAAGTCCGAAAACTGATGTCTATGCAAATCATCTGATTCAGGATGTACATCAGCTTAATTTAACTCAGATCACGCCCATAGATTGGGTCTATGTTTTATTGTCGCCGTCACAAAGTACTATGCAAGGCTATCAACAGACTTATGTTGATACAGTGGCTCCAATTGCCAATGCTTTAAAACAGCATCCAGTGCAAAGAATTGTCGTGGTGTCCTCGACCCGTATTTATGGTGAAAATGCCGGTGAGGGTATTGATGATGAATCTGCTATTCGGCCTGTGGATGAGCAGGGCCGATTACTCTGGAAAATGGAGCAGCTTTATCAGCAGGCATTTCCAGAGCGCTGTGTGGTGATTCGTCCTACAGGGATTTATGGCACTTCTGTCGCCAGAATGATCAAGCTGGCTGCAACGACCCAAAGTTACCCTCAAATTCACTGGTCTAACCGGATTCATATTGATGATCTGGTGAAATTCCTGGTGCAGTTGATTCACGTGGAACATCCTGAAAAATCTTATATTGTTACGAATAATCAGCCGATTGCTCTGCATGAAATCATTCTATGGTTTCAACGGCAGTTGAATTTACCTGAACTGGTTTTGCAAAGTAAAAAGGAAACCGGTAAACGGATTTATGCAACACGAATGAAGGAAATGGGCTTTCAGTTAGAACATGAGGATTGTTTTAGTGATTATGCAGAATTGTTAAAGGTGAAGTAAATGCCACTTTGATATTTGAAGTTCCTCCTCCCTAGGGGAGGAGGTTAGGAGGAGGGTTCTTTAATTAACCTTTCCCTAGTCCTCACACTTGCGCTAGATTTAAAGCAGTGCTTTATCTCTAGCTCAGGAGGGGGACGCAGAAGGAAGATTATTTCTTCTTGCGTTTCAAACGACGTTTCGCCTGCTGTGCCGCAACTGCATCCAAAGCTTCTTTCAACTCTTCATCACTAAAAGTAGTAATGTGCTGAAGCATTTGCAAGGTTACATCATCCAGCACCAGGTTGGCGTACTGCGCGACATTCTGGAAGTTCTCATCAAACACAATGGCGTTATCTTCATTGTTGCGAATATAACCTTGTTGAGTCAGCACTTTAATAAAACTCTGGAACAGCGATTTATCAAAGAACTCTGGTGAGTTGAACTCATACAGTACCGACAGACGCTGACCCACCAGATGACTGAGCTCTTCCACCTGACGGGTAGAAATATTGCCTGAACCGCGCTGGGTAATTAAAGCCAGCGTCATGTAATAACGTTCCAAACTTTGCATCACAGGAGCAGCAAGCACCACCAGCTGGTTATGATCTTCCGAATTTGGTGCAGGGGAAAGCAGGTTGCCCTCATTATCTTCAGAAATCAATTTGGCCTGAATCAGCGCTTCTGCATAGGCACAGATTTGATCTTTCAGCTCTTCATCATTCCATTTTAAGAACAATTCCGCTTTCAGGAATGGATAAAGCGTGCGGATGACATTAATCAAATCGCCACGGCGGATCGAACCGTTATGTTCTACCAGTGCGGCAATTAATGAAGGCAACACGAAGGCATGCAGGATGTTGTTACGGAAATAAGTCAGCAGTACCGCCTGATTGTCTTCAATGGCAATAATATCGCCTAGAACATGTTTCACCCGTTTAATCAGTTTCAGTTTTAAACCGTAGGCAATGATTTCCTTACCTGAAAGCGGTGTTACCTGAGTACGTGCATCATAAGGCAATGCAGTCAATAGTTTACGGTAGGCATCCAGCTGCTTGATGCAGATCTCTTCATCCAGGGTATGTTTCGGGGTTGCGAGCAGGATCAGAGAAAGTAACGATACCGGATTGATCACCACGGCACGGTTAATATTTTCCAAAATTGCATGTGCCGAGCTAGTAACTGCATCCGAAACTTCTTGAGGGATCGGGTCATCATTTTTGGCAATTTTAATATTGTCTGCACCATGCTGTTTCAGCATGTCATCCAGGAAAACCGGTTCACCAAAGTTCACATGCACTTGACCGAAGATACGTTCGATTTTGCGCAGGGTTTTCATAATGCCCATGATGGATTCAGATTCTTTATCTTTACCGTTCATTTCACCGACATAGGTGGCACCTTCCATCAGGCGTTCATAGCCAATATAAGTCGGTACAAACACGATCGGTTTAGAACGGCCACGTAAATGCCCGTGCACGGTCATGGCTAGCATACCGGTTTTGGCTGGCAGCAAGCGTCCTGTACGTGAACGGCCACCTTCAATAAAATATTCCAGTGGCGTGTTACGGGAAAGAATGTTGAAAAGATATTCTTTAAATACAGTAGTATATAGACCATTACCACGGAAAGTACGGCGAATAAAAAATGCACCGCCACCACGCAATAATTGACCCACAAAAGGCATATTTAAATTATCACCCGCAGCAATGTACGGCACCATCATGCCACGTTTATAAATCACATAAGACAGTAATAAATAGTCGATGTGACTGCGGTGACAGGGAGTGTAGATAATTTCGTAGTCTTTGGCCAGTTCACGCACGGTACTGAAATTATGCACCTCTACGCCGTCATAGAGCTGAGTCCATAAACGGGTCAGCGCCATGTCGGCAAAACGCACGGCTGAATGCGAATAGTCAGATACGATCTCGTTTAAATAGCCAATGGCACGACGTTCAGCTTCAATCATGCTAATTTTGCCACGGATACTTTCACGGCGGATGGCATCCTGAACATCACTGGCCTTGATCAGTGAATGTACCACGTTACGTCGGTCTGAAAGATCTGGGCCCAGTACCACTTCACGTTGACCATCTAAATAGTTGTTTAAGGTATTGAGAATATAAGTCGCAGGAGACAGGTTTGGATGGGTCTGTTGGGAAAATTCGATCAGTTGACGCAAAGACTGGCCCTGATGAAATTCCAGATAAGACTGACGACCATGCAAGCCAATATTTACCAGCTGTTTGACCGTACCTGGTGTTGCCCAGGTGTCGGTAAAGAGCAGTTTCAGCCAGGAATCTTCTTTGTCTGGCGAACGCCCCCAGAGTACGGTCACCGGAATCAGTTCAATATCAACCTGAGGATGATGTTCCAGAATGTCGATCAGGCGCAATAACCGTGGTGGAAAGGCATGTGGCGGAGGGTTGAGCAGGTTGTTTTCATCATGATGCTGCAAGAACAGCACCGATGCTTTTTCCTTGTGGTCACCCACCACCAATGGATTTAATGCCGGTGACAGTTTAAGACGACGGGTTTCACCATCGACAATCAGCGCATTACTGCGCGAGTAATTTTGTAGCACATAGCACACCACTTTTTGCTGAACAGGGTGCTCTGTCTGGGAATTTGCTTCTGTAGTTGTCGGTTCAGTAGGAACCTCACCAAGAACATGTGGGGTTACCACCAGGTCAAGCAGCTTACTGGAAAGCTGACGATAGATTTGACCAAAGCCACTCTTGGACATACATACTCCTACTTAAATGACCGAAACCACAGATTTTCTGAGGGGAAATAGTTTTGCATCATTGTAATTTAAAACAATATGTCATTTTCTGACAAAATGCATATTGAGTGTTAAATTTTATCGTTAAAAATCGTATTTTTAGCGAATATTCCGCACAAATAGCGTGACAGGTCAGTCAGTCTAACTCTAGGGATTTAGTCTGGATTTGTGGCAGAATAGGGTGAATAGCTTAGCTGATTGCTTGAAATTTTTCGCCTACATTTTAGGTATCCCCCCATTAAAAAATAGGTCGCTTATGAATGCCTTAACCCAAGAACTGGTTGAATTACTGAGCCTGGAAAAAATTGAAGAAAATATTTACCGAGGGCAAAGCCGTAACCTGGTGGGCAAGCGCGTCTTTGGTGGACAGGTGCTGGGGCAGGCATTACGCGCAGCATCCTATACGGCGGATCGTCCTGCACATTCATTGCATGCCTACTTTTTATATGGCGGAGATGTCAACGCACCGATTATTTATAAAGTAGACCATCTACGGGATGGTAAGAGCTTTGTCAGCCGCCAAGTACGTGCCATTCAGCATGGACGCACTATTTTTACCGCCATGGTTTCATTTGCCAGCCCGGAAGAAGGCTTGAATTATCAAATCTCGGAGCCGGAATATCCTGCCGTTGAAGATTTAAAAAATGAAGCTGAATTAAAGACACAGCTGGTCGAATTCGTGCCGGAAAATGTGCGTGCCAGTTTTATGCGTGACCGTCATGTGGAAATTCGCCCGGTCAATCCGCAAAATCCTTTCCAGCCTCAACCTGAAGCGCCGTCTTATGCGCATTACATCCGTACCCATGGCCAGATTGCCCAGAAGGTCGATGAAATTTCATTGCATCAGGCTATTGCTGCTTTCTATTCGGACTTTACCTTAATGACCACGGCCTTGCGTCCGCATGGGTTAAGTTATATTTCCCCGAGTTTGCAATGCGCCAGCATTGACCATGCCATGTACTTCCATAAGCCATTCCGTGTTGATGAGTGGATGCTCTATGATATGGAAGCCACCATTAGTGCCAGTTCGCGTGGACTGAATTTCGGCCGCATGTGGCAAAATGGTGAGCTGGTGTGTAGCACGACGCAGGAAGGTTTGATTCGCCTGCGTGAAATTGAAACCCAATAAGGACTGCAATGTCATAAAAAAACCGGAGCTGCTGTCCGGTTTTTTTATACTTGTCTTGATGATTTTGATTTAATGGCAGCGAGGGATGTCCTCGGAGATGTCTTTATGGCAGCCATGGTCTGGATGGGCAAATGCCACGCTGATATTCAGAAGCAGTGCAGTCATGAGCATGATTTTTTTCATATCGATTCTCTTTTAATTATTGGCTAGATGAGTGTTTATCAATAAGCAGATTTTATGCCATCAGTTGATCAAAGTATTGCTGATTCAGATAAAGTGAGCCACTGGCTTTAATCTATTTATGCTGAGCTTGTGACAAAAAATTCCTCGATTCTAAAAATAGGCCATGGCATAGTGCCAGTCAGGACTTAATGATAAAAAGCATGTCGTGATGAGCTTAAATACACAAATATTGATTGCTGCAATCTTAGGGGTAGCATTTGGGTTTCTGTTAAATCTGTTTCCAAATACCCAGTTTTTTAATCTCAGTCTTTATGGTTTGGGGTTGGCCAGCAGCATCTTTATTGGTTTGTTGAAAATGCTGCTGATTCCGCTGATTTTCAGTTCAATTGTGGTTGGTGTGTCGAATTTGCAGGCCGGTGGACAACTGGGGCGGGTCTGGAAAATTACCCTGCTGTGCTGTGTCACCACCACCACTTTGGCGCTCATTTTGGGCTTAAGCTGTGCCCATCTGTTTAATGTGGGCAAGGGCGTGGATATTATAATGTTTCAGGATGCCATGAGCAGCCATCAAACGCCAGATACCTTAACGCCATCGTCCTTCTTTACCAATTTTATTCAGAACACCTTGATTAACCCGTTTAAGGCCTTTGCTGAAGGCAATGTGCTGGCGGTAGTGGTATTTGCCCTGTTGATTGGCGTAGCGCTGGTCAAAGGCGGAGATAATTTCCGCAGTGTGCGTAAATTAAGCCTGCAATTTTTTGACATCATGATGCTGATGATTAGCTGGGTCATGAAGCTGGCACCGCTCGGTATTTTTGCCTTGCTGGCAAAACTGATTTCAACTGAAGATATTTCGGTGTTAAGCCGTCTGGCCGAGTTTGCCGCCGTGGTGACTGGAACCACCATTTTTCATGGCGCGGTGGTGTTGCCATTATTACTCTGGGTGTTTGGAAAAATGAGTCCAGTGACCTTTTTCAAGGGTACCCGAGCCGCGCTGATTACTGCATTTGCCACCAGTTCCAGTTCGGCAACCATGCCACTGTCGATGAAATGTGCGCAGGAAAATTTAAAGGTACGTCCCCAAACCGCAGGCTTTGTGATTCCCTTGGGCACCCAGCTGAATATGGATGGTACGGCGTTGTATGAAGCTGCTGCTGCCTTGTTTATTGCCAACCTGATGGGGCTGGACTTGAGTATCGGTCAGCAACTGATTGTCTGTGCAACAGCCATGATTGCCTCTCTGGGTGCGCCAGGGATTCCAAGCGCAGGCATGGTCACCATGATTATGGTATTGCAATCGGTTGGTTTACCGGCAGAAGCAATTGCGATTTTACTGCCGATCGACCGTTTGCTGGATACTGTGCGTACCGTGGTCAATGTTCAGGGCGATATGATGATCAGTGTGGTGGTGGATCGTTATACCCGTGAACCGCAAGTCGATTAATCCATTTCCCAGCTGGGATTAAACACAATTTCCCAGATATGGCCATCCGGATCTTGGAAATAACCGGCATAGCCGCCGTAAAAGGTGGCTTGTGCGGGTTTAATGATTTTGGCACCAGCACGTGCTGCCTGAGCCATGACCTGATCCACTTCCAGTGGGCTATAGACATTGTGTCCTAAAGTCATTTGAGTGGCACACATCGGCGTGAGCTCTAGTTCGGTATCCTGTTGGATGCTGCTTTGTGGCCATAACGCCAGTTTCAGACCTGATTGCAATTCAATAAATGCCACAGCGCCATAATTAAATTCCTGTCCAATAATTCCTTCACAGTGTAGGCCCAAGCCTTCACGATAAAAATGCAAAGATGCTTCCAGATCGCGCACCCCCAGTGTAATGACTGAAATCCGTGCTTGCATACGGTTATCCTTATTGTTGTTTTCTTGGACTTTTATCTTAGAACAAATAAAAAGCAGGGCATAAAGCCCTACTGTGGTTAAATTGTATACATGAATTAAACGATCAAATGAATGATGAAAAGGACTAGGCCACTTTCAGTTTGGCTGCGCGTTTGGCAGCAGGGGAGCGATTGAGATAAGCAATGGCATCTTCAGTCTTGGCTTCATGCAGTGGATCGTACCATGGCATTAAATAGCCCAGTTGCTGTGAAATCAGCCAGAATGGACTGGGCATTAAATTGTTGTCACGCTGGGCAATGGCATACCATTCGCGCCAGATCCACGGTTTGTAAACGGCAGGACGGATAGACTGAAAACGCGGATCCTGCTTGAGCAGATGCGCTGTACCATCAACCCACAAGCCAATGACCGCCACAATCACAATTACGCTTAAATAATAACGGGCAATATAGCCGCCACCTAAATGACGGTACAAATCAAAGGCTACGGTACGGTGCTCAATTTCTTCTGCACCGTGCCATTTGATCAGATCCAGCATGGCCGGATCAGCACCCAGTTTTTCCCATTCCTGATTATACAGGGCATATTTTCCCAGTACGCAGGTCATGTGTTCCACGGTGGCAATAATGCCGAGACGAAATAAGTCCCATGGATGTTCAAGCAATTTAGGCACTTTTAAACCCAAAGGCTGATCCGCAAGTAATTTCGTAAACAGGAAATTCATCACATCCAGATTGCGCTGGATATCAATGTTGCGTGCAGTTAGATATTCTGTGTTGGCTGCGTTGTGTGCCTGAGCATGCATGGCTTCCTGACGGACAAAGGCCTGTACATCCTGTTTCAGTTTTTCATCCTGAATCTGCGGTAAAACCTTGTTATATAAACGACAGAACCAGAATTCACCGGCAGGTAAAATCATATTGATTTCATTAATGAAATAGCTGACATAAGGCTGCTGGGGAATCCAGTCAATCGGGGTGTCCTGCCACTCGAATTTTACTTTACGCGGGTGAATATGATAGGCAATCGATGAGCCGAGTTTGGAATTTCTTAAACGGGAGAGAAGTTTCATCATACAGTCCTTATTGTTTTAGCGTGCAGTGCTGCACTTGCGCTTAAGGTCAGTATGAAAAAAATGTCCCGTATTGTGATTAGCAATACAGGACACTGGAATATCATTTGATGATGATTTTGGTCGGACAATCTGGCTCGATCAGATCCTGTCAATCAGCTTGTCGGCTTGCATCGGTGGCGTCTTCGGCAATTTCGGTCTCACACTCTTCCTCTATTGCATCTAAAGATTCGAGTGGTTCATCCAGATCATTGAGTTCATCGGCAGTGGCTTCTGGGATGCTGTCCAAATCGAACTGGGTGGATTGCTCAAGGGTAAAGTTCAAACGGCCACCCATCACACTGGCCAGTTCTTCTAGGCCTTGCTTGTTGAGTGACGAGAACAATTGAATCGAGAATTGCAGCTTCATTTTCTTCAGTGCAGCTTTGACTTCCTGCAAGGCTTTCGATGCAGGACCGCGATTCAGTTTGTCTGATTTGGTTAATAGCACATGCACGAACAATTTACGTGAGTGAGCCCATTCCAGCATCATGACATCGAAATGTTGCAGTGGATGACGAATATCCATCAGCAATACCAGACCTTGCAAGCTCTGACGGTGAATCAGATAGTTCTCCAGTTCTTTTTGCCACACAATTTTCATGGCTTCCGGTACGGCTGCATAGCCATAACCCGGCAAATCGACCAGACGCTGGTCTGGGTTGCCCAAACTAAAAAAGTTGATCATCTGGGTACGACCCGGCTTTTTCGAGGCACGTGCCAACTGCTTTTGATTGGTTAAGGCATTAATGGCGCTGGATTTACCGGCATTGGAACGACCGGCAAAAGCAATTTCATAACCGCTATCTTCCACACAAAGATTCAGCTTGGGCGCACTCATTAAAAATTCAGCTTTACGCAACCAGTTCAATGCGCGAACAGAGTACTCAGTAATGGCAGAATCAACTTTTTTCTCGTAGCTGATCTTTTGCTTAGGCGCACTGGCTGTCTTACTGTTTTTGGATTTTCCTCTGCTGTGATGCATAACTCAACTTCAATAAATGATCTACAAGCGAACATTATAAAGGAAGTCGTTCGGGCAAGCGAACTTTGCAAGCCAAAGACCGGGAATTAAAGATTGATCATTTGAATAGGAGACTGGGTGGTGAACTTGGCGATTGGGGAGGTATTTAACACCTGAGCCAAGGTGTATTGATCCAGACTGCGATAAAACTGTTCTAAGGCCTGATCGAGAGTGCCTTTCAAGCCGCAATGGCTGCGCAGCACGCAAGGAGGCGTGTTGCATTCTACAATCTGGTTTTCACCCTGCAGAATTCGCACAATTTGTCCCAGTTTGAGTTCTAGTGCTTCAGGGTTCAGACCAATACCGCCGCCTTTGCCGCGCGTGGTAATCAACCAGTTCTGTTTTCCCATAAAGTGGACAATTTTCACTAAATGGTTTCTTGACACATGCAAGTCCTGAGCGATTTCTGCAATGGTATAAGGTATATCTCGCGGTTGGGCGATATACATTAAAATGCGCAGGGCATAGTCAGTAAATTTATTCAGTTGCATGATAATACTGATGTTTTGAGTAAAAATTAGGGTTAGTCTAGCATAACCGGACTAACCCTCTCTTGATTTTGTGCTGACGCAGCAGGTTAGTGCTTAACGCCACCTGTGCCAAAAGCTTCACTGTGAATATTTTCAGCAGGAATACCGCGAGCAACCAAGGCCTTTTGTTGTGCAGCCATAAATGGCATTGGGCCGCAGAGGTAGTAGTCGGCATTGGCTGGTAACAATGCGCTATCAATCGTGCTTAGGTCTAGACGACCGGCAACATCATAATCTTCACCTAATTTATCGCTTTCATGCGGGAATTCATAAGCGGTAAATGTGTTGAGGCGCGGATATTTTGCTTTCAAGTCTTGAATGTGCTGATGCATCGCATGCACTTGTTTGCTACGGCAAGCATGGATGAATGTCACAGGTTGCGGCATGTCTAAAGTCACCAGCTGATTAAGCATGGCAATCATTGGAGTAAGGCCTACACCACCACTGATAAATACATTACGTTTATTTGGATCAATCAGGTAGAAATTACCTGTTGGTGCAGACACTTCAATTTCTGAACCTTCTGGCAAGCCATGTAAAGTATTCGATACCCAACCTGGAACCATGTCACCTTTTTGGTCTTCGCGTTTCACAGAGATACGTAAATAGTCCGCTTGCGGGCTAGTTGAAAGCGTATATTGACGAGGTTGTTTTAAGCCAAGTTCTTCGACGAAAACACGCACTGAAATATATTGGCCAGCTTCGTATTTCGGTAAAGCACCACCATCTGCAGGTTGAAGATAGAACGACGTGATTTCATCGCTTTCAACGACTTTCTTGGCAATCTTGAAGTTACGCCAGCCTAACCAGCTGCCTTTAGTCTGTTCGTGCTGATCATAAATGGCTTTTTCGGTGCTGATGAACAGGTCTGCCAATTGGCCATAAGCTGCTGCCCAAGCGCCAATCAGTGGATCGTCCATTGAAATGCTGAGTACTTCACTGATGGAATGTAATAGGTTTTCGCCGACAATATTATAGTCAGGAGCTTGAATGTTCAGGCTAACGTGTTTGTGCGCAATTAACTCAACCACAGGTAAAAGCACAGACGGATCTTCAATGTTTTCAGCATAAGCCAACACTGCACCTGCCAATGCCTGAGCCTGTGCGCCGCTGCGCTGGTGCCCCATATTAAAAGTTTCTTTTAGGTCAGGATTATTGCCCAACATACGGTTATAAAAATAACCAGTCAGGGCTACGCCATTTTCACGAAGTACAGGAACAGTGGCTTTTACAAGGTCAATTTGCTGCGGAGTCATAGGTGATCTCTCATGGCTGTTATTTATAAGATGTATTTAAAATATATCTTATAAAATCTTTTTACAACACATATTTTCATTAAACCATAAAAAATTATGGAATATAAAAATATTCCATAATTCACAAATTATTAATCAGTTTCTTTAATTATCTTTTACCAAACAGTGAACCTAATAAGCCACGAACAATTTTTTGTCCAGTACTGCCCCCCAGACTGCGGGCGGCACTTTTGGCAAAAGTACCCACAGTATCTTGAATCAGCTTTTCACGCTGTTTGGCTGCACGTTCCGCTTCTTTTTGCTGCTCTTGCGCTAGGCGCTGTTGTTCGCGTGCCTGTTGCTGGGCAAAAGTTTCAGCGTCTTTGGCTTGCTGTTTTTCTAAAGCCCCTTTTTCTTTTGCTGCCGCTTTTTCTTGTTCGGCTTGAACTGCTTGTTGTTGGCGTTCTGCGACTTTGTTTTGCAACATTTCAAACGCACTTTCCCGGTCAAGCGGTTGTTCATAAACACCTGCCACAACACTTTGTGCTATGAGTGTTTTACGCTCATCCAAAGAAATGGGGCTGAAGGAAGAATAGGGTGGCATCACCCAGCCGCGCTGCACCATTTGTGGAGTACCTTGTTCATCCAGACAGCTAATCAAGGCTTCACCCACAGCCAGTTCGGTAATGGCCTGATCGACCTTAAATTCAGGATTGGCACGGAAAGTATCGGCAGCTATTTTGACCGCTTTCTGGTCTTTAGGCGTGAAGGCGCGCAAGGCATGTTGCACCCGGTTACCAAGCTGACCTAAAACACTTTCAGGTAGATCCAGCGGATTCTGGGTAACAAAGTAAATGCCGACACCTTTGGAGCGAATTAAACGTACCACTTGTTCAATCTTTTCCTGCAGGGCAGGACTGGCATTATCAAAAAGCAGATGTGCTTCATCAAAGAAGAACACCAGTTTGGGTTTGTCCAGATCACCCACTTCCGGCAGCTGTTCAAACAGTTCGGACAACATCCACAGTAGAAAGGTGGCATACAGTTTAGGCGTGTTCATCAGTTTATCTGCAGCCAGTAAATTGATGGTGCCACGGCCTTGGCTATCGGTCTGGATAAAATCCATGATGTTTAATGCAGGTTCACCAAAGAACTGATCTCCGCCCTGATCGGCTAGCGCCAGTAAATTGCGCTGGATTGCCCCTAAACTGGCAGGAGACAGGTTGCCATATTCTGCTTTAAATTCGGTGGCATGTTCACTCACATAGCTAATCATCGACTTCAAGTCTTTAAAATCAATCAGCAATAAACCCTGATCATCGGCTATGCGGAACACTGCTGAAAGTACACCTTCCTGGGTATCATTCAAATTCAGTATTTGTGCCAGTAACAACGGACCAATTTCAGAAACTGTGGTGCGAATGGGATGGCCCTGCTCACCGAACAAATCCCAAAACACCACAGGTGATGCTGCAAAGGGAATCGATTCAAGATTCAGGCTTTTAATCCGCGCATCAAATTTAGCATTGCTTTCACCGGCCTTGGCAAGACTGGACACATCGCCTTTGGCATCGGCCAAAAATACCGGCACACCAATGCGGGAAAAACTTTCTGCCAATACTTTTAAGGTTACGGTTTTACCGGTTCCGGTGGCTCCGGCAATCAAACCGTGGCGGTTGGCAAATTGTGAATGTAAAACAATTTCTTGTTGTGTATCGGTGGTTTTCTTGGCAATGACGATTGGTGTACCCATATTTTTTCCTATTCTATTTTATTCGTGTTGTTGCGTAGGCAGCTGTTTTAATGCGTTTTCTATATCTTGTATGAAATCTGCCGGATGTTCTAGTCCTATGCAAAAACGAACCAATAAACCTTGTTGTAAATGTGTATGTGGCAACACCCGCATATCTTTTAGGTTATACAGCATGATCAGGCTGAGCGGTCCACCCCAGCTAAAACCCAGCTTAAACAGTTCCAGTGCATCGCAGAATGTACGAATATCTTCCAGGGTATATTCAGGTTTAAAAATCACACTGACCAGACCTGCACTTTGTCCATCTGTACAAATTTCTTTCCAGTATGAATGTCCTGCCGAAGCTTCATCAGCAGGATGCAAGACCTGTGCAAACTCTGGTTGTTGTTTAAGCCAGTCCAGTAAGGTTAATGCGCTTTGTGATTGATGTTGATAACGCAGTTGCATTGAAGCCAGACTGCGTTGTACTTGTGCAACATCATCACCAGATACACTAATACCCTGAATAGCATGCATACGAAATAATTGCTGATGCAACTTTCGATCACGAGTGACTACAGAACCCATTAAGATGTCACCGCCGCCACTTGGATATTTAGTCAGCGCGTGCACGGTTATATCAACCGCCAAATGTTCTTCACCAAAATCAAAGGCATTAAAGGCTAGACCTGCACCCCAGGTATTGTCTAAAGCTGTCAACATATTATGCTGCTTTGCTTTTTTTACTAAGCCAGCTAGATCTGGAAATTCTAAAGTCACGGAACCTGCAGCCTCTAACCAAATCAGTTTGGCTTTCTCCGTTGGCTGGAAAGTATCTGCATCAATCGGGTTATAGACTCTAACTGTAATGCCATAGCGAGTTTGCAGGTTGTGCAGATGTTCCATATTAGGACCATAAATATTGTCTGCCACCCAGACTTCATCGCCCTGACTCAAAAAACAGGAATTGACCAGATTAATCGCGGATAAACCACTAGGGGCCAGCAAGCAATATTGCCCTCCTTCAATCTGGGCAATGTTGTCCGCTAAAGTAAAGGTCGTTGGCGTGCCGTGGGTGCCATAACTATAGTCATAGTCATCGGTCCAATGGCGATTAAATAGTGCATCGGTGTTGTTAAAAATAATGGTCGATGCACGAAACAGGGGAGGTTGAACGCTAGAAATATATTGTGGGGCTTTCCGTGGTGCATGAATGAGTGCGGTTTGTGGATTTTTTTTCAAGGAACTGCTCTAAGTCGTATCAAAATTAGTCTTAGCTTAAGAGAAACACGCAAATTAGGCTATATAAATGCCAAAATGTATAGAAACGTTAAACCGCACATAAAGTTGGCTTTATTCTTGCTAAATCTACGACAGAGCTAAAACAATAGGTGGGGCGGATGAAGTCGCATTTAAAAGTACATTATTTTCAGCATATTGCTGGTGAAGGGTTCGGCAGTTGTTATCAATATTTAAAACAGCATCACGCTAAAATTAGTGCAACGGAGTTTTTTGCCTTACCGCTGGATCGGCCACTCGATATTGAGGCTTTACCGCAAGTTGAAGATGTCGATTTGCTCATTATCATGGGTGGGACCATGAGTGTGAATGATGAGGCAAATTATCCCTGGTTAAAGATAGAAAAGCGCTGGATTCGACGTTATTTATCTATGGGTAAACCGGCCATTGGTTTATGTCTGGGCGGGCAGCTGATCGCCAATGCTTTGGGGGCAGCGGTCAGGCGCAATGAGCAACAGGAGTTGGGTTGGACTACCGTGCGTAAGGTACAGCATGTGCCTGAAGAATGCTTTGAATTGCCAGCACAATTTAAGATTATGCAATGGCATAGTGAAACCTTTGAAATTCCTAAAGGTGCTATTCATTTGGCTGAAAATGGTGTTTGCCGCAACCAGATGTACCAGATTGGTAAAAATGTGCTGGGATTTCAGTTTCATCCTGAAATTACTTCCGAGACGCTAAAGCTGTTTTTAGAAAATGATGAAGAGCTAGAAGGTTTTTCAGGAGAATATGTGCAAACTGAACAGCAATTAAGAAAAGCAGATAAAACAAATTTTATTGAAGGAAATCAAATACTAAACCAAGCAATAGAGTACGTTTTACAAAAAACTTCATGCTGATTTATTTTTAAACAAAAGCATAAATAGACAAGCGGAAAAAAAGAGCAAAAAGTTGAAAAGAGATTTGCTTAAGCGTTAAACAATAGCTATAATAAGCGACCCTTTAATGAAAGGGGGTTGACTACCAATAACGTAGTTAACATCGTGACAGTCGTGGCATCGATCATGACCTTAGTGATAATTCACTGCTCTTGACACTTACCCATATAAAAGTGGAGTGAGATGCGTCAAGGGTGATTCTTTATATATTTGGCTTGGAGTTAACTGGTATGTCTAACCAGAGAATTCGTATCCGTCTTAAGTCTTTTGATCACCGTCTAATTGATCAATCAGCTCAAGAAATCGTAGAAACAGCAAAACGTACTGGCGCACAAGTTTGTGGTCCAATTCCAATGCCTACACGCATTGAACGTTTTAACGTTTTAACATCACCACACGTTAACAAAGATGCGCGTGACCAATACGAGATCCGCACTTATAAACGTTTGATCGACATTGTTCAACCTACAGATAAAACTGTTGATGCATTGATGAAGTTAGATCTTGCAGCTGGTGTTGATGTTCAGATCGCATTGGGTTAAGGCTTTCGGTTAATTAACGCTCTAAGTTAATTAGGCCGCTTTTTTAGAGGTTTATGCACATGGCTATTGGTTTAGTCGGTCGCAAGTGCGGTATGACTCGTATCTTTACAGATGCTGGTGTTTCTGTACCTGTAACAGTGATTGAGGTTGATCCTAACCGCATCACTCAAATCAAAACGCTTGAAACTGATGGTTATCAAGCGATTCAAATCACTACTGGTGAACGTCGCGAATCTCGCGTAACTAACGCTCAGAAAGGTCACTTTGCGAAAGCTGGTGTTGCTGCTGGTCGTCTGGTTCAAGAATTTCGTACTACAGAAGCTGAGCTTGAAGGTCGTGAAGTTGGCGGAACTATCGGTGTAGATTTGTTCGCAGTTGGTCAAGTTGTTGACGTAACTGGTCAATCTAAAGGTAAAGGTTTCCAAGGTGGTGTTAAGCGTTGGAACTTCCGTACCCAAGATGCTACTCACGGTAACTCATTGTCTCACCGTGTTCTAGGTTCTACAGGTCAAAACCAGACTCCTGGTCGCGTGTTCAAAGGCAAAAAAATGGCTGGCCATTTAGGTGCTGAACGCGTAACTGTTCAAGGTCTTGAAATTGTATCTATCGACGCTGAACGTTCAGTTCTCGTTGTTAAAGGTGCGATTCCTGGTGCTACTGGTGGCGACGTTACTGTTCGTCCTACGATCAAGGCCTGAGGGGAAATAACGTGAATTTAAATACTGTTTCCGGCTCTGCTGTTGAATTATCTGAAGTTGCTTTCGGTCGTGAATTTAACGAAGCTCTTGTACACCAAGTTGTTACAGCTTATTTAGCTGGTGGTCGTCAAGGTTCGAAAGCTCAGAAATCACGTGGCGATGTATCTGGCGGTGGTAAAAAACCATTCCGTCAAAAAGGTACTGGCCGTGCGCGTGCTGGTTCTATTCGTAGCCCGATCTGGGTTGGTGGTGGTAAAACTTTTGCCGCTCGTCCACAAGATTGGTCTCAAAAAGTTAACCGTAAAATGTACCGCGGTGCTATGCAATGCATCATGGCTGAACTTGTTCGTCAAGATCGCCTAATCTTAGTTGATGAGTTTGCTGTTGCAGCTCCAAAAACTAAAGAGTTGCTTGCAAAACTTAACGACTTGAATGCTACTCGTGCATTAATCGTTACTGATGCTGTTGATGAGAACTTGTATCTTGCTGCACGTAACATTCCACACGTTGATGTGGTTGATGCTGCTGCAATCGATCCTGTTAGCTTGATCGCGTTTGACAAAGTTGTTATGTCTGTAGCTGCTGCTAAGAAAATTGAGGTAGAACTCGGATGAACAACGAACGTATCTATCAAGTCCTACAAGGACCTGTATTCTCAGAAAAAGCACAAGTTTTAGGTGAAGCTGCTGGTGTTCAAGTTTTTAAAGTTGCACTTGATGCAAACAAACTTGAAATCAAAAAAGCAGTGGAACAACTCTTTGGTGTTCAAGTGGTTAAAGTTAACACTACGATCACTAAAGGTAAGACTAAACGCTTTGGTAAAACATTGGGACGTCGTTCTGATGTTAAAAAAGCATACGTCACCCTGAAAGCTGGCCAAGATGTTGAAATGGCTGACTTGGGCGATACCGCTGAAAGCGCAGCGGAATAAGGACGAGAATTATGCCTATTCAAAAATGTAAGCCAACGTCACCAGGACGTCGCTTTGTAGAGAAAGTCGTTCACGACCATCTTCACAAAGGCGCGCCTTATGCTCCGTTGGTTGAAGCTAAAAAACGTACTGGTGGTCGTAACAATAACGGTCACATTACAACTCGTCACGTTGGTGGTGGTCATAAACAACACTACCGTCTTGTCGACTTCAAACGTAACAAAGACGGCATTCCAGCTGTGGTTGAACGTATTGAATACGATCCTAACCGTACAGCTCATATTGCTCTATTAAAATATGCTGACGGTGAACGTCGTTACATCATTGCGCCTAAAGGTTTGCGTGCTGGTGATAAAGTACAATCTGGTAACGATGCTCCAATCCGTCCAGGTAACTGCTTGCCACTTCGTAACATGCCTATCGGTTCTACTCTTCACAACGTCGAGCTTAAAATCGGTAAAGGCGCACAATTGATGCGTTCTGCTGGTACTTCTGCTCAATTGTTGGGTCGTGACGGTTCTTACGCAATCATTCGTCTTCGTTCAGGCGAAATGCGTAAAGTACACGTTGAATGTCGCGCTGTTTTGGGTGAAGTTTCTAACTCAGAAAGCAACCTTCGTTCACTGGGTAAAGCTGGTGCATCACGCTGGCGTGGTGTTCGTCCTACCGTTCGTGGTATGGCGATGAACCCGGTTGACCATCCACACGGTGGTGGTGAAGGGCGTAACAAAGGTATTCAACCTGTAAGCCCATGGGGTCAAAAAGCTAAAGGGTACAAGACACGTACCAATAAGCGTACGACTAAGATGATTATTCGCGACCGTCGCGTTAAGTAACAAGTAAAGGAATCTGACAATGCCTCGTTCTCTGAAAAAAGGCCCATTCGTCGATGCGCACTTGTTCGCTAAGGTTGAAGCGGCTGTAGCGAGTAACTCTCGCAAGCCGATCAAAACTTGGTCGCGTCGTTCGATGATACTCCCAGATTTTGTTGGTTTAACAATTTCTGTTCATAATGGTCGTAACCATGTTCCGGTGATTGTATCTGAACACATGGTTGGTCATAAACTCGGTGAATTCGCGCCAACTCGTACCTATCGTGGTCACGGTGTTGACAAGAAGTCTAAACGTTAAGGTGCGATGATGGAAGTTACTGCTAAATTACGCGGTGCCGCTATCTCGGCACAAAAAGCTCGTTTGGTTGCAGATCTAATCCGTGGCAAATCTGTTGCTCACGCTTTAAATATCTTGAACTTCAGCAACAAAAAAGCTGCAGTTTTAGTTAAAAAAGCGTTGGAATCTGCGATTGCAAATGCTGAACATAATAACAGTTTAGATGTAGACGACCTTAAAGTATCTACGATTTACGTTGATGAAGGCATTAGCCTTAAACGTATTATGCCACGTGCTAAAGGCCGTGCAGATCGTATTACTAAGCGTACTTGTCACATCACCGTTAAGGTAGGGGTTTGATATGGGTCAGAAGGTTCATCCAATCGGTATCCGCCTAGGTGTTGTGAAACGTCATAACGCTAACTGGTATGCGAGTCCGAAACAATACGCTGAATACTTGCTTAAAGATTTGCAAGTTCGTGAGTTTTTAATTAAAAAACTTAAGAATGCAATGATTAGCAATATTCTTATCGAACGTCCTACAGGCGCTGCTAAAATTACTATTAGCACTGCTCGTCCTGGTATCGTTATCGGTAAAAAAGGCGAAGACATTGAAAAATTACAACGCGAATTAACATCTATTATGGGTGTTCCTGCGCAAGTAAGCATCAACGAAATCGATCGCCCAGACTTAGACGCTCGTTTAGTTGCTGAAGCTATCGCTTCTCAATTAGAAAAACGTGTAATGTTCCGTCGTGCTATGAAGCGTGCGGTTCAAAACACTATGCGTGCTGGTGCTAAAGGTATCAAAGTTGAAGTTTCTGGTCGTTTAGGTGGTGCTGAGATTGCACGTACTGAATGGTATCGTGAAGGTCGTGTACCTTTGCATACACTTCGTGCGGACATCGACTACGCTACTATGCGTGCTGAAACTACTTACGGTACGATTGGCGTTAAAGTTTGGATTTTCCGCGGTGAGATCTTAGGTGGCATGAAGCAAGTCATGAACCCTGCTCCTGCTGAAGAACGTCCAGCTAAACGTGGTCGCGGCCGTGGTGAAGGTCAAGAGCGTCGTGGTCGTCGCAATGATCGTTCTGCTGAAAAAGGAGAATAATCCATGTTGCAACCTAAACGTACTAAGTTCCGTAAGGTTCAAAAGGGCCGTAACACTGGTCTAGCGCACCGTGGTAGCACCGTATCTTTCGGTTCTATTGCACTTAAATCTATCGAGCGTGGTCAAATGACAGCTCGTCAGATTGAAGCAGCGCGTCGTACAATCAGCCGTCGTGTAAAACGTGGTGGTAAGATCTTTATCCGTGTTTTCCCAGACAAACCAATTACTGAAAAACCATTAGAAGTTCGTATGGGTAAAGGTAAAGGTTCTGTGGAATACTGGGTTTGTCAAATCAAACCAGGTAAGATCTTGTACGAAATGGAAGGTGTAAGCGAAGAATTAGCACGTGAAGCGTTTACGCTTGCTGCTGCTAAGCTTCCGTTTAAAACCGCTATCGTGACTCGGACGGTAATGTAATGAAAACTAAAGATCTACGTGAAAAATCGGTAGAAGAGTTGACAGCTTTGCTTGATGAGCAACAGCTTAACCAATTCCGTCTTCGTATGGCGAAAGCAACTGGTCAATTGGGTAAATCGCATGAAGTTGCGCTTACTCGCAAGACTATTGCTCGTATCAAGACACTCCTTACCGAAAAACAGGGGAACGGACAATGAGTGAACAAACAGTTCGCACGTTAACCGGCAAAGTCGTAAGCGACAAAATGGACAAGTCTATTGTTGTGCTTATTGAACGCCGCGTTCAACACCCGTTGTATGGCAAATCAATCCGCCGTTCAACAAAATTACACGCTCATGATGAGAACAATGTTGCTAAAACTGGCGACGTAGTGACCATTAAAGAAAGCCGCCCGATTTCTAAAACTAAAGCTTGGGCTTTAGTGGAAGTTATTGAAGCTGCTGCTGAGTAATTAGACGTTCTTGTTGCATCATCGGTTAATTTCGAGTACTCTTTGAGCCTTTCGAAATACTGACCGGTGATGCTCGGTTTTGGAGTAGGGCAATGATTCAAACCGAAAGTATGCTCGACGTAGCAGACAACAGTGGTGCTCGCCGCGTACAATGTATTAAAGTACTTGGTGGTTCACATCGTCGTTATGCTTCTGTTGGCGACATTATTAAAGTTACTGTAAAAGAAGCTATTCCACGCGCACGTGTTAAAAAAGGTGACGTGATGAATGCTGTAGTTGTACGTACAAAATTCGGTGTACGTCGTCCGGATGGTTCTATCATCCGTTTTGATGACAATGCTGCTGTTATTTTGAACAACAACAAAGCGCCGATTGCAACTCGTATTTTCGGACCAGTGACTCGTGAACTTCGTACTGAACAGTTCATGAAAATTATTTCATTGGCTCCTGAAGTTCTATAAGAGGCACTCATGGCTAAGATTAAAAAAGGCGATCAAGTTATCGTGATCGCAGGTAAAGAAAAAGGCAAACAGGGTACTGTTCTGTCTGTTTCAAATGACCGTGTTATGGTTGAAGGCCTTAACTTGGTTAAGAAGCATCAAAAGCCGAACCGTGCAACAGGTGCTGAAGGCGCTGTAGTTACACAAGAAGCTTCGCTTCATATCTCAAACGTGGCAGTTTTTAATGCTACAACCCAAAAGGCTGACCGTGTTGGTTACCAAACGATTGAAGGCGTGAAAACTCGCGTTTACAAATCTAACGGTGAATCAGTGGCGGTAGCGAAGTAATAGGTTGAAATAGGCAATGGCCAGACTTAAAACACGTTACAACGACGTACTTAAAGCTCAGTTACAAGAGCAATTAGGCGTTAAAAATGTGATGGAGATTCCTCGCATCACTAAAATCACCATTAACATGGGTGTTGGTGCGGCATCAGCTGACAAGAAATTGTTAGATGGCGCTCTTTCTGATATGCAAGCGATTGCTGGTCAAAAGCCAGTTCTTACTCTAGCTCGCAAATCAATCGCTGGTTTCAAAATCCGTGATGGTTGGCCGATTGGTTGTAAAGTTACTTTACGCGGCGAACAAATGTACGAATTCTTAGACCGTTTGATCTCTATCGCGATCCCTCGTATTCGTGACTTCCGCGGTTTTTCTGCGAAATCATTTGATGGTCGTGGTAACTATTCGATGGGTTTGAAGGAACAAATCATGTTCCCTGAAATCGATTTCGATAAGATTGATCGTATTCGTGGTATGGATATTACCGTTACTACGACTGCTCGCACCGATGACGAAGGCCGTGCGCTTATGCGTGCATTCGGCTTCCCGTTCAAATAAGAGGTCGATATGGCTAAGAAAGGTATGATTAATCGCGAATTGAAACGCGAAAAAACAGTGGCTAAATTTGCTGCAAAACGTGCTGAATTAAAAGCTACGATTGCAAATGTAAATGCTAGCGACGAAGAACGTTTCGATGCGATGATGAAGTTACAGGCATTACCACGTAATGCATCTCCAGTACGTCTTCGTAACCGTTGTGGTTTAACTGGTCGTCCTCATGGTTACTTCCGTAAGTTCGGTCTAAGCCGTAACAAACTACGTGATACAGTAATGCAAGGTGATGTACCGGGCGTTGTTAAGGCAAGCTGGTAAGGAGCACTATAAATGAGTATGCAAGATACCGTTGCCGACATGCTAACACGTGTTCGTAACGCACAAATGGCAAAGAAACAAACTGTTTCTATGCCTAATTCTAAGTTGAAGGTTGCTATTGCAAACGTTCTTCAACAAGAAGGTTATATTTCAAACGTAGAAGTTGCGGATGCTGAAGGCAAACCAACTTTAACAATTACGTTAAAATATTTTGAAGGCAAACCAGTTATCGAAACTGTGAAACGCGTAAGCCGTCCAGGTCTTCGCCAATATCGCGGTAAAGATGCACTTCCTAGCGTTAAGCAAGGTTTAGGTATTGCAATTGTTTCTACAAGCAAAGGCATCATGACTGATCGCGCTGCACGTGCTGCGGGCATCGGTGGTGAAGTTATTGCTTTTGTTTCTTAATAGGTGATTCCTCATGTCTCGTGTGGCTAAAGCCCCAGTAACTGTACCTAACGGTGTAACAGTTACTCAGAACGGCCGGCAGGTCGAAGTGAAAGGCAGCAAAGGTACATTGTCTTTCAACCTGCATGCGCTGGTCGAGCTAAAACAGGAAGAAGGTCAACTTCAAATTGCTCCTAAAGCTGAGTCGAAAGACGCTTGGATGCAAGCTGGTACTGCTCGCGCTGTGTTAAACAACCTTGTAAAAGGTGTTAGCGAAGGTTTCGAACGCAAGTTACAACTTATCGGTGTTGGTTATAAAGCTGCGGTTAAAGGTAACGTTGTTAACCTTAACCTAGGTTTCTCTCACCCGATTGATTACAACCTTCCAGAAGGTGTAACTGCTGAAACTCCTACTGCAACTGAAATTGTTCTTAAGTCTGCTGATAAAGCAGCTTTAGGTCAAGTTGCTGCAGATATCCGTGGTTACCGTCCGCCAGAGCCTTATAAAGGTAAAGGTGTTCGTTATTCTGACGAAGTTGTACTTCGTAAAGAAGCTAAGAAGAAATAAGGCGCGAGGTTCTTATGAACGAAAAGAAACAATCCCGTTTGCGTCGTGCGAAAAGCACACGCTTGCACATTCGTGCATTGGGTGCGACTCGCTTGTGTGTAAACCGCACTCCGCGTCACATCTATGCTCAAGTTATCTCAGCAGATGGTGGCAAAGTTTTAGCGCAAGCTTCAACTTTAGATGCTACTTTACGTGCTGGTACAACTGGTAACGTTGATGCAGCGACTAAAGTAGGTGCTTTAATCGCAGAACGTGCTAAAGCAGCTGGCGTTACTAAAGTTGCATTTGACCGTTCTGGTTTCAAATATCATGGTCGTATCAAAGCCTTGGCTGATGCTGCTCGTGAAAACGGCTTGGAGTTCTAATCATGGCTAAAGTTGAACAAAACGAAGGTCTTGTTGAAAAGCTGGTTGCCGTTGATCGTGTAGCCAAAGTTGTTAAGGGTGGTCGTATCTTCTCTTTCACAGCATTAACTGTTGTGGGTGATGGTAATGGTCGTGTAGGTTTTGGTCGTGGTAAAGCACGTGAAGTTCCAGCTGCTATTTCTAAAGCACTTGAAGCTGCTCGTCGCAACATGATCACTGTTGATCTTGCAGGTACTACTCTGCAACACCCTGTGAATGCTCGTCATGGTGCAAGCCGTGTTTACATGCAGCCTGCTTCTGAAGGTACTGGCGTAATTGCTGGTGGCGCGATGCGTGCTGTTTTGGAAGCTGCTGGTGTACATAACGTACTTGCTAAATGTTACGGTTCTACAAACGCTGCTAACGTAGTGAACGCAACTTTTAAAGGTTTGCGTGATATGACTTCTCCTGAGAAAGTCGCTGCGAAACGTGGTCTTTCAGTAGAACAAATTCAAGGGTAATCAATCATGAAAACGATTAAAGTTACCCAGACTAAATCTTCTGCGCACCGCTTGAAAAATCACAAGCTTAGCCTTCAAGGTTTAGGTCTGCGTCGTATTGGTCATACTGTAGAAGTGCAAGATACGCCTTCTAACCGTGGTATGATCAACCAAGTCTACTATATGGTTAGTGTAGAGGAATAAGCCATGACTCTGCGTTTAAATACTATTGCACCTGCAGAAGGTGCTAAACGTGACAACCTTCGTCTAGGCCGTGGTATCGGTTCTGGCGTTGGTAAGACTGGTGGCCGTGGTGTCAAAGGTCAAAAATCACGTAAGAGCGGTGGCGTACGTCCAGGTTTCGAAGGTGGTCAAACTGCGTTATATCGTCGTTTGCCTAAATTCGGCTTCACTAGCCAACTTGCTTTAAAAACTGCTGAAGTACGTTTATCAGAGCTTGCTAAAGTTGAAGGTGACATCATTTCACTGGAAACTTTAAAAGCTGCCAATGTTGTACGTAAAGATATGACTCGTGCTCGTATCGTACTTTCTGGTGATATTACTCGTGCATTCACTGTACAAGGTGTTGCTTTGACTAAAGGCGCTAAAGCTGCTGTTGAAGCTGCTGGCGGTAAAGTCGAGGAGTAATCGCTAGTGTCTATGTCTCCTAGTTCTTCAGGTCATGTCAACATGATGAAAGGCCAACCATTTCATGTGAAATATCGTGAAATTATTCGTCGATTAATGTTTTTGGTTGGCGCATTATTGGTCTTTCGACTAGGAGCACATATTCCACTGCCGGGTATTGATAATGTCGCTTTAGAACGTTTTTTCAAAGCTAATGAGGGTACCTTCTTAGGTTTGTTTAATATGTTCTCCGGCGGAGCATTAGAGCGAATGTCAATTCTTGCGTTGGGGATCATGCCATATATCTCTGCATCGATTATCGTGCAGTTGATGTCAACAGTCGTTCCTTCGCTGGAAGCATTAAAGAAAGAAGGCGAGCAGGGTAAGCGTAAGATTAATCAATATACGCGTTACGGCACGTTATTACTTGCATTGGTACAAGGTGTAGGTATGTGTGCTGGTCTGATTAGCCAAGGGATTACCTTGACTTCAGGACTGGCTTTTTACATTCCTGCTGTAACTTCATTGGTTGCAGGCACCATGTTCTTAATGTGGTTGGGAGAGCAAATTACCGAACGTGGTGTTGGTAATGGGATCTCGATGATCATTTTCGCAGGTATTGTTGCTGGTTTGCCTAATATTGTAATTCAAGCATTCACTTCGGTGGATAACGGTCAATCAAGTTTAATTGGTCTGGCTGTGTTTGCATTACTTTCAGTTGCGGTTCTTGCTGCGATTGTATTTATTGAAAAGGCTCAACGTCGTATACCGGTTAACTATGCTCAAAAGCAACAAGGGCGTCGCGTATTCACTGCACAGCAGACACATTTGCCATTGAAATTAAATATGGCAGGGGTTATTCCAGCAATTTTCGCTAGTTCGTTATTGTTGTTCCCTGCAAGTTTAGGTCAATGGTTAGGTAGTTCTGATCCAAATGCAGGAATCGTAAAGCGTAGCCTACAAGATTTGGCATTGGTATTATCGCCTGGACAACCTTTGTATTTGGTGCTCTTCGGTGCGTTAATTATCTTTTTCTGTTATTTCTATACTGCACTTGTGTTCAGTCCTAAAGAAGTATCAGAGAACTTGAAACGCAGCGGAGCTTATGTACCTGGTATTCGCCCAGGTGAGCAAACTGCTCGTTACTTAGATCATATTCTTAATCGTTTGACGTTTATTGGTGCAATTTACATTACGATCATCTGTTTAATGCCGATGATTCTGCAAAGTTCTTTTGGTATTCCATTCCATTTGGGTGGTACATCTTTGTTGATCGTAGTGGTAGTTGTGATGGACTTTATGGCTCAGCTGCAAGCTCATCTCACTTCGCACCAGTATGACAATCAAACGTTAATGAGAAAAACGACTGCTCATCCTAAGGGATAAGCGCACTTGAGGTTTCATCATGAAAGTACAAGCTTCTGTTAAAAAAATTTGTGGTAGCTGTAAAGTTATCCGTCGTAATGGGGTTATCCGCGTGATTTGTAGCGCTGAACCTCGTCATAAGCAGCGTCAAGGTTAATCTGATCAAGACCTGTTGATTTCAGTAGGTGAATTAGGTTAATATCCGCCCCTCAAGGTTTTTGTGGGGCGGTTGATTATCTCTACTGCCTTTTTGGAGAAAGTGAATGGCTCGTATTGCCGGTGTAAACATTCCGGATAACAAGCATGCTGTTATCTCCCTCACGTATATCTTTGGTATCGGTCGCCACACTGCTAAGAACATCTTAGCTGCTGCGGGTATTGCACCAACTACCAAGATCCGTGAATTGGATGATGCTCAACTTGATGCGATTCGTGCAGAAATTACCAAGGTTCCGACCGAAGGTGATTTACGTCGCGAAATTTCCATGAACATTAAACGTTTAATGGATTTAGGCTGCTACCGCGGTCTTCGTCATCGTCGCAGCTTGCCTGTCCGTGGACAACGCACCAAAACTAACGCACGTACCCGTAAAGGTCCGCGCAAACCTATTAAGAAATAAGATTTCTGGAAGCTAAAAGATGGCTAAAGATACACGCACACGCAAGAAGGTCACTCGTACCGTCTCTGAAGGTGTTGCACACATTCACGCTTCTTTTAATAACACCATTGTGACTATTACCGATCGTCAAGGTAATGCACTGGCTTGGGCTACCTCTGGTGGACAAGGCTTCCGTGGATCACGTAAATCAACTCCGTTTGCTGCTCAGGTAGCTGCTGAAGTTGCTGGTAAAGCTGCTTTGGATTATGGTTTGAAAAACTTGGACGTCCTTGTAAAAGGTCCTGGTCCTGGTCGTGAATCTGCGGTTCGTGCTTTAGGTGCAGTGGGTTATAAAATTAACAGCATTACCGATGTGACGCCAATCCCGCACAACGGTTGCCGTCCACCTAAAAAACGTCGTGTGTAAGGAGAATCATTCATGGCTCGTTATATTGGTCCAAAATGCAAACTCTCTCGCCGCGAAGGGACAGACCTGCAATTAAAATCTGGCGTTAAACCATTTGACGTCAAAACTAAAAAACATGCTAAAGCGCCTGGCCAACATGGCGGGGCTCGTGGCAGTAAACAATCTGAGTACTCACTACAATTACGTGAAAAACAAAAAGTACGTCGTATGTACGGTGTGTTAGAACGTCAATTTAGTAACTACTATAAAGAAGCTGCTCGTGTTAAAGGCGCAACAGGTGAAAACTTGTTGAAACTGCTTGAAAGCCGTCTTGATAACGTCGTTTATCGCATGGGTTTTGGTTCTACACGTGCAGAAGCTCGTCAGCTTGTATCTCACCGTAGCATTACTTTGAATGGTCGTCGTGTAAACATCGCGTCTATCCAAGTTAAAGCTGGTGATGTAATCGCGGTTCACGAAGGTGCTAAACAACAATTGCGTATTAAAGGCGCGATTGAATTGGCTGCTCAACGTGGTATCCCTTCTTGGATGGACGTTGACCATTCAAAATTAGAAGGTACGTTTAAAGCTGCACCGGATCGTTCTGATTTACCTGCTGAAATCAACGAAAGCTTGATTGTAGAATTGTATTCTAAATAATCCTTGAGGTAGCAATAATGACGCGTACTGCAAATGAGTTTCTAACTCCGCAAGCGATCAAGGTCGAAGCGGCTAGCGGGACCTCGGCAAAAGTGATTCTAGAACCATTAGAGCGTGGCTTTGGTCATACTCTTGGTAATGCTTTACGTCGTATCCTTCTTTCTTCTTTACCTGGCGCTGCTGTGGTTGAAGTTGAAATAGAAGGGGTTGAGCACGAGTACAGTACCTTGGAAGGCTTGCAGCAGGACATCGTCGAGCTCTTGCTGAACCTAAAAGGATTGTCGATTAAGCTGTTCGATCAAAACGAAGCATATTTGACATTAGAAAAACAAGGTCCAGGCGATGTAACAGCCGCTGATCTTCGTTTACCTCATAATGTTGAAGTGGTAAACCCTGAGCATTTGATCGGCACTTTGAGTGCATCAGGCAATTTAAAAATGCGCCTGAAAGTTTCTCAAGGTCGTGGTTATGAAACTTCTGACTCACGTTTTCCAGAAGGCGAGACTCGCCCTGTGGGTCGCTTACAGTTAGATGCTTCTTATAGCCCAATCAAGCGCGTGTCTTACACAGTAGAAAATGCTCGTGTAGAACAACGTACTGACCTTGATAAATTGGTCATTGATCTTGAAACCAATGGTACAGTTGATCCTGAAGAAGCAATCCGCAAAGCGGCAACAATCTTGCAACAACAAATTGCAATTTTTGTTGATCTTCAGAAAGATCAAGCTCCTGTTGCTCAAGAACCTCGCGAAGAAGTGGATCCAATCTTGCTTCGTCCAGTAGATGATCTAGAGCTTACTGTTCGTTCTGCTAACTGTTTGAAAGCAGAAAATATTTACTACATCGGTGATTTGGTTCAACGTACTGAAGTTGAGTTGTTAAAAACTCCTAACCTCGGTAAAAAATCGTTAACTGAAATCAAAGATGTTCTGGCTTCTAAGGGCTTACAGCTCGGCATGCGTTTAGAGAACTGGCCACCAGCTAGTCTCCGTATGGACGATCGTTTCGCCTATCGTAGCCGTTAATTAAGTAGGACTATCACCATGCGTCATCGTAATAGTGGTGTGAAATTAGGCCGTACAAGCAGTCATCGTAAAGCGATGTTCCAAAACATGGCTAACTCTTTGTTCGAGCACGAGTTGATTAAAACAACTGTGCCTAAAGCTAAAGAGTTACGTCGTGTAGCTGAGCCTTTAATCACTTTAGCTAAAAACGATACTGTTGCAAACCGTCGTTTAGCGTTTGCTCGTACTCGTTCAGCAGCAACTGTTGGTAAATTATTTACCGTTCTTGGCCCTCGTTACAAAGAACGTAACGGCGGTTATCTACGTGTTCTTAAAGCGGGCTTCCGTGCAGGTGATGCTGCACCGATGGCTTACGTTGAGCTAGTAGATCGCGAAGTTAACTAATTTCGCAAGAATAGCTTCAGTTGTTCTAAAAAAGACCGGTGTTTCACCGGTCTTTTTTATGCCTGTTGTTTTTTCATTGTCTGACAATTTAAGCTTTTGTCCTGAACTGACATATTTTTTATCAGTTTTGTATAAACTTGACATTGAGTATTGTCAATTTTATGGTTTAATAAAATAAAGCTTAAACAGGTTATAAAAAGAACATGGAAAAACATATTGATGTCTTGATTGTAGGTGCCGGTATTTCTGGTATAGGTCTTGCTGTTCATCTTTCTAAAAACTGCCCACAACGCCAATTTGATATTATTGAGCGTCGCGAAAGTTTTGGCGGAACTTGGGATTTATTCAAGTATCCAGGAATTCGTTCCGATTCAGATATGTCGACCTTTGGTTTTAATTTTAAACCGTGGCAAAAAGCCAGTGTTCTGGCAGATGGACCATCCATCAAAAATTATTTATCTGAAGTGATTGATGAATATCAGCTAAAAAATAAAATTCATTTTCAGCATCGTGTGTTGTCTGCAAATTATGATTCAGTTACCCATAAATGGTCTGTCGAGATTGAAGATGCGCAAGGCAAAAAACAGATATGGGTGGCAAATTTCGTTATAGGTTGCACTGGCTACTATAATTACGATCAAGGCTTTCAGCCAGAATTCCCCAATCAGTCTGCATTCAAGGGTGATTTTATTCATCCGCAGCATTGGCCTGAGCAGCTCGATTATTCTGGTAAAAAGGTCGTAATTATTGGCAGTGGTGCAACTGCAATTACCTTGGTGCCAGCCATGGCGAAAGGTGGCGCAGCTCATGTCACGATGTTGCAACGTTCACCGACCTATATCGCCTCGGTTCCCTCGATTGACGTCATCTACGATAAAATGCGTAAGTACTTACCAGAAGATATTGCCTATAAGCTGACTCGCGCACGTAATATTGGCATGCAGCGTGGTATTTATGCACTGGCACAGAAACAGCCTAAATTACTGCGTAGTTTGCTATTGAAATCAATTGAATTTCAGCTCAAAGGTAAGGTGGATATGAAACATTTTACTCCGAACTATGAGCCATGGGATCAACGTTTATGTGTGGTACCAGATGGCGATTTATTCAAGATTTTACGTGAAGGCCGTGCATCAGTTGAAACCGATCAAATTGAAAAATTTACTGAAACTGGTGTTCAATTAAAATCAGGCAAGCACTTGGATGCGGATATTATTGTCTCTGCAACTGGACTCAATATTCAAATTTTAGGCGGCATGCAGGCCACGATTGATGGCAAGCCGATGAATACCTCTAAACATATGCTGTATCAGGGCATCATGGTCAGTGATGTGCCAAACATGGCGATGATTATTGGCTATATCAATGCATCTTGGACACTCAAAGTAGATATTGCGGCAGATTATATTTGCCGTCTGATCAATTATATGGACAAAAACGGCTATGATGAAGTGCGTCCTCAAGGCGATGCGACCGAGTTAATGGAAGATACCGTCATGGGCAGTTTATCTTCAGGCTATATTGCCCGTGCCGCAGATGTGATGCCAAAACAGGGCAAGCATGCACCTTGGAGTGTATCCAATAATTATCTGGCTGACCGTAAACAATTAAAACATGCGCGCTTTGATGATGGCGTACTTAAATTTCATAAGCGTGAGCAAAAGGATAATAAAAATGTGACACCGCGTTTGGTCTCATGATTGAGTTTTCTTATTGAGCCTGATCATCATTTTAAAAAAGGAGCAAAAATGCTCCTTTTTTTATGCATATTGAATCACGAGTTCAAGTTGTAATCTTTGGTTTTGCGGCAAACTCCTACATGATGGAACAAAACGAATTAAGCCAGCATAGGAATAAGTTTTGAGTATTTTAGCGCGTGAATATTAGTTGTCATTTCATTCTTATTCCATTTATGCCAAATCATGGCAGTCTGCTGAAGCTAATCCAGAATTGGCACCGATTCTATTGATGCATGATTCACTGGGCAGTGTGGCTTTATGGCGTGATTTTCCTGCGCAACTTGCAGCTCAGACTAAACGTATTGTATATATGCCTATGACCGGATTGGCTTTGGACAATCATCCGTCAATGACCAATCTTTGGCACTGGATTTTGTCATGTCTGAAGCGACCCATGGATTTAAGGCTGTGCTTGATTATTTTGATCTGAAACATTTTATTGTGCTGGGTCATAGTGTGGGTGGTGGAATGTCCGCAGCTATCGCTGCTGAATATCCACAGTCCTGTAAGGCTTTAGTGACCATTGCTGCGCAATATGAAGTAGAAGAACGAACCTTGGAGGGTATCCGTGCAGCCAAACAGGCATTTCAGCAAGCAGGACAAATAGAGCGCTTAGCCAAGTATCACCCTGATAAAGCGCAGTGGGTGCTGGATGCCTGGACTGAAACCTGGCTGGCACCTGCATTTAAGAATTGGAATTTGCGTGAGGTGCTGCCACAAGTACAATGCCCAAGCTTGGTCATTCATGGTGAGTTGGATGAATATGCGACAACAGCACAGCCGCAGCAAATCTTTGCAGGAGTGAAGGGAACCGCTGAATTGCAGATCTTGCAAGGTCTGCATCATATGCCGCATAAAGAACAACCGGAACAGGTGCTGGCGTTGATTACTGAATTTTTAGCAGGCATTGCCTAAAAGAAAAAGCCCATCAAGAGATGGGCTTTTGATTACAGTGAACGTGAGATCAGTTCTTTCATAATTTCATTGGTACCGGCATAAATCCGGTTGGCACGGTTATCGATATAGGCACGTGCGATGGGGTATTCCATCATGTAGCCATAACCTCCGTGTAGTTGCAGGCACTCATCCACAACTTTAGAAAACATTTCGGAAATTTTGTATTTCGCAGCTGCCGCAGCATCAATCCCAAGCTGTTCAGTAAGTTGTAATTCCATACAGCGGTCTAAATAAGCACGGCAGAAATCGATTTCGGTTCGTAATTCAGCCAGCTTAAAGCGGGTGTTTTGAAAAGCACTGATCGGTTTACCAAAGACTTGGCGTTGTTTGGTGTATTGCACAGTATGCGCAAATGCAGCTTCGGCTCCCGCCTGACAAATGATGGCAACCAGCATGCGTTCCCAGGCCAGTTCTTTCATCAGCATCATAAAACCCATGCCTTCCATACCCAGCAAATTTTCTTTCGGTACACGCACATTGTCAAAGAACAACTCGCAGGTATCTTGTCCTTTCATGCCAATTTTATTCAAAGGTTTACCTTTGCTAAAGCCAGCACGGTCAGCTTCAACGATGAGTAAAGATAAATTGGCTGAACCTTTATCGCTGTCTCCTGTTTTGCAGACCACAATGGCTATGTCACACAGGTAGCCATTAGTAATAAAGATTTTCGAACCATTAATCACATAGTCATCACCATCCAGTACAGCAGTGGTACGTACCGCTTGCAGGTCTGATCCGGTTCCCGGTTCAGTCATGGCAATAGCAGTGACCACTTCACCTGAAGCCATTTTCGGTAACCAATTTGATTTCTGTTGCTCATTGCCAAAATTGAAGATGTAATTAGCTACAATATCCGAATGGAGTGAAAAGCCAGTGGATGAATCCATGGCATAGGCCTGTTCTTCAATCAGGATCATACTGTAAAGACGGTCTACACCCGATCCCCCGTATTGCTCTGGCATGGTGGCACAAAGTAGGCCCATTGCACCGGCCTTGTTCCATAAATCCCGGTCAACATGCTGTTGCTGTTCATATTTGGCAATATTGGGAACCACTTCCTTTTCATAAAATTTTCGTACTGTTTCACGGAAGGCTTCATGCTCTGCGTTAAATAAATGACGTGGCAGCATATTGGCTAAAGGTCGGATCGCAGCTGATTGCATTATTGTTGTGTCCATCTACAAAGTTATTGTTAGTTAAAAATTAGAAGATTGAGCCGCAAGCGACAATGAGATGAATGCTCAAATCTGCATATAAAATGATGAATTTGGTCAATTCGGGGAAATGGCTCGAAATAGGGGAGAGGGATAGGGTAAACTAGCAAAAATTTTCACACTATTGGGGAAAGCTATGAGCGAAGAAATCAGCTTGGAAGAACGCAAAGTCATTTATCGTGCTCGTCGCGGTTTAAAAGAAATTGATGTGTACTTTGATCCCTATGTAAAAAATCATTATTTACAGGCCGATGCAGCTGAGAAAGAGGTTTTTGCCGAGTTGGTCGCGCAAGAAGACCCAGACCTGTTAGATTGGTTTATGGAAGTTTCTGAACCCCCTCGTCCGGAAATGAGAGCCTTGATTGTCAAGTTGAAACATTACGTTCATGGCTAATCGTTGTTTTCAGCTGAAACGCAGTCGTCTGGCCTTTGTATTTCAGCTGATCATTTTTACCTTATTAATTGTACTTTTACAGCAACTCTTGCCGGCATGGTTATGGTTGCTGTGCATTTTGTTGGGGGTGCTGACCTATGCCTATGGCTTAAAAGTCCCTCAACCGATTTGTTTTGAGCATTTACATGCACGTGAATGGTCACTATCACATTTAAAATCGCAACAGGTAAAACGCGTTTCGATTAGTCATTTGGTTGATCATCAGCTTTATATAGTGGTGTATTTCCAGCATTTTCAGGAAAAACCGTTATTGATCTGGATCGATCAATTATCCTTTCAGCAATGGAAAGCATTGAAAAAACTGGCTAAATTGACCTAATTGTTAGACAGTTGTATAAAATTAATTTTAATTAAAATATTAATAATCAATAACATAAATATAGGTGTTTGTTTTTGTAAGACAGTTGGATGAGAAAAATAACAAATATTGCAATTGTCAGACAATTTTCCCTGTGAATTATTTTAGCTAAATGTAAATTAAAAACACCAACAGCAAATGAGGAAATCATCATGGTGATTCCAACTTGGATGTTTCTGGTGGTAGCAATTGTTTTGGCAATTGTTATTGGACGACTAGGAACCGTGCTGAAGGATCGATTTGCACAACATGAAAGCCAATAGGCTTTGACCCCTTGATAAGTAGCATGTGCCGAACCGTCGCAATGCTACTTTTTTTTGCCCAAAATTTTTAACTTGATGGAATACAGTCAATTTTCCCAAACTCATTTCATGGCACAGTAGCAAACCAAATTAGAGTGAATACTCTTTTATTCAGATTTCGCATCTGATATGTTTAGTTGCTATGGACATAAACACAATTATAGAGGACAGGAAAATGTCGCAAGTCCAAAAAATATGCCAGGGTATGGCAATTATCATCGTTACAAGTTCTTTTTTATCAGGTTGTTCTCAAGTGGTTAAATCAGGGGCAAATATTGCACTGGGTTTTAGTGAGAAACATATCGTACCGCCAATCTTGGCCATGGATGATGCGGATATGGCGTGTAATTCAGGCAATGCCTTAACGCCCGCCATTATGTCAACCAAAGATATGGGGGCAGATCCAACCCGTATTGCGGTACTGTTATATGCTTCATCGGGAATTTGTGCTGAAAATCAGGCATTAGAAGCAGAATTACATTATTTACGTGCCTCTAAAGCGGGGCAGGTTTCAGAAGCGCAAGATGCCCGCATTCAACAAAAACGCTGGGCTGCCATTGCTGCACAACGTCAATATGCAGGCTATCAGCTGTTAGAAAAACGTTGGGAAGCAAAATATAATAAGGCATTGGGTGATGGATGCCCAAAAATGAAAAGTGACTTGGATCAAACCGTGTATTTGATGGGGATGATCAGTGGCTTACAGGCAATGACCAATGACATTAATTCTGGCGGTGCAGTGAATGTACCGAAAGATATCGCTGCCGTTGTTGAACGCGGTATGGTGTGCCTGGATAATGCCAAATTCTGGGGAGCACCAGAAGCGGCACGTGCAGTCATTTGGACCTTATTGCCGGGTGCAGGTGATGGCAAGCCAGATCCTTACCAGACTTTAAAACAGTCGGTACAGCTGGGTGAACAAAAAGGGGTACGTTTATCTCATGCCTTGTATGCGGTTGCAGCTCAAGCCAGTGGCGATGATGCCAAGATGCGTGATGCACTAAAAGCATTTGCCGCTGCCCGTACTGAAGAAAAACCGGTCAATCCCCAATTCCGACTTGTGGACAGCATGGCACAAAATATGGTGCAGGGTATTTCAGACCGTTATTGGACTGAGCATACCGGAATCCGCTCTAGTGATGACGGCATGCAACGTTTCTGGGATGAGAAGGACAATTCTGCAGAATTGGATGATTTATTCACTGAAAATGATAGTGCGGCATCATCTTAAGTCGAGCGTGCTGAACAGAGAATAAAAAAAGATTGGCTTGAAGGATGGATTCATTTGAATACATCACTTCTAAGCTGGAGGGCATGCCCATGAAAGACCCGTTTCTGATGCGAAAAATTATTTTTATTGCATTTGTAATGTCTTTCTCGGCATGCCTCCAAGTTTTTGCAGATTCATTTATCTATTGGCAAGCCAGTTTGCTAAAAGAATTCTGGCGTTTATGGACTGCCCATTGGGTACATGTGGGATGGATTCATTATCTGCTGAATATGTTGGCTTTCGCCTGCTTACCTTTCATTTTTCCTCGCGTCAAGATCTGGCATTTTGTTGCTTTACTGGTATTGCTGCCGCCGTTTATCAGCCTGTGTTTTTATTATTTCTTTCCCAATATAGAAGCTTATGCGGGCCTGTCCGGGGTATTGCATGGGGCGTATGTCACCGTTGCCTGTGTGCATTTGTTGTATAGGAAAGAACGTAATTTTGCGGCATTGGTGTTGTGCCTGATTCTGGGGAAATTGATTTGGGAAAATACGGTCGGCAGTGTCGGCACAGCTGAACTGATTGGCAGTCCGGTATTGGTCGAAGCACATTTATTAGGGGTGATTGGAGGAGTAGTAATCGCCTTGGCCTATGTTTTATGGGAATATTTCGTTGAATAGTGGTGATATTGACATTTAAAACAGAAAAGAAAATACATATTGTCATTTTCATTGGCATCGAGTTAATGCAAATTTGTAGATAACAATAAAGAGATTGGATAGAGAAAGGATCTTTTCTATTCATAAAGAAGATTGGCATTGCTAAACCCCGTGTAATGGCCAAAATAAAAAAATAGGAATGCACATGCAAAATGATGAAAACAACAGATCAGGATTAGGTCTGTTACGTTATATATGGACAGAGTGGATTTCGACTTTTGTCATTCTCTTACTGCTTTTGCTTACCCTCATCATCGGTACCGGTGAGATGATTCATGGACAGCTATTACGTGTGGGTGAACGTTTGTATGGCAATGAAGACATTGGCATGCAATATTCTTTTTTACGTGCAGAACCCGCCAAACCAAGCTGTGATTTACATCCGGATATTGATGCGCAAGTACAAAAGCAAATGAAAGCCAATGCCAATGATGAGTTTGCCGATATTTTCGGTACTACCTCAGAAGCAGATGTACGGGCTTCGGTTATGGCAGGACAACAACAATGTCAGGAAAAGTATCAGTTCTATGACAAAGCCATTAAATATATGGATGATCATCCAACGATAAGAAGTTACCGTACCCTTGAAACCTCATTCTTTGGTGTCTTTAAATTTGGTACTGAAAACCGTGTGATTATTTTATTGCTGATGGTTGTGGTTGCTGCAATTACTGCTTCAGTGAAGTTTCACCATATTGGTTTGCGTGCGCCAACCACCAAGCTGGATTATCGCGTTTATGCCCTGTTTATGGCATTGGGTAATGGTCTGCTGACTGCATCGGTATTCAGTCAATATCACTCGATTATCAATTCAGGTGTGACGTCGACTTACGAAACACTGACTGTTTACTGGCTGTGGATTTTCCTATTTATTACTTTGACCCTGATCAGTCTGCTACAACTATTTAAACCACCTGTAGCCAAGCAGGAAGGCAAAGGCAATCTGGGTCTGGCTTTATTGAGTGTGCCTCTGTATGCCTACATGGCATTGCTAACCGGTATTGTTTTTACCTTCGTCATGGATTATCCAATGGGGCAAGGGATTTACCTTGGAATTCTGGTGGAATTCTCCGGTATTTTCTTAAATCTGGCACTGTTTATCTGGGCGGGTATGTTACTGACCCAAACCCGGGTGATGGATTTATTCCTCGGTATTTTACGTCCGTGGAATTTGGCACCTGAAACACTGACCTGGCTGATTTTGATTGCTGCTGCTATTCCAACCGCTTATACCGGCGCATCAGGGATCTTCGTTGTGGCGGCAGGTGCAATTATTTACAAGGAAGTGTGGAATTCCGGTTCTCGCCGTCAATATGCCTTGGCCGTTTCAGCCATGTCCGGCTCATTAGGTGTGGTGATTCGTCCATGCTTGCTGGTGATCCTAATTTCGATGCTTGACAGCCGTCATGTGACTTCAGATGAACTGTTTAATCATGGTATCTATGTATTCTGGCTGACTGCTTTAATCTTCCTGGGTGTATCGCTGTATCTTGCGGAAACACGTTTCCGTGTGAATTCACCTAAAGTGGCAGTGCCGGGCATGTTAAAAGCCATTGTGCCGGTTATTCCTTATATCGTGATCACCATTGCCGTGATTGCAATGTATACGGTGGGTCTGGATACCCAGATGGATGAATTCACTGCACCAGTGATTCTGCCGATCATTCTGATTGTTTATATTATGTTTGATAAATGGTGGGGTGACCGATTTGTGACACCACCAGACCGTCATGCTGCTTTAACACTGGAACATGAAAAACAATCGGCCTTTATGCGTGAACATACACCGCACGGGGGAGAAAAGTCACGTGGCTTTGCCCATTCAATGTGGTTTGCTTCGGCAGAAACCGTTGGACATATTGGTGCGCTGATTATCTTGATGGCCTTGTCTGCAAGTGTAGGCGGTCTGATTGAACGTAGTGAAGTGGTTGAATTGTTACCAACGCATTTGGGTAATATCTATATTTCACTGGCCTTTATTGCACTGTTGCTGGCGATTGTCGGTATGACTACCGACCCGTTTGGCGCGGTCATTCTGGTGGCTGCAACCATTGCACCCGTAGCCTATGAAAATGGTATTCATCCAATTCATTTCTGGATGATTGTACTGGTCGCATTTGAGTTGGGTTATGTGACTCCGCCAGTGGCGCTGAATCATCTCCTGACCCGAATGTCGGTGGGTGATGATGAGGTTCGTGCTGCTGATGCAGAAGCAAAGGCCAAATATACCAAGTTCTATTACCGCTATGAGCGCTGGTTATTGCCGATTATGGTGCTGTTCCCATCCTTGCTGATTGTGACTTATGCGCCGTATATTTTTAAACTGTTCGGCTGGTATCATTAATTTTAACTGAATAAAAAAAGCACCTTCGGGTGTTTTTTTATGCCTTACTTATATTTGGAAGATCTACCTGAATGATTAAGCTGAGCGCTTTTGAATTAAGGGACTACAGAGAATAATAGCACTCAAAATCAGCCCGAAGCCCATCAAACTATAATGATCAGGGGTTTCTTGCCAGAATATAAAACCCCAGATCCCGGCAAAAATAATCGCAATATAATTCACTGGGCCAATTTGTCCGGCAGGGGCGAGTTTATAGGCATTGGACATAAAAATCTGGCTGATATTGGCAAGCAGACCCGCGCCAATCAAGAAACCCAGTTCAGTCCAAGTATAGGGACGCCATAGCCAGAACATCGGAATCATGGAAATGAGAGTGCCTATAAAGCAGAAATAAAACACGATTTTCTCTGGCGATTCGGTACTGGTGAGTGCACGTACTGTCACAAAGGCCATGGCCGCCAAGAAGCTTGCCCCCAGACCAATCACTGACATCTGGTTAAACATGCCTGCATCTGGCTTGGCTACAAATATCACCCCGGTCAGACCAATGGCTGCCGCGAGCAGCATGGATTTGGTGATTTTTTCTTTCAGGAATAACCAGGCAATCAGCGGAATAAAAATTGGAGAAGAATAGGTAAACACCATGGCATTGGAGAGTTTTAAATGGGCAATGGCGTAAAAGAAACCATACATGGCAATGAGCCCAACCACGGCACGCCAGCTATGCATCCAGATTTTTTCGGTCTTAAAAAATCCAATGCCTTTGCTAAAAATCAGGGGCAGAAAAATAAACAGACCGACAAAATTGCGGAAAAAAACAATGGTGGGATTGTCTACGCTGTGCGACGCATAACGGATACATACGCCCATCAGGGAAAACAGAAAAGCAGAGCAGGTGAGAAAGCTGAGTGCCTTGATTAAATTAAGGTTGCTTCTTGGGATGGGCATCAAACAAATTCAGCTAAAATATGTGTCAATATTTTAGCTGAAATTTCACGCATTATAATGATTGTTTTTGAGCCAGTTGCGCTTCAAGTAATTTAATCTGTTCTTGTTTGAGGGCAATCAGCTCGTCGGCATCGGTATGTTGTGCTTTCAGCATGCTTTCTTGCTCATGGAGCTGGTTCTGGATATCGTCCAGTTTGGCCACTTCTTCTTTGGCCAAAGAAGCATTTTCTGAAACTGGTGCTTTCAGAATTTTTTCATCCACCAGTTGAATGGTTTCTGGATCGCTATTAGCAGCAGCTTGCGGTTCTGCGGTAGTAGGTGGTGCCGGTTTTACAGGAGCGGTCAAGCTGGCTCCTTCATGTTCAGGCAGTGTTTCGTTTGAAGTTGCAAAAAACCATTGATATGCCAAAAAAAGCACAATGATTGCAACCAGTCCCCCAGTAATGCCCAATAAAAGTTTTGGGCTATTTCTTTGATCTAATGTCATAGTGAACCTGTTTTTATTTAGGCTGACGTGGTTTGAACTGAATGACACCAATCTCATCCGGCAGTTCCGGCATTTGTGGTTCATCGACATGCGTTGGCCGATTTTCGTTATAGCCACAGTCGATACATTCAATCCATTCATCGTCGCCAGAAGTTAGCATGACAACCCGATCTAGCGCTTCACATTTTGGACATTTAGCACCTGCAATGAAACGACGTTTGATAGTCATCATCCTAACCTTCTGAACAATCTTAGATCCCTAGTTTAAGCGTTTTTAGAGGGCTGCGTCCAACCTTGATGACGTAATAACGCATCTATTTTTGGCTCGCGTCCGCGGAAATTGATAAACGCGTCAAGTGCTGTATCTTTTCCGCCAACTGCTAGAATAAACTGACGAAATTCTTTTCCGGTCTGAACATTAAAAATACCTTCCTGTTCGAAACGGTCGAAGGCATCACTGGCCAAAACTTCGGCCCATTTGTAAGAGTAATAACCTGCGGCATAGCCTCCAGCAAAAATATGGCTAAAGCTATGTTGAAAACGGTTATAACTTGCTGTTGGTGCCACAGCATATTTTTGACGGATTTCATCCAGCGTCGCTTGCACCTGCTCGGCATTTAAAGCAGAACTGTGCTTGTGAATAGACAGGTCAAACAGGGCAAATTCGATTTGACGCAAAGTTTGCATGCCGGACTGGAAGAAACGGGCATCCAATAAGGATTTAAGCAAATCTTCTGGCAAATGCTGTTTGGTTTCGATGTGTTCACTGAGCAGATCGAGACTGTCGCTATCCCAGGTCCAGAACTCCATAAACTGGCTAGGAAGCTCGACTGCATCCCAATCGACCCCATGAGTCCCTGCAACCGCAATATGATCAACTTCGGTCAACAGATGATGCAGACCATGGCCAAATTCATGGAACAGGGTATTCACTTCATCGTGAGTGAGTAGCGCCGGCTGATGACCAACCGCAGGGGTGAAGTTGCAGACCATGTAGCAAATCGGTTTTTGTAAGCCATCTTTGGTTTGCATGCGTGAACGGAAACCGCTCATCCAGGCACCACTGCGTTTGCCACTGCGTGCGTAAAGATCGAGGTAGAAGCCACCGACTACGCTGCCTTGATCTTCCAGTTCAAAATAGCGTGCATCGGGATGCCAGACCGGTGCTTCACGTTCCATAATGTTGATGCCATATAGACGGTTCACAATGCTGAACAGGCCTTGCAGGATTTTCGGTGCAGGGAAATATGGTTTGAGGGATTCCTGTGATAAATTGAATTGTTGCAGTTTCAATTTTTCAGAATAGTAGCCAGTGTCCCAAGGTTGTAACTCGAGAATGCCGTCCTGAATAGCAATGGTTTTTAATTCAGCAATCTCTTTGCTGGCAGGTACTCGTGCATGTTCAGCCAGATCAACCAGAAACTTATCTACAGTTTCGACATCGGGTGCCATTTTGCTGGCCAGCGATAGCTCGGCAAAATTAGCAAAACCTAATAACTGTGCCATTTCATGACGCAGACTTAAGATTTCCTCCATCACCTGGGTATTGTCAAATTCAGGATGTTCAGACAGGTCGGAAGCACGTGTGGTATAGGCTTTATACAGCTCTTCACGCAAGCCACGGTCATCAGCATAGGTCATGATGGCCAGATAAGCCGGAATGTCTAAAGTCGCAACTGGCTGATCCAGTTCACGTTGCTGACCATATTGTTTGAGCAGATCAATGCTGCTTTGCGGTAAGCCTTTGAGTTGTTCTTCTGTCAGAGGTTTGAAGTAGATTTGGGTAGCATCGAGGACATGGTTAGAGAAGTCGGAAGAAAGCTGCGACAAACGTGCAGAAATTTCTGCATAGCGTTTTTTCGCTTCACCTTCTAAAGCCACACCGGAAAGTTTGAAATCACGTAGCGCCAGTTTAATTGCACTTCGTTGTGCTGCAATCAGGGTACTAAATATGGATGAGTCATGCACATGCTGATAGGTTTGATACAGCACTGTATGTTGACCCAGCTGGGTATAGTATTCACTTAATGCTGGAAGCAGGGATTGATAAAGTTCACGTGTTTCTGTGTTATTCATTACGGCGTTGAGGTGTGACAATACACCCCAAGCTTCACTCATGTTGTTTTCCAGCGTATCGACCTGTTCCAGAATATTCAGCTGTGCCTGAGCATCATCCGGTACTGCGGTTAAATCCTTGAGAAAATTTTGTCCTTGTTGAATGGCTTGTTCAATCTGTTGTTTTAAATCGGCCAGTTGAATCTGGTCAAATTGTGGAACGGGCAAGGTCGCCTTTTCTAAAGTCATTTCTATACGCCATATCATTTATAAAGTTAATAGTAGATGTAAGGCTTAGAGAAGGGTAAATCAAGGGCTATTATTTTTCAGTCGGTAAATACTTTACAGATCAGACTCAATAAAAAGCCCTACCGAAGTAGGGCCTTTATCGAAAAATTATTCTATCTTAGCTTTCGCATTCGACTTTTTCTTTTTCGGCTTCGATTTTTTCTTCAGCTTATCTTTGGCTTTGGCATCTGCCTTGGCTGAAGATTTTTTATCTGACTTTTTAGCCAAATCAGCTGATTTGGTTTTTGGCTTTTTCTTGCGAATTGGCTGTTCACCATCTTCACTCACCACGGCCTTAGCACGTGGGTTAAAGACTTCTTCTGTCGTTGTCTTGGCCACACGTGGCGCACGGCTTCGAATCGCACGGCCGGCATGGGTCAGCTGTTGCAACAATTGAAAATCAATCTTGCGATCTTCCAGATTCACTGCTGCCACTTTAATTTTGACTTCATCGCCCAAGCTAAAGGTTTGACCTCGGTTTTGACCGACCAGGCTTTGGCTGGCTTGGTCATAAACAAAGAAGTCATCGCCCAGTTGGCTGACGTGAACCATGCCATCGACATACAAGTCTTTTAAGGTCACGAACAGGCCAAACTCAGCCACGGCACTGATGATGCCGACGAATTCTTCACCTAAATGCTGCTGCATATAGTGACATTTCAACCAGGTGGTAACCGAACGTGATGCTTCATCGGCACGGCGTTCCGTTTGCGAGAAATGCTCGCCAGCATCATCTAAAGCTGCGCCCGAAAGCGCGAAAGGCTTTTGTTTTAAATGTGCTTTGATGGCACGGTGTAACAACAGGTCAGGGTAGCGACGAATTGGTGAAGTGAAATGTGTATAGGCATCATAAGCCAAACCAAAATGTCCGGCATTGTTTGCGCCGTAATAGGCCTGCATCATCGAACGTAACAATACCGCATGAATGCTTGGTGCATCAATACGGTCTTTGGTGGCTTCAATCACCGCTTGATAATCTTTTTGCGTTGGCTGTTCAGGGAAGGGCAAGCCCAGTAATTTCACATACTCGCGTACTTTCTGGATACGTGAAAATTCAGGTGGCTCATGCACACGGTACAACATAGGAATGTCATTTTCCAAGGCATATTCTGCTGCTGCAACGTTGGCCAGCAACATACATTCTTCAATCAGTTTGTGCGCTTCATTACGTGAACGCGGCAAAATTTCCTTGATTCCACCGAGTTCGTCAAAGGTCATGTAGGTTTCGACGGTTTCGAATTCCATGGCATGACGTTCAGCACGCAAACCTTTGAGGGTCTGATAGAGCTGGAATAGGGTATTCAACGACTTGTGCACACTACGGTCTTCAGGAATCGCATCGCTTTCGCCATCAAAATATTGTGCCACCTGAGTATAGGTTAAGCGTGCTTTTGAATGCATCACCGATGGATAGAACTGGAAGCCAGTCACTTTACCTGCGCGGGACAAGGTCAAATCACAAACCATACATAGGCGGTCGACATGTGGATTCAGCGAGCACAAGCCATTGGATAAGGCTTCCGGCAACATCGGTAGCACAAAGTGCGGGAAATACACCGAAGTCCCACGTTCTTTTGCTTCATCATCCAGCGGTTTGTCATTACGTACATAATGGCTCACGTCAGCAATTGCTACCACCACGCGGTAACCACCACCTGGGCGTTTTTCTGCATAGACTGCATCATCAAAGTCGCGGGCATCTTCACCATCAATGGTGACTAGGGCTAAGTCACGTAAATCGATACGGCCTTCGCGATCCTGTTGGTTTGGTTCTTTAAAGTGTTCGGCATCGCGAAGCACTTCTTCGGGAAACTCATACGGCAAACCAAATTCTAAAATGGTTTGCGGAATAATGATTTCGGTATCGGCTTTATCCGCCATGGATTGCACGATGTGTCCTGTCGGCAATTCTTCCCGGGTCGGGTAGTCATCAATCGCCACCCGAACCGAATCACCCACTTTGACTTGGGCGTGTTCAATCAGTTCTTTTTCTAAAGTAATTGGCTGATGGGCATTTGGATTGCCTGGCTGAATAAAGTATTCGCCATCATACACCGCAACTTTACCAATAATCTGTTTGACCCGATGTTGTACGACCTCAGTAATAAAACCCCAAGCTTTACCTTTACGGTCTACCGAGGTTTGGCGCACTTTTATGCGGTCACCATTAAACACCAGACGCAACTCGCGTTCCGGCAATAAAATGTCATCATGATCTGCAATCGAGGCACTGCCCAAACCTTTGGAATTGATATAGACGGTGGCTTCATGAGTTGGCTGGCTGGTTGCGAGTAGGAACTTAAATCCATCTTTCATCAACTGACCATCGCGTACCATGGCACTTAAACGATGGCTGAGTGCTTCTATACTTCTTTCATCTGCAATATTAAAGTATTCCACTAAATCTGCATGAGATTGTGGTGCTTGTAATTTTTCAATCGTTTCTGAAATGAGAATACGGCTTGGAATAGGATTGTCATAACGTTCGGCTTCAGCCTTAGCTTCAGGGTCGACCCAATTTTTCATAATGTCTTTGGCTTCATGTCAGAAGATAGGATTAGCATAAGTCATGCTGCAGGATACTGCACGTAAATGATTGCAATATTGTGTTTTTCAGTCCTAATTCTAACGCGAAGCAGCATATTTCACAGTAACAACTGCCGAATAACCGGGAAAAGTACGCGCTCAACTCGAAAATTGTTTAAAAAATAGTTGATTGATCAAAAATATCAGAAATTTTTGAAATGTGACTTGAAGAAATTAACTTTAATTTGTATTATGGCGGCTCGTTACGGTGAGGTGGCCGAGTGGCTGAAGGTACTCCCCTGCTAAGGGAGCGTGGGTCTTAAAGCCCACCGAGGGTTCGAATCCCTCTCTCACCGCCACGAATAACTTGAAATGCGCTCATAGCTCAGCTGGATAGAGCACTTGGCTACGAACTAAGGGGTCGGGAGTTCGAATCTCTCTGAGCGCACCAATCAAGTTAAACGTAAATGTAACGAATGCTGAAAAGCAACTCAAGTACGCGCTCATAGCTCAGCTGGATAGAGCACTTGGCTACGAACTAAGGGGTCGGGAGTTCGAATCTCTCTGAGCGCACCAACTTGAACACATCGACAGATGTAAAACTGGAAAAAACCGCACATGTTGCGGTTTTTTTGTGTCTGAAATTTAGTTATAGCTTCCCATTAAAGCTGCTTAAATATTTTTAAAAATATGCCTCACTGTATTTGTCAGAAAGAGTTTCAAACATAGAGTTTTTTTATATTTAGGTTTAGTTTATTCATTCAATAAAAAGGTTTTACGTCCGAGAAATTATAATAGTGAGGGTTTGAATATGGCTCTACTTGCGTTAATCAAAGATGATCAAGACATTCATGGTCAAAATGGCTATATTAATTCAATTCGAAATAAAATTACCGAGCAGCCAATCTCTGATATTACCGATCACCAAGGTAACCAATATATTGATTTAGTATTGGAAGGAGGTGTGGTGTGGGGACTTGCTTTAATCGGTTATACATACACGCTTGAACAAGCTGGAGTTCGTTTTCTAAATTTAGCTGGAACTTCAGCAGGGGCAATAAATGCGATAGTTCTTGCAGCTTTAGGGCAATCATCTGACAAAAAAAGTGAAGAGCTGCTTGCTATTTTTAATAAAATGGATTTAAAAAAATTTGTGGATGGTGGTGTGCTGGCTCAAGAATTAGCGACTGATATTGAGCAAAAAGATCACCCATTTTTTGCCATGTTTCCAAAACTGTTGGGTCTTTTAACTCTCGGAAAATTTAGTAAAAATAAACTGGGTATTAACCCAGGGCAGTACTTTGAAAACTGGTTAGAAGGTATTTTAAATCGGAATAATGCTTCAACGACGGCTAAACTTTTTAAAAAATTAGAGAACAAAAATTTAAAAATCCGAGAAATCACGACAAGAAAATATCCGGTCATTGATCAAATTCGCTTTGAAAATAGTTTCAAAAAGAATAAGTTGGCTATTATTGCATCAGATATTACCACTGAAAGTAAAATTATTTTTCCTCAAATGGGGTATTTATATTGGAAGAATCCCTTAGATATTCATCCCAAATACTATGTCAGGGCCTCTATGTCCATTCCGTTGTTTTTTGAACCTGTCCGTATCAATAAGATACCTGAAAATCGTGAAGAATTTTGGCAGGTACTAACTGGTTTTGAAGGGAGTCTCCCTGAAGTTGCTTATCTTGTTGATGGTGGTGTGATCTCTAACTTTCCCATTGATGTTTTTCATTCCCGCGACTGCATTCCCTTATGCCCCACATTTGGCATCAAACTGGATATGAGTAGAAAAAAAGCTTCAACAATAGACAGTATATCCGACTATTTAACAGCGCTCGTCAAAACCACGATTCATACCCATGATTATACTTTTTTGCTGAATAATGATGATTACAAACAATTGATTAGCTATATAGATACTTCACAGAAGTATGTGTCAAATCATAAAAATAAATCGAATAATATGGTGAAAAAAATATTAGAAAAATTTAAGCCTACTGAATCAGATACATTTAATATTCTGGATTTCAATATGTCAGATGAGAAAAAAGCCGCACTATTTGCACTAGGTGCAAAAGCAGCATATGAATTTATTTGTGGAAATGAAGTATATGCTTCAAGTAATAAACAAAAACCTTATCCGTCGAATACAATTCCACCATTCAATTGGGAAGAATATAAAAATTTAAGAGAACAATTAATTGTGGCTGATACCCAAGCCTATCAAGAAAAAAAGGAGAAAATTAAAAAATTCTCTTTATTGCCATAAATATTTTTATAAAGTTACATACATATTTTGCTGTGGTTATTAGAATACTCTAGACCCACAGCCGATATTCTAAACGGCTTCACCACTGTTTTTACCAATCAACTAAGTTTCCTGATCATTGTATTTAAACTATGTTGTAGATTCAGTGTTTGTTGTTGATCTTCAAAATCAACATTGGAAAGATGCGGTGATAAATCACTAAATCAGCTCTTTTTGCTTAAAAAATAGATGAAAAGTCCAGTTTTGCCCAATAACTGTCCACTTGATTGTGTATTTGTTAAAAAGCACTTAACAGCGGGTTAAAAACGCGTATAATGCACCACATCAAGACGTCGCGCTCATAGCTCAGCTGGATAGAGCACTTGGCTACGAACTAAGGGGTCGGGAGTTCGAATCTCTCTGAGCGCACCAACTTGATCACATCGACAGATGTAAAACTGGAAAAAACCGCTTAATTGCGGTTTTTTTGTGCCTAGAATAAATTAAATGTGTTAAACAATTATTTCATTTTCTGTTTAATTTTTTAATACCACTACGGTATTGCCATCTATTATTTTAACATTTCGCGTCGCTCTCCACTGACCGCATCAAACAGATCTCCTAGACTGTTGAGATGATCGGAACGTAGCCTAAAATCAAATAGAAGATTGATCACTCCCAATCCGGCTAAAACTTTATATTCTGCATTACTGCCTGATGTGATTTAAGCGGGCAAAAACGATAAGGAAAATGTTGAATCTGGTGTAATATCTAGCACAATTGTTGTAATAATTTGATGATCAATCATGTCAGAAACCAAGCCGGCAGTATCGCTACGTTATTCCTTAAGCCTGGAAGAATCACAAGATGGTTTTGCCCTTGCGACTTTTGGTAAAAAGCAAATTACCCGTTTTATTACGCCACTGGTGAGTATCGGAATCATGGTCTGGGGATTTTACCTCGGCTTTAATGATGTAGGCCGCTATTATGTTGCACTTGGCGCGTTCTTTTTGATTTTACAATTGCTGATGCGTTACTGGTTTTTACCGATGATGTTTAAGCGTCAATTTGTGAAATATCAGTTTGGTAAAAGTGAACAGGGCATCGAATTATTTCAGGATTATGCAGAAATCTATGCCAACGGCCGTAAGCAAATTTTCAACTACAGCGAAGTACAAAACTTTGCGGTAGGCAAGCTGACTTATATGATTGAATTGAAAAATCGTACCGTGGTGATTGTGCCAAAACGTGCTTTTGAGCAATCGGCCGATCAAACCGTATTTGAAAATACCTTCAAAAAATAAGCTTTAAATATCGTAACAATGAAATAAAAGGGAAGATCATGAATACTCGTCCATCAAAGATTGTCTGTGTCGGTCGTAGCTATGCAGACCATGCCAAAGAATTAGGCAATGCCATTCCTGATCGTCCGGTTTTATTTATCAAGCCACCGAGTGCTTTAGCGGCATTGCAAGAAGGAATTTCCTGGAATCCGGTTTGGGGCAATTGTCACTATGAATGTGAACTCAGCCTGCGGATTGACCGTACTTTAAAAGCGGAAACCGATCCGGCTAAGGCGCTAGAAGCTGTGGGTGCGGTAACTTTAGGCCTGGATTTAACGCTACGTGATTTGCAAGATGACTTGAAAAAGAAAGGTCAGCCTTGGGAGCGTGCCAAAGCTTATGACGGTTCATGTCTGTTGGGTGACTGGGTCGAGCTTTCAGAAGTGAAAGACTGGAAAGATGTGCATTACACTTTGTATGTGAATGATGAGCTACGTCAAAAAGGTGATACATCTTTACTGATTTTTGATATCGCAACTTTACTTGCCGACATCAGTCAGGTCTTTACCCTGGAAGAAGGTGATGTAGTGATGACCGGTACCCCAGCAGGTGTTGCGGCATTAAAAGCAGGTGATCAATTGAAAATGACTTTACAAGGTCAAAGTCAGGATTTTGTCTGGAAAACCTTTGTTCAATAAGCGAAAAAGCTGAGTAAAAAGGCTGTTTGACTGTCCCATAGTTGAATTTCAGGTGTTAGATTTGTGAGTGTGGCAAGGATGCCACACATTCCCCATCACGACAGGAAGTCGTGTATGGGGAATAAAGACTTTTGCCTACTTTTGGTCTGTCAAAAGTAGGGTTTAGTCTATACAAAGTCACTTCAACTTTTAAAGTAAAGATAAGGCTGTGAAAAATTAAATATAATTAAATATCAAATATTTAAATTTAAAATATCATCATATTGATTCCATACTGAAATAAAATTCAAATTATGGGACAGCAGTGTGTTTGATACAGCCTTTTTTAAAGTTCTGAATTTTTACATGACAGTCAGTTTGCATGGTTGGATCAGATTTTTTTGTTTGCTAATACCTCCGCGTAGTCATTAAAAAAGCCTTCATATGTGAAGGCTTTTTTATAGCATCGTCAAAGTCAGTTAACGCTATTTCTTTTCAAAAATAGCCGACAGTGGAATGGAGAGTTTTGCAGCCAGATAGTCATCCGATTCAACCAGAGCTGGCCCCAGTTTTTGCATCCATTCATCATCAGGGCGGATATTGGCGACATCTTTACTGCGCGGAAGTGGGTAGGGCAACTGTTTATAAAAACTCCAGAAATCGACCTGAGCCAGATTGCGCGCGAGAATGTATTCATCATCATCGGTACGTTTCACCAGATTTTGTTTTTCCAGCATCAGCACATAACTTGGCCAGCGTCCAATTTCATCACGGCCCAAAACCTCCAGGGCTTCTTCATCTGAAACACTTTCGCCACTTTGTTGCTTTTTATAAAACAACTCCAGCAAATCTAATAGCATGATCACGGGATGATACTTTTGCTCTTTACCTGAATTAAATGCGGTGAGGGCATAACTGATTTCGACTCCCAGCAGCACAATATTCCAAGACAGGAAAATCCATAACAGGAAAATCGGTACCGCCGCGAATGCACCATAAACAATTTCATAACTGGTGAAATTGGTCATGATCAGCCCGAATAAATCTTTTAATAATTCGAACACCACTGCACTGAATGCACCTGCAATCAGGGCTGCTTTAATCGGCACACTACGGTTGGGGATGGTCCAGTTTAAAATAAAGAAACCCAAAATGGTCAGGGCAAAGGAAATGAGCCATAAGACGAATTCGCCGTTGACTTCATAACCAGTAAAGTTGTCACTCAGCACATTTAATGAGGCAACGGTAGAGGAAATCACAAAGGCACTGCCTAGCAGGATCGGACCGAGTGAAATAATGGTCCAGTAGCGCATAAATCCGATGATGCCACCGCGTGTTTCCTGCACTCGCCAAATCCGGTTAAATACAGTCTCGATACTGGAAAGCATCATCACGGTGGTGATAAACAGGAACAAGATACCAATTACAGTCAGGTTGCTGGATTTATCGGTAAAGGCATTAAATGCCTTGTCAAAAGCAATGGTGGTTTTGGGCAAAAAATTGCTATAAATCAGTTGTTGTAATTGTTGTCGTGCTGGTTCCAGAGCTTTAATGGAAGAAATGATGACCAGAAAAACCGTCAGCATGGGTACCACTGCAAACAGAGTGGTATAGGTAAGTGATGCGGCCTGATCACGGCAACGATCTGCTTCAAAACGTCTGATTACAAATAAAACAAACTGAAACCAGGTCTCGTCATAAAAAGGAAGTTTTTTTAAATACTTTTCTAACATAACTATAAAGTCTCAATTTTTTTAATCATCTTTATGAACTTTCATGAACAAGCTTAACCAAAAAATGGGAAAAATACCGTATAGTTTTTATCTTTAACTTTGTTTATTAAAATTATGCAGCCTTATGTCCTTGTTTTATATTACAGCAAATATGGTTCGACCAAAGAAATGGCGTATTTGATTGCCAATGGTATTGAATCTACAGGTATGGCTGTAAAAATTCGTACAGTGCCCAATTTATCGACTGTAGTAAAGGAAGCTGAGCCGAGTATTCCTGCTGAAGGAGACATTTACTGTAGTTTAGATGATTTGGCCAATTGTTCAGGTCTGGCTTTAGGTTCGCCGACTCGTTTTGGCAACATGGCCAGTGAGATGAAATATTTCTGGGATCAGACCACCAGCCTGTGGCTCAATGGGGCATTACATCAAAAGCCTGCCTGTGTCTTTACCTCATCAGGTTCGATGCATGGCGGGCAGGAAAGTACCTTGCTAAGCATGCTCCCCCCATTGTTCCATCACGGCATGATGATTATGGGCTTGCCGAATGCCAATCCGGCATTATCCAATACCAAATCGGGGGGGACGCCGTATGGTGCCAGCCATGTCAGTGGTCCGCGCCATGATTTGGGCCTGAGTCAGGATGAAAAAGTTTTGTGTGAAGAACAGGGCAAACGCTTGGGCAGTGTGGTAAAAAAACTACAGGCAAACTGATCTGTTTTAAATTTAGAGAGTAAGTTTAAGGGGCACACTTTCTGGATAAGATTGCATAAATTTCTATAGATATAAAAAAGACCATTCGTCAAATGAAGGGTCTTTTTTTATTACGAGATAAAATTTGAGTACTTAAAGACTTATTCTTTTTCTTTAAAGCGATGGTTACATTTCAGGCATTTGTAATCTAAAAACACATTTTTATCGATAATCACCCCAGCTTTTTTGCCGAAGATATTGCCTAAAACACCACCAGTCACACCTGCTGCAATGGCACCGACAAAAGTTCCCACTGTGCCGCCAAAAATAACCCCTAATGGCCCAGCAACGGCGCCAATTGCTGCACCAGTTGAAGCTCCGGTAGCCGCGCCACCGACTGTTCCAGCGGTTGCACCAGCAGAGGTGAGCAGAATACCACTAATGGTCTTGAGTCTTTTTTCGTGATCCCGTTTTTCTACTTCAGACGATCCGCATTTAGGACATAGCATAGGTTTTTCCATTAACGATTGATATTTTCTTATCTTAAGCTCATGTGTGATATGGAATTGCATCCAGATAAGCTGGTATTCATCACATGTTGCTAAACAGTATGTCTGTTCTGAATCCTGATGTCAGGAACATTTCATACCAAGTTGATTCTAGAAGAAGTAAATACAAAGAAGTTTATCTGAGTTGTAAATATATTACTTCTTCATCTAATGCTGGTAGTCCCTGAGTTATTTTTGGGTAGTGCTGATCCCTAAGATGATGAAAAATCCCTTAATTGAATGTCCGGCAATTCAAAACATGAATTTGCTGCACTGGTTATCCCATGATGCTGAATGACACAAGTATTTCCGATTGTAGCGTGAGGCGTTTTGAAGCGGAAGTGCTGTATAACGCCTATCTGGCAGATTGCTTCCACACTCCCTATTTATCTCAAAATTTCTATATAAATAAACTTAATTGTGATTGGTTTTTTATATTTCCAGAAAAATGTGACATGGTTGTGGTTTTGGCGGGTATGCTAATAAAATTAAAGTTTACAACTCCATAAAATTGAAGCGGTTTGATAAATTAAGTTTTTTGAATAAATTTTCTTGTTGTATTAATATAAAAAATATATTAATTAGATCGGGTTTTGATGTGAATTTTAAAATTTAAAATTTTTTACATAATGATTTCTTACAATTCAAAAAATAATAATAAATAACATTTCTTAAATTAAAACAAAAGGATATTTTCATTATAAAAACAAAAAACAGCTAAAACAGGATAAATTTAGCACTTTGTTTTTTTTATGTGATTTAATCTTTGTTAGATAAATTAAACATTACTAAATGAAAAATAAATAAACATCTTCGATCAAAGGATGGTAAACATTATGAGAATATCAGTGATCAATGTTGGTTTATTTTGTTTATGTTTTCTGAGCAACGCTTATGCAACATCTGATGAGTGGAGTCAGCGCTGGAAAGCATCAAGTACCCGTTCCAGTGAGAATTTAACCCAAGCCAATCTGATCGAACTCATGGATTCAGATTATTATTCTGGACTAGGAAAGACCACAATAAACAGTACATCGACAAGTTCTATAGGTACAGTTAATTCATCTACCAGCAATGTAAATATAAACGGTTCAAACAACGGTGTAGACATTTCGAATGATACTGCCAATGACGGTTCTGTAAATTCGACGACTACTCAAAATAACCAGCAATGTCCTAACTTAAGCACCCAACCGGGAGAATCGCTATGCTGAATTTTCCTGGGTTGAGTAGAAGAAAAATATCTTCTGTGAGCATCGCAATCATTTTTAGCCAACTTATGACCGGGTGCACGGGTATGGCGCTTTCCAATAAGGAGCCTGTCAGCCTGGTACAAGGCCCACCGATTACTGATATTTTTACCCCTTTTGATATGGCCTTATCCTGCCTGAAAGGGCAACTGCGCAATGATGTCAGTTTCTCTGTTGGCGCGATTCTGGATCAAACCGGCAAAGATGTGGTGACCAATGGCGGTAGTGGCAAAATGGTGACCCAAGGTGCCGGAGATATGGTGCAATCTGCATTGTTTCAGGCTGGGGTCAGCTTATTGAACCGGCGTGATCCTCGTATTATCGAAAGCGAAGCCAAGTGGGGAATTCGTGACCCAAGGCAAATCCAGGCATCGGATTATTATGTGACCGGCAGCATTAACAGTCTGGACTTTATTCCTGGCGGTGGTTTGGACATGCAGATTGGCGGTGTCGGCCCCAATTATAGTCAAACTCGAATTATGGTGGGTTTAGATTTATCTCTGACAGATACGCGTAGCAGTAAAGTCGTTGCCAATGTCTCACTGCAGAAGCAAATTGTGGCACAGGATTACGGTATAAATGCCGGCAGGTTTGCTGGGCATACGTTATTGAATATTCAGGTCGGAAAAAGTGAGAGAGAGGCGACTAATTTTGCCTTACGCCAAATGTTGAATCTGGCCACTTTTGAGTTGCTCAGTCAGGTCATTCCTCCCGCAACATTTGAAAGTTGCCGCGCAGCAATACCACCTGAATTTGGTCAATTAAATTTAACGCGGAGTTCTGTCGCCCTGCATAAATACAAGCAAAGCCAGCAGCAAAACCCTACAGATTTAAACAGATCTCTTCTGGAATCATCCTCACATCAAACAGATTCATCCGATGAGAAAAATAAGTCGACCAACTCACCCAGCAAAGATACTAAGCCGCCTAAGTATAAAGAATCTGAGGTGATTAAAAATCCTGAAGCGGAACCAGAAATGAGCAAACAGGACCTGATTAAATACATCAGCAAGAAACAGCGTTCCTCAACAAGCAAAATGAATGAAGAAAATGGCAATAAACAAAAAGAAGAGCAGAAGACCGCGATGCTGTGGGATGCAAATCCAGCAGTCATAGAAAACTATTGGTCAACAACTCAGCGTGATTAAAAAAATATGTAAAAATGGGCTCGCTCCTATTATAAAAAGAAGTACTTAGCGAGAAGTGCTTCAAAACTAGAAAAAAGGAAATAACCATGAATAAGACTATCAAAACAATCGCCTTATCTGTTGCCTTTCTATCCGGTGCGAGTATGGTTAATGCTCAAGAGGTCACTGTAGATACCGGATTAAATGGTGCCTTAAGTCTTTTATCTCAATATAACCAACAGAATGGTACTGCGCTTAACCTTGCCATCAATACCGCTACTATTGATGCAACGGTCAACGTAGACGGAGGTTATAATTCGGTAAATAATGTGGGAGATAAAATTGCAGTAGAAACTTCAGCAATTGGTGCAGTCAATACCGGTAGTATCAATTTGCAGCAGGGCAATCTGAGTGCTGTGAATACGGGGACATTGGAGTCAACTCTGGATGCTGAAAGAAGTGCGGCACGTAGTCTGGAGGAATGGCGTTCTGAGCGCTCATCAGAGTTCGAAAGCTCTATCAGTACATCTTTGAATACTGATACTTATGATCAATTCTCTGAAACCTTGAGTAATTACACGGCTGCGAATTTAGCCTTTAATTCAGCAGCTATTGATGCATCTGTAAATGTAGATGGAAGAGTGAATCATATTGATGGCATCAAAACTTCTGCTATTGGTGCTGTGAACACTGGCAGCATTACTGTGACCGTAAAGTAAATCCACCGTTCAATATGATCCAAGGTCTAACTATTTGCGGATAGTTAGACCTCTTATTTTAGATTAAAAATTGTTCATTGGGTATGGCTTTGTAACTGAATCAATCTACTACACAATAAGATTTAGTCTGAAATTTCGATAGTTACACATTTCAAAACTAGGCTATGGATTGGGTTCTACTCAGATGATTAGAGAAAAAAGAGTGCACTTAATATTTTTCTGGTATCTGAATTTGAAGCAGACGCTGGAAAACTGATTTCAGTTGGAATTATATGAGCCCCTGTAGTTTTATAGTCATGGCCCAGGATACCTGCTTCAGATAAAATATACGGTACAAAAAACATCTGTAAAAAAAGAGCGCCTAAGCGCTCTTTTTAAATTCAGTTCGAAACTTAGTCACGAACAAATTCAACCGTACCATTTTCTAAAGATTTAACACGTGCCAAAGATTCAACACGGTAACCTTTATCAAGTAACAATTGGCGGCCCGGCTGGAAAGATTTTTCAATCACAATACCAATACCGACAACTTCGGCATTCGCTTGATGAATCAAATCAGCAAGACCTAAAGCTGCTTGACCATTTGCCAAGAAGTCATCAATGACTAAAGCTTTATCGCTAGAGTTAATGTGCTTGTTGGAAATGGCGATGGTGCTTTCAATCTGTTTAGTGAAAGAGAACACTTTAGAACGGTATAAATCATCTTTTAAGGTTAAAGACTGATATTTACGTGCAAAGATTACAGGCACACCAAGTTCTAAACCAGCCATTACTGCTGGAGCAATACCGGAAGCTTCAATTGTAATAATCTTGGTGATCCCTGCATCTTTAAAACGCGCAGCAAATTCTTTACCAATTTGCTGCATTAATATAGGGTCAATTTGATGATTCAGGAAAGCATCAACTTTTAAAACTTGATCAGATAGAACGATACCTTCACTTAAGATTTTCTGTTCTAGTGCGTGCACGGGAGAATTCCTCTAAGGGCAGATGCTTTTTCAAGCAAAAGCGTATTTTAAAAAGGCTCTCGAAAAATGCAAGCAAAATTGATCAAATTGATTAATTGGTTACGCCTTTATACCCCGTTAATAGCAAACCATAGGAGGTATTGCCGTCTTGGTGAGAAACCTTCACAGGAGCATAGTCAAGTTTAGGCGCTAACCAGAAAATCGTATCACGGTTTGGTTTATCATGTTTCATTACCACTTTAATGGTGTCAAAGGTACCGTAAGAGGTTTTAACTTTTTCCGCCCCTTGTTTGACAAAGCGACGTGACTCAACTTCTTTGGCGTCGGCAATCGCATAACTTGATTTTAAACCTGAAGTTTTTAAGTCTTCACGAAGTTGCAGTTCAGCATTTAGCTCGTCCAAAACACCAGATTTCCAAGCAAAAGAACGTGCTTTGTCATCTTTCTTGGTGTTAATGATTTTAGCATTCGGATTAAACTTAATGCTCATGGTGTTGTTGTGCACCAAAATTTTACTGCTGCGGTTAAAGTTATTAGAAATGATGTTGTTACCATTTAAGCTAAAATGACTTGTTTCCGTTGCAGAAGCAATAACACCTGCTTTGGCAGCAAAAACATAAGTCCAGTTATTCCCAGACTTGCTTAAAGTACGAGTTGCCGAACCCATATTTTTGCCGTTATAGCTAAATTGATAACTTGCCTGGAATGGACTCATGGCAAATGCTTGGCTTGAGAAACCAGCAAACAACAGTGTAGTGCTTACACCAGATGCCAACGCAATCGTTTTCAATACATTGTGAGCCATAAGTAGTGGGTTCCTAGAATGGTTGAATAAAGTATAAAGTTTTTGTTGCTTACTATTATGCGCTTTGATTGTGAAGATAAAATTTGAAATTTTGTTCAATCTGTATCTTTATGTAGTTTTTTTCTAGGTAAAAATACAGACTTTAATCAGTAACCACAATGCAATTTATTTTTGCTTAATTGGACTGACTTTGCTTTCTTCCTGTTCTTCCTCATTCGCCCAAGCATCCATTGGTTCTTCGGACATTTTTCTGAATAAAGCAGTCAGATTGACATTGCCGATGACCACCAGTTCAGCTTCACGTAAAACGGCATGATTTACATGAACTTTCGCTAAGGTATCAATGATAGAGCGCTTTTTGCCTAACCAGCGGTTTAAATCTAGATGTAACAAGTCATCTTTAACTTTAATCACTTTCAGCTTCTCAAGAATCATGCCCAAAGGGTCTTGATTAAGTATTTTTTGATAGAAAAATAAAGCAAATTTTACGGCAAGTTTTTGGAATACATTTTTGAATTTGGCGTCAATGACCTGGGTGTCACTGATCTGTTCAAACACAATCAGCTGGGTATCTTTATTCAATTCCATTTGAACCAGTTTCAAATCGACTGACAGGGTAATGTATAAACCTTTCACATCCAGCGTTGCATATAAACGTAACCAGTCTTCATGCAAATCGGCATGCAGATCTTTGAGCATGGAGACATTGTCGGTGACAAAGCGCTGAAAAGTTGCATTTAAAAAAACTTGAGATAGGGGAAATTCACGCTCATCCTCAATAAATCCTTCTGCCTTTTGGTACACCTGGCGTATACGTTGAGAGATATTGGACAGTAGCGTTTGCATATAAGGCATCCCAGCGAGTTAATCTTTTTAAACTTCGATAGATTTTGTCGAAAGTATTAAAAATACAGATATTCGATCTTGCAGTTTAGCAAAATTAATTGCACCATTTTCATGATTTTAATTGTCTACAGGTCGCTTGTTGATTGAGTTCTCGTTTTTTCATTCAAAAGTAGACGCTGTGTTTATTTTATACTGCTTTTATGCAGTTTGGGGAACCTGACTTTTTGTCGGTTTAATGTGATGCTTAAGAAAATCAGTTTTGCACCTTTAATGCAGGCATGGTGGAAAGATCCAGTTTTCACAAGCGCAGTGATTGTGGCTGCTCTTTTGCATTTGATTATTTTGACCTTGCAATTTGCCATGCCTCAAGAAAGTGATGCCGCAGTCAAAGAAATTGCCGTCACCTTACGCCCAAGTCAGGACAAGGTAGAACAGGCTGATTTTCTGGCACAGGCAGATCAGCAAGGTTCCGGTACCTTCCGTGAAGCGCATCGTATGTCGAGCGATATGCCTGCTGCAATGGCTGAACAAAGTGCCGGCCAACAGCAACAGGAAACTTTAGAACGTTTACAGCAAAAGCGCGAATTAAGTTTTGAAGAAAAAGTGTTGATGACTACCTTAAGCTGGAAAAAGGAAGCAGAACAGAATCAGCGCAAAAAAGCTATGCAGGAACTGAATAGTCAGTTTCAGGCCAAAGCGGCGATGGTCGCAAGTCTGGAAGCGCAATATTTGCAACGTCAGCAAAATTTCAGTCGCCAGCAAAAAATTAAAACGGTGGATGGTATTCAAGCCAAGCAGGACATTTCAGCGGCTTATTTGGAAAAATTCCGCGAAAAGGTTGAATTTTACGGTAACCGTTATTATCCCGATGCAGCGAAAGTGCAACGCCTCGCAGGAGAGGTCCGGTTAATGGTGATTTTGAATAAAAGCGGCGGAATTCGTGCCCTTCGCCTGATTGAAAGTTCGGGGCATAGTTTGCTGGATGAAGCGGCAAAGACTTCAGTACGCAAGGCAGCGCCCTTTGGCAGCTTTGATCGGGGAATGAAGGATATTTCAGAGCTGCGTATTGTACGTACCTGGCGTTTTGATCCGGCTGAAGCTGAGTTTGAAGTACATTGATTGTATGGTGGTTCATCTGTTTTGCAAAGGTTGCTAATCACGGTTTTTGATTGAGATTTTAATGCGACGCTAATACATATTGTCCTTTTTGATGCCCATCTGGCCATGTCGCATTTAAGCCGGTTTCTGAAAGGTCGAGGCGGGTCGGGAAGATTTCTAAATATTGGCGGTATTGGGGCGCCGCTTTCAAGCCAATACATGTCCCATTTTTCCACCATGTTCCTTCGGCATATTGGTCTAAAGCGCCGACTGCCAGATACCATTTAAACTTGCCGTCCGGTTCCAGTAAAAGCTCAGAGCCGACTTCCATCACGCCTTGCAGATAATAATGGCCTATCCAGGCATTTGCGGCCGGCTGGAATTTTACTTCTTTACATAGTGATTCATTATTAGGCGGTTCATTACTGAGCGGTTTGTCATTGGCATACAGCTGGCATGCAGGAAATAACACTGAAATCAGGAAAATCCGGGAAATAATTCTGTTCATTATTTCTTCCGCCATTTTAGAGGGGATTTTAAGATTTTATGCTTATTTGGCATAAATAAAACCCGACTAATCGAAATTAATCGGGTTTAAAAAACTGGAATACAAGAACTACTGTTCAGTATAGGGATTTGCAAAACCTAACTTGGCCAGAATTTCAATTTCCAATGCTTCCATTTCTTCGGCATCTTCATCTGAAGTTTCATGGTCATAACCCATTAAATGCAATGTGCCATGCACCAGCATATGGGTGAAATGCTCAATCGGGGTTTTGTTTTGCTCAATGGCTTCCTGTAAAACCACAGGAATACAAATGACCAAGTCACCGATTGGAAGAGCATCCAGCATTGATAAAACTTCCTCTGGAATATCACTTGGAAAAGACAACACATTGGTCGGTTTGTCTTTCTGGCGATACTCCAGATTCAGCTTATGGCTTTCGTCATTGTCTACACAGGCAATCCCGATTTCACAGTCTTGATCGACATCGATAAAACGCAGTGCAGTTTCAATGACCTTTTTAATATAAGCACGTTTCAGTACCAGTTCAGGGGACTGGAAGTCTTGTTGCAGTGATAGGTTAAGTTTCAAAATGAATCCTTAAAACATCTTAATCCTGAGCATCGGCAGCAGCATCATTTTCAGCAATCAATGCTTCTTGACGCGCTTTACGTTCTGCCCGTGCTTCAGTATTAAGACGGTGTTGTTCACTGTCCCATCCTTCATAGGCTTCGACAATTTTTTGTACCAGCTGATGACGAACCACGTCACGAGAATGGAAACGAGTGATATGAATTTCCGGAATTTTATCAATCACACGTAAAGCGTGCGATAAACCGGACTGTTGACCACGCGGTAAATCGACCTGGGTGATGTCACCGGTAATGACCGCACGTGAACCAAAACCTAAACGGGTCAGGAACATTTTCATCTGTTCCGGTGTGGTATTTTGCGCTTCATCTAAAATCACGAAAGAATGGTTTAAAGTACGGCCACGCATATAGGCGAGGGGCGCAACTTCAATAATCTGACGTTCAATCAGTTTGGCCACTTTTTCAAAGCCCAGCATTTCATACAGGGCATCGTAAAGGGGACGCAAATAAGGATCGATTTTCTGGCTTAAATCCCCCGGTAAAAAGCCGAGTTTTTCACCGGCTTCAACCGCAGGACGCACCAGCAAGATACGCTGAATTTCATTGCGTTCCAGCATATCCACCGCAGCTGCTACAGCCAGATAGGTTTTACCTGTACCTGCAGGGCCAATACCAAATGAAATATCGCTTTGCAAAATGCGTTGTACATAGCGTTTCTGGTTGGCGCCGCGCGGGTTGATTCGACCTTTACGGGTTTGTAGCCAGACCTCATCCAGACCGGTATGTTCCTGATGAGGATCGATTTGTAATTCACGGTCAGTCTGACTGCCCTGAATCATTAGATGCAAGGTATCTGCACTTACTTGCGGGCTAATTTCGGTTTCTTCATGTAGACGCATCAAGAGGCTTTCTGCTCTCTCTACTGCATCGATTTCACCATCAATGTAAAAGGCTTCGCCTCGATGGGAAATGTTGACGTTTAAACGTTGTTCAATTTGTTTCAAATGACCGTTATAAGCACCGAGCATGCCTTTCAAACGCTCCATCGAAACACCAGGAAAAGTTACTGTACGCCGAATCGCTGCAGTCAAGAGAATTCCTTATAAATGGTCTAGCCGATCACCTTACATTACGCCACGTCAGGCTCAAGATTCAAGAGTTCACCGTAAACAAAATTCAAAGTTTTAATTTCGGTAATTTCGATTTCTGCAAAACGCCCAACCCAAGCGGGATCGCCAATGAAGGACACATAACGGGTGTTATCGGCAGTACCCACTAATAGGTTTGGATCTTTGTCAGAAACGTTTTCAATCAAGACGCGTTGAATTGTTCCTAACATGGCATCTGTTTTATCGATACTTGAGCGCTTGATCCATTTTTGGACTTTGGCCAGACGTTCTTTTTTCACATCTTCCGGAGTATTGTCTTCAAGTTCTGACGCTGGTGTACCCGGACGTTTTGAATAAATGAAGCTGTAAGAATGGTCGAAATCCAAATCTTTGATGAATTGATAGGTTTCTTCAAAGTTCTGATCAGTTTCACCTGGGAAACCAATAATAAAGTCTGAAGATAAATGTACATCTGGACGGACTTGACGTAACTTTTTAATCTTCTCGATATACACGTCGATGGTATGGTTACGTTTCATCGCTTTCAGTACATCGTTGGAACCGCTTTGTACCGGCAAGTGCAGGTGAGATACCATTTGTGGCAAGTCACGGTAACACTGAATCAGGTCATCGTTAAATTCAAGCGGGTGCGAGGTGGTATAACGCAAACGGCCAATGCCCGGAATTTCAGCCACCAGACGTAGTAAATCTGCAAAAGTACAGATTTCACCTTCGAAAGTTTCACCGCGGTAACCATTGACGTTTTGACCGAGTAAAGAGATTTCACGTACGCCTTTTTCCGCCAGCCCTGCAATTTCAGCAAGCACATCATCTAAAGGACGCGAGACTTCTTCACCACGGGTATAAGGCACCACGCAGAACGAACAGTATTTTGAACAGCCTTCCATAATTGACACGAACGCTTTATAACCTTCAACACGCGGCTCAGGTAAAAAGTCGAATTTTTCGATGTCCGGGAAAGAAATATCCACCAGCTTGATTTTATCTTTCTTTGGTTTTTCCACTTGTTCAGAATGCTGATCCAGCATTTGCGGTAAACGGTGCAAGGTTTGCGGGCCAAAAACCATGTCGACATACGGCGCACGTTTTTGAATGTTGTCACCTTCCTGAGAAGCGACACAACCACCGACCCCAATCACCAGATCAGGTTTTTTTTCTTTCAGTTTGCGCCAGCGACCCAATTCGGAAAACACTTTTTCCTGGGCCTTTTCACGAATTGAACAGGTATTCATCAGCAGGATATCTGCATCGCTTGGATCGGTTGTTAACACATAACCGTGTGAATCGCCCAACAGGTCTGCCATACGATGACTGTCATACTCATTCATCTGACACCCTTGCGTTTCGATATACAGTTTTTTGACTGAACCGTCGGCTGGGGTGTGCTGTGGCTGGGTAACAGTGTTTTCTGAAGCAGCTTGGGCACTATTTGGAATGAAGGTTTGAACCGTCATGTAGGCTCCTAAAGGATAAATCAAGGAAATCGCCATTCAAGATTGACCGGATCAGGTTGGATGAGCGAGCAATATTTCCTTTTTTATTTCAATACTTAATGGCATTGATTGAGAAAGATGAGGCTAGCTGCAATCTTGAAAAATTGCGATTTGAATACAAGAAAGGCGCATATTTTAGCAGGAATTGAAGCTAAACTTATAGATATAAATAAAGCTACAAGAATATTGATTTGTGAAGTAAAAATGATTGAAAATTAATATTGTCTAATCATGAGGTTACACAACAGAACAGTAGAGTAGTGTAATAATAATTAAACTATTCAAAAATGATTAGATGCGACCAAGGCAATACTAAATGACAGAAGGCAAGCATATGTTTAATCGGGTAATCAATAAAAATTATTATAAAGTGCTTGCTTTAAGTGTGGCATCCAGCGGTTTTATCTCGATTTCCCATGCAGCCGATGAACAGTTTAATGATGCTTTGCGTGCTGCCAACTCAGGCAATGTTGCTTTATTACAACAATATCAGGCGTCGATGCAAAATGACGTACTGGGCTATTATCCCGAATATTGGTCATTGAATAGTAATTTAGCCAATCAGCCGGCCAGTAATATTGTTAATTTTTCCCAGCGTTATCCGCAATCTGCGATGGCTGAAAAACTGGCTGCCGATTATGTCGAAGAAAAAGTAAAGCAAGCCGATTTTGTGACGGCACAACCCATTTTGCAGTATGTGACGAATCCGGATCAGGCAGAAAGCTGTGCGGTTGCTCAAGTGCGTGCAAAATCGGGTGATCCTTTGGTTTTTGCTGAATATAAGGATGTTTGGCTCGCCACCAGTTCACAACCTGAATCGTGTACCGGTTTAGGACGGATGATGCTGTCTAGCCCACTGATGACCGAGCAGGACAGACAGCAGCGCTTATGGGGGCAACTGCGCGCAGGCCAGTCTGGTTTGGCTTTGGCAACAGCACAAAGTCTGGGTGTGAGCCTGTCACTTGCACAGCTCAATCAAATTCAAGCCAATCCTTTAAATTATTTGTGGTCTGCACCTAAAGCTACCAGTGCAGATCAGGCCTATTTAATTTATGCCCTAGGACGTTTGGCCGATAGTGATTTAAATACCGCAATGGCTTCGGTAAAAAATGCAGCAGAAGGGACACCGCTGCAAGTGCAAAAAGCACTATACCGTGCTGTGGGCTATATTGGTGGTACCACAGTGATGAAAAACAACTTTAATCGTGAAGTGCTGAATTATCTGGATGCCAGTTATGGCTTGCCCTTTAGTGCGGAAGAAGCGGAAGTTTATGCCCGTCAGGCCATTCGTTTCAGTAGCTGGGACAGTTTGATTCGGGCCATTGATGCCATGAGTGTGACCCAGAAACAGGAAGATCGCTGGCAGTACTGGTTGGCACGGGCTTCGGAACAACGTGGCGATGCTAAATCTAAACGTGTAGCGCAAGAAATTTTTAAAAAGTTGGCTCAAGGGGATGATTACCACAATCTGCTGGCCAGAGATAAATTAGGTCAGAGTTACAATAATATTCCCAATAATGTTCAACCTTCAAATAGTGATGTGCAGCGTTTAAGCCAAAATATTCATTTCAACCGTGCTTTTGCTTTACGCCGGGTAAATGCACCAGATAGTTATGTGAATCGTGAATGGAACTGGGCGGTGCGACAGGCCTATTTAAAACATGATGATGGCTTGCTGCTGGCAGCTGCAAAACGTGCAATAGATATGGGTTGGTATGATCGGGCCATTTATGCTGCTGACCGTACCGAATCCAAACACAATTATTCTTATCGTTATGCCATGCCACATCAAAGCTATGTGGTCAGCCATAGCCGTAATGCGGGTATAGATCCTGCATGGGCCTATGGTTTGATGCGTCAGGAAAGCCGTTTTGTTTCGCAGGCACGCTCGCATGTGGGCGCAGGCGGTTTAATGCAAATTATGCCGGACACGGCAAAACTTGTAGCCCGCCAAATGGGCGAAACTTATAACCCTGCAGCTTTAACCGATATGAATACCAATATTCGTTATGGCACTTTTTATTTATCAATGATTCAGAACCAGCTCAGCAATAGCCCTGTGCTGGCAACGGCTGGCTATAATGCGGGGCCAAACCGGGCACGTCGCTGGCAACCCGACGCTCAGTCCATTGCCGCGGATCAATATACCGAAACCATTCCACTGACTGAAACACGTGATTATGTAAAACATGTGATGACCAACGCAACACATTATGGGGTATTGCTTGGAGAAGGGGCGCAATCGATTGAAAAAAGAATGAATATCATTCCATTGAGAATAAATCCTTAAACTTTAATTTTATTGATAGGTCTGACTTGTTGATGATATTTTTTGGGCAAACTTCAGTTTTAGCAAGATGGGCACTGTTCGGGGTGAGCGGTGCTGGACTAGGGCTGTTTGCACCTCAAATTTTTGCCGAGCCTTTGCAGGGCTATGTCATGGTCGTGCAAATGACCCCCGCGGTATGTATGTTTGATGCTCAAAAATCCAAGCAGCGAAAATGTCTGGAAGGTTATTCACTGAATATTTCCGGTTTGTATCCAGAAACTTCAGAATCTGAATGTAAAACATCATCTTCCGCCACGTTATCGCCGCTGCAGGCAAAAGTCGTGGCACGTATCATGCCAGATGAAAGTGCACGCGTGCAGCTTTGGCGGGGAATCGGTGGATGTGTAAAGATGAATTCAAGTCAATATTTTCGTACCATCATTAATTATGCCGAACGTCTTAAAGTCCCGGTTGAGTTGACCAGTCCTGAAACGCGAACCATGCATCAGACCAATCTCCGGTTACGGTTTTTGCGTTTAAATTCGAGTTTACCTGCCAGTGCAATTAAATTTAACTGTGCGACCTCTCAGGGGAATGCCATTCTGACCGAAGTGAGACTTTGCTATAAAAATAACGGACAGTACAAGCAATGCTCAGTAGCGGTAGAAAATAATTGTCCCAATTTATTCATAATAAAAGGCTCTTACTAAGCTTTTTTATATATTTTATTTATATTTCCTATCAGACTTTTGTTGAAATTCATTTTCTTTTCAATGCATATCGAAAAGGATTGGAGTACAATCTTTCGCGTTTATGATTATTAGATTAAACATTGATTATTTAATCGCATTGACTATCCTCAATTGGAGATAATTACATGAAGCAACCTGTTCGCGTTGCCGTTACTGGCGCTGCTGGTCAAATTGGTTACAGCCTATTATTCCGTATTGCTAGCGGCGAAATGCTTGGTAAAGACCAACCCGTTATTTTGCAATTGTTAGAAGTTCCTTTTGAGAAAGCTCAACAAGCGCTTAAAGGCGTAATGATGGAACTTCAAGACTGCGCATTCCCACTTTTAGCGGACATGATCGGTACTGATGATCCTAAAGTTGCATTTAAAGATGCTGACTACGCGTTATTGGTTGGTTCACGTCCACGTGGTCCAGGTATGGAACGTGCTGACCTTCTTAAAGTGAACGGCGAAATCTTCATTGGTCAAGGCCAAGCACTTAACGAAGTTGCTAGCCGTGATGTTAAAGTTCTTGTTGTAGGTAACCCTGCTAACACTAACGCTTACATCGCTATGAAATCTGCTCCAGATCTTCCAGCTAAAAACTTCACAGCAATGTTACGTCTTGACCACAACCGTGCTGCATCTCAAATTGCTGCTAAAACTGGTAAAGCGGTTAAAGACATCAAACAACTTACAGTTTGGGGTAACCACTCTCCAACAATGTATGCTGACTATCGTTTCGCGACTATCAACGGCGAAAGCGTTAAAGACATGATCAACGACCAAGATTGGAATGCAAACACATTCCTTCCTACAGTTGGTAAGCGTGGCGCTGCAATCATCGAAGCTCGTGGTCTTTCTTCTGCTGCTTCTGCTGCTAACGCTGCAATCGACCATATGCGCGATTGGGCTCTTGGCACAAATGGCGAATGGGTAACGATGGGTATTCCTTCTGACGGTTCTTACGGTATCCCTGAAGGCGTAATGTTCGGTTTCCCTGTGACTACTGAAAACGGTGAATACAAAATCGTTCAAGGTCTTGAAATCGATGCATTCAGTCAAGAACGTATCAACTTCACTCTTAACGAGTTAGAAGAAGAACGTGCAGCGATTGCTGACATGCTTAAATAATTTAATCTAAAAGATTAAATTAAAAAAGCACGCCAATGGCGTGCTTTTTTTTGTTGCATCATTTTTATGGAACAAAAAATAACATGCTGTGATGGAGGGATAACTGAATTATTCAAGTTTTTTGTCTAACTTATAAGCAAGATCATCAATAAAAGCTGAGGTACACAAGATGTTAGAGCAGCTCCCTACCATGGAAGTTTTTTTTGAACAATTAGGGCTGGATTCAAGCCCTGAAGCCATTGATGAGTTTATCCGGACCCATCAAATTGGTATGGATGTTCCGTTACATAAAGCCCCGTTCTGGTCTAGGTCACAGCACGATTTTCTGATTGGTCATTGGAAAGAAGATGATGATTGGGCAATTTTTGTTGATGTGCTCAATGAACAATTACATATGGATGCTGAAGGTTCCGGAGCATGCGACGTACCTGTGTATGACCAGAAATAATATTTTTATTATTTCTGGTTTAAAGGTTATTTGAACAATAGCCTACTTTTTGGAGCTCTTTTTTGAACAATTGGCTCTGAATTCGAGTCCAGAAACATCTAGGGTGAATTGACCATGGATGTTTCTTGATATAAAGCGCCGTTCTGGACACAGGCACAGCATGATTTCATTACTAGTCATTGAAAAAAAGGATGATGAATCGGCTATGGTGGTCGATATCTTAAATGAACAATTGCATACCGAAGACCGGTTTTCAACCTCAACGTATCAGTGAACACAAATTGAAACAACAAACCTAGTTTTATGACTAGGTTTTTTTATGAACATCTTATAAGTTAATCAAATAATAAATGATAGTTTGGTTGATAAGGAGTGTGCCATGCTTATGAATAATAACCCATCCTTTAAAATGTTATTTGAACAACTCGGGCTGGCTTCTAGCCCTGCGGCTGTTGAGCTTTTTATACGGACCCATCAATTACCAGCCCATCAAAACTTGCATGATGCCCCATTCTGGAGTAAGTCCCAGCGTGAGTTTTTAATTCGCTATTTAGTGGAAGACGCAGATGAGTGGGTTATGTTGATTGATGAACTGAACCAGCAATTACATATAAATGCCACCAAACTGCAACCTGCCTGATTTTTTGTAGACAGGTGAGCTTTAAAACCTGCTGAGAAGAAGGAACTTTTAAGCAGAATAGATCATAAAAAACGCCTCATTGCAGGCGTTTTTTTATCGTTAGATTTGCAATTAATGAACTTTACTTTTGACTAAATGCACAAACCAGTCATGTTCACGGAATGGATGAAAGGCTGGATGCTCTTGTACCAGAACCAAGTCAAAATCAGCAGTTTTACTGTATTTGGTGAGCCAATGTCGGGTTAATGCCGTTTCATTTTTAACCGCAGAAGCATAGGCCAGGAAGAAGTAAATATCTCCATACTGATCATGAGTAATGGGTTTTAAGATTTGCTGGGTAATTAAGGCAAATCTTTGTTCCTTGGTGATTTCGAAATACAGCATATAGGCTTTGGCCAAATGCATGGATAAGTTCATATATAAACTTAACGGCATTTCTTCAAATTCAATACGACCCTGTTCAAGCAATACTACCGCTTCTTGCAGGAAATGAAGCTGTTCCTGACGTACGATACTGAGGGTAACCAGTTGCATACGTAACTCAGCACGTTCCAAGGCAAGTTTTGGTGTATTCCCTTGTAAATACAACTGATCGGTTTCGCCAATACGTTGAATAATCTGTTGGGTGTTTTCCCGCATCGGTTACATCCTCATCTGTCTATGATTGCTATATGAGGATGTTTTTCCAGATTTAAAGCATCCTCTGGGGTAAATTACCAAATGGAATTGCCGCTGCGTAACCATGCGGTAATGGACAGGCGCTGATGCTTGGCTTTGAGTACCTCATGCAATAAATCACTTTGGAATAGGGCAATGCGGTTCGGTTTTGGCGGGATGATGTGCCATTGATCCTGCTTGTCCTGCAAACGTAATTCACCGCCCCAATCCTCCTGCCAGTCTTCATGCAGGTAATAGACTGCCGAAATAACACGGTCATTTTTTTGTTGTGGATTGTCACGGTGCAGAGCATAAAACTCACCGGCGTTATAACAGGCAAAATGGGCTTCAACTTCACGAATACCCAGGAAAAATGCGCGGTTCAGTTGTTCGGCCAAGCCTTGCAGTGTTTGTATGTGCTGTTGGGCTTTTTCTAAATCTTCATTAATCCATAAAATATGATCACTACGAATTTTGCTGATTACACCGTTCTGAATGGCAGCATCTCTAAACTGATTTAAATGAGAAATACATTCTTCAGCCAAAGCCTGTACATAATCCTGAGGATAAAGATCATCAATAATGGTAAAGCCTTGCTGATCTAAATCTTCAATCATTTGATCAACATTGCATGACTTTGGGAGGTGAATTGCATCCATAAAGATAGACTCAAAAACAGGATAGAAAAATGCTGACGTATTCTAGAGCAAGATATCCTGCGGAACGAAACATTTTTTCATGCTAAAATATCGGTTGATATCAGGAATTAAAGAAACATGAATTACCGTCACCATTTCCATGCAGGCAACTTTGCCGATGTTATGAAGCATGTGTTATTGCTGCAACTTTTAACACGTTTAAATGCCAAAGATAAACCTTATCGCTATATCGATACGCATGGTGGGGCAGGTAAATATGATTTATCGACTTCTGCAGCACAGAAATCAGGCGAGTTTTTAAATGGTATTCATCGTTTAATCAAGCTTGATGATTCAATTATTCGTAATGCACCTGAAGGCGTAAAGCAATATCTTAAAATTGTTCAGGATATGCGTGAAGTTTCAGGTAAAGGGGCTTATCCAGGTTCACCATGGTTTGCCTTGGAAGGCATGCGCGAAATAGATAAAGCGACTATTTTTGAAATGCAGCCCGAGGTATTTCAACAGTTGCGCTTTAATGTTCGTGACCGCCGTGCCGGTTTGCATGAGCGTGATGCCTATGAAGGTTTGCTTGGGGTGATTCCACCGAAAGAAAAGCGCGGTTTGGTGATGATTGATCCGCCTTACGAATTGGAACGTAAAGATTTTCCACAATTGGTAGAATTGTTGGTTGCTGCATACAAAAAATGGCCTACCGGTGTTTTTGCAGTCTGGTATCCGATTAAAGACCGCGCCATGATTGAGCGTTTCGAAAAGAAAATGATCAAAACCGGTATTCGCCGTCAATTGGTGTGTGAAGTTTGTGTGTGGCCAGATGACACTCCAGTTGGCTTGAATGGTTGTGGTTTACTTGTGATTAACCCGCCTTGGAAATTTTCTGAAGATGCGGATGAGGCATTACAATGGCTGTTCCCGCATTTACGCATGAGTGAAAATGGTGGACATGCCGCTGTCCGTTGGTTGGTTGGCGAATAAGTTATACGTTTGAAAGAGATACGGTTACATTTAGGATCGACAAGAATGACAAGTATAAACAAACCTGAAAGTGAATCTTCTACACGTGATGAACATGGTTTTGATGGCATCACCTTTGAAGTGGAGGAAGAAGAGCATACCCATGAGGGACAAAAGGTGAAACGTCGTGGAATCTATCTGTGGCCGAATCTGATTACCACGGCAGCTTTGCTGTCTGGCTTTTACTCCATTATTGCCAGTATGAATGGGGATTTCATTCACGCCATTTATGCCATTTTTCTGGCAGCTTTGTTTGATGGGTTGGATGGTCGGGTAGCGCGTGCAATTGGTGCTCAAAGCCCGTTTGGCGAACAGTTCGATTCCTTGTCGGACTTGCTTGCTTTCGGTGTGGCACCGGCTATTTTAATGTATAGCTGGTGTCTACATGATTTGGGACGGATTGGGTTAGCAGCATGTTTTGTGTATACCGCTTGTGCAGCATTCCGTTTGGCACGCTTCAATGTACAAATTGGTGTGGTGGATAAGCGCTATTTTATTGGTGTTGCAAGTCCGTTGGCTGCGGTGATCATTATTACCCTGGTCTGGGTCGCACAAGATTTCCCGCAAATTTTTGATGTACGTGAATTTGGCATTCAGCTCTTTAATGCTATAGCGATCATTGCTGTGGGATTACTGATGATTTCTAATATCAAATACTATTCATTTAAAACATTTGATCGAAAACGTGTGCCATTTTTTGTATTGCCGATCGCTGTATTTATCTTTGCCGCGATTACTTATAATATTCCTGTAGGGATTATGGTGATTTCCATTATTTATGCACTGTCTGGTTTTGTGACCACTTTCCTTGCGAGAAAAAATACCGCCATATAAAAATGAGAACACTATACTGAAAATAAAAAGGAGCAAGATATGCAGTTGTTTCAAGATTTATTTGATCGTTCCAAACAACTCAATCAGGCTCCCCTTCAGTCGCGCTTGGCATATCATGCGCAAAAAGGCCGTTATAAAATCATTCATCAAGGGTTGATGATTCCTAATTTGCCGGCACCCTTACATTATCTTAATTTTATTAGTCTGATCGGTCAGCCGAATGCGGCAATGCTGCGCAATGAAAGTGCCATCCATACCACCGCCTTAGATACTGCAACCACGATTGCCAGTATTAGCCCGCATATGGTGGGACAATTTAATTCCTACTCGGTAGGACAGGACTGTCTTTTTACAAAAGGGCATTTTCAGTTTTCAGATCGGGAAACAATTCGCGGCAGTTTTCCGCATTTTCAAATACAGCGTAAAGATAAAGAGCTGAGTTTTGATTTATCGATTACCACCAGCAATATTATTTCCTATTTTACCCAGTTACGTATGGGGCTAGCAGATCATTGGTCTTTACTGTGTCAATGTGAAGGACAGCTGACTTATAAAGAACAAAAATTTGAAATTCAGCAGATGGGCTGTTTTGAATACGCACGCTGCATTAATTTTTCTTATTTGCCTCTGGCATTTTTTACTTATCAGGTAATAAACCTGGAAAATCAGCGTCAGCTGCTTTTGGCACAAATTCGTGATTCTTTTAATGGCATTTTGCAATCACGACTCTATTTAAGAGATGCAAAAACAGGAAAGACACAAATGTTTGACCAAAACGTTCGTTTTAAGGTGCATCGGGTTTATCCCAAAGTAAAAACACCGAATGGACAAAGCATGTATTTGCCACGTGAGTTTGAATGGGGTTATGAAGGTAAAGATGGCACCTGCATTTCGTTACAAGCACAAAGCCGTGGAGATTTTAAATTTGGCCTGGCAGCAGGCTATGTGGGCAGCTTTAAATATCAAATTCGCATTAATCAGCATGAAGAAACGGGTGAAAGTGGTTATTGTGAATATATCGATTGCCGCTCACTCACCTGGCAAGAAAAAAATAAACAAGAAAAAATGCGCGATGAATTAGCCAATCCTGTACCTTTTGCATGCAAAAAATAAAAAAACCCCTCTATTTTGAAGAATAAATAAACAGTTGGAAGATAATTTAAAAAATAAAGCGCAACAGGGGTTGTGCTGGTTGTGAAATGCTGTAGAATGCACATCCATCGGCGGTGATGAAGATTAAAACTTCTGATAAAAAAGCAACTTAGCACGAAGGGTTAAGATTGGGTTTTAGAAAGAAAGTTTAAAATAA
>NZ_NEGA01000029.1 GCF_002135315.1 Acinetobacter sp. ANC 3903 | reverse complement strand
AGGAAATAAAAAAAGCGGATTAATTTGATTTTCATGGATATTGAGTACTGAACAAAAAGGGCCTTTTATAGGCCCTTCTCTTTTGATACATTTTGCCAATCATAAAAAATAGTGAAAAACATTAAGTTATTGTTTTTTATAAATTACGTTTAGCTAGGGAAAAGCTCTCCGGTTTAACTCGATGTGTAATAAAATGCCAAGCTCTGACGAATGTCGCATAACGTAACTATTATGTTAAATGACCCCAGTTACGGATAAGCCAAATTTCTAACGACATGAATTTTCGGCTTATTCTTCTGACAGAGTTGATAAGCACATAAAGATGAGAATATGCCTGCCAGAAAACCAGAAATAGTTCGATGCTTACTGCTCACTAAATGGTATTTTTCTTTCAACAAACCAATTAAAGTTTCAATTCTTTTCCGCTGTCTCAAGTGGTACTCATCAGAAAAAGGCAATCGACTTACTTGCATATTCTTTCTTGGATAAGTAATTAAATCAATACCTTGTTCTAATAATTTGGCTTTTATCGATTTCCCTATATAACCTCTATCTCCATAAACAGTTGCCAATAAACCATCAACTAACTCTTCGATTTTTCTAATGTCTGCAAGGTATCCAGTGGATAAAACTGTATTCACAATTTTTCCTTCACTGTTCATGAGCAGGTGTAATTTGCAGCCATAAAACCACTCTATGGAACTTTTACCACGAGAAGCAATATCATCTAAAGCATGGTGACCTTTAGGAATTCTTTTGTTTTTACAGACAGGCAAAGGTGTTGAATCAATCCATAGATATTGACACGCTTGCCCTTTGCTTAAAGCACGATGTAGCGCATGGATTGCAAGCTGATGTTGGTTAATCAGGCTGAGCATATTTTTGTAGCAAGGCAAAGACTTAAATAATTTACTCTCAAATTGGCAAAGCAATTGGAAAAATATTTTAAAGTTATGTACTTGCGATGTTTTATAACAAATTGCAATCGTCACAATTTCAGAGAGGGATAAGGTTGCAAATCGAATTCGTTTACGCTTTTTTTCCTGCTTGAGAAATTGCCAATAGATGGGTTCAAATTTCTTAAAAAAATCATCAACGGTACAGAAAATTTCTGTAAAATCAAACATGGTGGTTAGAGTCTTTGGTTTGTGTAGTAACTTTCTAAATGGCTCTAACCATCTTTTTTTCAAGCAGTTTTCTTATCCGTAATTCGGGTTAATTTAGTAATTTATGGTTGGAGTTTAGGTGAGCAAGAATCACATCTCGTGGAGCAAATATTTAAGAATAAACAATTAGGTAAGGTGGCTATTTCTATATTTCAAAATAATCAGGAAGATTGTTATCGAATTTATAGACTTATAAAAAACGAAAAAGTAGCTCCAAATATCGAAGTAGAGTTTTTTGACAGTCAAAGCTCAGGGTGTTGGAATAATCCTTAATAGCGTAAATATTTATATTATTATCAGCACAATCATATTTTGGATGAAAATTATGGCTTTAGAAATGCCTGAAGAATTAGCCAGTCTAGAAGCAAATGGTGGAATTTTTGCGGTATGGATGCTGCTGCAACATTTAGGTATCGATGCTGATATTCAGCAACTTGTAGATGTATGTGGATATGATGCTGAAAATGGCACGACAACCATAGGTCTAGCTGTAGCACTAAAAAAGTTTGGTTTTAATGTTCAGTTTTATACCGAGCATGACCCTGATCTTCAGGAGAGTGAAAAACTCAGTTACCAAGAAGCTGAACAACTGGGTTTACCCATTTTCCCAGCGTTAAGTTATCAGCAAATCCAACAATCATTTGAGCAAAACAAATTTGTGATTGTCTATTACGATACATTAGAGAATGTAGGTAATCACTCACTTGTTTACGATGTAAATGAGGATGAAATCTGTTTCTTTGACAGTTTTGATGCGATGCCAGCTTCAGTTTTTGAGCAGCAACGTCAAGTTGAAGGGATTTGTCGACAAGTGATTGTTGTTGAAGTAAATGATGATATCCAGAGTTAATATTTAAAAATTGAATAAAAAAGCCCATCATTGGATGGGCTTTTTTAATTCTTAGATTCAATTATTCTTCAGTTGCTTGTGCTTTTTCAGACCAGTAATCCGCTTTTTCTTCGTCAACATCGACACCCAAGCCATGTTCATAGATGCAAGCTAGATCACGCATGGCTTGTGCATCGCCCCATTCAGCTGCCTGTTTTACTAAAGATACTGACTTTGCGACATCTTTTTCAATCACATCACCACGACGGAAATAACCCGCTAACTCTAAAGTCGCAGCGGGGTGCTTTTGCATATTGGCCTTGCTGAGCCAGTAATAACCCAATTCAAAATGTGCTTTGGATTCTTCAGGGTCTTCTTCTGCCAAGTCTTTGGCATACACGGTATAACCTTCACCTAGCCAATACATGGCTTCAATATTGCCATTTTCAGCAGCTTTAAGTGCCCATTCTTCTGCAAGAATAATGTCATCATCATGCTCGCTTTGCATATAGAGTTCGGCCAGTTCAAATTGTGCTTTGGCATTTCCTGTAATGGCTAAATTCATCAGCGAGGCAGGGGGAGAAATTCGGTTAGACATACATGTATCCAAAAACTTTTGCTATAGCCTAAAAGGAATGAAATAAAAAAGCCAATCCGAAGATTGGCTTTTATAGTATTGCAGCTAAAAACATCCACTCATGTCAGTGTATTTGGCAGAGCAGTATTTAGCAAAGGATTAACTTTCTTGCTGAATGCCTGCAACCAACCAGTCCTGGTTAGAACCGGCAGGTTTCACAAAGTGCCAAACTTCTGCAAAAGGTTGCGGCAAGCTGTTTAAGTCTTCGCTTACTGTACCGGTGAAACGTACACTTACGACATACTGACCATTTTCAGTTGCAGAATCTGTAACCATGGCATTCAGATTAGAGAATTCAGCAACATCCTGGTCTTGGTTCGCCATAATATCGTTATACATAGACTGATAAAGATCAGGCGTTAAATAACGTTGAATTTCAGCAATGTTACTTGCTGTATTCATGGACTGAATATGGTTAAAGCGCTGACGAGCAACACGTAAGAATGCAGCAGGTTCAGTCCCATCTGGCAATTGATTGCCATTGCTGGTTGAAGCAGCACCAAATGGTGCTTGAGTTGCTGCGCCAGCAGAACCACCTACTGTTTGACCAAAAATATTGCTGTTGTCATTTGAAGTACGTGGTGCTGCATTTTGCTGACCAAACGGGGCTGTATTGCCAGCATTGTTTGGTGCATACGGATTGTTAGCGGCTAATTTTTTTTTTGCTCCGAATTTACGGAACAAGAAGAAAGCGACTGCTGCTGCCAGAAGAATCCAGATCCAGCCTGGAAGTCCGCCTTTTTCTTCTTGCTGCTGTTGTGCTGTAGCATCAGCACTGCTTGCAGCAGGTTTGTCATCCGCCATTGCATTGGCTGCAACTGCACCAATCGCAGCACCAGCAACACCAGCAGCAACCATACCACCTACGCCCGGACCTGATTTTTGTGGGGCTGTAGCAGGAGCAACAGGTTGTTGGGCAGGAGCAGCTTGACGTGGTTGTTGGTAAGATTGGCTTGGAGCAGCAGAACGACTCATGCCATGGCTTTTACCGCCACCCGCACGTTTCGCTTCAGCCATTGGTGCAACCACCATAGCTGCCATTAAAATACCGGCCATCAAACTACGCTGTCGAACTTCCATTGAGTCTTCCTAATAAATAAAAATGAAATTATAGCCCTATAGTTATGCAGGCATTTACAGTGAATTTCAATAACAAAGTGGTAATTTTTTTACATGACTTTTCATGTGTTTAAGCTTAAGCCAATTCTTCGCTTAGATTCATGGCTTCGGTTAAAGCTTCATGCAAGCGTGCCACCGAAATGATCTGTACATTTGGGATGGGTTTTTGTGGTGCATTGCCACGCGGTAAAATAATGTATTTAAAACCGTGCTTAATGGCTTCTTTTAAGCGCTCCTGACCATTCGGCACCGGACGGATTTCACCCGATAAGCCCACTTCGCCAAATACTGCCAGTTGTTGGGGTAAGGCCTTGCCACGCAAGCTTGAGGCACAGGCAAGCAATACAGCAAGATCGGAACCGGTTTCAGTAATTTTTAGACCGCCGACCACATTGACATAAACGTCCTGTCCGGAGGTTTGCACCCCGCCATGACGGTGCATGACTGCCAGTAGCATATTCAGCCGGTTTTGTTCCAAGCCCAAGGCAACACGACGCGGTTGTCCATGGGCATCATCCACCAGCGCTTGAACTTCCACTAGAAGTGGCCGGGTTCCTTCGCGGCTAATCATCACAATAGAACCGGGAATGGCTTCATCATAACGGCTCAAGAAAATAGCAGACGGATTGGCGACTTCACGCAAGCCTTTATCGGTCATGCCAAATACGCCGAGTTCGTTGACGGCACCAAAACGGTTTTTTACCGCACGAATCATGCGATAACGCGAGTCGGACTGACCTTCAAAATACAGTACACAGTCGACCATATGTTCCAGTACTCGAGGGCCAGCCAATGCGCCTTCTTTGGTCACATGTCCGACCAAGAACAGGGCCGTGCCACTATTTTTAGCAAAACGGGTCAGCAATGCTGCAGATTCACGAATTTGAGAAACACCTCCTGGTGCAGACTGCAAGGTTTCGGTATACAGCGTCTGGATGGAATCCAGAATGGCAACAGCAGGGCGTTCCTGGGCTAAAACTTCACAAATTCGTTCCACACAGGTTTCTGCCATCACTTTAAGATGTTCAGTCGGCAGTTCTAAACGGTGAGCACGTAACGCAACCTGCGACAACGATTCCTCACCGGTCACATAGAGTGCAGAACTTTGTGCAGATGCCATATGCGTGGCGGTTTGTAAAAGAATCGTGGATTTACCAATCCCCGGGTCACCGCCAATCAGTACTACAGAACCCGTGACCAAACCACCGCCCAGTACGCGGTCAAATTCACCAATCCCTGTGGCCAAACGTGTTTCATGTGAAACAGAAACTTTATTCAGGGTGGTAATGTTTGCCGCCTGACCGGCATAGCCGCCGCCCATTTTCGGTTGTGCACGGTGGCTCACTGCAGGTTCAAGCCGAACTTCGGTCAGACTATTCCATTCACCACAATCTGTACATTGACCTGCCCATTTTGGATGATCCGTTCCACATTGTTCACAGCGGTAAACAGTTTTGACCTTACTCATAAAATATAAATCTTGTGAAAGCTAAAAGAGTATTTGTGAATGTAGCAATAGCCGTTCAGAAACACAATTTTTTGTATGTTCTATCGCCAAATCAAAAATTGGCACGTAAACTGCTAATTCATGGAAAGTTTAATAAAGGAAATAAAAAGGACTTAAAGTGTATGAAAAATAATCTAAAGCGCCATTAGGCTTGAAAAATATTAAATAATCGCTCAAAAAACTTTTTTTATTTTTTTTGTTTTGGGCTACTTTTAACACATTAAATTTAGAGACGAAAATAACAATGTCAAATGAAAACCTAAGTTCATCCGTTGAAGACGGTGAACTTAAACGAAGTTTATCCAATAGACATCTGCAACTCATCGCCATTGGCGGTGCAATTGGTACCGGATTGTTCATGGGTTCGGGCAAAACGATCAGTTTGGCTGGCCCATCAATTCTGATCATTTACATGATTATTGGTTTTATGGTTTTTTTGGTCATGCGTGCGCTTGGCGAACTGTTACTGTCTAACCTGAAATACAAGTCTTTTATTGATTTTGCGACGGATTTAATTGGTCCTTGGGCAGGCTATTTTGTCGGCTGGACCTATTGGCTGTGCTGGATCACCATTGGTATTGCCGACCTTTCAGCCATTATTTATTACCTGCAATTCTTTAATGGAGGGCTGCCGTTTACGCCTGGCGAAGGGGTAATGATCAGTGTTGCGGCCATTGTCTTTATCATGGGGCTGAATCTGGTTACGGTTAAATTATTCGGTGAACTGGAGTTCTGGTTTGCATTAATCAAGATTATTGCCATTGTGGTACTGATTGCGGTCGGTTTATGGATGATCTTTACTGGCTTTAGCTCAACCGCAGGTGAAGTGGCTTCATTTACCCATCTGTGGTCACATGACGGTATTTTCCCAACTGGGGTAACCGGCTTCCTGGCAGGTTTCCAGATTGCGATATTCGCCTTTGTTGGGGTGGAGCTGGTCGGTACAACTGCAGCTGAAACCAAAGATCCAGAGCGCAACTTGCCTAAAGCGGTCAACTCGATTCCGATTCGTATCATCATTTTCTATGTGTTGGCACTGATCATTGTCATGTCGGTAACGCCATGGAATAAAATTGATCCTACTATCAGTCCATTTGTAAACCTGTTTAGCCAGGCCGGTATTGCTGCTGCAGCGATTATCATGAACCTGGTGGTACTGTCTTCAGTGATGTCATCCATGAACAGTGGTGTGTTCTCGACCAGCCGTATGTTGTTTGGTTTATCACGTGAAGAGCAGGGTCCTAAAGCCTTTGGTCACTTGAATAAACGTGCTGTTCCTGCAAATGCCTTATATTTCTCTGCAATTTGTTTATTGCTAGGTGCTGCGCTTCAGTACTTTGTACCGAATACAGTTGAAGCCTTTACTTTGGCAACAACACTGTCGACGATTTTGTTTATCTGTGTATGGTTGATGATCATCTGGAGCTATATCGTGTACTACAAAACACGTCCAGAATTACATGCAAAATCAACCTTTAAACTGCCGGGTGGATTGTTTACCTGTTGGGTGGTGATTATCTTCTTTATCGGCATGATCTATGTGCTGTCTTTGGAAGCCGATACCATGAAAGCGCTGATGGTCAGCCCAGTCTGGTTCATCATTTTGATTATTGGTTATTTTGGTTTCTACAAACCGAAACATAAATAATCACTGCAAATGATTAAAACGCCAGTTTCAAACTGGCGTTTTTTTTTATCTCACTATAATCTCTAGCGTTTAGTGCTTTGGTCAGGTCACATGATCAGGTTATACTTCTTCGAAAATATCAAATAGGTGGTCAGATGCGTCTTGTCATTTGCTGCATCAGTTTATTGGCAACAGGTTTTGCTCTGGTCGGTTGTGGTCAATCGGGTGCTTTACAGCTACCTAGCGACCAAAACTATGACAAACGTGCAAAATATTTGTTATATCCCAATGTAGATTCAAAACAGCAATCTTCGAATAAGCAAGAAGCAGCGCCGGTAGCACAAGAGCTTCCCGCTTCATCAGCTGAAACGAATTAATTTTCAATATCTAAACGCGTCATCGAAAGGATACATTCATGAGTTTTACCCGCATCAATGGGGTTTTGCACGCCGAGCAATGTTCTCTACAACAGCTTGCGCAGCAATTTGGCACGCCACTTTATGTTTATTCAAAAGCGACTTTTGAAAAGCATTATTTAGATATGGATCGTGCATTTAGCTTTATCGATCATCAAATTTGTTTTGCGGTAAAGTCTAACTCTAACCTTGCGGTGTTGAATGTATTGGCCAAGCGTGGCGCGGGCTTCGATATTGTCACCGGTGGTGAGCTTGCCCGTGTGCTTAAAGCAGGCGGCGATGCATCTAAAATTGTCTTCTCGGGCTTGGGTAAATCTGAAGCGGATATCCAAAAAGCGCTTGAAGTGGGTATTGCCTGTTTCAATGTCGAATCTTATGCAGAGCTTGACCGTATTCAAAAAGTTGCCGCGAACTTAGGTAAAAAAGCCCCGATTTCTTTACGGGTAAACCCGGATGTTGATGCAAAAACCCATCCCTATATTTCCACCGGTTTAAAAGAAAACAAATTCGGTATTCCTTCCGATACTGTATTTGAAACCTATCAATATGCAGCATCATTACCGAATTTGGACGTGGTGGGGATTGACTGTCATATTGGTTCACAATTGACTGAAACCCAGCCTTTTGTCGATGCGCTGGACCGTGTGATTGTGATGATTGAGAAACTTAAAGAACTCGGTATCAATCTAAAACACATCGATATCGGTGGTGGTTTAGGCGTGACTTATAAAGATGAAGTTCCACCTACAGTTGAAGAATATGCCAATGCTTTGAAACCGGCTTTAGAAAAACTCGGTTTGAAAGTGTATATGGAACCAGGCCGCAGCATTTCTGCTAATGCCGGTGTATTGCTGACCAAAGTGGATTTGCTTAAACCGACTAATCACCGTAATTTCGCGATTATTGATGCCGCAATGAACGACCTGATTCGTCCAGCTTTATATGAAGCGTGGATGGATATTCAGGAAGTGACCCCGCATAGCGATGTTGAAGCGAAAGAGTGGGATGTGGTGGGTGCGATTTGTGAAACTGGCGATTTTCTGGGTAAAGAGCGTCAGCTGGCAATTAAAGAAAATGATGTACTTGCCGTATTGGGTGCGGGTGCTTACGGTTTCGTGATGAGCTCGAACTACAACAGTCGCGGACGTGCTGCTGAAGTGATGGTGGATGGTGATCAGGCACATTTGATTCGTGAGCGTGAAAGCGTTGAATCTTTGTGGGAACGTGAACGCTTATTGCCATAATGGAGAGCTCTGAGATGTTTTTAGAATTTACCAAAATGCATGGTTTGGGCAATGACTTTATGGTGGTTGACCTGATCAGCCAGCGTGCCTATCTGGATACCGTGACCATTCAGCGTTTGGCAGACCGCCACTTTGGCATCGGTTTCGATCAGCTACTGATTGTTGAGCCGCCTGATTTACCCAATGTCGATTTTAAATATCGCATTTTCAACGCAGACGGTTCCGAAGTGGAGCAATGCGGTAATGGCGTGCGCTGTTTTGCTCGTTTTGTGCATGAACGTCAGCTCACCACAAAAACCAAAATCAAAGTGCAAACCAAAGCCGGTATTGTAGAACCTGAGCTGGGTCAAAATGGCTGGGTACGCGTGAATATGGGTTATCCTAAATTCTTGCCGAACCAGATTCCATTCCTTGCGGATGGGCCTGAAAACCTATACAGCCTGGCTTTGGCCAATGATGAAAGCATTACTATTGATGTTGTGAATATGGGTAATCCGCATGCGGTCACCATTGTATCCGATGTTCTCACGGCAGATGTCGCAGGTATAGGCCCACAAGTGGAATCACATGAGCGTTTTCCGCAACGTGTCAATGCCGGCTTTATGCAAATTATTGATGAAAAGCATGCACGTTTGCGTGTGTTTGAACGTGGCGTAGGTGAAACCCTGGCTTGTGGTACAGGCGCTTGTGCTGCAGCGATATCTGGTATGCGCCGTGGCTTGCTGGCCAACTCTGTCGAGATTGAACTGGCTGGAGGCAAACTGCAAATTGAATGGAAAGAGGGCGATGTGGTCTGGATGACGGGTCCAACGGCAAATGTTTATCAAGGTCGTATTGATTTGAGTTATTACCAGGCTTAAGCGGTATTACTTTGAAACAAGCCTATCCATGAGATAGGCTTTTTGCTTTCTATTTTATTGATCTAATTCTGCTTGCAGGTCTGCCATCATTTGTTCATACGTGGCTTCAAATATCATTCGATCGCCACCAATGCTGTAGAAACTTGGAATGATAAAAGTCACTAGATTGCTAAATTCAGGGTTGGCATAAAGCATGTCTACAAATACTTCAATTTGATCATCTTGAATGCCAAAGCTTGAGGCAATTTTTTCAAATTCAGGATAAAAGGCTTGGATATTATCTGGATTAAAGCGCTTTTGTAACTCCTTTAATTCATTGGTGAGTTCTTCGGTCTGTAGGCTGTTCAAATTAAAAGATGCTGCAATTTTTTCAAATGAATGCATTTTATACTCGCTATGAAATCGTTTTTATGTCATGTTTTTTGGTAAGTGATTTAATATTAGCAAAAGCTGATCAGAATTTATCTTATAAAATGAATTTTAAATGATTGATTTTTTAGATACAAAATATAGATAGATGTAATATTGAGAAAGGTGGATTGGTGTAGGAAGGTTTATATTAATGGATGCAACGCAATTATTATCCATCTGGCTAAAAGAACGAGAAATTCAAAATCAGTCTAAACACACCTTACTGGCTTATGAACGTGATGTTTCGGATTTTTTAAATTTTTGTAAAACTAAAAAACTGAATCTGGCCAATATCGAAACCACAGATTTACGCGAATACTTAGCCCATAAAGTGGAACAGCAGCAGCTCAGTTCCAGCAGTTTACAGCGTATGCTATCGTCTATACGCCAATTTATGAAATGGGCCGAACAGGGGCACTATCTGGCATTTAATCCGGCCGATGATTTCCAGTTAAAACGTATTCCCAGACCACTTCCGGGCATGGTTGATATTGAAACCATCAATCAAATTTTAGATCAGCCAACGCCTGAAAAACCTGTAGAACAACAAATGTGGTTGCGTGATAAAGCCATTTTAGAATTGCTATATTCCAGTGGTTTGCGTTTGGCTGAAGTGCAGGGGCTGCGGATTAAGGATATCGATTTTAACCGTCAGCTGTTGCGTATTACTGGTAAGGGAAATAAGACGCGGATTGTGCCTTTTGGTAGCAAAGCCAAAGATGCAGTGATGCAGTGGCTGCAAGTCTATCCATTATGGCAGGGTGATTTTGTCCCGGATGCGCAGGTTTTTATTACCCAAAAGGGCAATCCGCTCGGCGCACGTCAAATTGAAAATCGGGTGAAGTTTCAGGCACAACGTGCCGGAGTTAATGTGGATTTACATCCGCATTTGTTGCGGCATTGCTTTGCCAGCCATATGTTGTCAAACAGCCGGGATTTGCGTGCGGTACAGGAAATGCTGGGACATAGCAATTTGACTACTACGCAAATTTATACCCATGTCGATTTTGACCATTTGGCACAAGTATATGATCAGGCACATCCGCGAGCGCAACTGAAAAAGTCGTAACAATATTAAAATTTGAATCAATCTGGCCTGGACTTTGCTTAATTATTTTAGCGCCAGTTAATGATGTTTAATCAAAGTTAAATAAGCGTATGAAAAAATATCAGTGCATAAAGATGACATTTTGAACTATTGTCGGATAATAAAAAGTCAATTTATAAGGTATAAGAATCACCTCTAACCATACAGTGAATCGCATGAATCATGTATAGCGATGAAATTATTTATGCTTTCACTACTGGTCAGTTAAATATTGGAAAGGAAAATGATAGGCGAAACAATGATTGCAGATATTTTAGAGAAATATGACCAGTTAACGGCTGCGCAAAAAGAAATTTTTGCAGGTTATGGCCTTCGTCAAGTTAAACATTTTGTCGAAATAAGTTTGCCTAATATTGAACCGGTTTTACCTGCAGGTGCGCATGTACAGGGCATCAATGCAGAAGGTAAGGTGCAAGCTATTAATGCTGTGACTCAGCAAACCTATTTATGGATTTCAGACCTGCAATGGCAGGAGCGCTCAATTGCGACCTCAAATGTAGATTTAAAAGAAGATTTTTTAGCAGTCTGGAAAATATTTAATCTTCAGGCTTATGATTTAATTGACTTAAGCCACATCCATCGTGACTTTTTGCAGAGTCAGCCTGTATAGCAGCCTTTTGAGTTTACAGGTTTGTTCAAGGGCTACCTGATTTCATGCGATATCCTTCATGTAGCCCTAAAGTTCTAATTCGAGTAATGGCAGTTTTAAGCTTAAGCCTATTCTTGTAATGCCACTTATATTCAATAACTGATTTCTATATACAGTAATTTCCAAAATTTCGAAAAATAAGATGTCTTTACAGACCATCCAGCGGTAATTGAAAACTCTGTTTAATAATTTGACTGGGTAAATCCGTTTTTACACTGGTAATGCCATTTTTCTTGGTCAGATGTGCTGACTGAAATTTACGGTAACTTTCCAGATCCGGAACCACCACTTTTAACATGGCATCACATTCACCCAAAATAATATAGCACTCCATCACCTGAGGAAGTTCCTTCATTGCTGCAATGAAGGTATCAATGGTTTCTGCATCTTGTCCGGTTAACCAGATTCGTGAAAACAAAATCAGCTGCAAGCCAATTTTTTGCGGATCCACGACGGTGGTGTAATTCTGAATTACACCTGCTTCTTCGAGCAGTTTCACCCGACGCAGACAGGAAGAAGGCGACAGCCCAATTTCACGGGCCAGATCGTTATTTTGCATCCGACCATTGTTTTGTAAAGCCTGAATGATATTTTTATCAATACGATCCAGCTTTACTGAAACAAATTTGGAAGATAGTTTCATAAATTAGAATATAGTTCGAAAAATACTCATAATTATAGAATATTTGAAATCCTATTTTGTACTATTTATTCGATACTAATTTTCACTTTCAAGACATGGAAAGGGAAAAGGAAATGTCTGTATTTGCACTGTTCGCCTTAACGGTTATCCCGCTTATTTTTACACCTGGACCAGATATGCTGTTTATCTTGTCACAAGTGATGGGAAAAGATGCAAAAGCAGGCATGCTGGCCACAGTCGGGGTGTGTTCGGGTTATCTGGTGCATTCCATTTTAGTGGCACTCGGTATTGCCGCCATTATTGTATCTTTCCCGCTATTGTTTGAAACCATTCGCTGGCTGGGGATTGCCTATTTACTGTATTTGGCTTTTAGTCTGATCAAGTCGGTGTTTAGTCAAAATAAATTAACCATCGAGAAAAAATTATCTTCCCACCCGATCAAAAAAGGCTTCTTTACCGCCTTATTAAACCCCAAAGGTATGCTGATCTATTTTGCAATTTTACCGCAGTTTATTGATAAAACTAGGGACACGGTGAGCCAAGGGCTAATCTTGTCTTTCATCTTTATTGGGTTGATCTTTGTGGTGTATTGCAGCTTGAGTGTGTTGTTTGCCACAATCACCCAAAAAACCCATATTGATGAACGTAAACAAAAATGGATTGATGGCGGTTCAGGTGGTTTGTTAATGCTGGCTGCAACTTGGCTGATCATTAATTAAGAGCTGTGAAAAAGCATGTTGTAAGGACATGCTTTTTTTTGCCGAGTAGTATTTGGGCATAAAAAGTAATTTGTTATACCTTTAACTTAAAAAAGCGCTCGATTTTAGGACAAACAGACTGAAAAATTTAGCGGAATCTGTCTTAAATGACAATTCATTACTTTGGTTGTTTTGTCATCCATGTGTGCCAGACCAGCCAGGCACTAATCGGAAATACGTATTAAATCAGAACTTTTGATGAAGTTAATCAGATAAAAAAATAATAAAAATCAATGCTTAAAAAATAAATAAATATTTAGGAATTTCATCTTAATAAAAGTAGTAGAAAAAAATATGAACGCCAAGTTCAAGGAAAATGATGCATTTTTACGGCTGTTTGGATAATTGTGACTTGACCGAAATGCCGTACACATTGCAAGATAGGGCACCTAAAAAAATTTAAGTGAAGAGTTATTATAACTTTTCTCAACATTTACATTTGCTAAAACAGCCGAGGATTACATGAAGGCTCTTGTTGCTGTAAAACGTGTGGTTGATGCCAACGTTAAAGTTCGCGTTAAACCGGACAACAGTGGTGTTGACTTAACCAACGTTAAAATGTCAATTAACCCATTCTGTGAAATCGCAGTGGAAGAAGCGGTTCGTTTAAAAGAAAAAGGAACTGTTTCAGAAATCGTTGTGGTTTCTATTGGTCCTAAAGAAGCGCAAGAACAAATCCGTTCTGCCATGGCACTTGGCGCTGACCGCGGTATCCTGGTTGAAGCTGATGACAGCCAACTTGGTGCTTTGGAAGTTGCTAAAATCCTGAAAGGTGTTGTTGACGCTGAACAACCACAATTAATCCTTCTTGGTAAGCAAGCAATTGATGACGACTCTAACCAGGTTGGTCAGATGCTTGGCGCTCTACTTGGCGCAGGTCAAGGTACATTCGCTTCTGAAGTGAAAGTTGACGGTGACAAAGTACAGGTCACTCGTGAAGTCGACGGTGGCTTGCAAACTGTTGAATTGAACTTGCCAGCAATCATCACCACGGACTTACGTTTGAACGAGCCACGTTATGCAGCTCTGCCAAACATCATGAAAGCGCGTAAAAAACCGCTGGATACTAAGTCTCCTGCAGATTTCGGTGTTACTACGACAACTAAACTTAAAACAGTGAAAGTTGAAGCTCCTGCTGAACGTAAAGCTGGCGTACAAGTGAAATCTGTAGATGAGCTTGTTGACAAACTTAAAAACGAAGCGAAAGTGATCTAATACAGAA
>NZ_NEGA01000028.1 GCF_002135315.1 Acinetobacter sp. ANC 3903 | reverse complement strand
TTTATCCATCAAAGATTAAAGGAAATTTATCCTTCACAAGGTGAAGATTTTGATGATGAAAGTTTTTTTGACCCTATTTATACGGTATTGTCAGAAATTTGGGAGAAAATTTTAGGACTTTATAATTATATTTACATTCCTAAAGAGTTAAGTGCCGAAGACTTTACTAAATTACATAATAAAGAATTTCAGATATTGATGGGTAAAACTCTTACAGAAACTTTAGATACTTTTATTCCACAAAATTTTGTGCAAAAGATTAATGATAACTTAGATCAAATTATTACAGCAATTACAGAAGATTTGGACTTTTATACATATAGAACAATTCATACTCGACAACAAAAACTAAAAAAAGCAGATATATATCAATTAATAACAGATGCATATTTTGGCATAAGACATATTCATCAAAGGTTTAACAACGATAGTTGGATTCCTATCAGCAAACTCAGTTCTGGGGAAAAACAGAAAGCAATTCTAAATATCGCCCATACTTTGCTAATAAAAAAACAAAGTTCTAATAAAGATAAATATGTCATTTTGGGGTTTGATGAACCTGAGTCATCATTACATATATCAGCATGTTTTGATGTATTCCAACAACTGTATGATACTAGTAAATATTGTAATCAGTTAATATTCACTACTCATTGGTATGGTTTTTTACCTGCTGTTATTGATGGTAACACCGTTATTATTTCAAGAAATGATAGTCAAGATCATCAGTTTGATTTCATTAATATCTATAAATATCGCGAAGAAACAAAGCAAGCTAAAGAAAAGTCTGGGAAAGATAATAAACTTCCTTCAAGTATAAAACTTAAAAGTGTTAATGATTTGGTTCAATCTATAATATGTGGAAGTATGGGAGAAGAACCATTTAATTGGATAATTTGTGAAGGATCTTCTGAAAAAGTATATTTTAATCACTTTTTCAGTGATTTAATTGAAAATAATAGACTAAGAATATTGCCCGTAGGATCTTATAAAGAAGTAAAGCGTTTGTATAACCATCTTTCTATAGCATTTCAAGAATTCAAGGATGAAATAAATGGTAAAGTATATTTACTTTGTGACACTGATAAAGATTTAGATAATAAATATACTCCTCTACAAGAAAGCCAACATCCAAATTTGCGATATAGAAGATTCATAAATGATACAAACTCTGGAAAGACTAGGCTAGAAGTTGTTAATACATCTATTGCTAGTGATCCTACAGAACTTGAAGATGTTTTAAATGCTCAAACATTTATTAAAACATTAGAAGAATTTAAAGATGATTTTCCTAAAGAGTTAGCACTATTAGAACCCCATATTTATGAAGATATAGAGGAAAATGTATTTTTACCTTCAGCTTGGGCATTAAGCCTTTCTCCTCTAAATAGAAAAAAATTGATGAAATTTTTTGATACTAATAAGGGAGAAATGAAGGTTATATTTGCAAAAAAATATATTCAAAATGTAGAAGATATAAACGAGCTACCTTGGATCAATGAAATTAAAAATTTTTTACTTTCAAAATGAAAAAGAGCGTCACTATTTACGATTAGGTGAATAGCCAATTCCAGACACTCTTGAAGCAATTTTAAGAATAAAAAACCCCGACATCCTGTCAGGGTTTTTTATTGTGCGATCTGTGGTAGCTGCTGTTCTACCTCACGTTCCTGGTGCTTGAACTTATCATTATTGTTTTTTGTTCCGGAACATCCTGTTCCTATATGACTCAATCATAGAAAAATTCCAGTATTCCGAATAGCAGCAAAGGGCCGAGATTGATGTGAGTAAATGCGTACAAGATCGGCTAAAAAATATCCCGGTTTTATCCGCAGAAATTGGGGATATTTTCTGCCCCGGGAAGGCTGACAACATTGAAGAAAGTTTTAATTTGATTGAAAAACAATCAAATTTATTGGCGGAATATATCAAAACAGTTTAAAAAAAAGCCGACTTGTTTCCAAGCCGGCTTTTGAGGGTTTGCGTCCCAATTTATTATATTATAAGTTTTTGAAATTTAACACTATTTATTTTGAGTTTCGTATAAGCTCTATTATGTTAAATGGGTAAAGAAATATAGCTTAATGAATTTTCAGAGATTGGTTATTATATCTACCAGTTTTTTATAAAAAATTAAGACAATTATGCAACCTGAACATATGAATTTATCAAGAAGAATAGGACATTTTTTTGCGACTATCTATGCCCAAATTAAATTAGACACTCGCAAAGGATTTACGGACTTATCAAAGGCTCAGGAGCAAGCACTATTACCGATAATCAATGAAATATTTTCTAAAAAATTTGATGATCTAAACAAAATTAATATTAATTATCCAGGTATTGATTATGGAGATTTTGATGATGGTTTAGGTCTTCAAATGACTATTACTGTCACAAAACAAAAAATTCAGGAAACACTTAATAAAATTTCAAAATACGATGAAGACAAAAGAATCAAAAAACTATGGATGCTTTTTCTTACTGTAGAAGCCGTTCCCCAAAATGTGATGGTTAATAGTGCGGACATTGAAATAGAATATGTGACGCTAAAGGATCTAGAAGATAAAGTTATAACAGCAGACTTAGACTATCAAAGAAAATATTTATCATTAATAGAAAGAGAATATTCAAGCTATTTTCGAGCCAACACAAGTTTTAGTCTTCCTCAAAATACTCCTATTCCAAAAGATCTTAGTATATTCAATGACTTTATTCAGACTAAAGAATGGTTTCCTGATGATCCGAATGAGGGATATGAAAAAGTCTATAATTTTATAAGTTCTTTTCAGAATTGTTTACTTGATTGTTCTTCTAATGCCAGAGATTTACTTTCTTGTATGATCGAGATGCAAAGGATACCAGAAGATTATAATTCACATATTAAGATTGTTCTTGAAAAGCTGGTAGGAAGATTAAATATTCTAGATGAAGATTTTGATAATTTTGTATACGATTTAGAACTTTTAAAATCAAATCATTTGATTGATCTTAACGATGAATTTCAAGGTCTAGTTGGTAATGTTATTAAAACTAAAAAAGTCGCAATTTTAAGCTTTAAAACATATGAACCAGAAATCAATCTATTTTCTGTTTTACCTAATTTTTATTTAAAATACTATTCTTTGAATGATTTTTTAAGAGCAATTAGAAGTACTGATTTTTCACTTTTATCAGATCAGAAAATTAAGTCTTCCTAAAATTAACATAATGCACGTTATACGAAATGCAAATTTTATTTCTTTAAAAATCAATTTCTTATATACTATTGAAAAGCCCATTCACCCTCGAATGGGCTTTTTTATGGATTCTTCACGTTCCACGCTTACTATTTAATCAATGTTCCACGGTTTTAATAAACTCAGGTGAACAATCATCTTATCCATTGGGTAAGAAAAAGCGACTCAGAAAGCCCCTTTTGACTGGTTCTGGTTCCGCCTGCTCTGGGACTGGAATGCGCTTGTTTTCAAGAGTAGTCAATCCGTCATAGTTCGGCTCTGGCTCTAACCGAGGATCTGTTGCTATATCCTGATTAGATTTCTGATCGGTAAACGTAGTCATATTGGCTTTTGGGGCTTCTAATAGACGTTGCATAGCTTCAATCTGTTCTTGATAAAACGATTCACGTTCTAGTGATTGGTTTTCTCTCTGCACTGCCTGATTTAATTGTTTTTCCAGTATGTCAACTTGACGTTTTAATAAGTCAACTTCTGTTAAGTTTTGACTGTTAGTTGATTGACTTTGGTTGACAGTAGAGTTGTTCTTTTGTGGCTCTCCAAAGACCCTCAAAGCCTCTGAAAAGTCAATCAATCCATCAGATCCTTTTGATAAATTTCCTTTATTTATATGGGCATAAATAGCCTGTCTAGAGTATCCATATAGTTTTGCTAGTTCTGAAACTGACAGTTTTTTCATCATGTAAACCAGTTTTCAATTTGTGTTAATACTTGACTGTTAACTTTACAATGTCAATTAACAACGTCATTGAAACCCTACTTTTTTTAGTAAAGGAATTAACTCCTTAAATTTCTCTGAATCTTGCAGCATTTCAGCGATGCGTATAGCAAATTGTTGATAGCTTTCTGTGCCTTGGGAATACTTACTCATCTCAGGAAGTTCGGAGAGTTTATTGGCAAATAGGTGGCATTGTTTATCGGTCATTTTTGAAAAAAGATCGATAGTGTCTAGATCCCGCTTATTCTCTAGTGACTTAGCAGCTGATTTTTTTTGTTTAAAGTTAAATGAAAAGCCTGTAATTGATCTACCAGTCTTATGCTGTTCAACTTTGGCCGTAATGTCTGTATGTTCATTAACTTGTTTTAATGCAATCTCTAAGACGTATTTTTTAAAATCATACATCCGCTTGTATTCAGGATCGAGTACACCTATTTTTTGTCTGAAATCATGCATATTTATAAGTGGTGTTTTTCCTGTACTACGCCATGCAATAAGGATCTCATATAAACGAACAGCATAAGCACTTGTTAAATTGCTAATTTGCTGTATTTCATACTTTGTAAATTGTTCTTCTAGTCTTGTAATTAAAGGCACAATAGCGGGAGAAAAAATAAGTCTAACAACCGCTTCATGGTCAATATAAGCGACCTCACTCACCCATCTTGACTTATGATTAATAACATTACCTTTTTCACTAAGACTTTGATAACTAAACTGTCTTGCAAATAGACTATCACAAGCATCTTTTAATGCTTGATAAGCTGTATTTCGATGTACACCAAATTGATTGATATAACTTTCAGCATGAACCGTTAATGGGTCATTAGCGTTTATTCCCTTACCTGATTCCCTTGCTTCAATAATAGCTAGGAGAATTAACCGCTGTTCAACTAGATCAAGGTTGTAACTGGCATTAATCAAGGCATTATCTTTAACGATTAGTTCTGTTTTCATAAGACGAGTTATATTTTTAATTCGTTAAGACGAGATTACATTTCTGACTCGTTTAATGCAAGGTAAACCTCGTTTTAATGCAAGGTAAACCTCGTTTTAATGCAAGGTAAACCTCGTTTTAATGCAAGGTAAACCTCGTTTTATAATGTCTAAAAACCTTGTAAATAAAGGCCTTTGGCATGTCTAAAAGCATTTAAAAGATTTAAAAATAATTAAAAGCATAGGGAATGAAAAATTACCCTATGTTTTCGCTACGCTCAAACTCTATTGAATCTCGCTTTCGCTCGATTCGAAGGGGTAATTTTTCATTAATATTTTCGTGACTCTTAAAAAAAGCCAAAGCATCTCGGAATTCGCTACGCTCATAAGTTTTTTATGCTCGCTACGCTCGATCTAGAATCAAATTAAGTTCATTCGCACCCATTCGGGATGCTCTGAATCTAGGTTTTAGAATCTAAAGGGAGCTTGTAATCAGGAAAAAGGCTGAGGCAAATTTTTATTGTGGCAGCTCGTAGACACTCGCTTAAAACTCATCTTTGATAAGCATAAAAAAGCCGTTTTGGCACACATTTTAGGAATGATACTTCGGAACTAGGTAGGTGCCGAGGAGTAGTGCCGAGAGAATGTTCCAAAGTAGGGGCTAGATTCACGGTAACGCAACCGCTACGCTACCCTCTGAAACCACGCTATCGCTAGGTTTCAGCCCGAAAGGGTTCGGGACGGGTTTGCTAAAACGCTAGGGCGTTTTTACCTATACCGAAGTCCCCGTCGTTGCGCTACCGCGCACGACCACCCCCTTACTGAAAAGTATTGAGCTTCATCTGCTACGCAATGAACTCAACGGACTTTTTTAACCGTAAGAGGGTGGTCGTGCGTTCCTTACGACGGGGATGGGCTAGCCCCCCACTTCAAGGTCAGGCGTTGGGACGCCTTAAAAAATGGGTGCGCTTCGCTTCCATTTTTTCCCTCTCGTGGCTCCCCCCTTGTCCTCTCCGTTGGGACTCCGAGGATGCTTCACTTTTGTTCAGCCCCCCTTCGGGGCAACCGCGTATCCAATTATGGAGATTGAGCAAAATATTAATTTTCTCGATTTTTTAAGGATTAAGATTGTTTTTTAAACTACACAATATACCGCAGATTTAACATACTTTTATTATATATTTCAAATAGTTACATTAATTTTTTTGTTGTTTTTTAAAAAAAACCAAGTATATTGATTTTCATTCTTGAGCTTGGATGATTTTTATGTGGATTTTATTGCTAGTTGCTATGGGTTTCGTATTAATCATTTTTGCTGGTGATATCTCAGTTTTTTTGAATACCTTTTTCGCACACCCATTCCGACACGTAATGTCTGTTTTTGTCGGAATGTTTGCTTTTATGGTGTTAAGTGCGAAGCCAAATGAAACAGGTTTGAAAAAATTGGGTTCAAAAGTTTCTTTTTATGCTTTTTTCTTTTTTATCCTTATATTTTTTGTTCTCTGGTTTCCTGCTTATTTTCTGAAAAAAGTAGATAGCAATGAACTTTGGTTGTTTCTAACTTTTAGTATTGGCTGTTTTTTTATTTTCATTCTATTCGATCGATTTTTTACACCTATCTGGGAAAAAACAGAAAAATTTTTTACACAAAAAGCAGGCACGGAACGCGATAAAAAGACTGATATCAGAGCTATTGAAAAGAGTTTTAAACAAACTAAACCTTATGATCCTGAATTTTTTTTTCATCTAAGAAATGGTTTTTGGGTTTAGATATGAAAGAAAAACCAATTTTCTATAGTGGAGAAAAACTTCTACATATGCAGATAACAGGAGCATCGGGGTTTGGTAAGAGTGTTCTACTTGGACTTATTGCTTCGCAAGCAGTACAGAAAGGTGAAGCCACTATTGTTTTTGATCCAAAACAGTCCGGTGATGAATGGTTACCGCATGTTTGCAAAAGCGCATCTGAAAAAGCAGGGGCAAAATACTGTTTTATTGATATACGAAGTAATGATGTACAGATAAATCTATTTGAAGATGCTACCCCTGATCAAATCGAAAATTTATTGATTTCTGGTTTTCTATTGGAAGATCGTGGTGATGCTGCAGATTTTTATCGTGGTAAAGACCGGAAAATGGCAAGGTTTGTTGCAGAGAATTATCAGAAGGGCCTTACAGCGACAAAAATTAGCCAAGAGTATGACCAATTTTTTAGAAGTAAAGAAAATGGGGCCGAGAGTTTTGCCAATCAATTACAGGAAATTGGCCGAGTTAAAGCCGTTAATGCAGTGAGTGGGATCTCATTAAAACAAGCAATGGAAAATGGCGATTTCCTTTATATCGCTGGGGATTGGGAAGATCCTAAACATGTGAAAGTGCAACGCATGGTACTAGCCCGAATTGTACAACTTGCGAGCGAAAGAGATAACAATCTCGAAGAGCCAAAACAGGTGTGTGTAATTCTCGATGAGTTTTCTTTTCAAATTTCAAAAATTTTTGGAGATTCTCTAAAAGTTATTCGAGACAAAGGACTGCATTTTATTCTTGCACATCAAAGTATTAATGATTTAACCAATGTTCCTGCAAATATTGATGCACAAGCATTTGCAGGAGCTGTCATGTCGAATTGTAGTTTGAAGTTTACGTACCGTGCTGTTGATTTTGAGACAGCTAAATATTTTTCTCAGCTGTCAGGGGAAATACTTGCAGAAGATGAGACCCGCCATGTTGAAAAAATGCTTAGTCTGACTGATCGAGTAAATGGAGATAAACAAATCCGGCAAACAGAAAGGAATTTATTCGATGTAAACACCATGCTGTTGCTCCCCCAAAAAACTGGAATTTTATTTGGCAATGGCATAGCAAAAATCTCAAGTGTTTATCCCATTAAAGTTAATAAAAGTCCTGATTCTAAAAAGATTGAAAGTTTTGATACGAATGAAGATATAGAGAACTTCGATTTTGATCGTGCTGTCATTTTCAGTGATTTGGAGTGATATATGTCAAATTTGATTAGTTCAAAAGTAGAACGAGACAGAGTTAGAGCGGAGAAAGAAAGGAAAATTCTATCTTTTTTACTGGAGGAGCGCTTTAGCATGACTCTAGTTTTGGCCCAACTCTTAAAAATGACTTCAAATGGTACGCAAAAGATTCTAAACAGGATGGAGGCTCAAGAGATGATAAAAGCTCACACTATTGATTTTGAATTAAGTGCCTGGAGTCAAAGAATTTGGGGTTTAACACCTAAAGGCTTACTTCTTGTGACTGATAAAAATGAAAGCATTAAGTTTTTTGAAGTTGGTCGCATTAAACCTATCACGATGATGCATAGCTTGGCTTTACAGCGCGCTAAAGCTATTGCCCTTGGTTGTGTGTGGGATGAGTGGATAAGTAGCGCCAAGATGCTACAGAGCGCAAATTTGAGCCGTACAACATGGATGCAAGTCCCTGATGCTGTTGCAATGTCGCCAAAAGGACGAAAAATTGCAATTGAGCTAGAAAGAACAGTTAAAACGCCAAAACGTTATGTCGAAATTTTAGCGAATTATGCAGAGATGATTTCATCTGATGTCGTTGCTGAGGTGATTTATATTTGCCCAGAAAATATTGCGAAAAGATTAGAACGACTGTTCCACAGAATCGAAAAAATCATTTTTAGAGGAAAGTCTATACCAGTCCCTGAAGGATTGTTGAAGCGTTTTTACTTTGTCAAATATGACGAGTGGGATGTGAAATCAAAAGATTTTTAAGATGATTATGGTCTGTGAGATAGGCTCACATGACTGGAATAAAGTGTGATGTTTGGAGGTTTAAAATGGTTGAAGTTGAATTGAACAAAATAATGCAACATGCAAATTTAAAACTGCATGGAACTATAGAGCTTTTCTTATTAGAAGATAAATACCAAGAGATATTTTTGGCTCAGAGAACTGCTGAAGGGTCTGACAATTATTATTTGCATTATCATGCATTAAGATGTGAAATTTCAGAAGCATCAGCTCAAGAGCTTATCGCTTTAGGAGCTAGAGTATTGGATCTCGATGATCTAAAAAATTTTAGAGTCTAAAAAATAAAAATGCCTCTAACTGAGGCATTTTTTGGCTTAAATATCTAATTTCGCATAAGAAACATTATGTAAATTTGGAGTACACCCCAAAGTAACGTTATAGCAGGTAAAATCCTGAACCTAAAATCAATAGCTTAGATTCCGTGGAACATTGGTTTAAGAGTGATTGAAGCAAGTCTTAGATTTATATGTGACACTGGAAATAAGTAGTTCCTGCATAACCATAAGTCAGTGTCTATATCGACGTCTGATCAGCACAGAAACTACTTACTATTATGAATAGCATATTTTTTATGAGAGATTTTATGTCAAATCTTTTTATTCTCTATATGTTGGAGAAGGTAGGCTTTTTAGAATCTCACCAGCACCCTGATATGGCGGTAAACCAAGTAAATTTTCAGTTTCACTGTGGGTAGGTTCAGGAAATGAAAATTGATCTAAATTATTTTCTGTTGCGATAAAAAACAAGCGTCTTCTTTTCTGTGGTGTTCCATAGTCACATGCAAATAGTTCAGCATGTTTAACATCATATCCAATTTGATTAAATGATTTATAAATTTCATTCAGCATGTTTGCTTTTTTAACTTGTGCTAACCCATAAACATTTTCCATAACAACAATTTTGGGTCTTAGCTCTGCAATTATTTTTATATAATCTCTATATAAAATACCTAACGGGTCATCCGTAGCCTTTTGTTTTCCTGCAACACTAAAGGGTTGGCAAGGTGGACCACCAATGATGATATCAGGCTTATTTCCGATAGTATCTAATATTTGCTTCGCTGAAATAGTTCGTATATCTTGGCGTACAAAATTCCATTCTGGTCTATTTTTAGTGATTGTTTTTTCAGAAAATAATTCAATATCATTTGAAAATTTTGTTTGAAATTGAATCAATACGTCATTTGCTGCTTCAAAGCCTAAATCTAAACCACCTGCTCCTGTAAAAAAAGAAGCTATTGTTTTTGTCCCATTTTCTCCTAATTTTTTAAAGTAATTAGAAACCTCTTTAGCAATAGCCGTAGCTAATTGAACTGGGACGGCATTACCAATCTGTTTATGAACTTCCCCTAAAGTGCCTTGAAACTCATAATCAACAGGAAAGTCTTGTAAACATGCAGCTTCTCGAGGTGTTATATATCTATTTTCTGTTGGATGAACAAATTTATTAAATATATGAGCGGTTACTGTTAGGGCTGGTTTGTTATCTTCCAACCGAATAAGACGCATATTGGGACCACCAGTTTTTTTATCACCAGTGCGAATAAAGCTTTTATGTTGAAGGTGTGGAGGAAGATCTCCCATCTTCCCCCCAGGCGGTAAATTTTCCAACCTTTCTAATACTATACCTTTGCAGATTTTAGCTTGGTGGTTTGGAAGCACTTTAAATCTCTAAATCTCGTAAAGTGGAATAGTCTAGCGTAATGATATAGTCAAAGACATATCTCAAATTTTCTTTGGATATATACTCACCTATTTGAGGATCATTCATTAGGTTTGTTTGATCGCCCCAAAGTATAGGAATTATATCTTCAATATATTCCTTTTCATGTCTGTATGCAGGTAGGTTTGAGATAATTGCTGTTTTTACATGTTGTTGATGTCTATGATTAGAACCGATCTTTAATGTTTGATAAATCCCCTTTTTAATATCATCTGTTCTATCAAGACCAGCGCTAGTTTTTGAGTCACTGATAACTTCTTTTTTAGGCCAGCCAAATTCAGTTTTGGCTATTTGTGGGGGGGCTCCGCAAGCATTAACTAAATAGTAAATAGGATCTGATTTATCTTTTGATTTATATAATTCCCTAGCTTTGTTCCAATGGTCAAATCCTGCATAGATCAGCTTTTTATTGTCAATGTTCTCAATAAAATCAAGTAATCCATGAAATGGCCATAGATGAGAATGTACTTTCCCTAAAGGAATACTTATATGTTGATTTATGTATAAAGCTGAATCACATTCTTGTAATTGAGAATGTGTAATTTCTAATTTTTCATGTTCTTCTATATCAAAAAATGGCGTTTGCACTAATAAAGGGAAAGTTATTAATGGAGCACTCTTAACTTCAGCATAAATTAATTCCCCAGACTTACAGTGAATTATTGCATCTGCGTAGTTAGTTCCACCCACGACTTGTACTTGATTAAAATCTGTAAATTTTGAAGAAATAAATTTTAATATTAATTCACTACTTAGTTTGCCTAATGCACCAGATGATGGTTTCGCAGCTTTTTGATATCGCCAAATTTTATGAGCATAACATTTAGCACATAGGTTAATAAAACCTAAATGGGCATTGTAGTGACTATCTCCTGAAGTACATACTTCAAGACTATTACCTAAGTTATTAGTTGAGTCGATATATGCTAATGACATCACAACATCGAATAAAAAAGGTAATAAATCTTTATCTTGTAAAACTTCACTTTTTAAAATTTTGTCTAAAGTGTCTTTCCAAGGATAATCTACTAAAGGTTCTTTCATTTTTTAAACTAATTCAAAATCTTAATTAACATTATGCGATTTTCAAAATATCTAATAAAGGTTAATTTAAAGCAATTCACATAATTGCAATCTAAGAAATAAAAAACCCCAGCATCCTGCCGGGGTTTTTCGTATTTGGTTAGCTCGGTATAACTCCTGTCGTACCTCACAGTCCTTGTACTGTATTTTCTTATTGTTATCTGGAGCATCCTGCTCTCTATGCCCCATCATAAGAAATAAGCTTGAGACCGTATAGCCGCACAGGGCCGGAATTGATGTGAGCAAATGCGTACAAGATAGGCTAAAAACCATCCCTATTTTGAACTTAGGTTATATACAGAGTTTGTTAATAGTGTATAAATCCAATAATTAAAATTTTTGAAAAATTTGAGGTTAATATTTTGATTTTAGGAATATTTTTACGTCATATAAAAACATACAAAGGAATTAATTTTATCCCTTTGAGTGATGGCAATAGTTTTTGTGGCTTAGTTGGGGATAATGGCATTGGGAAAAGCACAATTCTTGAGTCATTAGATACTGTTTTCAACAATAGAGACTGGAATATTAATATTGAGCATAAATCTAAAACGAAGGATAACCTTCCCTATATTTTACCTATATTTTGTATAGAAAAATCGAAATTAACTGATGATTCAGAACATACCAAAATTTTAGATATAGTGGATAAGGCTACACGAGAAATAACAGTCCCTGAATTTCCATCAAGATCAAAAGAAGTCAGTATCAGAGTTTTTGATCACATAGCTAGATTTTTAGTTAATACGGATGAAAGTGAAAAATATTATTTAATTCCATTAGGCATTAAGGAAGATCGCAATTTATCTTTTGGTATTTTTGAAAGATTTATCCATCAAAGATTAAAGGAAATTTATCCTTCACAAGGTGAAGATTTTGATGATGAAAGTTTTTTTGACCCTATTTATACGGTATTGTCAGAAATTTGGGAGAAAATTTTAGGACTTTATAATTATATTTACATTCCTAAAGAGTTAAGTGCCGAAGACTTTACTAAATTACATAATAAAGAATTTCAGATATTGATGGGTAAAACTCTTACAGAAACTTTAGATACTTT
>NZ_NEGA01000027.1 GCF_002135315.1 Acinetobacter sp. ANC 3903 | reverse complement strand
GTGATATTTCATACCGACCAGGGTAGCCAGTATAAAAGTCATATGTTCAGGCATAGGCTTCAGCAATATGCGATGGTACAAAGCATGAGCCGCAAGGGAAACTGTTGGGATAATGCCCCAACAGAGAGGCTATTCAGAAGTCTTAAAACGGAATGGATACCGAAACTTGGCTACCATTCCATTCAAGAAGCAAGACTGGATGTTGGGCTTTATTTAATGGAATATTACAACCGCCTCAGACCACATCAATTTAACCAGGGGTTCAGTCCTTATGAGGCTGAACAAAAACTTAAAACTGTGTCCAATATTTGTTGACCACTACACTCTCTACTTTTAAAAGGTCAAAATGAGGATCTCAAAATATATTTTGAGTCCACAAGAAAAACCTCTTGTTTCTCATACACGACATCCTGAGCCAGTTTTAAGTACTGCTTTAAAATGCAGCGCAAGGGATGGGAAACGTGTGGCATCCATGCCACACTCATGAATCCAATATTTGCTAAAAATCTATTTTCAATTTTGGTTTTACGAACAATTTTTAGTTTCTAAAATAATTTATGAAAGAAGTCTAATAATTGAAATAAAATTTAAATATATAGATTTATATGAGTGAAAAATAAAAAAAGACCACGCTTTCGCGTGGTCAGGCCTCTGAATGTGATTCAGTGAATGTATTTTTATATCTGCATTATTTTACATGCAGCTTTTTAAACAATTGTTGGCTTACGTGGTCTAAAGTTTGTGGAATCGCTAAGGCTGCCACAAAACGGTCAGGACGTAAAATGACAACCGAGTCAGATGTTTTACCAAACCAGCTGCGAATATCGGTACCAATATCGCCAATGGTAATCACGCCGTCAAATTGCTTACGGTTTTCATTACCAAACTGAACTTCGGGAATCACCTGAATAAATTTGACGCCTAATTTCTTCCAGACTTGCATGGTGGTATCTGAGATACCCCATTGAGGATCGACACCCCAGGCAATAATGGCAAAGTCATTCGCAATCACTTCATCAAGCAGAACAGTTTCACCAGATTCAAGTTTCACCTGTGGCTGGATAAACATCTTGCCGACTGGAGATTCCTTTTTACCATCTGCAAGCAATGCACCATCGTTATATTTCGGCATGGGTTTAAAGCGCATTTCAAGCAAATACTGTTTAATTGGCTTGATGTAATTCAACGCATAGGCAATACCATCACGCACGAAACCTTGCCATTTTTTCGGTGGTGCAAGTACGTGGCCAGCCATCACAGATAGGTCAATCATGGCTTTGGCATGATCTTTACGTTCAATCTGATAAGAATCCAGCAGGTCTGGAGTAGCCTTGCCCTGAACAACCAATGCCATTTTCCAGGCCAGGTTGAAGGCATCACGCATACCGCTGTTATAGCCCTGACCTTGCCATACTGGCATGATATGTGCGGCATCACCGGCAAGTAAAATGCGGTCAACACGGAATTTATCGGCAATACGTGCGTTGTGGGTATAAACACGCTGACGAATCACTTCGATATTTTCAGCATTCGGTAATACTTTAGACAGTAATTTGGCGATGTTTTCCGGTTTGCTCAGTTCTTCCTGAGTTTCACCCGGCATCACCATAAATTCGAAACGGCGGATACCATGCGGTAGGGCAGCAGAAACATATGGACGCACCGGGTCACAGCATAGGTAAATGTGTGGAGTCGCTAGTGGATCATTTTCAATGTCGATCACGATCCATTGATTCGGTGCAGTTTTACCATCAAAAGCAATATTTAAAGTACGACGTACAATCGAGTTACCACCGTCACAGGCAATTAGGTATTTTGCTTGAACAGTTTCTTCTTTCTGGTTTTTATCTTGAATTTTAAGCGTTACGCCATTGGCATCCTGGCTAAATTCATTCAGCTGACGTGAAAAAAGTACTTCAGTTTTTTCATACTGCTTTAAACCTTGCAGCAAGACATTATCGACCTGAGGCTGAATAAAGGCATTACGGCGCGAAAAACCGAATTCACGGGTCAGCGGCTGAATGTCTGCGAAACAGCGACCTTTAGGGGTCAAGAAACGCATCGCATGATTTGGCGTGGTATGCGGTAGTACTTGATTGACCAGACCCAGTGATTGAATGGTACGTAAAGATTCATCATCAATACCAATGGCACGAGGGTAGTCAATCAAACTGTCCAGCTGCTCGATGACAGTGACTTGAACACCTTGTTTGCTTAAATAGTTTGCAATAGTCAAACCTACAGGGCCTGCACCCAAGATTGCCACTTCAGTCGTGTAATTCGTTTTGCTTGTGCTCACAGCGAATATCCATTCAATTCACAATAACGCTATTAACGGTGAAGTGGAGCAACCAAACAAGCTATGCCATAGTAGAGATGTAGAATGAAAAGAAAACAGCTTTAAAATCTATAATATATTAAGTTATTGAAAATTAATAATTATGTATGTATTTAACTATAGGGTTTTACAGATTGATGATCATTTTTTTCTATCATGGAGCAAAAATTTTAAGAAATAAAAAAAGCTGAATTATTGACATAATTCAGCTTGCTTGACGCAATCATTCCAAGTGTGAACAAGGTGGAGTGAATGATTGCGAGGCTAAAAATTTTATTGAGCAGGTTTGGCCGCAGAAGTTTTTTCGGCTGCAGTTTCTACAGCCGCAGTTTCTTCAGCAGGTTGAGCTGAGGCTAGTTTAGCCACAGCATTTTCAGTGGCTGTGGCAGGTTGTTCTTGGGGCGAAACAACCACTTTTTCTTGTTCTTTTTTGGGTTTCTCTGTCTTTGCAGCAAAAGTTCCGGCAGCAGCGATGGCAAAAGTAGAAGCAAGTAATATTTGAATGAGTTTCATATCAGGCACCCTTTTTATTTTTAAAAGTTATTGGCCGCATATTTTTCATCACCAAAACATGGACAGCACTCATGCTAAAGTTGATGGGCTGTGCGAGCAATCAATTCAACAAACTGAAACACAGCTGTTAACCTGAAAAATACAATTAAGCGTTGAGTGTTTAGATAATGTAAGAAACACGGCAAAAATTGCAGAAAAAATGTATGAAGATATTTCTATAGATGCTTATAAACAGGCTGTTTTTTACTTGTGATATACAAAACAGGGGTTCAGCAGCATTTTTAGCATTTTTAGCATTTTTAGCATTTTTAGCATTTTGGCAGATAGCTTACGTGCGATTAAATGTAAAAAAATCTTTCAGAATTTGCGCAAAAGTTTAACAGGTCACGTTTGAAGATGCTCTCATCCCCCATAGTCAGCTCACAAGCAAGCTTGCTAAGCATGTCTATCAATAAAAGAATAAGCGATAAAAAGGCCAGGCGAAGCATTAAATCCTGTTGAATTCGTTGCGATCCCGCAGGGAAAAAATTAAAGTGGAGCTAGCTGCCGATGGCTTGAGAGAGCAGCATACACTTGCAGCCATTGATTTTAGTCCCTCTCAAAAGCGAGTAAATTTTGAAACTGATTTCTCCCACTCAAGCTGTACCGACGCATATTATTTCCGGATTTTTAGGTGCTGGAAAAACCACTTTGCTCAAGCATTTGCTCAGTCAAAAGCCAGAAAATCAGGTTTGGGCGGTATTGATGAACGAGTTTGGACAAATTGGGGTCGATCAGCAGTTGTTGCCGCAAATGCAAGGTTATGAAGTTAAGGAGCTATTGGGCGGCTGTCTATGCTGTAGCAGCCAGTTGCCAATGCAAATTGCCTTGTCGCGCTTATTATCGGAAAGCAAACCGGATCGGTTATTTATCGAACCGACAGGGCTAGGCCATCCTGCACAATTGTTGGAACAGCTTACCGAACCGCATTGGCAGCAGAGTATTGCCATGCGTGCACTGGTCACGGTGGTGGATGGTTCTCGCTTGCATGATTTGGATTGGACACAGCAAAATCTGTATGCAGATCAGTTAAAAGCGGCAAATATTATTGTGGTTTCACATGCAGATACTATGGATTTTGCAGATGATCAGGCTTTAGAGGCACTTAAAAACGAATATCAGGCGTATCAGCAAACCTGGCTGATGAGTGGGCAAGAGCAGATTTCACTTCAGCAAATTGATCAGGCTTATGTCGGGACTGAACGCAAAATTCAACCTTTATTGAAAATTCAAAAGACATTTTCAGCTGAACAGCCTCTACCAGAAATTAAACAGTTGCCTTATCACTATGTCGAGACCACGCAAGGCTATAGTGTAGCGGGGTGGAAACTTCCCAAACGCTGGCAATTCGATTTTTATGCCTTACTGGATTTGCTTTGTGAACAGCAGGATTGGCTGCGTATTAAAGGTATTTTTAATACCAATCAGGGCTGGAAAAGCTTTAATTTTAATCCGGAACAATTTAACTACCAGTCTGCCGAAGAAGGCATTGATAACCGTATTGAAATTATTGTGCAGGATCAGCATGACTGGCAGTTATTTGAACAGCAACTGTTGCAGTGCCAGATTCATCCAGATCTGGATTAAAAACATTTCAGCAAAATACATCCAAATCTTATATGCTAGGCGCCAAATTTGAGGACACTTTTATGGCGCTTAAAGCAACGATTTATAAGGCAGATTTAAATATTGCCAACATGGATGATCATCAATACGGTGATTATCAACTCACGATGGCGCTACATCCATCGGAAACCATTGAACGCTTGATGGTACGTATTTTGGCCTATGCCCGTTTTGCAGATGAAGCCCTGGAATTTACCAAAGATCTGTTTGAAACCGCTGAACCGGCTTTGTGGCAAAAAGACTTAACTGGTCAGCTGATCAAGTGGATTGAAGTGGGCAGTCCAGATGAAGATAAGGTAAAAAAAGCCAGTGCGCGTTGTAAGCAAGTGGCTGTAGTCACTTATGGATCAGCTGTAGATGAATGGTATAAGCGCAACAGCAAATTAAAAACCTTAAGCAATCTAGAAGTGTGGAAACTATCTACCGCAACTACAGAAGCATTGCCACAATTATGCGAGCGCACCATGCAGTTGCAGCTAAACGTGATGGATGGTGAATGGACCTTGATTGGGGATCATGCCCAGGTTGTGGTGGAATGGGAACAATTACAATAAATATATACAGGTTGCAGGTCTAGGCTTGCATCCTGATTTAAAAATTGCGTATACCTGAAATTAATAAAAATGAATAAAGGGAAAATTATATGCATCTGGATATCTATCGTTTGCTGATTGCCCTGGGCATTGGTGCAGAGCGCGAATTTCGCAGTAAATCGGCTGGCCTCCGAACCATGATCATGGTCAGTCTGAGTTCGTGCTTGTTTACAATTATGTCTTTAAAAATTGGGATCGAAAGCCCTGACCGGATTGCAGCCAATATTCTGACCGGTTTGGGTTTCGTCGGGGCAGGGGTAATTTTCAAAGATGAAAACCGTATTTCTGGAATTACCACGGCCACGACCATCTGGATGACAGCGGCATTGGGCATGGCAGCTGGTGCAGGCTATGAACTGTTAAGCTTGTGCGCTACCTTGATTGTTTTATCGTGCTGATTTTTTTGATCTATGTTCAGGAGGGTATAGACGCCCTGAGCCATGCACGCACTTATCGAATTATTTGTCCTTATCAGCGCCAGACTTTAGATCAATATGAAGAATTGTTTAAAACCTATGACATGTAAGTGGTTCGCAGTGTGCAACATAAAACCGAGCAGCGCATTAGTGGACGCTGGATTTTGATCGGTTCGGGTGAAAACCATAAAAAATTAACTGCTTATTTATTGAATGATTCCAATATCCAGGAGCTCAACTTTTAAAGATACATTCGCCAAATCCTAAAGCATGCAGCTAAATCCAGTTATACTAAGCATTGAAAATGTGATGCTCAGTTTAGGTAAATAACCATGATTAACGAATTAGAAATTATTGATTTAAAAGTCGGTGAAGGTAAAGAAGCGGTCAAAGGTGCGCTGATTACTACCCATTACACCGGTTGGCTGGAAGATGGCACCAAATTTGATTCATCTATTGACCGTGGTAACTACTTTGAAACCGTGATTGGTACTGGTCGTGTGATTAAAGGTTGGGATCAGGGCATTATGGGCATGAAAGTGGGTGGTAAACGTAAATTAATGGTGCCTGCACATCTGGCTTATGGTGAACGTAAAATGGGCAAAATCATTCCAGCCAACTCAAATCTGATTTTTGAAATTGAACTGTTTGATGTTAAAACACGTGATTAATCCGCATTAATGGTTGATTAAAAAATATTCTGCAAGATACAGGGATGGATCTTGCAAATATATGAAAAATTATTTGAGTTTTATTTTTTTATCGTTACATTAATAAATAGCTAAGCGTATTTAAGGATGATCCGCTTTTTGTATAAAATTCAGAAACTGATCCATTTTTTCAAACTTTTTCTAGCAATATGTCTATGCATAGGTCTGGGACAAAAACAGGTCTGGGCATTATATGAAGCCGCGCCTGAATCCTATTATTTACATCAAAAATCCTTGAATGATGTTGAGTTTACCGAGAATAGTTCTATCCCGTTAAAAGGGACATGGCAGTATTATCCTGAGCAGTTTATTACTCAACCCAGTTCTGTTTTAAAATCTGACACAGTTAGTTTACCGGCCTCATTTAAAGACATCACCGGAACCAATCAAACCTACGGTACATTTGTTGGTCATTTTAAAATACCCAAGCAATTTGTTGGGCGCCGTATTGCGATTTTTATTCCAAATCAATATGGTGCTTACCGGCTGTATTTAAATGGTGATTTTGTCCTTCGGATGGGTAAAGTGGGAAAAAATGAAAGCAGTCATCAAACAGAAAATACCCCTAAAATTGCTTTTTTTGTGGTAGAAAAAGAATATTTCACTATTGCTATCCAAGCGTCCAATTTTAATCATCTGCATGGTGGGCTGGAGAATCCGATGCGGATCGGGGTAGGGACGACCATTAGCCGCCAGTTCCAGCAGTTGATGATGAGTATTGGTTTGGTCTGTGGTGCCGTACTGGGTGTGGGTATCTTTACCCTTATGTTTTCAGTATTTCAACAGGCGATTGGTCGCGGCAGTATCCGTGTATTTGTGTTTGGTATTTTTATCTTATTCTTGGCCTTGCATAATTTATTTTCAGCACCTTATGCCTATACCACCTTTACCAATGTTAGCTGGTTATGGGGAGTGCGCCTGGAATATCTTTTTACATATTTGGCAGTTGTCTTTTTTATCAGTTATATGTTTTTACTCAGCCGGCGCTATTTACATCCGGTTGTTTACGGTCTGGCAATGCTTATATTGAGCATTGATATGGTCGTGACCTTGTTTACTGTACCTGAATTTTTTCAGCGTTTTGCTTTTTATAGTTCCCTCATTAGTCCGATTGTAATTCTAAATTTTGCTCACGGTTTTTATCTGACTGTGAAATCGAAAGAGCAATATTCAAGCATTAATTTATGGGCGGTGATTTTATTATGCGTCACTTTCTTGCATGACTTCTTGTTAAGTCTTAACTTTATTGATTCCTTTAACCTCTCATTTATTTCAACCAGTTTCTATGCCTTGCTGATCATGTTTCAGCAGTCAAAAAATTATGCCCACTATACTCATCATATTCAGCAATTGAACCATAATTTATTTGAGCTGAACCGATCTCTGGATCATAAAGTACAGGAACGTACCTCTCAGTTGCATCAGCTGAATGAACAGTTGGAACGACAAATTCAAATTGATGCATTAACAGGCGCCTTTAACCGGCGTGCATTAAATGCCGAAATTCAGCGATTATTTACCTTGACAAAAAACCACAGCACCAGCGCTTTGGCATTTGCCATGTTGGATGTCGATTATTTTAAAAATTACAATGATTATTATGGGCATTTGAAGGGCGACGTGATTTTGCAGGATTTGGTCAAGGTTATCCAAAGTGCCTTGCCGCCGTCTGCTTATGTGGCTCGCTATGGCGGGGAAGAGTTTGCCATTGTATTGCATAATGTGCCGGGTGAAGTGGTTTTAAATGTATTGCAGCAGGTTTTAAATGCGGTAAGAAACAGCCAGTTTGAACATTTAAACCGGCCGGATCAAAAACAATATGTGACTTTAAGTATGGGTGTAGCCTGGATGGATCGTCATCATCAATACGCTGATATTCATGAACTGATGAAAGCTGCCGATATCCAGCTTTATGCAGCCAAGGATGCCGGTCGGGATCAATATCAGCCCTCTGCAACTTAGTTTAAATTTTGTGGATATTTAGCCTTTTTTTAGCTCTTTTGACTAACATAAAAAGCAGGTATGTCACTTAAAATATGATGATATTGGTCACAGTTTTTTTATTTTTAAATGTTTAATTTTCAAAAAACTATTATTTTTTAAGCTTCATTTCAGCTTGATTGGATAAAAAGACAGATTGAGAGTTCTGAACGTCGTAAATCATGAAAAGGGTAGTTTTCTATTGATCAATGATGCTGCGTGTTCAGAGCATAAAATGATTTTTGAGCACCATTCAATGAAGATTCGCTTGCTATCCACCTTGCTTTCTGCTTCTCTTTCCGCCGTGTTATGTCAGATGCCTCATTTAGCCTGGAGTAAAACACTGCCAACCCACAATCCCACCCTTACGGTGATTGGCTATCATGAAATTACCGATGGTAAATCGGCACTCATTCCAGATTATTCAGTAACGACTCAGCAGTTTCAGCAACATATTAGCTGGCTTAAAAATAATGGCTTTCATTTTATCAATGTCGATCAGTTGATTAAAGCACACCAAGGCAAATACCATTTACCCAGCAAGCCGGTTTTAATGACGGTTGATGATGGCTATGCTTCATTTTATAAAAATGCCTATCCGATTACCAAAGCCAATAAAATTCCAGTTGTGCTGGCAGTGGTGGGTTCATGGCTAGAGCCTAAGGCAGGGAAAAGCATTGACTTCTCAGGCGAGAAAATTCAGCGCAATCAAATGTTGTCTTGGGCCGAATTAAAAGAGATGCAAGACAGTGGCCTGGTCGAAATTGCCAGTCATAGCTATAACTTGCATCGCGGCATCTTGGGCAATCCGCAAGGCAATATGGAACCGGCGGCAGTCACCCGCTTATATGATCCTAAATCTGCAAGCTATGAAACCGATCGCCATTATCAACAACGTATTCACAATGATTTAAACAAGAATAATCAGTTATTGAGTGCTCACGGCTTAAAATCACCTCGCGTGATGGTATGGCCTTATGGGCATTACACCATGCAAACCGTGAAAATTGCCAAACAGTTAGGTATGCCGGTAGCGATTAGTCTGGACGATGGTGCAGATTCGGCTAAAGATTCATTGGGGCAGCTCAACCGTATCCTGATTGAAGGCAATATGACCACGGCAGATTTGGCTCAGGAAATTCAAAATCGTCAGGAACATTTAGGCGACAATAACCGTCCGCAAAAAATCATGCATATCGATCTGGATTACATTTACGACAAAGATCCTATTCAGCAGGAACGTAATCTGGATCACTTGCTTGACCGGATTGTGGCGATGAAAGTCAATACTGTGTATCTGCAAGCCTTTTCCGATCCGGATGCCAATGGTTCTGCGGATATGGTGTATTTCCCGAACCGTTATTTACCGATGCGTGCCGACCTGTTTAACCGTGCTGCCTGGCAAATTCAAACCCGTACCCAAGTCAGCCGGGTCTATGCCTGGATGCCGTTATTGGCCTGGGAACTGCCTAAAAATAATCCGGTGGCTAAAGATGTGGTGGTTACCCAGCAAGCCAATGATTCAGAACATCTGAATATGGGTTATCACCGTTTAAGTCCTTTTTCTGCCGATGCGCGTAAAACCATTGCCGGTATTTATCAGGACCTGGCCAAGACCGTGCCATTTAACGGTATTTTATTCCACGATGACACTACCTTGTCTGACTATGAAGATGCCAGTCCTGAAGCCTTGCAGGCTTATGCTTCTATCGGCTTGCCTACAGATCTGGCCAAAATTCGTAATAATGATGCCGAGCTGGAAAAGTGGACTGCCTTCAAGACCAAATATATTGATGACTTCGCCATGCAACTGGCACAAGAAGTCCGTCAGTATCATCCGTTCTTGCTGACTGCACGCAACTTATATGCACAAGTTGCCCTGAAACCTTATGCGGAAAACTGGTATTCACAGTCTTTGGAACAGTCGATTAACCGTTATGACTTCACTGCGATCATGGCGATGCCCTATATGGAGCAAGCGACAGATAACGATGCCTTTTATCGCGATATCGTCAATCGCGTGAAGCAATATCCGAATGGCATGAAAAAAACCGTCTTTGAATTACAGTCGGTGAACTGGCGAACCAATCAAAGAGTCCCTTCAGATGAAATGGCCAAAACCATTGAGTCTTTATATACCCAAGGTGTAATACATGAAGCGTATTATCCGGATGATCCAATTCAGGATTATCCAGATACTCACGTATTACGCAAAGCCTTTGATTTGAAATCAAGCAAACTTATTCCTTAAAGGAATTCTATATGTCAACGCTGCAGCAATTTTGGCATTCTGCATTGCACTTTGTTTTTTATTATCCATTATTTATGTCGTATTTATGGATGATTGGTGCACTGATTTTCTATTGGAAAGAGCGACAGGATCCGCCGTATCAGCAGCCTGAAGCTTTGCCTGAATATCCTAAGGTGGCAGTGCTGGTGCCTTGCTTTAACGAGGGCGATAATGCTGAAGAAACACTCAGCCATGCGCTGGCACTGGATTATCCAAACTTTGAAGTCATTGCGATTAATGATGGCAGTTCGGATAACACCGCGGCTGTGTTAAACCGTCTGGCAGATCAGCACGAAAAATTGCGTGTGGTGCATTTGGCCCATAATCAGGGCAAGGCTATGGCATTACAGGCTGGAAGCCTGCTTACCGATGCAGAATATTTGCTGGGCATCGATGGTGATGCCTTGCTTGATCCGCATGCCGCGACTTGGATGCTACGGCATTTTCTGCAGGATGAAACCGTGGCTGCGGTTACAGGAAATCCACGAATTCGTACCCGTTCTACCCTGATTGGTCGTATTCAGGTGGGAGAGTTTTCTTCCATTGTCGGCATGATTAAACGGGCACAACGCAGCTTTGGCCGACTGTTTACCGTCTCTGGCGTGATTACCGCCTTTCGTAAAAGTGCCGTGCATGAAGTGGGCTACTGGTCCCCTAACATGCTCACGGAAGATATCGACATTACCTGGAAGCTGCAACGTGCGGGATGGAATATTCACTTTGAACCGAATGCCCTGGTCTGGATTTTAATGCCAGAAACCTTTAGTGGCTTATGGAAACAGCGCTTGCGCTGGGCCATGGGCGGGGCACAGGTACTGATTAAAAATATAGATGTGCTGTTTCAACCAAAACTGAATTTTTTATGGCCCTTGCTCTGTGAATTGATCCTGACACTGATCTGGTCTTATTTAATGCTGTTTATGGCTATCATCTGGTTAGTGCATTTTGTTGTTCCACTGGATATATCGGGCATCAGTTCGCCATTTTTACCTTATGGCACCGGTTTGCTGTTAGGCATAACCTGCCTGTTACAGTTTGCCATGAGCAAATGGATGGACAGCCGTTATGAACATTCACTGGGCAAGAATTACTTCTGGATGATCTGGTATCCATTTGTATTCTGGCTGATCACCCTGACGGCCAGTATTGTGGCATTTCCTAAAGTTTTGTTACGTGGCCATGGCCAGCGCGCACGCTGGGTTAGTCCAGACCGGGGTATACGTAATTCCACGCTCAATAATGAGGAAGTCACCCATGAAAAATAATCCTTTAATTATTGATTTACGTCATTGCTTGCCGTGGCATAAACGTTATGCATCGCATACATCTACCGCCATGATGTGGGCGGTGTGGCTGTTGTTATGGCGTCCGTTACTGATTGTGATGGGTGTCTTGAGCCTGCAAAAAAATCATGTGTTTCATCACCTTTTTTCTGCTTTCGGCTTAGGTATTGAGCATGGCGTGAGTGCATTATTGGCCTGTGCCGTGGGCTTGCTGCTATGGTCGAATTTTGTTCCTGCAAAAACAGTAAAGACTACGGCTGCCAAAAATATCTCCGATTATGGGCAACATTTTGGTTTGGCTGTTGAAGAAATAGAACAAGGACGCCAGAAAAAGGTCACCGTGGTTCATCATGATGAACACGGCAAAATCATTCATATTGAATAAAAGATTTTTATCTGTATCCAGAACCAAGAAAATCCCGGGTCGGCATCCAGCCCGGGATTTTTTCTACTCTATTTAATATTTGCTACGTATTTGTAAAGAATAGAAGGCTAAACCTGAACAGAGTAACAGCAGCCCCAAGATGAAATGCGAACTTAGAGCTTCATGATTAAGCCATGTGCCCCACAGAGTGGCAAGGACAGGTGTAATGATGGTAATCAGCATCAGTGTGGTTGGATTGACTTTATTGAGCAGCTGATAATAAAAAATCATCGCCAGTACCGATGAAAAAACTGCACTATAAACCAGTGCAATATGGGCATGGAATGAAGGCAGCTTATCGGGCATCTCTGACCAGAAAAATGGCAGCAAACAGCAATAACCCAGCCATGACATGATGGTAGCACCGGTCATCTGACTGATCGGATGGATCTTTGCAGCAACCGCACGCACAGCAAATGCAGAAACTACATACAAAAGCATGGCCACGATTTCCAAACCAATGCCAAATCTATCCAATAACAGGTTTTGCGCGTTTAAGCCCATTGCGAAATATAAGCCCAACATACCCAATAGCAAGCCCAGCCATTGATAGGCACTAAACTTTTCACTGCGAAAAATATAAATGGCCACTAAACCCGAGACAAAGGGAGCACTACCATAAATGATTGAAATCACCGTGGAAGGCACCCTGGAGGCACCCATATAGCAAAAGGCCATGGAGGCAAACAGGCCGAGAGCACCCGCGGCATAACTGAGCAAAGCTTGCGGGTGCAAGGGTAGTTTGACCTTGAAGCAGGCCTGACAGGCCAGGGCAATAGGGGTAGCCAAGCTAAACCGGATAAATAAACCCCACGCCCAATGAATTTCATGCACTGTCCAGACGGCTGCAAGTGGTGTCAGTGACCAAATCAGCACAACAGTTACAAATTGACCGGCTGTAGCAAAGCGTGAGTTTTTGCTAAAAGGGGCTACAACCGGTTTGGACAGTGGTGTGGGAAATCCATTTTTATTGATCGGATTATTCATCAGTTTTTTCCTTGTTTTTAGGCAATAAAAAAGGCCGCTGTTGAGGCGACCTTGGGGTGTTTTTTGGTTAGTGATTTATTCTAAATCATCATCATGGTACAGTTTCCAAGGCACCTCATGTAAAAACTCCACACGTCGTGAACTGGCCTTGTTGACCTGAAGATCCAAAGCGAGGCAAGTGACAAGCGTATGTTGAGCAGATGAAGAAATAGGGATCATGAGTAAAATTCCTTGGCATTCTTTTTTATAACATAAAATTTTAAAAATCGTATAATTTTTATTCAAATTGTTTATATAATATAAAAATAATAATTATTTATTCATGAGAGTGACGCTATGCTGAAAATACTCTTGGGGTTATGTCTTTTTCTTGGGCTGATTGTCTTTTGGAAAATATTTTTTAAAATTCAGATTAATCAACATACTCAGCAATTCAGAATCAAGCAACTTACCGATTTAATCAAACCTGATGCGACCTCAGCACAGCCCTTATCCACAGCACAAGCGCGGGTAGATGAGGTGGAAGAATATGAACAACAGCTGTTTGACGATGTCTGCCAGATGTTTTTTGAACGCCATCTGACTGAACGTAACTTAAGTCAGGCCATCGGGGTTCAAGAAGGAATTTTAAAAAAACTGCCTGCCAAGGCACAAACCCGGATTCGTAAGCTGGACTTAGGCGAGTGGTCGATTTACTGGACCTTCTATGACCAGTCTTTAGAATATTATGTCGGACGTTATGGCGTGTTTTATACCCATATTGATCGTTTTGGCTGTGAGCATAAGTGTGAATTCAAGGAGCAGCCGAATCGCGTTTGATTCAAGCCGTTGCCCGAATTGCTTATATCATCGTTAACATTCAACTAAAGCATCCTGGGTTTTATTCAAGTGCTCACTATTTTTAATCCATTGCTTTAAGATGCATTGCTTCAGCTGATCCAGATAAAACAGCTCATCATTCAGGCGATACATCAAAATTGCCCCTTTATAATCGGCCAGCCTTTATTTTCCAACATTTTAGCCGCGTATTCTGCAAGCTGGATTTTAAATCATGGATAAAAAGCCATTTCCCAATCCTGAAAAGTAACGCAAATTTTTTCCAAAATCCCGGCAGACTGATAGCGTACTTCAATTGAAATCATCCGATTAAACAGCCTTTACTTTATTACTGAAAAACTGGATGGCACGTTCATGTATCTGTTCAAACTCATGTTCTTATTGGATTTAAACGGTGAATTTTTAATTATCGACCCTTAAATTCAGGTGCACGGCGTTGCAGCATTGCCATCACACCTTCTTGTACATCCTGAGTTTTGAGCAAGGGCGTGAGGTGTTGCTGTAAATGGGCAAAGGCAGTTTCGGTTCCCTGTTCAGCGGCTTCTTTGGCAGAGGCCAGTGTTGCCTGAACTGCCAGTGGTGCGGCTTGCACAATATGTTCAGCCAGTTCGATCGCACGTTGTAGTGGGGTGTCTGTAGTAATTTCAGTAATCAGGTTTAAATCCAGTGCCGTTGTTGCATCAAAGGGGTCGCCGGTCAGTAAATAACGCATGGCTTTAGACCAGCCAGCAGCTTGCACAAAACGCACGGTTGCACCGCCAAAGGGTAAAATGCCGCGCTGCACTTCCATTTGTGCGAACTGGCAATTGTCCTGAGCAATGACTATATCGGCATTTAGCATCAGTTCGATGCCTGCGGTATAGCAAATGCCTTGTACAGCCACAATCACCGGTTTCTTGCGTGGTCTTGAGCTGGTGCCCCAAGGGTTAATTTGCCCAAGCTCAAAATCAAATACGCCTGTTTGCAGTTTGGCTTGTAACTCGACCAGATCCAGTCCTGCAGTAAAATGATCACCATGGGCAAAAATGACCGCACAACGTAATTCCGGATCATCTTCATATTCAGTTAAGGCTAGCGACAAGTCATAAATCATATGGCTATCAAAAGCATTTCTTTTTGCAGCTCGGTCGAGTCCAATTAAAAACAGAGACCTGCGAATTTCCCGGCTGACTTTTCCTTGTTGTTGCGACATTGTTATTTTTCCAGATGGACTGTTTTTTAGGTTTTAAACGCTTGTTAGAAAACTGTCAAATGCGTGCAGACAAATTTTTGAATACTTTTGAAATGACGCAATATGCAGGTGAAAACACAGTATTGATAGGCGAGTGATGGGACAAAATAGACATAATTTATCTTGCGTTCAGGGCGTTTTTTTTCATAATAGGCAACACCTGTTCGCTGGTTGATTATTACCATGTCACCTTTAGAAATTGTTGCGGTTATTATTAGTCTGATTGGGGTGACACTCACCATTAAACGCAATATGTGGTGCTGGTGGTTTAACTTTGCAGCTTTTGTACTGTATGCCTATCTTTTTTATCAATTCAAGCTCTATGGCGAAACCGTATTGCAGTTCTTTTTCATCGTAGTGAACTTTTACGGCTTCTATCACTGGCTGAAGGGCAAACAGCAAGATCATGAAATTCGGATTGAGCCGATCGCCACAAAAACAGTGATTTTCCAAATGTTGCTGGCCGCGATGGGTGGTTTAATTTTCGGTTTGACGCTAAAGCATTTTACCGATGCAGCAGTGCCTATGCTGGATTCACAACTGGCCGCGTTTAGTCTGCTGGCCACTTATTGGACCAGTCGTAAACATATTGCTACCTGGGTGCTGTGGGTGTTTGTCGATATCATTTATGTCGGCATGTTTATTTATAAGGACTTATTCCTGACTGCCGGTTTATATGCCGCTTTTGTGGGGCTTGCTGCTTTTGGCTGGTGGCAGTGGGAACAGGTGAAAAAGAAACAGGCTTTGACACAGTTCAAAGGCGTTTAAGCTTGAGGAGAGAGGGATGCTGATCGACTTTGTTCAACACCAGTTGCAAAAGTTTGATGAACTGGCATGCCAGATTCAAGCCGAACCGGAAAAATATATCACCTTCGATTCAGTCTCTGACTTTTATAAAGCCGCCTGGTTGCAGGATTTTCCTCAGGGCACGACCTGGACTGCCACAGGCCTGGATGATGGTGCGGAACAATTTGATGCGATCATTGAATATCGTGGGCATTTTCTCAGTATTTGCTGTGCCGAGAAAATAGTCATTCATTGTGGCATACGTGCTGAATAGTTTGGTATAGAGGGTCAATGACAACAGCTTTAAGATTTAATTAAATAAAGAGCTATAAAAATAGGCTAGATCAGTGATGATCGAATGGTTTAGAAAAATTTAAAACAACCACTAGAAAAACAAAGGATTAGAAAATATGGCACATCGTTTTACTGTGAATTCTACAATTCAGGGTGTTTCAATTGATCAGTTCAAGCGACTTGTAGCAAATACGGCCTTACACGAAGCGGTATGCAGGCGCATCCCTGGTGAAAAATTAGAAATTATTGAGTCGAAAATAAGCGGTGATATTTACACTTTACGCCGTGCCTATAATTTGGATGTCAACCTACCGGATATGGCAAAAAAATTCCTTAAAGATGCATTTCGAGTCAAGCGTACCGATGTTACAGATTTAGCCGCTTTAACTTCGAACATCACCTTGGGCGCAAATATGCCTTTAGAAGCGAACTGTGAACGTCTGGTGACAGGAGATGAGCAGCAAATTCACATTAGCCTGAATTGGCATGTCAAAGTTAAAGTTCCTTTGTTGTCAGGTATGCTGGAAAAACATGCCGAAACTGAAATTCGTAAATTTAGCCAGCTGGAAATCCAGATTGTTGAAGATGAATTAAAGAAAAATTTAACTGCTTAATCCATAAAAAGCCCTTCAACTGAAGGGCTTTTTTAGAGCTAATCTTTCAGCGCATTTGGTGCTGGGGTCATGGCAGATATGCCGTCATGTTTTTTAAACTTGGCTCTATAAAGCAGTGTGGTAAAGAATGCGACCGTACAGACCACGCCTATATAGTACATAGCGCCAATCTTGCTATATAAGCTGAACCATTGCACCAATGGTAGCGTAATACCACCTGCAATGGCATAGGCCACGTTATAGGAAAATGAAATACCCGAGAATCGAATCTGGACCGGGAACATTTTCACCATACTGTAAGACACCATACCGACTGTACCTGAAAACAGTCCAAGCAACATATACAGCATAAATACGGTCGCAGCGGAAACAAGTCCCAAGCTGTTATAGAAAACGGCGGCAATCACGGCAACAGCCAGTGAACCCCATATAATCACTTTGCCTGCACCCAAGCGGTCTGCCTGTAAGCCTGCAACAATACGACCGAGCATTTGCATGATGATGGCTGCACTCTGCATTTTAAAGGCATCAGCAATAACAATAACGATGCAGCATAGCCAATGCTTTCAAAGGTCGGCATCACCCCGGTCATTAAGGTGGGTAAGGCCATCAGTAAAATGGACAGGCTGAATAAACGCTTACGTCCAATCAGGTCACCAAAATGTGCCATTACCATACCGCAGAGGGGACGGAAGAAATAACCCGCTGCAAAAATGCCATAGGTATTCAGCATGGCCCAGAACGGACTTAAACCGCTAGGAAAAAACAGTTCTGAAATGATTTTGGCGTAAAAGACATAAATCACGAAGTCCTAAAATTCGAGTGCTCCGCCTAAAGATGAAAGTCCCAGCGTGCGTTTATCTTCACTCGTTAAACGAGGTATTGCGTCCATGCTTCAGGTTTCTGTAAGTCAGCAAAATGAATCAGTTATCATTTCATTGTAATATTTTGTTTTTTAGATGAAAAATCAATCTTTCTTTTGAGTGTATCAACTTAATTTTATGAATAAATCAACATGATTTGTCACTAATTAAAGCCGGATAAAGTAAGGCACAATAGAGAGAAGGATACCGATTGTGGTTAATATGCCGGTATTTTCTATAAAATAGGGGAAAATCATCAGGACTAAGCCACAGATCCAGGGCACAATGATTTTTTGCTTTTTTCCATACAGGAAATAACCAAAGCCTATAGAACTAAAAACAACGCCGAGAAGAAGCTGAGCCGTATTCATATTTTTTATTGATAAAGAAATTTGGCAAATAATAAGCAAGCAAAATTAAAAGCGGCTTAAAATATTGAGCCTTTCAAATTGCCTGAATCATTCATAAATATGCAATAGAAATGTGAAAACTGAATATGACTGAGCATTTTTTAAGGTTAATATTTATACAGAATTTGCAATTAAAAAAGATATTGAACCTAGCGTTATAGCTAGCTAAGGAAAGAATTGATGAGCACTATTTTACCTGTGGCACAGCGTGGTGAAAGCATTTTGACTGTAACAGCAGCAGAAGTAGCAAGAACTGAGTTACATAGTCCGTGGCTCAAGGAACTTGCAGCAGCTATGTATGCCACCATGCTGGAACGCAACGGGGTGGGAATTGCGGCACCTCAGGTTTATGTGTCTAAACGGGTGATTATCGTCGCCTCACGTCCGAACCCGCGTTATCCCGATGCACCTGAAATGGACGCGCTAGTGATGGTAAATCCTGAAATTCTAGAAAAGTCTGAACTGACTGTTTTGGGGGAAGAAGGCTGTTTAAGTGTACCGGATGAGCGTGGACAAGTTGCACGTGCTCAAATGATTAAGCTGCGTTATTTAACCTTGGATGGAGAAGTAGTAGAAACCAGCTTTAGCGGTTTTCCTGCCCGAATTGTACAACATGAAGTGGATCATTTGGATGGGGTGCTGTTTATCGAGAGGATATAAGTACGTATTGTTTAATTTTTGTCCTATTGGTATGCTATTGAGGCAATAAAAAAATTTATAAATTATAAAGATATTCATAAAGAAATGAGCTTTTTTAGAAAGATACCGTTGCTGATTTTTCATTATTGGGGCAGGTTCAAGTTTCATTTACTTGAATCAGATCACTTAATTATTAACTGGTCCAATTTTGACAAGGGTGTATTGCTGTGCTTTTTTGGCGTATTCTGCCAACTCAGTGCACTTAAATGGTATCTGTTTAGTTGTTACTCAGAAGAAAATCGGGTCTGGATTAATCATGACTTTTTTGTGACCCGTATTACTACTATCTTCATCACTTTAGGCATTTTTATTGGCTTAATTGCGCTAAGCCACCGATATAAAAGGAATGAAAAATTCCGCCAATTTATTACCTATTTTTCACCGATGTTTTTTGGTGGCGTGATGATTTATGCAGGTTATACCGTAGGTATGTTTAGTCCTGCGACCATCTCGGGTTTTATCAATATTGTGCTGATTGGCCTAGTCTATTATCCACGCAAAATCATTTATAGCATCGCCGTTTTTGCTTCTATTTTTACCATCATTATTAGTTACTTAACATTTAATGGGGTTATTCGTTATGCACCTGTGTTCAGTGATGCCCTGACACATAGCGAGTTTTATCATAATCCCTTCTGGATCAAAAGTATGGCAGAGGTCTATCTGCCGATCTTGCTGATTTCGTTTTTGTTTTTTGAAATTTTGCTGTCGCAGTGGCGTCGGCGTGAAATGAAGATTAAAAAAATGAGTCAGACCGATGCGCTGACCAATGTATTTAATCGTCGTTATATTGGTGAACAGCTCAGTATTCTGGAAAGCAAGAAAAAAGCAACTTATGCCGTGGTATTGCTGGATTTAGATCATTTCAAAAAAATTAATGATGATTATGGTCATGAAACCGGAGATGCTGTTTTGCAGCGTGTGGCCACCATTTTATGTACCACCACACGAATACAGGACGTGGTCGGGCGTTTTGGTGGTGAAGAGTTTATTTTGATTTTAAAGGATCAAAATTTGCAACAGGCAATTGAGATTGCAGAGCGTTGTCGTAAAATTATTGAACAAGAAGAATTTGAACTGGAAACAGGAAAAATTTTAAAAACCAGTGCCAGTTTTGGGGTTGCATTTTCTCAGGCAAATGCCAAAAAAGAACATACTATTCGTATGGCGGACAGAGCCTTATATTTAGCCAAACAGCAAGGACGTAATCAGGTACGGCATTACCTGGAGTTAAATTTAGATCCAGCTGTTTAAGGTGCTTATTCTTTAATTGTGTATTGATAATAGTCTGATGCACATTTCAACAATGATATTTTCAGCACCATTCATGAGTTTCTTCATTGGAGTGCCAATTGTAGTGGTCAACAAATATTGGACACAGTTTTAAGTTTTTGTTCAGCCTCATAAGGACTGAACCCCTGGTTAAATTGATGTGGTCTGAGGCGGTTGTAATATTCCATTAAATAAAGCCCAACATCCAGTCTTGCTTCTTGAATGGAATGGTAGCCAAGTTTCGGTATCCATTCCGTTTTAAGACTTCTGAATAGCCTCTCTGTTGGGGCATTATCCCAACAGTTTCCCTTGCGGCTCAT
>NZ_NEGA01000026.1 GCF_002135315.1 Acinetobacter sp. ANC 3903 | reverse complement strand
AATAAGACCCGAACAAGTCCATAAACAGTTGTGCTGGCGACAATAGCAAGAGTGAACCACCTGATCCCTTCCCGAACTCAGAAGTGAAACCTCTTAGCGCTGATGGTAGTGTGGGATTACCCATGTGAGAGTAAGTCATCGCCAGCTCATTATTCTAAACACCCCCTGATCAAATCAGGGGGTGTTTTTTTGTGCACATCAGAAAGATAAAACTAGAAAAATATCACCAAAGTAATAAAAAAGCCCCTACTGATTAGGGGGAGTGTGAAGCAACTTCCTTATTATTTACTTTAATTGTCTTCTAGCATGCTTTAGTGCCGTTCTTAAACCTTCTTCTAAAGTTGGGTGGTAGAAAGGTTTCTCGATAATTTCATCTACAGTTAAATTTTCTGAAATCATCCATGCCAATATATGAGCCATATGTTCTGCAGCTTCTACAAAAAATTCTGCCCCTAAAAGCTTACGTGAAGATTGATCGACATACACTTCAATAGCACCACTATTTTTAGCTAGCACTAAAGCACGACCCTGCTTTTCATATGAAACCATGCCGGTGACAAATTCAATTTTTGCATCGCTCAGTTGTTTGAAACTTTGTCCTACGGTTGCCATTTCTGGTGCACTAAACACGATAGCTAAAGGTGTGAGAGTTTTTAAGTTTTTGATTGCAGGATAGTTTAAACAGTTGTGTACAGCCTGACGACCTTCATGTGCTGCTTCATGTTGAATAGGGGTGTTGGTATGGGCATCACCTGCAATGAAAATAGGATAATCTCCTAGCTGTTTGGTTTTACTGTTAACTGGAAGTTTTTTAAGATCGGTATATGCGTGATCGATATTATTTAATAGCAATGTATCTAAATAACTTTTACGACCTGTTGCAACCAAGAGATATTCCACATTAAGTTGTTGAGTTTGATTATTTTCCTCAAATTTAATAATAACTCCCTGAGTAGCACGCTGTACTGTAGTCGGTAATGTTTCGAATTTAATATTCAAATTTTTACTAATTTCATCTTGGGCTAAGTTTTGCAGAGCTGGGCTGCTTAATGCTCCAACTTTACGACTGCGTGCAAAAACGGTTATTTTTACACCTAATCTTTGCATGGCTTGTGCTAATTCAATAGCGATCACTCCACTACCGATGACTGCCAAAGACTGGGGTAATTTTTCTAATTCAAAAATTTGATCGGATGTGATGAGTCGATCACCGAGTTGTTCTTTCCACTGGGAATCGACGCTTGGGGTAGAGCCTACAGCTACGATAAAACTTTTAGACTGATATTCCTGACCGTTTACTATTATCGTATTTTGATTAACGAATTGAGTTTGTCCCGATATTTTATGTTCAGTTGCCCAGCTATTTACATCTTTGAGTATCGCATTTGTAAAATGATCTCTAAGCATTCGTACATGTTGCATTACTTGAGATGTATTAATTTCAGCTTTAACATTCAGCCCGACCAAGTTGGCATTTTGGATATCATGCATACGATTTGCAGCGGAGATAAGAACTTTACTAGGCATGCAACCGACACGGGCGCAGGTGGTATCCCACGAACCATCATTAACAATAAGAATATTTTGAGTGTATTTAATGGCTTCTTGATAAGCAGTGATTCCGGCAGTGCCAGCACCGATAATAATAATGTCGTACATAAGGTTAAATTCTAAAAATAGCTTAAATTAAATATATAAAAAAACCCTCTAAAAAGAGGGTTTTATTGCAATTATTTACATTTAAAATGTTACACCAGTTGGGAGACTTAAACTGGTATTCACTGTACCATTATTATTTATTGATGTGCCTTTAAACGTAATCCCATTAATTACATGTTTAAAATTTAAAGTTCCACTTAATTGCTGCTTAAATTTAAAAATATTATTGCCACTTAATGAAACATTGCCCGTAAAGGTCTGATTATTTTGATCAGGTGATTCATTTTCTACACGAGTGCCATCAATAGTTGTAATACTTGGTAAAAATAGTTCCTGTTCACCAGATGCTTTGATTCTAAAGCTTGCTGATGCAGATGTCCCTGGTACGGAGTTTAGAATAAATGAAATTGGCTCCGCAAATGGAATGTTCGGGTTGTCATTAATCAGTACATTAAATCCCGAACCAGCTTGAATGTTATAAAGACTACCATCTCTAGATGTAAGGTCTTGATAAATGCTGATAGCACCTGTTGTAATTTCACGTTCTACATCATTCCCAGTTTCTGGATCTTTTACAGTAGCTGTAGTGGTAATTTTATAGTCACTGGTGGCACTATTAATAAGTACAAAACGTTTTTGCAGAGTTTGTTGAATACCCCAAGATTGTTGGAATGGATAAGCAAAGGCACCCGTTATCGTTACATCATTAAAATTTTTATCACCATTTTCATTTTCAAATACATAAATTCGTGTATTTGATTGATATGCTTCTAAATTAGGGGTTATTTGGTCATTTTGAAGTTTAATATTTTTTAAATCTTCAGCAGTAATATCAAAATCCCATTCAGAATAACCAGAAAGAATTTTTTTAATGTCTTCCCCAACAAATACATAGCAGGCTCGATAATCTGTTTTGCTTAAAGGGAAACATTTATCACGATAGTTTGTTGCTTTAAAGGTAGTTAAATCAATTTTACGAATATCTAAGTTAAGTTGAATAGGGCCTTGCGCAAAAGTGTCTAATGCATGGTCTATATAACCTTTTGCAGTAGTAGCATCATTGGGGTCATAATTACCAAATAAAAATTGTCCTTCACGTTTTAAGATATCGAGCTGCGCTTGAGTTGCTTCTATATCTGTTGAGGGAGTACCGCCTGAATTATTTTCTACAGTGTTAGAGTTGTTCGAATAATAACCCTCACTTCCGCCACCACCACAAGCAACTAATAGGCCTGACAAAGCTATTGTTAAAGTTGTTTTAATGAATTTCATTTTTACCCCGAAAATAATTATATGAAAAAACTAAATTTATAATTTTTAGAGATTATCACATATAAAAAATGGCGCAAAGAGCACCATTGATTTTTACGAGTCGAGTTATAGAGAAGTTCCTACACTCACCCCAACTGTAGGTCGAACATTCATTGAGCTGCATCCGACAATGACACATGAAATAAGAAGTAAAAGAATCATTTTATTCATTGAGCAATCCTAATTTTTAAAATAATGGAGGAAGATCGTTAGTGTCACTTCAGTATATTATTAAAAAGGTTATGAGATCTCATTATAATATTTTATAAATTCAATCATATCTGTGTTAGAAACTTTAATTACATGCAATTATTAAGTAAATCATGCTGAGCTCTAACAAAATAAGAGGGATTTTCTTGTTCCTGATCTAGAATTTTTTCTATTATTATTTGACCGCTAACACTTACATAAAATATTAAAAAATATGCTAAATAAATATTTTATATAAAAAATTTCGTGTTAGAGGTCAAAATGAAATTAAAAAAGCACGATTAACAACGTGCTTAATCATCCAATAAATCCATTTGTTTTGCCAGTTGGAATAGATTATTTGAGCGGTTTCCGGTACGGCAGAACATCAATACAGGTTTTGGAAGTTCATTGTAGTGATTAGCAAAAGTACGTACATCGACTTCAGTAATTTGACCCGCTACCACGGGTTGGAAAACGTAATCTAAGCCTGCATTGCGTGCAGCTTCTTCAATTTGTGCACTTGTTGGTTGTTCTGGACCACCTTCCATATCTGGGCGATTGTTGATAATCGATTTAAAACCTTTTTCAACAACTTGTGCTACGTGCTCCGGAGAAATTTGACCTGCAAAGCCAACATTTTCACTCATTTTGTCACTCCATAATTTGCTCAATAGATATATGCTTTATGATAGCATTAAGCTGAAACTTGAGCTTGATCTGTTGAAATTTTTATAAGCGATTACAATCATAAAATAACGCAATGGAGCGCGTATGCATTCCTATACAGTTGAACCACTGTATGTAAATAGTGGGCAAGAGGTTATTGCTGCGGATTTTTACCGTCCCAAAACTGAACATAAACCTGCTGTCGTTATTATGGCACATGGTTTGGCTGCTTTACGTCAATTTAAACTGGTGCAATATGCCAAGCGTTTTGCCCAAGCAGGTTATGCCGTAGTACTGTTTGATTATCGTTATTGGGGCGGGAGCACCGGTCGTCCACGTGAACTGGTATCGATTCAATCACAATTAGAAGATTGGCGAACCATGATTGCACATGTATTAGAGCGGAAATCGATTGACCCGCGACGCATTGTGCTTTGGGGAACCTCCTTAAGCGGAGGCTATGCTTTAAATCTGGCGGCAGAATTGAAAAATGTCCAGGCTGTTATGGTGCAAGTGCCGTTTGTTGATGGTACAGAAAGCGCCAAGCTTTATCCTTTACAACAACTCCCGAAAGCATTAAAAATATCAAGTCAGGACTATATGGGCGCGAAAGTGGGAATGTCCCCAAAAACATTACCTGTTGTGGACAGAAAAGGCTTATGCTTTATGCCTACAGCAGACAGTTATGAGGGATATTTATCTATAGTCAACCCGGATTATTTCTGGAGTGGAGAGATTCCAGCACGTGTTTTTTTCAATCTGATCCGTTATCGTCCTATTCAGGATGTCCGTAAAATTAGTGTGCCTGTTTTATTTATTGCTTCCAAACTAGATAGTCTGATTCCGATTGAATCGAGCCGTGAGACAGCGACCAATATTGCACCTTATGTACAATACCATGAATGGGATATGCAGCATTTTGATATCTATCATGGTCAGTGGTTTGAAAAAGCCATATCAACCCAATTAGAATTTTTACATCAACATATTGGAGTGAGCTAAATGATTATTGTATGTCCTGCGTGTGGTGCTAGAAATCGAGTACCTGAAGATAAACTAGAAGCCAATCCAAACTGTGGTCAGTGTCACCAAGTGCTTCTTCCCCTTGCTCCCATTGAGTTGAATGAGCACAATTTTAGTAACTTTGTCACCCACAGTGAATTACCTGTACTCATCGATTTATGGGCAGAATGGTGCGGTCCCTGCAAGATGATGGCTCCCCATTTTGAACAGGTCGCCAAACAGAACCCTAAAGTGATTTTTGCAAAAATCAATACCGAGGAATCACCTCAGCTCAGTGGTGCTTTTGGTGTGCGCAGTATTCCCACTTTAGTTTTGATGAATAAAACCAATGAAATTGGTAGAATAAGTGGTGCGCTACGATCTACAGAGCTACAACAGTGGCTAGATCAACATTTAAATGCCAATACTGGGAGTTAACGTGTCAGATACTCATGTAAAACCGGAAGGAACGCTTTCCCTTCAAACAATTGCGATGCCAGCAGATACCAACTGGAGTGGTGATGTCTTTGGTGGATGGATTGTTTCACAAATGGATTTGGCAGGTGCAATTCACGCAGAACGTTTTAGTAAAGGACGCTGTGCAACCATTTCGATTAATCAGATGACTTTTCTGGTTCCAGTCAAAGTCGGTGATGTGATTAGTTGTTATACCAAGATTTTAAAAGTGGGTAATACTTCTATTCAAATGCAGATTGAGGTTTGGGATAGCCATGATGATTCACGTGAACCTATTCGCGTAACCGAAGGCGTATTTACCTTTGTTGCAGTAGATGTAAAAGGTGCGAAGCGTCAAATTCCGGATGAGGTCAAACAAAAATATCTGGCATCACAACCCGTAAAATAATTCGAAATAAAAAGCCCAATCATGATTGGGCTTTTTATCATCTTAATGGTCTGGTATTTAGAAATACATTGATATGGTTGTAAATTTTTAAGATTAAATTAGTTCTTTAAATGTGACTTGGATACCCAAGCCCAAAGCATTTCACACTGAATCGGTTGTTCACCTGATTCATCTGTCACATGGACTGTTACCAGCGTTTCGCCTTTTTCAGTACTTTGCATCAGTTTTTGCTGCTCATCCGTTAATGTGGCAGTTGCAACCATGGCACCTTTGGTTGGACGTTTAAAATCAACTTTGAAACTTTTGATCAGAACCATACAGGAGTCAGGAACATTCATTCCAGTGACAAAACCGGTAGCGGTTTCAGCAATTAGTGCCATGGCACAGGCATGCACCTGACCAATATGATTTTGCATGGCACGATGGTTTTCAATCTTGACCACCACTTTGGCGTGGCTTACTTCGAAATAGCGAATCTGCGCACTACCGACCATCGGCACGACCCGACCAAATACTTTACTCCACAGTCTACTGCGGATGCCCTGAGGTAATTTAGAGGTTACTTTTACCAGTTTAGATAAGCGGTTGGTCGGTGTCATGAAGTTTCTCGGCTGTTATTGCATTACAGCATTAGTCTTTAAAGTTGTTAAACTGCAAAGGCACACCAAATTGCTGTTCTTTTAAAAATGCCATCACTTGTTGCAAAGTATCGCGCTTTTTATCAGTTACACGAATTTTGTCGCCTTGAATTGAAGATTGCACTTTAATGCCGCTTTCTTTAATGGCTTTATTAATTTTTTTTGCAGTATCAGAGTCAAGGCCATCTTTAAGTTTGACCACCTGAATCACATTTTTGCCAGAAGCGGTCATTTTCTGTGGATCAAGCGCCTGAATATCGACTTTACGTTTAAAGAAGTGATTTTCCAGCATGCTATAGACTTGTTCACATTGGAAATCGCTTTCAGTACTGATTTTGATTTCTTTGTTTTTTTCATTGAGTTCAATAGAAACATCTTGTCCGCGGAAGTCAAAACGGGTTGCAATTTCTTTTTGCGTGTTTTGAACAGCATGATTTACTTCAAAAATTTCTAATTCAGATACAATATCGAAAGAAGGCATGGTTTAGACCTTTACAAAGGGAAAGAATATCTGAGATGCTAGGGATGTTTTCTTCATTTGCCAAGTGTTGTTTACATCAAAGGAGTGCACAATGATCCGTAAACAAGAAATTACAACATTTGAGTTCCCAGAAAATGCAGTTATCTGGGATGTTCGTGATACAAAAGCCTTTGCTGAAGGTCATGTTAAAGGTGCTGTAAATCAGCCCATTGATGGCTTGAGCGCAAACAGCTTAACTCAGGTGGAGTCGGATCAGCCTATTTACATTTTATGTGGTGGTGGTAGTAAAGCTCCACGTGCAGCTGAGAAGTTAGAGGGTCTGGATAGCTCACGTGAATATGTCATTCTGATGGGCGGTACTCGCGCTGCTCGTGATGCAGGAATGCCACTAGAACAAGGTGCATAATCATCTTGTGAAAAAAGCGCCGAAAGGCGCTTTTTTATTGGCAAATAGAAAGTTTCCTCTTCTTAATCTTCTCCCAGTAGGAGAGATAATTTCTATCTTTTTAAAGACCAAGAAAGAATTAAAGATTAGGCTTAAAATAAGGCTTCTTCGCTTTCACTTTCTTTTCAAAGCGTCTGGCACTGAGTTTTTTCAGTAAAGTCGATGAAATTGGGCAAGCTTCGCCCAACACCTGAGCGGCCAAAACTTCACTGCACAGTGGCGCAAATAAAAATCCTTTCGAACCCAGACCCGTCAATGTATAGATCTGCTGATCATCTTTCACCTGACCTACGACAGGAAAGTAATCCTGAGTTTGTGCACGTACTGAAGCACGACCTTGCCAGCTGTCCACGGGTGCTAAAGTTTTGCCATATTCAGGAAAGACACTGTGGATAAGTTCTTGGTTATGCACATGATCTTCTAGTAGCACTTCATCATCATCACGGTTGGGATAAAAAGACGCCCCTAAAATAAGATGATTTGCATCTAGCTGCATGCAATAGCCACCATAGCTATAGGCCTGCGTATGATCTAAGGGCTGTGCAGAATTGTTGACCCAACTGACCTGACCCCGAATCGGCTTTAGTACAGGGAAATGCTCAAAGAAATTTTGGCTTTGTCGTGCAGCACAGACGATCGCATGATCAAACTCACCCAATAGTTGCTGTGTAGCATCGAATAGATTCACCAACTTCGCTTGTTTGATCTCGGTGACTTCTGCCTGCTGATATTGGATTAAAGGATGTTTAAGAATTTGCTCAGCGAATTGATGCGGCGAAACAGCACCGGCCTGCAATAAATTGAGACTGGGCAATTCAGTCTTTAGACTACAGTTTATGGCGGATTCTGCCTGAAGAATACCTTCCGGATATTGTTGTGCAAGACCAAGCAATTCATCAGCATTTTTCAGCGCCAATTGGCTCACCTGAATCGGGCGGAAAGCTTTAAAGGTTGCATAATGATTTAAGGCATGCTGCCAGGCCAGAGTCATGAGATGATCGGCACTTTGTTCAATCGAACACAGTTTGGGATTCAGCAATGCCAGTGGATTGCCAGAGCCGCCGGAAAGAGGCGCTGTCTGGTCATAAATGGTGACGTAATGGCCACGTTGTGCAAATGCCCAGGCACAGCTTAAACCTGCGATTCCTGCACCAATAATCGCAATCTGACGCTGTTTAAAAATCGTCGCGGTTAGTTTGGTTTTTTTTTGAGTTAAAGCTGAATTTGCTGAAGTATTCAGATCATCTTCGGGCGCATTCCAGATGGCTTTGAGCATTTCACGCTTATGCTTGAAACCGCGCGGACGTGCAATGGAAATACCGTGATTTTTCAGGCCGCGTTTCAGTACGCCGGCCACGCTGAATGAAGCGAATGTGGTTCCGACTTCAGATAAACGCACAATATTGTTGAGAACGTTTTCTTCCCATATATCCGGGTTGCAAGATGGGGCAAAGCCATCTAAAAACCATGCGTTGACTGCTGCCGTTTTTTCCATGACTGGAAAGACATCATGTGCATCTCCCAGCCATAGATCCAGACTAAAACGTTCTTCAGAAAAACTGAGGCGATGACAACCTGCAATAGGCATGGGGTATTGTGCAATCAACTGTTCAGCCAAGGGCTTGAGTTCCGGCCATGCATTGAGGGCACGTATCAGGTCATCTTTGCTTAGGGGGAATTTTTCCACAGAAATGGCATGTAGATGGCTATGATTGTCTGGGCGAACCTGTTGCCAAAGCTGCCATAAGGCCAGAATATTTAACCCGGTACCAAAACCGGTTTCACCGACACAGAAATATTCGAAGTCGTTCAGCTTTGCCAGACGGGTAGATAAATCATTGCCATTTAGAAACACATGCCGTGTTTCAAGCAAGCCATTATCTTTAGAGAAATAAACGTCTCCAAAATGTTTGGAAACGGGAACATCAATTCCATCAACCTGTTGCCAATCCAGATCGGCAGTTTGAATGCGGCTAGACAAAACCTAAATTACCTTTAAATCAATCATTAAAAATTAAATGAAGCAGTAAATACAGCCATTACCACTGACGACGACGTTTGGTGTACACATAACTTGCTATCAGGAAGCCCAGCAATACACCTACCGCAATCGTCGCTGCACCGTATAAAAACATTTGTGCGCTACGTTCGCTTTGCAACACTTGGACTTGAACACCCAAACTGTCATTTTTCAATTGCAGTTCCTGGTTCTGTGACAAGGCATCTAAATTGGCTTTTTCCAGTTGCTGTAAACGCGTGGCCTGATCTTTAACCAGCGCTTTTACTTTGGCATCTTGCACTGCTTTATTTTTTGCAAGTTGCTCTGCGGTTAGGGGTTTGGTCTCCAAAGGTAAACCATTGACATCCAGATTGGCAGCAGGAACAGTACCCGGTTTATTTGCAGCTAAAGTTTGTGGCTTTTGAGTCTGTGCAGATGGTGTTGCAGTCGTTGCTTGAGCAGCAGGGGCTACAGCAGGTGTCGGAGCAGTAGCGGGTTCTACCGCCCAAGCTGTTGAACAGATTAAAGAGAAACCCAATAAGCTTGAAACTACAACACGCATGATTTTATCCTTGAGGGAAAGCTTTATTAAAAGGTTTCACATCAATATGACCATATACGCCTTCTTTTAAGAAAGGCTCATCTTGTAGCCATGCATCCAGTGCTTCTCGAGTCTCAAAGTTAACAATAATCGTGCTGCCATAAAAACCTGCTTGTGGATTGCCTGGATCTTTAGGCATCGCACCTGCCACAATTAAACGACCCTCATCATTTAATTTTTGCAGACGTTCCAAATGTTGTGGACGTGTAGCTAGACGTTTTTCGACTGTACCTTCGTTATCAGTACAAGTTACCACGAATAAAGGCATATTCTTTCTCGATCAGTTGACCTGAATTAGGCTTCAGGCGACTTAAAATGTTTGCGCAAGACAATAAACTGAATAATGATAAAGGAAAACATCACAATCATGTCACCAAATGCGGTAAATTCGCCCCAATATTTTCCATGGGCAAATATAAATGCGAAGAAAACATGCAAGAACGACATGAATGCAAACATTCCAGCCCATGCGAAGTTTAAATTTTTCCAGCCTTTAGCCGTTAAATTGAAAATGGGGCCAAATAAACGCTGAATCAGCGGATTTTTATCTTTGGTAAAATAAGGCGAAAGCAGGAAAGCACCGGCAAAGACCAGATTCAACAGTGCGGCTTTTAAACGGATATAAAAATCATCACTCAGCATTAAGGTGATACCACCAAAAATGACCGTCATAAACAGCACAATCCATTGCTGTTTTTCTAAACGGAATTTCTGGCTGATAAATAGAATGCCATACACCACCAGCATTGAGAGGATCAGACCCGCGGTAGCCACCAAAATGTTGTTATTATCAATACCTCCCGCGGAACCGATCAAATGTAATAGCGGATGCTCGGTATCCTTTGGATCAACAGTTTTATATAAATAAAAGAAAATAATGAGTGGCACAAAGTCTAAAAGTGCTTTCATGTTAGAGTATCTAAATCTGATCAAATAAATGACATAGTATAAGTTATGCAAGGCGTAGATTTACATACACATAGTAATATTTCTGATGGAACTTTGTCTCCAGAACAACTTGTGCATGCAGCCATAGAAAAAGGCATTCATACCCTTGCGCTGACGGACCACGATAGCATGGATGGCTTAAAATTAGCTGAAAAAGTTGCATTAGATTTACCGCTAAAGATTATTTCCGGTGTGGAAATTTCCAGCCAATGGTCACGTCCGGCAACCAAGAAAAACTATGCTGTACATGTGGTTGCGCTGAATATGCAAAATCCGCAACCTTTGCTGGCCTTACTGGAACAACAAAAACAGATTCGGGCGATTCGCGCCAGACAGATCTGCGATTTGCTGATTCCGTTGATTGGTGAAGATATTTATGCCGATGTGATTGCCAAAGTGGAGGGTGTTGCAGACCGGATTACCCGAACGCATATTGCCAAAACTTTGGTAGAAAAAGGTTATGTGAGCCGTCCACAACAGGCCTTCGATAAATATATTAAAGAAGGCAAAAAAGCCTATGTGAAATTTGATGGCTTGGGTTTAGAAGAAACCATTCAGGTGATTCATGAGAGTCAAGGTTTCGCCGTGCTGGCTCATCCTACCCGTTATGATCTATCCGCCACCAATATTCGTTATTTGATTGAAATTTTTGCCGAGTTTGGTGGTGATGCCATAGAGCTTCCACCCGCGATTGAGCCGGCTTCAACCCGTCAAATGGTCGACCGTATGATTGAACAGTTCGGCCTAAAGGTATCTGTGGGCAGTGATTTTCATGGGGACAATATGCCGTGGATCAAGCTGGGCAATATTCCGCGCGTTAAAGAAGGACAGGTAGGGATTTGGGAGGGTTTTGTTTAGTTATTTCCCTCATACCAGAGGGAGAAGGAGTTCCCTCGCCTTGTAGGAGATGAGAATCCTCAAAATATATTTTGAGTTCGCAAGAGAGAGGTAATAAATTAAAGCAAATTATTATCTTGTGCCTGAATAGGTGGTGGGGTCGGCTTACCTAAGGTGCTCAATAATTCAATCTCGATGGTGCGTACCATTGCATCGAGTGGCAAGTCATTGCTTTGGGTGCCAAAGGGTTCTTCAATTTCAGAACTTAAAGCGTCCAGACCTAAAAAAGTATAAGCCAAAATCCCCACCATTAAAGGTGTGGCCAAGCCCAAGGTCGCCCCTAAGCTGAAAGGCAACATGAAACAGAAGAAATACACGGTACGGTTCAGCAGCACCGAGTAGGCAAAAGGCAAAGGCGTGGTGGCAATACGGTCACAACCGGTTTGAACCAGACTTAATTCAGTCACATGCTGGTTCATTTGGGTATAAATAATATCGGAAATTTCACCCTCTTTAAGGGCCTGCATGAGCTCCCATTGAATCAAGCTCAAGGTGTATTGTGGTGCATTGGCCTGTTGGTAAAGCTGGGTTAAAGCCTGTGGACTCATGCCACTGGTTTCCACCAAAGCCAGCGGATTGGCTGTTTGATGACGTAAACGATCACGCAATACATTGGCAAACACAATGACATGCTGGATGATCCGTTCACGGCGTCCTTGACTGAACATGCGGCAGTCACGGTCAAAATGCCGGGCATTGGCAATCAGCATGCCCCAGAGTTTACGTGCTTCCCACCAGCGGTCATAACAGGCGGTATTTTTAAAACCGAGAAAAATGGACAGCACCACCCCAATTAAGGTGAAGCCCACCAAGGGAAGTTCCGGAAAATGAAAATAACCAATATAAGACAGTCCACCAATCACTGCGGAGATCAGCATAACCACACCTAAAGGCGGCAAAACCTTGGGCAGAATGGTTCCACGCCAGGAAAAGAGCAGCTTGAATATGCTAGGTTGATCACGAACAATCATGTTATTAGTATCAGCAAAATTTTTGTTGATCTTCAATGTTAGCCGGGCTGTTGTCAATATTTGTTACAATTATTTATGCAGTTTAAATCAGCCCCAGTTCAGCCAATGAGCAAGTTCCTTCCGGCGATACAATACAATGATCTATCAGCTTGATTTCCAATAATTGACAGGCCGTTAAAATACGCTGGGTAAGTTCAATATCGGCATTGGACGGCTGTGGCATACCCAAAGGATGATTATGCGCAATCACGATGCTACAGGCATGTTGATTGATGGCATGACGAAGTAATTGATTTGTAGAAATTTCACACGAATTAAGTGAGCCATAGAACATTTTTTTAAAGCTTATTTTTCTTAAATGCGGATCTAGGCAAAGTACGGCAAAAACTTCCTGCTTTTCACCCAGCAATTCAAATTTCAAAAAATCCAGCAAGGTTTTTGAATTATTCAGTTCAATTTTCTCCTGCTGTAAATGTGCTGAAATATAGCGCCGTCCCAATTCCTTAACCGCAATCAGTTGGGCATATTTGCTGGCACCGATGCCATGGAACTGGCTTAAATCCTGAAGATCGGCATCAAAAATAGGATTAAGCCCGCCAAAATGCTGCAATAACATGCGTGAAAGTTCTACGGCAGAATATTGCCTAGAGCCGGAGCGTAAAAAGATGGCCAGCAGTTCTGCATCTGACAGGCTAGCTGCGCCTTGTTGAATCAGCCTTTCGCGTGGACGTTCCTGTTCAGGCCAGTGTTTGATCGATAAATTCATTGTTTTTAGACTTTTTTATTATTAGTGAGGGGGATTCCCCCGAGTCGCTGACTTGGGTATGACTTTATTTAATGCTATTGTGAGCGCCACTGCAACAGAAAGGTAGCCTGTTCGTGAGCTTCGATTTGAGTGTGATTCCAAATAAAAACATTGTTTTAGCGGTAACTGGTGGTATTGCGGCATATAAAAGTGCCATTTTGGTCCGTCGTTTAAAAGATGCGGGCTTTAATATCAGGGTAGTCATGACCCACGGTGCGCAAGCATTTGTCACTCCGCTGACCTTTCAGGCCCTGTCGGGAAATCCGGTGCATACTGAATTGCTTAATCCGGAAGCTGAAGCAGGTATGGGGCATATTGAATTGGCTCGCTGGGCCGATTTATTGCTGGTTGCGCCAGCAAGTTGTGACACTCTGGCGAAATTTGCTAACGGTTTGGCCGATGATCTGTTAAGTACCCTATATCTGGCGACCAAGTCGCCGGTTTGGGTAGCACCTGCGATGAATCAGCAAATGTGGGCAGCCAAAGCGACGCAGCGCAATTTGAATACCTTGGTGGAAGATGGCGTGCATGTGATTATGCCGGATGCTGGTTCACAGGCCTGTGGCGATATTGGTTTAGGACGTATGCCTGCACCGGAAGATTTAGCACGACAAGTGACTGAATATTTCCACAAGGCACAGCGTGCGATTGCTGAAAAATTTGGCATGCTGGCGGGTAAACATGTGGTGATTACCGCAGGTCCCACCCGTGAAGCGATTGATCCGGTTCGTTATATTTCAAACCACAGTACCGGAAAGATGGGTTTTGCCTTAGCCGCTGCCTGCTATGCAGCCGGTGCCAAAGTAACCCTGATTGCAGGCCCGGTAAGTTTAGACACGCCGAATGGTGTGCGCCGTATCAATGTGTCATCTGCGGTAAAAATGCTGGAAACCAGTATGCAGATGCTGGATGAAGGTTGCGATATCTTTATTGCAACGGCTGCGGTGGCAGATTATCGCGTAGCAGAAGTGGCCGAGCATAAAATCAAGAAAGCCGGTGATGAGCTGAATGTGGCTTTAATTAAAAACCCGGATATTGTCGCGACCATTGCCCAGCAACAAAAGCGTCCCTTTATGGTTGGATTTGCTGCAGAAACCCGCAATGTTGAAGAATATGCAGCAGGAAAACTGGTGGCGAAAAAACTGGATATGATTGCCTGCAATGATGTATCACGGCCAGACATCGGTTTTGCTTCTGATGAAAATGCCATGATTGTGTTCTTTGCCGAGCAGTATCAAATGCAGAAGCGCGATCTGGAAAAAGCCTCAAAACAGGAAATTGCCCAGCAGCTGGTGGAAGCGATTCATGATGCCTTGCAACATGAAATAGAGCCGGTTTAAAAAAAGCTGAAGTTATTCATTAAAATGCAACGAATCCGTTGCATTTTTTATAGGATTTACACTATGTTTAATGCTTAAAACACAAATGTTCAGAACAATTTAAACCGCAATAATAACCACAGTTTTTAAATGGATCTTTCACAGGACATCATCACCATGATCAAAAAAACTTTATCCGCAGTAATATTTTCCATTGCTTTATCGTCCAGCAGCCTGAGTTTTGCACACGGTGCTCTTGAACATAATATGCAAACCCTCGCTAAAAACTTTAAAGCTTTTAATAAGGCCAAAAATCAGCAAGATGCACTGCAAGCGCTGGATAATATGAAAACTGCAGCCTTAGACTCTAAAAAAGTGGACTTAAAAACCAATGATGCGAAAGCACCAAGCTCAGATGCTTTGTTTGATCAATTAGTGGCAGAGATTGATAAAACCAGAACATTGGTGCAGGCTGGTAAATTGGATCAAGCTAAACTGGAAGGCAAAAAAATTGCTGCGGTGAAAGATCAGGGCCATGCGATTTATAATCGTCAATGATTTTATCCATATTCACCATTCAAGCTGATCAATACTGAAAATCTGGAATAAGCCAGTTATTGCTTCTTTTTCAGGGCTTGTTATATAAAACTGTGCAAGACTGGCTTCTGCTAGCGATATAAAAAAGCTAAAAATCAAGATTCAAAAAAATGCCAGCCTATTTTTGAATAGACTGGCATTGTTGCTCATAAGGACGTTGGCAATCAATTTGAAGCCAGATCACCCTGATTTTCTTTCAAATATTCTTCAGTACGCTGCATCGCTTCCTGAATATTGATTAATGCCGTTTCCACATCTTTTAAAGTTTTGGCATTGCCACCACTTAAGGCCTGGCGCCATTTACGCGCACCCGGCAAGTTCTGGAACAACCCTAAAATATGACGGGTAATAATGGAAAGTGGGGCACCTTCTTCCATCCGTTTGGCAATATAGGGCATCATTTGCGCCATAATATCAAAGCGGTCAGGCGCTGCTAAATTCCACAGTTGCCCAAGTTCTGCCAACAGATACGGGTTGTGATAAGCCTCGCGGCCAATCATCACGCCATCGACATGTTTTAAGTGCTCTTGCGTTTCAGCCAAGGTCTTTACTCCACCGTTAATTTCAATCAGCAGGTTCGGGCGTTCCTGTTTTAAACGGTAGACATCTTCATAACGCAAAGGCGGAACATCGCGGTTTTCTTTAGGCGATAAACCCTGTAACAAGGCAATACGCGCATGCACGATAAAATTGTCACAACCGGTTTTAGCTACGGTATCGACAAAATGCAGCATTTCTTCATAAGACTGCATGTCATCAATACCAATCCGGTGTTTGACCGTCACAGGAATATCGACCGCATTGCGCATTTCAGCAATACATTCAGCAACCAGGTCGGGTTCTGCCATTAAGCATGCGCCAATTTTGTTATTTTGCACCCGGTCACTTGGGCAGCCCACATTCAGGTTGACTTCATCATAGCCCCAGTCTTGTGCCATTTTGCTACAGGTGGCCAAGTCTTTAGCATTGGAACCCCCAAGCTGTAACACAATCGGGTGTTCTTCGTGGTTATAGTCCAAATGGCGTTCTGCACCGCCAAAGAGAATGGCACCGGTAGTGACCATTTCGGTATATAGAATGACATTTGGGTTAAACAGGCGGGCAAAAAAACGATAGTCACGAGTGGTCCAATCCATCATCGGCGCGACCGAAATGCGAGGCTGTAAAGATTGGAGAGCAGTCATGGCGTAAACCTGAAATGATGAAAAACCGGAGCGCGGATTATACGTGCTTTCTGCTCAAAGCAACAACACAGGATCGGAAACTAAAAAATAAGTGAGGTTTTAGTAGATTGATTATTCAGTAAAAAATGACTGTGTAACCAATTCTTTATATTGTAAATATTATAAAAATGAGTATGTTTAATTAGAAGAATAATAAAGTATGAGAATTTAAAATGATGCTTTTGGAAGAAATCTTTAAAAGTAAAAAGGCCGAGCATTCAGATTATTTTAATTTAAGAATTCATCGTGGCTTAAGCTGGCTGAAAAAATCGCTAGAATTAGATAGCGACCTTGATCTTAAATTCATGAGTCTGTGGATTTCATTCAATGCCATTTATGCGCAGGATGCCGCGCTGAATCAAGATAAACAGGCCTTGCGACAGTTCTTGTATTTAATCTGCCAGAAAGATCAGGAACATAAAATCTATCATATTCTTTGGGATAAATTTAGCCATCCCATCCGCCTGCTTTTAGAAAATCCCTATGTGTATCAGGGCTTCTGGGATTATCAAAATCAAAAAATCAGCCAGCACAGCTGGAAAGAAGATTTTGAACAGGAAAAGAAGAAAGTCCATAAAGCCTTACAGGAAAAAGCTTCGGTAGATATTTTATTTGTGGTTTTTAATCGTCTTTATACCTTGCGTAATCAGATGGTTCATGGCGGTGTCACCTATAATAGCTCGGTCAATCGCCGGCAATTGCAGGATGCCTGTAATATTTTGGCGGCATTGTTACCTATGTTCATGCTTATACTTCTGGAAAATGCCAAAACGCTGGATTTGGGCAAACCGTTTTATCCTGTGGTGCAAGTATCCTAAGACTAATGATTTGCAATAAGCCTCAAGATAAAAGGCTGTTTCAAGAGCAGCTTTTTATGAAAGAGCAGCTTTGCGAGCGTGATAGCGCATATCCAGAAATGCAAAAAAGGCCGCGCAGAACACCAGGCTCAATCCTGCCATACAGGTCATGTTCCATCCTCCATGATGCCATGAATAAACGCCAAGTGCCGAACCACAAGCTCCACCAATAAAATAAGCGGTCATGTAGATGGAATTAATTCGGGATTTTGCTTCTGGATGCAAGCGGAAAATAATACTTTGATTGCTGGTATGCACCACGGTCAAACCCAGGCTGATAATGCCGTAACCCACAACATAGCCCCATAAAGCCTGTCCGCCAATATAGAAAAATAGCCAGCTGATCATCAGCAGTGACAGGCCGATCCATGTCAGTGCCAAGGTATGGCCGCGATCGGCAATCTTGCCAATTTTAGTGGTCGATAATGCCCCAAACACGCCAATTAAAGTCACTACACCGACCAGTACATCGGATAAATGAAACGGCTCGGAACTGAGTAAAACGGCAATGGTGGAAAACAGGATACTCATGGCTGCAAAAATAAAAGTGCCAATCAAGGAGCGTAATCCTAAGCGCGGTTCCTGTTTTAGTAAAACTGCCATAGATTTAAAAATTTTGGCATAACTCATGTTTAAGGTCGGAATATGGGGAAGCCTGCTTTTAAGCAGGAAAGCCAAGAGCAGCATTAACAGGGCACTGACCACATAAATGAGTTTCCAGTGAAATAAATTCGAGAGCAAGCCAGCCAGACTGGTAGAGAGCAGCAGACCGACTAACAGCCCGCTCATTAGAAATCCAACCACTTCACCGGTTTTTTCCGGTTTGACTGCCATGGTGGCCAAGGGAATCAGGACCTGTGCAGCAACAGAAAACAAGCCTGCAATAATGGTTCCCAACCAAAGCATTGGCAGGTTAACGGCAAAAGCACAGAGCAATAAACCCAGTGCAGCCAGAAACATCAACAGGGGAATGAATTTGGTTTTATTGACAATGTCACCGACCGGCACAATGAACAGCAGTCCAAGGGCATAAGATACCTGGGCAAAAGTAACGGTTAAGGCCACTTGCGATTCAGCTACATGAAAATCTTGCTGAATGGAATGGATTAAAGGCTGGCAGTAATAGTTGGCTCCCGCACATAGACCACAGGCCATGGCCATCAGCCAAAGCAAAGATTTATCTTGGCTGATGTCGAAAGAAGTCTTCATAACAGTCCTTGTTTTATTTCAGGCAGGCAAAGCTTGTATTCATTTCTAGATGCATCGGGCGAAGTATAGCAGGAGCATTGAGTTGAAGGCGTGGAGATCGTTAAAAGGTTATCAATGCACTGAGTTTGATGGCCTTTGATTCAATGGCTTGCCTAATTTTGAGGGCAAGTTTGAATTAGAATCAGAAAAAATTAGACTTCTTTCGTAAGTCATTAGTAAAGCCAAAATGAAAACTAGATTTTAGTAGGTGTTGGGTTCAAGAGTGTGGCATGGATGCCACACGTTTCCCATCCCTTGCGCTGCATTTTAAAGCAGTGCTTAAAACTGGCTCAGGATGTTGTGTAGGGGAAATAAAAGATTTTTCTTGCGGACTCAAAATATATTTTGAGATCCTCATTTTGACCTCTTAAAAGTAGAGAGATTGCCTACGCGAAGATATAAAAATTCAAACCATCAAATGAGGCAGTGCAGACTTTAAAAAAACAAATATTGAATATTTTTTGATTTATAACAGCTATTTATTAATGCGAAAATTTCTTTTTCGACAGGGTAATCATCATCACCCCAATAATATTGAGCACGCAGCCCAGCCATTGAATGGCATTTAAATGCTCACCTAGAAAAAGGGTAGCCAAGATAATAGTCAGAATCGGGCCAATCGAAGCAATCATGGCAGACTGTGCAGCACCCAGCCGGGCAATACTCTGTGCCATCAGTACCGTCGGTAAAACCGTTACCAGAAGGCCTAAGGCAATGCCGTACCAAATTACACTGACGGGGAGTTGGGTTAGTAACAGCAAAGGCTGCGGCGTGGCAATCATGTAATGGGTTAAGGTGCCTATACAGGCAATACTCAGTGCCAAACCGGTAAAATTCCATGAACCAAAACGTTGAATCAGTCTTGGGGTAAGCAATAAGTACCCGGCAAAACATACCGCACTGGCAAAGACCAGACTGACCCCAAGCCAGAAATGGCCTTCATGCGCGACGTTGCTTTGTTCCTGCAACATTACAATGACCGTACCGCCGTAACTTAAGGCGATGGCCAGCATGCTTTTCAGGCTAAGTTTCTGCTTATAAATGACACTGGAAGCTAAAACCGTCAGGGTAGGATAGAGAAATAAAATAATCCGTTCCAGTGATGCACTGATATACATCAGACCAACAAAATCCAGCCAGCTTGAAAAGTAGTAACCAATCAGCCCTGCAACAATCAATAGCCCCCAGTCTTTCGCTGCCAGCTCTTTATTATGATGACGGTTGAACCAGCACAGCAGCAAAAAAAACGGTAAGGCGCTGGCCATGCGCAAAGCCATCAGTACCGTGCCATCGACCAAGGGTGACAATGCATAAGTTTGCTTAATAAAAATGGCTTTGGTACTAAACAGGAACGCAGCACCAATCGCAAATAATGAACCTAATTGTATTTGGTTTAGAGTCGGTTTCATTTTACCTGCTTGATTAGGGCTTCTGATCTGAAGAAGATCGGGACAAAGTTGAATTATAAAGTTTTTAAGCCCCGAGGTTAAATGCAAAAAGATGCGAATTATAATTCCAATTTGGAATGATTGATGCTTAGAGCTATTTTCTAGAGGTTACGGACAGCTGGCTTGGCTTCTCTGGAAAGTGAGTTTTTTTGTATAAATTTTATTCAAACGCGTTTATTTAGACACCTTATCTCGCTATGCCTATTCTTTTAAAATTAGTAAAAACAAGAAGATGAGTATAAAAAATAAATTTTTGCACTAAATTTGTGCAAAACATGTTGAATTGAAACAAATCCAGCGTAAAACATCATCTAGCGAAATGGCTGTAAAATTTTTTTTAATTTATTTTTTTAATTGCCTTAGACTTAGGGCGAATAAGCATTAAATAACAAAAAAACATAAAAATAAGGAAAATCAGCATTTTTTCTAATATGCCGATCCAGACTTGATTTAGGCAAAACAAGATAGGCAATCGCTTATTTTTTAAGGGAACAAGCCCATTCAAGATGTCATCCTGGCTAATAGAGGGGGAGAAAATTATTTAAATTTAATCAGTCGATAAGTAAATCAAGCAACTTTCTGGGTACTTATTTAAATTCTGATTGAAGGAAGAATGTCAGAAAGATCAATTTTGTGGGACAAGCCGGCTGGAAATGATGAACGGAAAGGTCAAGACAAAGATTAATGACTTTTTCAGGCTGGCATTTAAAGTCATGAAGATGAGCTAAAATGAAAGTAAAACCGACGAATCCTATATGAAACTATTATTTTTATGAATCATCAGTTCAAAATATGGGTATTTATTAAATAAATATTGGGTGGTAATTTAAAAAAGTTCAATTAGAATCCAAAAATTCAACAAAAATGCATCTAGGGGGAAACATTGCTCACCGCAATGTTTACTTAAGAAAAATTAGCTTGAGGAACGCTCATGCAGATCGGAATCCCAACTGAAACTGTTGTCGGTGAAAGTCGTGTGGCTGCAACGCCAGAAACAGTAAAGAAGTTGATCAGTGCTGGTCATACAGTGGTCATTGAACGTAGAGCGGGTGTAAAAGCCGCTTATATTGACAGTGCATATGAACAGGTCGGCGCCAAAATTACGGATGATGCCTATACCGGCAGTCAGATTATTTTGAAAGTTCGTGCGCCTAAAGGGGACGAAATTCAAAAGCTTGCTCCAAATACCGCAGTTATTGCGATGTTTGACCCATATCGCAACACTGAACTTGATCAGTTTGCATCACAGCAGGTTTCTGCATTTGCATTAGAGCTTTTGCCTCGTACGCTTTCCCGTGCGCAAAACATGGACGTGTTGTCTTCTCAAGCCAACTTGGCCGGTTATAAATCGGTACTTTTGGCTGCGGCAGAATACCAGCGCATGTTCCCAATGTTGATGACTGCAGCCGGTACGGTTAAACCGGCCCGTGTGGTGATTATGGGTGTCGGTGTTGCAGGTTTACAGGCAATTGCAACTGCTAAGCGCTTGGGTGCTGTAGTTGAAGCAACCGATTTACGTCCAACTGCACGTGACCAGGTAGAATCGCTTGGCGGTAAATGGTTAGACGTGCCGATGTCTGACGAAGAAAAACAGAAAGCTGCTGATGCTGCTAAAAACGGTTATGGATGGATGCCAGGTGAGCAATACATCAAAGACCAGGCAGCGATTGTCGATAAAGCCGTTTCTAATGCTGACATCGTGATCACCACTGCACTTTTACCAGGCCGTGATGCACCGCGTTTAATTCGTGCTGAAACGGTTGCCAAAATGAAACCAGGTTCAATCATTTTGGATATGGCAGTTGAATCTGGCGGTAACGTGGAAGGCTCAAAATGTGGCGAAAATGTCGTGACTGATAATGGCGTGACCATTTTAGGTATTCCGAATATCCCGGCAACCGTTGCGACTGAAGCTTCGGCATTGTATGCGCGTAACGTCTTTAATTTCCTCGAGACACTGTTTGATGCAGAGAAAAACTTTGCCATCAATCTGGAAGAAGAAATTCAAAAAGCCCTTCTAGTAACTCATGGCGGTCAAGTACTGCTGAAGCGTGGTTAAGGAGAGAGGTCATGGTTGAAACGATTACAATTTTCGTCCTTGCCATCTTCGTAGGTTACTACGTGGTTTGGGGCGTTACCCCTGCATTACATACGCCATTGATGGCTGTAACCAATGCCTTGTCATCTATTATTGTGGTGGGTGCGATGTTACAGACTGTTGGCATTCCGGGTTTGGTTGAAGCCAATGTGCAATTCCAAAGCGTAAACGTGGTCAGTATTTTGGGTGCAGTAGCAGTATTTCTGGCAAGTATCAATATTTTTGGTGGCTTCGCCGTGACTGCACGTATGCTTGAAATGTTCAAGCCAAAGCAAAAGAAAAAAGAGGGCTAAGACATGGAATTCATTCGAGAATATGCGGATTGGTTCTACCTGGTTGGTGCCGTTCTATTTATCTTAACTTTGCGTGGTTTGTCTGGTCCTAAAACAGCAATTCAAGGTAACCGTTACGGTATGGTTGCAATGGCAATTGCCGTGATCACTACCTTCTTCGTTGCAGATCATCCTGTGGTCTGGATGATTGGCGGTGCGATGGTGCTGGGTGCAATTGTCGGTATTGCCCGTGCACGTACTGTTCCGATGACTCAAATGCCAGAAACTGTTGCATTAATGCATTCACTGGTGGGTTTGGCTGCGGTACTGATTGCCATTGCTGCGATTCTGCATAACAACCAGTTAACTGCGCTATTTGCACAAAATGAAGCGGCATTAACAGCAGCTGGCGTACAGCATGCACATATGAGCAGCGTTCATTTATTTGAATTGTTCGTAGGTTGTTTCGTGGGTGCAATCACATTTACAGCCTCTGTATTTGCTTACGGTAAACTGGCTGCGAAGAAATGGGCAAAAACCATTTCGGGTGCATGGGTAAAACCGGTACAGGCGATTATCTTCCTGGCAATGCTCGGTTGTGGTATCAACTTCTTCTTAACAGGCGACATGACTTCGTTCTGGGCAATGACAGCATTTGCACTTGCATTTGGCTGGGTATGGATTGCACCGGTCGGTGGCGGTGATATGCCAGTGGTGGTGTCACTGTTGAACTCATTCTCTGGCTGGGCAGCAGCAGGTATTGGTTTCACTTTAGAAAACAATATGTTGATTGTTGCGGGTTCATTGGTTGGTTCTTCAGGTGCGATTCTGTCTTACATCATGTGTAAAGCCATGAACCGTTCAATCATTAACGTATTGTTTGGTGGTGCCATGGGCGGTACTGCAGTTGCAGCATCAGACAATGGTGAAAAAGTTCAGCGTAACCATCGTTCTGGTTCGGCAGATGATGCAGGCTTCCTGATGTCTAATGCAGACAGCGTCGTGATTGTACCGGGTTATGGTATGGCGCAAGGCCGTGCACAAAATGCGGTAAAAGAATTGTGTGAAATCTTGAAAGAACAAGGCGTAAAAGTACGCTTTGCGATTCACCCGGTTGCAGGCCGTATGCCAGGTCACATGAACGTATTGCTTGCTGAAGCAGATGTGGCTTATGAAGACATTCTGGAAATGGACGAGATCAACTCCGACTTCCCGGCAACTGACGTGGTACTGGTGATTGGTGCAAACGACGTAGTGAACCCGGCAGCTAAAGATGATCCAACTTCACCAATTTATGGCATGCCAATTCTGGAAGCGCATAAGGCGCGTACCATCATGGTGATCAAGCGTTCTATGGCAACAGGTTATGCGGGTCTGGACAATGACTTGTTCTATAACGAAAAAACCATGATGATCTTCGGTGATGCCAAGAAAGTTGTAGAAGACATGACTAAAGCCATTAATGGCGGCGGTCACTAATACAATCCCCCCTAAATCCCCCTGAGCAAGATTTAAAGCACTGCTTTAAATTGAAGCGCAAGAAAGGAAGCCAGGGAGATTAAAAAAACCACCTTCGGGTGGTTTTTTGTTTTTTAGAATGTGTGATTTTTCATTTGCTAAACAGTAGGAGGATCATGAGACATATCGTCATAACAATGAAAGCTTCTATCTATTTGGTGCAATCGTATAGAAATAATTAGTAAAAATGCCTCATAAAATAGCCATTAACTATTTATTTTTAATATTTATTTTTAATATTTATTTTAAATGGGGTGACGGGGTAGCTATTGTGAAAATAAAAATTGGTTAAGCTGTAAGATCACAGCAATATTTAAAGATAAAAAATAGACTTCTTTCATAAATCATTTTAGAAACTAAAAATTGTTCGTAAAGCCAAAATTGAAAATAGATTTTTAGTAGGTATTGGATTCATGAGTGTGGCATGGATGCCACACGTTTCCCATCCCTTGCGCTGCATTTTAAAGCAGTGCTTAAAACTGGCTCAGGAAGTCGTGTATGGGAAACAAAAGGTTTTTCTTGCGGACTCAAAATATATTTTGAGATCCTCATTTTGACCTTTCAAAAGTAGAGAGATTGCCTACGAAAAGGTA
>NZ_NEGA01000025.1 GCF_002135315.1 Acinetobacter sp. ANC 3903 | reverse complement strand
CATCGATCATGCAGAAGAAATATGTAAAATCGAACATGGTGGCTGAAGGCGTAGGAGGTGTGGTAACTCCCTAATGGTTTTCAGCCACCTTTTTTTCAAGTTAATTTCTTATCCGCGATTCAGGTTATCTATATATCATTAAATTAAAGCAATAGAACAACGCTAATGAACGCTGATAAATATATTGAAGCAAGAACTCATAATTCTATGCCTTCGACCACATAGCATCGATTAATCTTTTATGGCGAGAGATATTCAGTCTTTTGAATACATTAAACAAACCAGTTCAATAACGAATGCGTATTCTGATGAATCTGAATAGATCGTCTGTATGTCCATAAAACGATATTCTGATTAGAGCTTTTTTCTAACCTGTACTGCCCCCTATGGGAGTAATTTTAACAGTGCTTCTGCTGTCGCAGCAGAAGAAGCCGGGTTTTGTCCGGTAATCAGTAAGCCGTCTTGCTGTACATGCACCTGCCAGTCTTCAGCTTTAGAATACTGTCCTCCATTTTCCCGGAGCATGTCTTCGACCAGAAAGGGAACAATTTCGGTCAGACCAACCGCCGCTTCTTCAGTATTGCTAAAGCCTGTGACTGATTTGCCTTTTACAATAGGCTGCTCATCAATGCTGTTTACATGACGGAGTACGCCGGGTGCATGACACACCAAGGCCAGCGGTTTATTGGCTTGCAGGGTTTGCTCAATCAGGGAGATCGAGGTCTGATCTTCGGCCAGATCCCACAATGGACCATGACCACCCGGATAAAATACCGCATCAAAATCGGCAATAGAAATTTCACTTAGTTTCCGGGTATTCGCCAAGGCTTGCATGGCCGATGTATCCGCTTCAAAACGCCGGGTGGTTTCAGTTTGTGCATCCGCTTCGCTGCTTTTCGGGTCTAGCGGTGGCTGCCCGCCTTTTGGAGAGGCCAAGGTGACTTCTGCACCGGCATCCACAAAGGTATAGTAAGGCGCAGCGAGTTCTTCCAGCCAGAAACCGGTTTTCTTAGCGGTCTTACCAAGCGTGTCATGTGAAGTCAAAACCATCAGAATGTTCATATTATTTTCCTGTCTTTCTTTAACGTTTATACGCATCATCGCAAGTTAATTTAGCAATTCGCAGGCATGCAGATTGTTGTGATCCGTTCATTTGCTGTATCGAGATGTTGTTATTGAAATTGATTCAAGCTGTGATTTATCAGCCCATTAATAGTCCTTGCTGAACATCGGCCTGTTTACGCAAAAAATCCCACACTAACTTAATTCTGGGCTCATGTTGTAAATCGACCAGCGTCAGCATCCAGAAAGTATGGGTAAAACTCAGCTGATCACCCAGAACTTCTTCCAGTTCGCTTTTATCATGCACCAGAAATCTCGGCAAAATCGCCAGTCCGGCACCGGCCCGGACTGCAATCTCCTGCGCCAGAATACTGTTACTGCGAAAACAGGCGCTGACCTGCAAGGGTAAACGTTCCAGCGAATACAGTGCAGCGCTATAAACCAGATCATCAATATAATCGACAAAGCGGTGCTGCTTGAGGTCTTCCAGTTTTTTAATTTTCGGATTTTTCTGTAAATAATGCTGACTGCCATACAGCTTTAGACAGTAATTCGACAGCCGGGTAATGATATACGGCCCGGATTTGGGCCGGTCGATGGAAATGACGATATCCGCTTCACGATGCGAGAGTTTAATGGTTTTCGGCACCGGAATCAGGTCAATGGTCAGCAACGGATAATGTTGGGAAAACTCTGCCAACAGACCGGCCAGAAATGCCGTGCCGAATCCTTCCGGCGCCCCGATACGGACCCGGCCTTGCAAGGGGTCATGCCGTTTATCAATCTGGATAAAGGACTGTTCCATCTGTTCTACACGCGGTACCAGCGCCAAACCTTCCGAGGTCAGCTCATAACCGCTGGCTTCGCGTTTAAACAGTTGCGTACCCAAGGTACTTTCCAGCGCTTGAATGCGCCGTGCCACGGTACTGTGTTCGACCCCAATCAAGCGGGCTGCATTGGTGAGCGTTTTAGCACGTGCCAAAACCAAAAAAAAGCGTAAATGATCCCAATCTACTTTCATCTTCTATTTAACATCCTGTTAAATGCCTGTGCATATTTGCACAACCATCGTGCATCAATTTCTATTGGTGGTCAAAGTGTTCTTTGTTAGTCTGCTGAAACAGCGTAAAAAATACGTTAAAAAAGCCAGTAAAGGCAGAGACAACGACAATAACAAACCAGCACGGAGCGACCATGAACGCTATTCATCATCCACAGCAAAGTACCGGATTCACCACGGCCAAATTATTGATTAATAGTGAATTTGTCGAGTCACAAAGCAGCCATTGGCAAGATATTGTCAATCCTGCGACTCAGGAAGTCTTGGGTCAGGTGCCTTTTGCCACGACTGAAGAAGTCAATGCTGCGATTGCAGCTGCACAAAATGCCTTGGCCAGCTGGCGCCAGACTCCAATTCAGGCCCGTATGCGCATTATGCTGAAACTACAGGACCTGATCCGTAATAATTTAAAAAGCATTGCCCAGGTCTTGACTGCTGAACAGGGCAAAACCCTGGCCGATGCCGAGGGTGATATCCAGCGCGGTCTGGAAGTGGTCGAGCATGCCTGTTCTATCGGTACTCTGCAAATGGGGGAGTATGTGGAAGGCGTGGCACGTGGAGTCGATACCTATACCTTGCAGCAACCACTGGGTGTCTGTGCCGGAATTACCCCGTTTAACTTCCCGGCGATGATTCCACTGTGGATGTTCCCGATGGCCATTGTTTGCGGTAATACTTTTGTCTTGAAACCTTCGGAACAGGATCCGTTGTCGACCATGATGCTGGTTGAACTGGCGATTCAGGCCGGTGTCCCGGCAGGTGTACTGAATGTAGTGCATGGCGGTAAGGAAGTGGTCGATCTGCTGTGTACTCATCGTGACATCAAAGCCATTTCCTTTGTCGGTTCAACCGCAGTCGGTACGCATGTGTATAACCTAGCGGGACAACATGGCAAACGTGTGCAATCGATGATGGGCGCTAAGAACCATGTCGTGGTCATGCCGGATGCCAATAAGGAACAGACCCTGAATGCCTTGGTTGGTGCAGCTTTTGGCGCGGCGGGTCAGCGTTGTATGGCACTTTCAGTGGCAGTGATGGTCGGTGAAACCAAACACTGGGTCGATGAACTGGTGAATAAAACCAAAACCTTAAAGGTCAATGCCGGACATGAACCCAATACCGATGTTGGACCGGTGATTTCGACCCGTGCCAAAGCGCGTGTCATAGACTTAATTAACAGTGGCATTGAACAAGGCGCTGAACTGCTGCTTGATGGCCGTGATGTACAAGTTCCGGGCTATGAAAAAGGCAATTTTGTCGGACCAACGATTTTTAATCAGATCACGACCGATATGCGCATTTATCAAGAAGAAGTATTTGGTCCAGTATTGGCGATCATACATGTTGATACTTTAGAACAAGCCATTGCACTGATTAATGCCAATCCATTTGGTAACGGCGTTGGACTCTTTACCCAAAATGGCAATACGGCACGCACATTCCAGCACCAGATTGATATCGGTCAGGTTGGCATTAACATTCCAATTCCTGTACCTGTGCCTTTCTTCAGTTTTACCGGTTCACGCGGTTCAAAACTGGGTGATCTAGGTCCTTATGGCAAACAGGCAGTGCAGTTCTATACCCAGACCAAAACCATTACCAGCCGCTGGTTTGAAGATGATCAGGAAACTACTGGTGTGAATACCACCATCAGTCTGCGTTAAGGAGTATCAGCATGAAGATTGCATTTATTGGTCTAGGCAATATGGGCGGCTCGATGGCGCAGAATCTGCTCAAGTCAGGACACCAAGTGTTTGGTTACGACCTCAGTGAAACAGCACTACAGCATTTTGCAGCAGCCGGTGGCATCGTCTGTGACAGTCCACAAGCCGCTGCCAAGCAGGCAGAGGTTGTGGTCAGTATGTTGCCCGCAGCCAAGCATGTTCGTGACGTCTATCTCGGTGAACACGGTATTTTGAACGTACTTCAAGCGGGTAGTTTGTGTATCGATAGCAGCACCATTGACCCGCAAACCATTCAGGAGATTGCCGCAGCAGCGCAGGCCAAACAGGTTCGCGTCTGTGATGCACCGGTATCCGGCGGAACTTTAGGGGCCAAAGACGGCACTTTAACCTTTATGGTTGGTGCCGATGATGCCACCTTTGAAGCGGTTAAACCGGTTCTCAGCTGCATGGGTAAAAATCTGGTGCATTGTGGCGCTGTGGGAACAGGACAGGTGGCCAAAATCTGTAATAACCTGATTCTGGGTATTTCCATGACTGCCGTGGCAGAAGGAATGGCGCTCGGGGCCAAACTGGGGATTGATCCACAGGCCCTGGCTGGGGTAATCAACAGCTCTACCGGACGTTGCTGGAGTTCTGAAATCTATAATCCCTGGCCGGATATCTGTGCCAATGCACCATCATCACGGGGGTATACCGACGGTTTTGCCGCACAACTGATGCTGAAAGATCTGGGTCTGGCGGTCGATGCCGCGCAACAGGCCGAGCAGCCGGTGGTTCTGGGCAGCATGGTACAAAAACTCTATCAACAGCTGTGTCAGGACGGTCATGCCCATCTGGATTTTTCCAGCATCATGCATCAATACACCACAACACCTGCTTAAAAACTTAATGATTCAATGGAGCAAGGACTCGCTTCATCAACAATACCTTGTCAGTAATAACGATAAATTCAGGCTGAGGTTTTTAAAATGTTAAATTATCAAAAAACGGTTGAAAACTTTGATTTAGATGCGGTGGCAAAGCAGTATTTGTCCGGTTCGATGCAGGCAGTGAATGCCTGTTATGAATGTTGTGACCGGCATGCCGATTCCGATGCGATTGCCTTGTACTGGTATGGCAAAGATGGCCGCAAAGAACAATACAGCTTTCGCGAGCTGAAGAAATATTCCAGTCAGTTTGCCAACTTTTTAAAGTCACAGGGCATTGGTAAAGGCGACCGCGTTTCCGGCTTATTGCCGCGCACCCCAGAGCTGATCATTACCATTTTAGCAACCTGGCGCATTGGTGCAGTGTATCAGCCTTTATTTACCGCCTTTGGCCCTAAAGCTATTGAGCATCGTATTCAGCTGGCGCAAAGCAAGCTGGTGGTGACTGATCTGGCCAATCGGGAAAAATTATCCGAGATCAGCAACTGTCCCCCGATTGTGACGGTACAGGCTGAACTGCAGGCCGAAGTCTATCCGCAGGATCTCAGCTTCTGGAGGGTGCTGAACCGGCAAGCGGAAAACTGTGAACTGGAAATGCTCGGTATAGATGAGCCATTTTTACTGATGTTTACCTCGGGCACCACCGGGCCAGCCAAACCGTTAAAAGTTCCGCTGAAAGCGCTGATTGCTTTTGCCGGCTATATGCACAATGCCATCGGTCTCACCGAGGACGACGCCTTCTGGAATATTGCCGATCCGGGCTGGGCTTATGGTTTGTACTATGCGATTACCGGACCCTTACTGCTCGGACACGCGACCCTGTTTTATGAAGGCGGTTTTAATGCCGAAAGTGTCTGCGAAATCGTCAAGGAATATGGCATCACCAATCTGGCTGGTGCACCGACCGCTTACCGTATGATGATGGCAGCTGATCCTGCCCAGATGGCCCAGCTGCGCGGCAAGTTGCGCGTGGTCAGTAGTGCCGGAGAACCGTTAAATCCGGAAGTGATCCGCTGGTTTAAAGAGGTGCTGGATGTGCCGATTTATGACCATTATGGCCAGACTGAAGTCGGTATGGTGGTGTGTAACCATCATGCACTGGAACATCCGGTGCATTCAGGTTCGGCAGGCTTTGCCAGCCCGGGTTACCGGATTGCAGTTGTCGATGAACAGGGCCATGAATTAGCGGCTGACGTTCCGGGTATTCTGGCGGTGGATATCAGCCAGTCGCCGATGATGTGGTTTTCGGGCTATGAAGAAAGCCGCAAGTCACCTTTTGTCGGCCATTACTATTTAACCGGAGATACCGCCGAAATTCATGCTGATGGCAGTATGAGTTTTGTCGGACGCAGTGATGATGTCATTACCACCTCAGGTTATCGGGTCGGTCCGTTTGATGTCGAGAGTGCCTTGCTGGAGCATGACGCGGTGATCGAAGCGGCGGTGATAGGTGTACCCGATCCAGAGCGGACCGAAATCATTAAAGCCTTTGTGATTCTGGCCAGCCATTCTCCTGCAACTGCCGAGCTGCAACAGGAACTGGGACAGTTTGTGAAAAAGCGTCTGTCTGCACATGCCTATCCGCGCCTGATTGAATTTGTGACTGAACTTCCGAAAACCCCGAGTGGCAAGATTCAGCGCTTTTTACTGCGCAATCAGGAAATCAACAAGCAGCAGGCCAAGACAGCATAAGCAGCCAAAGCCAGCAGATTGAATAAAAGATCAAATTAAAGAGATTGAAGGAAGAATCGATGCAATTTACAGAAGAACAACACCTGATTCAGGATATGGCCAAGAGCTTTGCCCAGGAACAGATTAAACCACATGCCGGCGAGTGGGATCAAAAAGGCATCTTTCCCAAAGATGCGTTGGCTCAAATGGGCGAGTTAGGTTTTCTGGGCATGCTGATTCCCGAGGAATGGGGTGGCTCTGGTACAGGCACATTGGCCTATGTGCTGGCGCTGGAAGAAATCGCCGCAGCCGATGGTGCAACTTCTGCGATTATGAGCGTGCACAACTCGGTCGGTTGTGTACCGATTCTCAAGTTCGGAACCGAACAGCAAAAGCAGCAATTTTTAAAGCCGTTGGCCCAAGGTGAAATGATTGGTGCTTTTGCCCTGACCGAACCGCATACTGGCTCGGATGCTGCTGCAATTAAAACCCGTGCGGTCAAAGATGGCGATCACTACATCATCAATGGTGCCAAACAGTTTATTACTTCTGGAAATAATGCCGGAATGATTATTGTCTTTGCCGTCACCGATCCGACTGCGGGTAAAAAAGGCATGAGTGCTTTTCTGGTTCCGCGCGATACTCCCGGCTATGAAGTGATCCGGGTGGAAGAAAAACTGGGCCTGCATGCTTCGGATACCTGTCAGATTGCCTTAACCGATATGCGCATTCATGAAAGTTTAAGACTCGGTGCAGAAGGTGAAGGCCTGAAAATCGCCCTGGCCAATCTGGAAGGTGGACGGATTGGTATTGCCGCACAAGCGGTCGGTCTGGCGCGTGCCGCTTTAGAAGAAGCCAGTAAATATGCGCATGACCGCGTGGCCTTTGGCAAACCGATTTTTGAGCAGCAGGCGATTGCATTCAGGCTGGCCAGCATGGCCACCGAAATTGAAGCGGCACGTCAACTGGTCCATTTTGCCGCACGTAAAAAGGAAGCTGGTGAAAGCTGTTTGACTGAAGCCTCCATGGCCAAACTATTTGCTTCGGAAATGGCCGAACGTGTCTGTTCCAAAGCCTTACAGATTTTTGGTGGCTATGGTTATCTGAAAGATTTTCCGATTGAACGTATTTATCGCGATGCGCGGATTTGTCAGATCTATGAAGGCACCAGCGATATTCAGCGCTTGGTGATTGCACGCAGTTTATAACCAATTAAAAAGGATTTTTATCATGCAATGGCAAACCATTTTACTCGAACAGCGTAACGGTGTCGGATTGATTACCTTAAACCGTCCTCAGGCGTTAAATGCATTGAATAACCAGCTGATTGTCGAAGTCAATCAAGCCCTGGATCAGCTGGAAAAAGACCCGACCATCGGCTGTATCGTGATTACCGGTTCGGAAAAAGCCTTTGCTGCCGGTGCCGATATTAAGGAAATGGCCGATTTAACTTTTCCGCAAATTTATCTGGATGATTTTTTCAGTCTGGCCGACCGGATTGCCCAGCGCCGTAAGCCTTTGATTGCCGCGGTCAGTGGCTATGCCTTGGGCGGCGGTTGCGAATTGGCGCTGATGTGCGACTTTATTTACTGTGCCGACAATGCAAAATTTGGTCTGCCTGAAGTCACCTTAGGTGTGTTGCCCGGCATTGGCGGCACCCAGCGTTTAACCCTGGCCATCGGCAAGGCCAAAGCCATGGAAATGTGCCTGACTGCACGACACATGGGAGCACAGGAAGCCGAGCAAAGTGGGCTGGTGGCACGGGTCTTTGCCAAGGAAGAACTGCTGCAACACACCCTGCAAGCGGCGGAAAAAATTGCCGAGAAATCCTTGCCGGCAGTGATGATGATTAAAGAGTCGATTAACCGGGCTTTTGAAGTGAGTCTGGCTGAAGGTCTGCGTTTTGAACGCCGGGTTTTCCATTCCATTTTTGCCGGTGCTGACCAGAAAGAAGGCATGCAGGCCTTTGTGGAAAAACGTCCAGCCCAATTTACCCATCAATAAAAATCATAATAGGAACAAAAAGAATGAGTGATGATAATAATTTAGCGATTCGGGTCGCAGGAGGTCTGGGCATCATCAGCCTGGACCGCACCAGCCATTTAAATGCCTTAACCCTGCCAATGATTCAGGGTATTCAGGCACAACTCGACCAGTGGCGTCATGACCCGCAGGTGCAAGCTATCCTGATCAATTCCAACAGTCCGAAAGCGTTCTGTGCTGGAGGCGATATCCGTTATCTGTATGACAGCTATCAGGCCGGAAATACCCGATATCAGGATTTTTTCGCTACTGAATATAGCATGCTAAGCACATTGCGCAATTTCCCTAAACCTGTGATCGCGATGATGGATGGCTATGTACTGGGCGGAGGATTTGGATTGGCTCAGGCCTGTCATATCAAGGTCACCAGTGAAAAATCACGTTTTGCCATGCCAGAAACCGCGATTGGCTTTTTCCCTGATGTCGGTGCAACCCATTTCCTGTCTCGACTGGATGAAGTCGGCGTTTATATGGCACTGACCGGTGAGCAGATCAGCAGCAGTGATGCGCTGTATCTGGATCTGGTCGATTATCATGTGCCGAGTGAACATTTTGCTGATTTAGAAGCGGCATTGAGCGCGGCAGCTGTTTTGAACCCAGTGGAAATCCGAAAAATCATCAGTACATTTATCACCCATCCGCTAGAAAGCGAATTACAAAAACGCATCGACCCGATTAACCAGCATTTTTCCTATCCTCATCTGGACGAAATTGAACACAGTCTGGCCCATGCCAGCGATGCCCTCAATCAGGACTGGGCCAAGAAAATGCTGGCTCTCTTGCAGCAACGCCCGCTGATGGCAAAACAAGCCAGTCTGAAATTGCAGCAGACCGGTCAGAACCTGTCACTGGAAAAATGTATGCAACTGGAACGGGATTTGCAGGATATCTGGTTAGAGCAGGGCGATTTTATTGAGGGTGTACGGGCACTGATCATTGATAAAGACAAAAATCCGCAGTGGCAAACAGATGCTGCAAAATTCAAGCAAATTATGGACAGGCTATCCTAGTGCCAAACAGGACACTCAGCTTCACCGGCAAAGTGCTGCTTTTCAGCAGGTGGTTTGGCTCTTGGATGGGTGGTACGGCTTTTAATAGGTGCATGAATTTGGAGAGATTGACTATATGCTGAAAAATATTTCCCCTTACACTGCTTGATCGAAAGAGCAATGCGACGACTTGAAGAACAATTAAAACCCGGGAAAAACCAACAGTATTGCGCTATTCTGGATGAGGCACATGCCTGGGCAGGTGCATGCCGGCATGTGATGCAAAAATGAAGCATGCATTGCCGAATCCAGTACATCAAGCACAAAGTATAGGCAGCATTTCGGTCTAATGGGGGAGAGCAACATGCCGTGGATTAAACCGGTTGAATTGGTGGGTGAACAGGTCATTTTAAGACCGCTTGATTTAACCCAGGTCGAAGCACTTGTGGATGCGGTTCGCGATGGCGAACTCTGGAAGCTGTGGTATACGCGTATTCCTGCACCAGAGCAAATGAGTGCTGAAATTCAACGACGGCTGGCATTACAACAGTCGGGAAGTATGCTGCCTTTTTATATAGAAGATCGCAGCACAGGGCAGGCATTAGGCATGACCAGTTTTATGAATATTGAGCCGCTGCATCGACGTGTGGAAATTGGTTCTACCTGGTATCGGCAGTCCGTACAGCGCACACTGGTGAATACAGAGTCTAAGCAATTACTGCTTGCGCATGCCTTTGAACAATTGAATTGTATTGCGGTGGAATTCAGAACATCTTCTTTTAATGTTCGCAGTCAGGCCGCAATTTTACGCCTGGGGGCAAAGCTGGATGGTATCTTAAGAAGTCATCAGGTGGTGGCTGGCGATATTTTAAGAGACACCTATGTGTACAGTATTGTAAAACATGAGTGGCCTGCCGTTCGCCAAAACTTAAACTGGCTGATCAGTAAACCCCGCGGGTAACAACTTCTCAAGTCCGCCATTTTTTAGCCAGCTGCCGCAACAGCAGCTGTCTGTTTAGCGTCGGGTTAAGCGCCTGTGTATGATACATCCCTGCAGGAAACTGGTGTAATACAGCGTTTAACCGGTTCTTATCACAAGCCAACCTCCATCGACTGGGTCTAGAAGCAATGACATGGTCTAAGCCTACTTCGGTATTCATCCGCCCTATTTCCACCTCAAGGGCGTTTAAAAATTCCAGCCAATAGCGTGAGACAACAGGATCCAGTAGCGGAATTTTGATGGACAAAAGCTAAAAACCCAAGCTTTCAGCACTTCAAGCCAATTTGATTCATCATGGTGCAGGGCAGCGAAGATTACGTTGCAATGCATGGTTTTATGCCCAATACAGTGTGATAAAAACAAAAAATCGTAATACTAAACTGGCACATCATTTGCATTTACCTCTCTAGCATAAAGTGATCTAGGGTTCCGGCAGTTATTTGGGCAGTTATTTGCAAAAATACTGTGCCTGAGACCGAGAGTTCACGGCTTAGTTTTGATAAAAAACAGAGCTACACGGAGGGATAAAAGCCCGGGAGGTTGGAACAAAAACCTTAGAGAGGTCATGCACATGGGCGACTATCATAACAATCACACTTTATGGACTGAAATCCTGCCAGGCGGGCATCACTGGTCCGGCCGCATTCAAAAAGGCGCAATTCTGCAATTCAAGGCACTGGGTGCCAATGCCAACGTTGCCCTGTTCTGTGTCAATGCTGAAGATAAGCTGGAACGCTACAACATGCCCGACAGCCTAAAAGGGCAGCATACCGCATTTTTAAGCACCGGCCATGTGTTGTATTCAGATCTCGGCCGGGTCATGGCATCGATTGTCAAAGATGAGCATGGCTGGAATGATGCTTTATGCGCTCCAAGCACCAAAGTACAAATTGAAAAACAGTTTGGAACCAAAACCTTTCAAGATGCACGCAATGACATGTACCGCAATGGCCGTGACAGCTTGCTGTTAGAGATGACCAAATTTGGCTTATCGACTCAAGATTTAAGCGCTACGGTGAATCTGTTTTCTAAAGTTGTGCCAAATGATGCCGGTGAGCTGTCTTATGTGGCATCGGACCATACCGATCAGATCATTGAACTGCGTTTTGAAATGGACTGTCTGCTATTCCTGTCCGCAGCACCCCATGCCTTAGATGACAGCGCTGAGTATCAACCTGCCGATATTCAATTGTCATTGTTCAAAGCCAATACTTTAGCCGAGACCGATATTTGCCGTGATTCATGCCCGCAAAATCAGCGTGCTTTCCAAAATAATAATCGTTACTACGCACTCAGCGCTTAATTGGGGGAATCATCATGACTGCATTAGCTAATTTAGAAAATGGTTTAGAAAAATCAGTATTAAGTGAAGTCTGTCCTGCCGGTGAAGCGTGGATGGGTGAAGTCAAGAAAGGACAGTATTTTCGTATTGTTGACCTGGAGGGCAACCAGGCGGTGGATACCTTATTTATTTCAGCAAGAGATCCTGAAGAGCGTTATAGCACAAGCGATACGCTTTCGATCAATAAACAGATTTATTTAGAAAAAGGCACCACGCTTTATAGCAATTTTGGCAATGCGATTGCAAAAATCCAGGATGACAACTGCGGCCGTCACGACACTTTAGGCGGTGCATGTTCATGTGAAAGTAACAGCGTGCGTTATGCGCATGATAAATACCCAATGCACAGCTGCCGTAATAATTTCATGATGGCGTTGTCTCAGCATCCGATTGCCAAAAAGTATGAGCTGAATGTGCGTCATATTGGTCCAAACATTAATTTCTTTATGAATGTGCCGGTGACAGCAGACGGTCATTTGAAATTTGATGATGGCATTTCAGCACCCGGTAAATTTGTCGAGATTCAAGCAGAAATGGATCTGATCGTACTGATCTCAAATTGCCCGCAACTGAATAACCCGTGTAATGCCTATAACCCAACCAAAATTCAACTGATCATCCGTGAAGGTGAGGAGTAAGTCATGTTCAATAAAGTCCTCATTGCCAACCGTGGCGCGATTGCCTGCCGCGTGATCCGTACTTTAAAAAAATTGGGTATCCAGTCGGTTGCAGTGTATTCAGAAGCCGACCGTGATTCTTTGCATGTCACACTGGCCGATGAAGCGGTGTATATCGGTGAAGCAGCGGCCAGTCAAAGCTATTTAAATGTTGAGAAAATTTTAGAAGTTGCCAAACAGACCGGTGCGCAGGCCATTCACCCGGGTTACGGTTTCCTATCTGAAAATGCCGAATTCTGCGACCTGTGTGAATCACAAGGTATTGCCTTTATTGGTCCAAACTCCACACAAATGCGTAAGTTTGGCTTGAAACACACCGCACGTGAACTGGCGATTCAGGCCAAGGTGCCATTGCTGCCGGGCAGCCAGTTATTGGCAAATGAAGCTGAAGCGCTGACTGAGGCTGCGCGTATTGGCTATCCGGTGATGCTAAAAAGTACCGCAGGTGGCGGCGGCATCGGCATGCGTCTGGTCTGGAATGAGACTGAACTGAAAGATGCCTATGCAACGGTATCTTACTTAGCCCAAGCCAACTTTAAAGATGCGGGTTTATACCTAGAAAAATTTGTACAAAACGCCCGTCATATCGAAGTGCAGATTTTTGGTGATGGCAACGGACAGGTACTTGCACTGGGTGAACGTGATTGTTCAGTACAGCGTCGTAACCAGAAAGTGATTGAAGAAACCCCGGCACCACATATCACTGATCAACAGCGTGCCTATATCCAGAATGTCGCGATCCAGCTGATGCAATCAGTGAATTATCGTTCGGCTGGTACGGTTGAATTCGTGATGGATACCGATACGCAGGAATTTTACTTCCTGGAAGTGAATACCCGTCTGCAAGTCGAGCACGGCGTGACGGAGCAGGTCTTTGACGTGGATCTGGTGGAATGGATGGTGACCCTGGCCAGCGGTGACTGGACTGCACCAAGTGAAAAACTGGAAGCCAAAGGTCATTCGATTCAGGTGCGTTTATATGCCGAAGACCCGATCAAGAACTTCCAGCCCAGTGCAGGACTTTTAACCCATGTTGAATTTGATGCCCATGCCCGTAATGAAACCTGGGTAGAAACCGGTTCCACCGTATCCTCTTTTTACGATCCGATGATTGCCAAAATCATTGTCACCGCAGACGATCGTGAGTCTGCGATTCAGGCGATGACCGAAACGCTGGCAAAAACGCAGGTTGCGGGGATTGAAACCAATCTGGAATATCTGCAAAACATCATCGACTGTGAGGTGTTTAAAGCCGGTACCCAAACCACACGTTTTTTAAATACCTTTGCATGGAAAACCCAAAAAATTGAAGTGCTGCAAGCGGGGATTCAGACTGCTGTGCAGGACGTCACAGGTCGTTTGGGCTATTGGGATGTCGGTGTACCGCCCTCCGGTGCGATTGATCCATTGTCACTCAATGTCGCCAACCAGTTACTTGGCAATGCGCCAAATACGGCCGGTCTGGAATGTACCCTGCAAGGCCCAATGTTGAAATTCCACTGTGATAGCCAGATCGTACTGGCCGGTGGGGATATGCCATCAACCTTGGATGGTGTTCAAGTCCCGATGTGGCAAACGGTGAATGTACGTAAAGGCCAGATTTTGAAATGTGGCAAAATCGCCACAGGTTGCCGTACTTATATCGGCATCAAAGGCGGCCTGAATGTGCCTCAATATCTGGGTTCACAAGCGACCTTTACCTTGGGCCAGTTTGGTGGTCATGCCGGCCGTAACTTACTCATTGGCGATATGCTTCCGATTACGGCATATACATCAACCGAAGTCACTGCGCTTGCATCTAAGAAAATTCCAACATTCAGCCATGAATGGGAAATTGCGGTGATGTACGGCCCGCATGGCGCGCCGGATTTATTTAGCAAAAATGACATTGATACCTTCTTTGCCCACAGTTTTGAGATTCACTTCAATTCAAGCCGTACCGGGATTCGTCTGATTGGTCCTAAACCAGAATGGGCACGTGAAGACGGCGGTGAAGCCGGTCTGCATCCATCGAATATTCATGACAATGCCTATGCCATTGGTGCAATTGATTTCACCGGTGATATGCCAATTATTTTGGGTCCAGATGGGCCAAGCCTCGGTGGTTTCGTCTGTCCAGCCGTAGTGATCAATTCTGAACTGTGGAAACTCGGTCAGCTGAAAGCCGGCGATAAAGTCAAATTTGTCCCCGTTAGCTACCCCCAAGCCAAAGTGCTGAATGAAAAATATCATGCGCAGTTAGAAGCGTCAGATACAAAAGACGTAGCATTTGATGAATCGTTCTACCCTGAAATCAGTACGCTGAAAAATGCCGTGCTGGATACCTTAAAAGGTCAGAATGGATTGCCGGATGTAGTGTATCGTCCTGCCGGCAATAACTATATGCTGGTGGAATATGGCGAGCTGGTGCTGGACCTGAACCTACGTTTCCGTATCCATGCCTTGATGAAATGGGTACAGAAACAGAATATTGCCGGCATCATTGACCTGACACCGGGCATCCGTTCGCTGCAGATCCATTTTGATTCGATCCAGCTGGATCAGCTCGACCTGCTGCGTCTATTGCAAGTCGCTGAAGCAGAACTGCCGGATGTGACAGCAATGCAAGTACCATCACGTACCGTGTACTTGCCATTGGCTTGGGAAGATTCACAAACCCAACTGGCAACTGAGCGTTATATGCAAACCGTGCGTCCAGATGCGCCGTGGTGTCCGGACAATATAGAGTTCATTCGCCGTATTAATGGCTTAAAAGATAAACAAGCTGTAAAAGATGTGGTTTATAACGCAAGTTACTTGGTGATGGGCCTGGGCGATGTGTATTTGGGTGCACCCGTGGCGACCCCGCTTGATCCACGTCAGCGTCTGGTCACCACCAAATATAACCCGGCACGTACCTGGACACCTGAAAATGCCGTAGGTATTGGCGGTGCCTATATGTGTGTGTACGGTATGGAAGGTCCGGGGGGGTATCAGTTTGTCGGTCGTACTACGCAAATGTGGTCACGCTACCGTAAAAATGCCGACTTTGAACAAGGTAAACCGTGGTTACTGCGCTTCTTTGACCAAATTAAGTTCTATGAAGTCTCTGAAGCGGAACTCATGCAAATGCGTGAGGACTTTAAAGCGGGTCGTTTAAAACTACGTATTGAAGATGGTGTATTGAACCTGAAGGAATACAACGACTTCTTAATTGAAAATCAGGAATCGATTTCTGCTTTTAAGTCCGTACAACAAGCTAATTTTGATGCAGAGCGTCGTCGCTGGCATGCAGCAGGTCTTGCAGAATATGTGTCTGAAAGCCTGGACGCTGTTGATGATGGTGAAGGCGTTGAAATTCCTGATGGTGGCTGCGCCGTAGAGTCGCATATGCCGGGTTCAATCTGGAAAATTGAATGTGCTTCGGGTGATATTGTGGAAGAAGGTGCAACCTTGGCCGTCATTGAAGCGATGAAGATTGAGATTCCAATTCTTGCCCCTGAGCGTATGCGTGTTGATGCCATTACCATTGAGAAAGGGCAAACGGTAAAAACAGGGCAGGTGTTGTTTACCTTGGCGCCTGTGGCTTGATGAAATTGGATTAAAAAAGACCGTCCGTAAGGGCGGTTTTTGCTTTTAAATATTAATAATATATAGATAATATATGCATGATAAATTCGATTAAATCAGAAATGACTAACTACTTTATAAAGTCTTTTAATGCGGAAAACTTTAGACAGTTTTCTAAAATTTCAGTGAAATTTAATGAAAAATTTAATTTTTTGACTGGTCCAAATGGGTGTGGGAAAAGCAGTATTTTAACAGGTATTCATCACTGTATTTATAATGACTATCAGTCATCTAGACTAAGTAAAGAGTCGACTTTTTTTCTTGAAGCTGTCATGGATTCGGCAGTAGTTTTCTTTGGGATGGGAAAAGGATCCTTCAAAGAAAATAATTCATATCGTCGTAGTAATATAGAAAATTGGAAGCGTCCAAATATTGCCCTGAATTCTGAACAAGACAGCCTACAAATTTTTTTACCTTACGAGAATAAAGGAAAATTAGTTCCATTATTTATTGGAACAAAAAGATTTATTGATTATGTAGAAATTTCTGGTGCTAAACGAGAAGAATCACAACAACAAGCTATAGAAGAGTATCAAAGAAAAAATCTTGACAGTAAGAGCTCGAATGTTAAGCAATGGTTTATTAATAGATACTTTTACATTGACAAAGAATGGGCGATTGAAGAAAGAATTAATTGGGATATTTTGCTTGATAATTTAACAAGAATTGCCCCAACTGGAAGTGATTTTCAATATTTAAGAACAGAAAGAGATTTAGAACCTATTTTTCAATTGTATGGTCAGGAATGTTATTTAGAAGAATTATCCGCTGGATTCCAAGCAATTTTCTCTATAATCGCTAATATCATTGAATGGGTTGAAAAAATTAACCCTCAAGGTAGTAGGAATATTCAACAAGCAACAGGTACGGTACTAATTGATGAGTTAGATCTTCATTTACACCCTGAATGGCAATTTAATATTCGAGATGGTTTAGAAGCTTTATTCCCTAATCTTCAGTTTATCGTAACGACACATTCACCTCATCTTTTGGCTTCCGCAAAAGAAGGCGAAGTCATTATTATGAGTCGTGAAACAGGAAAAACAGAATATCATTTTGAGCCTAGTAACAAGCGTTATTCAGGCTGGAATACTGATCAGATTTTAGAAGATGTAATGGGAGTTAAAAGTCTTAAAAATAAAGATTACGAAAGATTAATTGATGAAGCTTTTGATGCCTACGAATCAAAAGATAAGACTAAGCTTTTATCTGTAATGGAACAGCTGAAAAGTATTACTCATTCTGATGACACGATTGTTCAAGTGCTAGAAATGAAAATGGCTTCTTTGGAGCTTCAATAAGATATGATTAAACTTGAAAAACCTGTTGATATTCCTCAAATCCTTCAAGATAAACAAAGAGAATGGACAGATCATTTACTTTCATTAGTAAGTAAATATGGAAGTTATAAAGATATTCCGAAAGAAGAGAAAGCTTCAGCTCTTAGTCATTACAGACATAAGGACATTACTACCCCTTTATTTGATAGCTCACATCAAAAATGTGCTTTTTGTGAAGGTACTCCTAAAGATAGTGGCAATATAGAAGTTGAACACTTTTATCCAAAATCTAAATATCATAATAAGACTTTCGAATGGGAAAATTTTTTACCAAGTTGTCGTAAATGTAATGATTCTAAACTTACTCATGATGTAGGTGTTCAGCCTATTTTAAATCCATATGATGAGGACTTTAATCCAACACAGCATTTTGAATTTATCTTAGCTCGAATGAAAGGTAAGACAGAAATAGCAAAGATGACGATCGAAGTTTGTGGTTTAAAAAGTCGTTTATATGACCCTTACAGCAAATTGATTAAGGTCTTCTGTGAGTATGAACAGACTTTAGAAGAAGCACTTGAAGAATTAATAGGTAAAGATACTGATAGAAAACGGTTAAACCAAATACGTAAAATTTCAGATTCCATTGATAGAATTGAGAGTTTAATGAAGCCCACTGAAAAATATTCATATTTTTGTAGTTATATGATTAAACATAGTGAAATCTATAACGAAGCAAAACATGTTTTGTCTGATGCATTAGCTAACGTTGATTAAAATGTAATAAGTAGAAATCCCAAGTATTACTTATTTTATCAAGTCATCGACTCAAAAGTTGTTGTGCCTGTTCTGGATGTAGATCGGCGAGATACCATTTATAAAAATATGTAAACAAACCGCCTCTTGGCGGTTTTTATTTTAAATATGCTTATGACCTAAGAGCCAAATTCTCAAAGCCGGAATCAAAATCCACAAACTCATTGGTACAACACTATAACGGCCACCCAAGACTACATAGCACAATTTTATATTTTAAATGACATCGTTTTGGTGCAAATCTGATCAATCTTGGCGCATAAACATTTGATCAATATTTTTAAGCACTTTTTATTTTAATAAATAGCTGTTTTTAGATAATTTTATTTATAAGAACTAAGCTGGCATGCTTTCTGCTTTTATTTATATGACAGATAAACAGAGGAGAGCCATTCACTTGATCACTCAACCACACTCATCGGTCAACCCATCATGTATAAAAAAAATAACCGTACATGAATAATAAAAGCAATCGAACCGGTGAAATTATCAATAACCCCCTGATTTAAAACAGGCCCCAGCTCAGCGTAATGGGGCTTTTTTTTAGCCGTTTTTATTTTATCCCATCGCTACAATTGGCACGCTTTCTGCATTTTAGCAAGTAATACGAAATTCCAGTTTTGTAATACCTGTAGGAGATGCACATGAATTATCCAGACTCGAATAAAAAGCTGCATCCATGGCTGAAATTTTTAGTTGAGCTTTTAAGCGTACGTGCCGGACTGCATTTACAGCAATCCCCACAGCAGAAGGAATACCGCCGTGGCTAAACAAAAATTGGCACGGATTAGTATCACCCTGCCAGAAAGCACGCTTCAGGCACTCGATCAAAAGATTGTCGAGCAACATTATGAAAGCCGTTCTCAGGCTATTGTCGACATGATTAACCGCTATTTGATTGACGATCTGGTGGCACACGATGAAGTGATGGTCGGCACATTGACGTTGGTCTATGACGTCAGCCTCAAGCCGCTGCGTTCCCAGCTGGTGGACCTGCAACAGCAATATCTGGAACAGGTGATCAGCTCGCTGCATATCCAGCTGGATGATGAAAAAGTCCTGCAGGTGATGCTGATGCAGGGCGTGAGCAGTGACCTGAAAGAAATTGGCGAACAATTTATTGCATTGAAAGGGGTGCTCAAAGGGCACCTGGAACTGATGGATGCCGTGATGCCTCCCATTCCCCAAAATACCAATAAAGGAGTATTGTCATGAACACTTTATGGACGATTCAGGACTGGCAGAATGCCTACCAACAGCAGCAGATCCAGTTACAGGACCTGATCTCCTATGTTGCATCGTTTAACAATGACAATCATGCCTGGATTTCAATTTCCACAGCAGAACAATTACAAGCACAAATTGATGCGCTAAAAGACAAATCATTAGATGATTTACCGTTATATGGCATTCCATTTGCGGTGAAAGACAATATTGATGTTGCCGGTTTTTATACCACTGCGGCCTGTAAAGAAGCTGCGTATCTGGCCAGCCAGGATGCAACAGTGGTTGCCAAGTTGAAAGCGGCTGGTGCGATTGTGGTGGGTAAAACCAATCTGGACCAGTTTGCAACCGGTCTGGTCGGCGTACGTTCTCCATACGGTGCAGTGAAAAACAGCTTTCATCCTGAATATATCAGTGGCGGTTCAAGTTCGGGTTCATCTGTGGCGGTTGCCAATGGTCAGGTGCCCTTCAGTTTAGGCACCGATACCGCAGGTTCGGGCCGTGTGCCGGCAGGACATAACAATATTGTGGGGCTTAAACCGACCAAGGGCTGGTTCTCAACTTCGGGGCTGATTCCGGCTTGCCGTAGCATTGATGTGATTTCAATTTTTGCCTTGACGGTGGATGATGCATGGCAGGTAGCCCAGATCATGCAGGGTTATGATGCATCTGATGAATATTCACGCCAGCATCCAGCCAATGTGCCCACCCAGTTTTCCAAAGGCAAAATTGCCATTCCGGCACAGCTGGAATTTTATGCAGATGTGGAATCGGAAAAAGCCTTTGAACTGGCGATCGCTCGTGCCAAACAGCTGGGCTATGCTGTCGAAGCGATTGATTTCAGCATTTTCAATCAGCTGGCTTCGGCTTTATATAACAAGGCTTGGGTCGCAGAACGCACCAGCGCCGTAGAGAAAATGGTCTCGCGTGAGGTGACCCATCCGGTGATTCACCAGATCATCAGTCAGGCGGACAACTTCAATGCTGTCGATATGATGCAGGCGGAATATGAACGTGCCCAGCTGGCGCGCCAAATCAATCTGGCATTGGCGGACTTTGATGCCCTGATGGTGCCTACAGCACCGACCATTTACAAAATTGCCGATGTGGAAGCAGACCCACTGGTCAAAAACAGCCACATGGGTGCCTATACCAATTTCGTCAATTTTGCCGATCTGTCAGCTTTGGCACTGCCAAATAGCATTCGCGCCGATGGCCTGCCAAGCGGCGTGACCTTTATTGCTCTCGCCTGGATGGATCAGGCCTTGGCCAACTTTGCTCAACGCTGGCAGCAATCGACCGCTTTAACCCTGGGGACTTCGCAAAAAACTTATATACCAAGCACCCAGATTCAATCTCAGCATTCGGTCAAACTTGCTGTCGTAGGTGCACACCTGACGGGTATGCCGTTGAACTTCCAGCTGACCACACGTGGCGGAACCTTGCTGCAAACCACCCAGACCGCAGCCAGCTATAAACTGTATGCCTTGAAAAATACCACACCGCCTAAACCGGGCCTGCAGTACAGCAGCACAGGTCAGAAGATTGCAGTCGAAGTCTGGGATATTCCATTTGCCAACTTTGGCCAGATTGTTGCGGAAGTTCCGGCACCGCTCGGTATTGGCAATGTTCAGCTGGCGGATGGTCGTTGGGTCAAAGGCTTTATCTGTGAAGGCTATGCGCTGGAAGATGCCACTGACATCAGCCATTTCGGCGGATGGCGTGACTTTATTCAATCAAAACAACCTTCAAACACGCGTTTTAAATGTAATTGCATAGGGGAAATCGCACCATGATGAAAAAACTAAGTTTGGCCGCATCAATCTGTGGCGCCATTTTATTGAGTGGCTGTGACAATACTGCAAAAGTTCCAGAACCATCCAGTAAAGCAACTGGAACGGTAAATACTAAACCAATCACCATTGGCTACAGCGACTGGCCAGGCTGGGTGGCTTGGCAAGTGGCTATTGAAAAAGGTTTCTTTAAAGAAGCCGGTGTGAATGTAGACTTTAAATGGTTTGACTATTCAGCGTCGATTAATGCCTTTTCTGCAAACCAGCTGGATGCAATTTCCGTGACCAATGGTGACAATCTGGTGATTGCATCCGGCGGTACTAAAGGTGCAATGATCATGGTGACAGATTATTCTGCGGGTAATGACGTCATCATTGCCAAAAACGGCATCAATAGCATTGCTGAACTAAAAGGCAAAAAAATTGCGGTAGAAAAAGGTCTGGTTGATCATTTGTTGCTATCAACAGCGCTTGAAGATGCCAAGATCAAATCAGCTGATGTAAACCTGATTAACTCAATGACCAATGAATTACCTCAGGTGTTTAATAGTCCTGATGTATCTGCCATTGCCGTTTGGCAACCTGTGGCAAACCAGGCGTTGAAAGCAGTTTCAGGTTCTAAAATCATCTATAGCTCGAAAGACAAGCCGGGCTTAATTTACGATACCTTGACCGTCAATATGACGCATCTGGATGCGCATAAGGAAGAATGGAAAAAGATCATTCAGGTTTGGGACAAGACGGTTAAATTCATCAATGACCCAGCGACTCATGAAGAAGCCGTAAAAATCATGGCAAATAAAGTGGGCGTTGATCCTAAACAATATGAACAGTTTATTGGCGGTACACTTCTGCTAGATCTGTCAGCCAATAAAAAGGTATTTAGCAAAGGTACAGGTTTCGATTCAATTTATGGATCAACTTACCATGTGAATAAATTCAACGTAAGCAATGGTGTTTATACTACTGAACAAGATGCAGATGGCCTGATTGTGCCAACACTGGTGGAATCATTACAATAATACCAAAAACGTGAAAAGCCCAGATCCAAATCTGGGCTTTTTTCTGGTTTATTTTTAAAGTTTGCAATGACTGAGAAACGACAAGTAAAAAATTAAACAGTAGTTGAATTTGAAAAGATATTAATAATAAAAATACCCACCAGGATAAATGCCAAACCGATCATCGCAGCGGCATCCAGATGTTGTTTAAACACAATCCAGCCTACCGTAGAAATAAATACAATTCCAGCACCAGACCAGAGAGCATAGCTAATCCCCATCGGAATGCTTTTCATGGTTAATGCCAGGAAATAAATGGCAATCAAATAACCAATACAGGTCACAACACTGGGTTGCCAAACGGTAAATCCTTTTGATGCATTCAGTGCAGAGGTCGCAATAACCTCTGAAATGACTGCAATCAATAAATACACATAAGCCATTATGGTCTTGGTCTACCTCTTATTTGGAGTTACTAATTTTAGTTAAGCGCGGAATCTCCGGCAGATCCGCCAGTGCAGGATCCAGTTCATCTTCCTGGGCATGTACCAGATGATCGACATGCTCACGCAGCTGTTTAAATTCCGGGGTCAGCATCAGATCGGGATGACGTGGACGTGGCAGATTCACTTCGATAATTTCCTTGATCTCACCTGGATTGGCTTTCAACGCCACAATCCGGTCGGCCAGTAAAATCGCTTCATCCATATCGTGAGTCACGAAAATGATGGTGATGTCGATGTTCTGCCACAGGTCCATCAGGTGACGCTGCATTTTCTGGCGCGTATGCGGATCCAGCGCACCAAAAGGTTCATCCATCAGCAAGACCTTGGGTTCATTGACCAGCGCACGGGCAATCGCGACACGCTGTTTCATCCCGCCAGACAGCTGATGCGGATACTGGTCCTGATATTTTTCCAGACCAATGATATTGATCCATTCCCGTGCCTGCGCTTCGGCTGAGGCATTACTTTGGCCTTTCATTTTCGGGCCAAACATGACATTTTCTTTGACGGTTTTCCATGGGAACAGGGTATAGCCCTGAAACACCATGCCACGTTCCGGACTCGGACCGGTAATCGGCTGGCCATCGACCAGAATCTCACCACTGCTATACGGGTCTAGGCCCGCCACCACACGGCTAAAGGTCGACTTGCCGCAACCGGAAGGACCAATCACACAGATAAACTCACGCTTATGAATTTTGAGATTCAGGGCATTTAAAACCGTACGTTCAGTTTTGCCATGACTGAATTTTTGCGTCAGCTGTTTCGCTTCCAGAATCACCGGACGGCTATAAATCTTGTCAAAGTATTCGCGGGTATTAAATTCAGGGTTTTGCATTAATTTGCTCCCGGTTTCCATTTAAATAGGCGTTGTCCCAATTTCATTAAAATCACGTCACAGAGCAGGCCAATCACCCCAATGATCAGGATCGCTGCAAAGACATTGTCAAAATTCTGGTAACGGGCTTGCTGGGTAATAAACCAGGTAATCCCGGAGGTACTGCCGATCAGTTCCGCCACGATCAGATAGGTCCATGCCCAGCCGAGCAGGACACGCAGATTGCGGTAAATTTCAGGAAGGGCTGCTGGAATCACCACATGAAACAGGCTTTTCATTTTATTGGTGCCTAAGGTAAAACCGGCTTCAATCAGGCTACGGTCTACCAGACGTGTGGTATTGGCAATAATCAGGATTTGCTGGAACAGGGTGCCAATGACAATGATGGCAATTTTCGGTGCATCATTGATCCCTAAAATGGCAACTGCAAGTGCGCCAAAGGCCGGGGCAGGCAGGTAGCGGAAAAATTCAACAAAAGGCTCGGTCAGCTGGGAAATTTTATGAGAGAAGCCACATAAAATACCGAGTGGAATCCCGATCAGTGAAGAAATAAAGAAAGCACTAAAGACCAGCTTGATACTGTGCCACAGGCTTTCATGGAACCAGGGTGCATTGGCCTGTGCCGGTTCAGTGGTGAATGCCGTGACCAGGGCAATCGCCACTTCATGCGGGGCGGGCAGATAGATCGGATTCACCAGAATCCCTTGAGGTGGAGCCAGACCTTGATCTAACGCAGACTGGGCGGCAGAGAAAAAGACATTTTTATCAATGCGACTACCGACCTGTAAATAGTTCACGCTGCCTGAATCGGCAATCTGGACTTGTGGATGCCAGATAAAAGGTAAATAGCTGACTGCACACCAAATCAAGACCGGTATTAAAAAAGACCCCAAGCCAAACAGTAGTTTATTTCTTTGACTGAGTTCACGTGCAACGTAACCCATAGTGTTGCCCCTCAATATTACAATTTTTATAAAACGTAATACTGATTAAGCAAAATGGGTGCCAAAATTATTGTTTTCATTCACTGGACTGCTGGAAATAGCCTAAGCTAAAAAATCGATGCTTAAATTATGCATAATGCCACCTTTTACCTAGGACAAAGGTTTCAGAAGAGGGGGATATTGTGCAGGTCATGATCTGATGTGACTTTAGTCCCTGGTTAAAAAACGTGGGAACTAAAATCAGGTGGCTCGGATAGATGAGTAAGAAGTTAGCCTGAACCATGATCTGGCCTAATGGGTGGCAAGCGCCAGAGAGCAAGTATTGAAAGCTTTTAAACTTGCAGTTAAAAATAACGTAAAAACTAAAAAATGGAAGAATTTCTACAATTTAAGCAGACATATAGCGATGGTTCGCTCATCATTTCTCTACTTTTGGTATGTAAACAACTTGCAGTAAATAATTTAGAAATTGACATTCTGCTTAACCTCAAGGCACAGCTATCTACACATCTTTCTCGATCCTGAACATGTGTTGCTATTTTCTCTAACTCATCAACTGAATATTCTGAAGCTGGCTGGAGGGTATCAGTTTACTGAATAAGCCAAACGACCTACCCGGGTAAGGAGCGTGCAGTTATTACCACCCGGGATATTGCGCCTTTAAAATATTTGTATAATCCTGCCATAGCCAGGTAGGAACTCAGGGTTAAAGAACCGCACCCTCTAGCAAAATGCAGCGCTGGTCTCATGTTCAGAGTACCGTTCAGCGGTGGCAATGTTCAGCTTTAAAGAGCATCCAACGGCTAGGCAAAAATGATGGGTTGGATAATCAACTTTTCACTCTTAACCTTTGTGGATCATAAAAAGGCAAATCCACCACTTTGGCTTTCAGGCGTTTTTTAAGGCCATCCAGTTGTCCAACTTCGACAGCGGTATCTGTTAGGGCATACTGCGGTGCAAGGCGGCACAGGGCAATCTGTTGCTGCAGCAAAGGAGAGTTGGCTGCACTGGTCACCACACCCACAGGAAAACGTCCGACATAGACCGGGTCGCCATGCTGGACCGCTTCATTGCCCTCCAGGACCAGGCCCATGAGTTTATGCCGGCTTTCCGGAGCCTGATTTTTCATGGCCTGTTTGCCGATAAAATCTTCTTCCTTGGTTTTCATCGGTACCGTGAAGCCAATGCCCGCTTCATAAGGATTGGTTTCGGCTGAAAACTCATGCTGTGCAAAGATCAGCCCGGCTTCTATGCGCAACAAATCCAAGGCATCAAAACCCAGCGGAGCAATCTCATATTGCTGACCCTCCTGCCAAACGGCATCCCAAAGCTGTTCGGCATGGCTAGGATGACACCAGACTTCAAAGCCCAGCTCACCGGTGTAACCGGTGCGTGATACCATGACCGGAATACCGTCTGTACCGCCCAGCTTGCCGAGGGTAAAGTGGAACCATGCTAATTTCTCTACGCTTGGCTGATGTTCAGGTGTCCAGATCAGTTGCTGCAACAGCGCACGGCTGTGCGGACCTTGCACTGCAATATTGTGAATATGCTGGGATGAATTGCGGATGCTGACTTTATAGCCATGCTGCTGTGCCAGCTGTTTCAGCCAAGTTCCTGAATATTCATCACCGCAAATCCAGCGGAAACAGTTTTCACCCATGCGGAAAATCGTGCCGTCATCCACCATGCCGCCGGTTTCCAGACAAGAGGCCGAGTAGGCAATTTCACCCACCGCCAGTCTGCGGATATTGCGGGTCAAGGCATACTGCATAAAAGCTTCTGCATCCGGGCCGGTAATTTCAAATTTGCGCAGCGCGCTTAAATCGATCATGGCGACCCTTTCACGGCAGGCCAGATATTCTGCTTTGGCACCCCAGCCGTCGTATTCATTGGCAATCCAATAGCCGTGGTACTCACTGATTTTTGAAGTAAGCGCTTGGATGCGCGGAAAAAATCCTGATGCTTGGGTCATGCGCGGCAGTTCCTCGGGGTCAATTCGATAATGCTGGGAGCGTGGGAAATGCTGATCCTGATCATAAATCCGGACCAGAATATCCGTCGGTACCCAGCCATTGGAAGGATCAATATCGTCAGGGCAGGCAGATGATGCACAGAGCAGATCGCGGTGGGCGTGCAGCAGGACATAATCTCCCGGTCTGGACCACGGTTCTGCCATGCTGATTGCACCGCAAGGTTCAACAAAGGTGTTGTAAAACAGGTTAATGGCAGGCCATGCATTGCGGCTTTGGATGCCAAAAGGCTGCAGAACCTGGTTAAAATTATCGGTGCAGGAAATATGGCCAAAGTAGCCGGAATCGTTATAGAACTTCGGACTGCAGGCACTCAGGAACATATCGTGCCGGCCCACGGTGTCTTGAACCACTTCGGCCAGCGCTTGCAGATCTGAGGCAAAAAACTTAGAGTGCAGCCCGGGAGCCGGGGTAGCATGCCCCAAAATGGTCCGGGTGGCCATGGCATCCAGACCCAGTTCTTGGCCTTGGGCCAAAGCCTGGGCATCAAAGGCCAAAAAATCGGAACACTGCTTGCCCGACAAGTCGATAATTTGAATCCATTGTCCTGCTTTAACGCTATACGTCCGTGCTGAAGCGCGCGGTATCAGAATTTCCTGCACCGGTTTGGCTAAAGGCTGCGGCAAATAATAATGCACGGGCTGGGCTTTAAATAGCGTCACGGGCACTTCATCTATGCAGTACTGCTGCTGCACATTCATGTCCAGGCCGGTATTGAACACGATGACTTGAATTGCCGCAGACGCCTGAAAAATGCGCTTTCCAGGGCTGTGCAAGGTCAGCGCCTGCTCCAGCCAGTCAGGCTGTATCGCATGCTGTGCTAACTGCTGTTTCAGGCGCTGGCCTGAGGCGCTGTCCTGATTTAACTGTGCATGTGTAGCCCGAGCAGCATTGGCCACCAGAAGGGATTCGGCCTGTAGTGCCTGAAGCAATTCCGGCATAAGCTGCTGTTCTGTATTGAAAATAAGCAGATCAATACTCTGTTGTTCAGGTAAGTCAAATTGAATGCGATCGCCCGCATCCAGGTCAAAAATGTGCATGCACTGTGCATCTGCGCGCAAATACAGTTCATGGATTGGCTGCTGCAAATGAATATATTCATCTGTCACTGCAGTTGTTAAAGCTGAAGTAAGCGTTCCCATAGATGAGCCCAAAGCGTCCCGCTGGTTCTGATGCTATTCATTTCACACATATTCTGCTGGCACAGCAATTTCTCCAGAGGCATACCCTGAATAGGGTAGTGCTGGATGTTGGCATGATTCCTGCTCAAATAATTTAACTGTAAAGAATAATTCAGCAGCATGGCGCATCTTGCGAGTGAAGTGATGAATGACGGCAAAATAGAGACAGAGCGGGCCATAAACCAGGCAGGTGATTTAGATCAGACCCAACGGCTGCTTCGCCAGCGTGAATTGACGCTGTTTTATCTGCAGGCCAAATTAAAGCTGATGCAGATTCAGGATCCCAAGGCCGAATTGCCACTTTTTCTGCAATGGCTGAAACAGCATTTTCCTGTACCGGGCTTGCCGGAATATTGTCTGGTGATGTGCTATCCCTTCACTCAGGAATGTTTCATTTTTCATGCCTTGGCGCAACCGCTGGCGCAGTCTGAGGTACGTCTGCTCCAAGAGCAGCTGCTACCGCGCTCCGTCTCTGTGATGCAGCAGGATGTGCCGCTGCTGCTGGGGCAGCATGATTGCCTCCCGCTGTTTACAGGACAGAATTTTGCAGTCTGGCGAGTCTATTTAAACTATTCGGCAGCCCAGCCGGTGGAAGCGGAGCTACTACAGCAGCTGGATCAGGCTTTGCAATCGGGCTTTCAGGAACGCGCGCTACAGCAGGAGCGCATACAAACCATATTGCAGCAGGAGCGGCGTGATTTTTCGGCTGACTTACATGACAGCATTGCGCAAATTATTGGATTCTTAAGGTTGAAATCCGCGCAGCTGAACCAGCAATGCAAACAGCAGCCTGGTTATGCACCGCTGCTGGAACAGACCGAGGAGCTGGCGGCTTATACCCATTATGCTTACCAGCAGGTGCGTGAATTAATTACCGCCTCACGCTTAACCTATCAGGAACTGGATTTTTTCACCGCGCTGAAAAAAATTATTGCCGAATTTGAACATCAGTCCAGTGTGGCTTTTGAACTGGATAACCGTGTTCCACAGCTGAAAGTCAGTGCCAGACAGTCGGTACAGCTGCTGTATATCATCCGTGAAAGCCTGAGCAATGTTGTGCGTCATGCCCACGCCAGTACAGCCGTCATTTCTGTAAAGCGCAATTTCACTCAGCAGCTGCACATTCAGATTGCAGATAATGGCCGCGGCATACAGGCAGGGCGGAAACGGCCGGACAGTTTCGGACTGGAAATTATGCAGGAACGTGCCGAACGGATTGGTGCTGTGCTCAGTATCCGCCCGAATCAGCCCTGCGGCACCTGCGTTGAACTGATATTAGACCTGAACACTGGAGGGGAATGAGATGAATAAAATTGCAGTCAGTATTGTAGATGACCATGCGCTGTTCAGGCGCGGTGTGGCGGATATTATCCGCCAGTCCGAGCACTTTGATGTACAGCAGGAATACAGCAGCGGATCAGCATTTCTGTCAGCGCTGGACACCGCGAACATTGAATTGCTGCTGCTGGATGTACAGATGCCGCAGATGAGCGGCATTGAGGTACTAAAATGCATCCGGGAACGCAATGTCGATCTTAAAGTGATTATTTTAACCGCCAGCCTGGAGGACAGCATTGTATTGGATGCCATTCGTCTGGGTGCCAATGGCTTTTTGCCCAAAGATACCTTGCCGGAAGATATTCTGCTGCAACTGCATCAAGTCATGCAGGGCAGGACCGTATTGCATGCCGATGGGGTCGCTTTGCTGGCCCAGCAAGTCCGGCAGCAGACAGCACCCCTAGCCGCTGCCTTGCATAAAACCTCTGAACAGGTGCTATTGCAGCGCAAACTGCTATCGGAAATGACGCAGCGGGAGCAGGAAACGTTAAAGCTGATCGCCAAAGGCTTGAACAATAAACTGATTGCCCGTGAATTAGGCATCAGTGACGGTACGGTAAAAGTCTATGTGAAAAGTCTGCTACGCAAACTGAATGTGCATTCACGGCTGGAGCTTTCCGTGTGGGTGCATCAGCAGCTTAACACTGCAGATTTTGATATTTATCCCTCGTCTTCCGTTTAAGGTTCACCGTGCGAGTAATGCTGATATGTCGAAAATAGCGCTGCCCTCCAGCAAAGATGAGCTGAATATGGACTTGAATCAGGATTGGCCTGAACTGTTTGACCAGTTTGCCGATATTGCACTGTTGCTGGATAGCCATGGCACGATTCAGCGCAGCAATCGTACCTGGCACAACTTGCTACAGCTGCAACCGGATGCTGCAGCACAGCGCTTACCCTTGAGCTACTGGCTGTATTCCGAAGATAGTTTGACCTTCCAATGTGCCCTCATGGCCGGACGGCCGTGCAAGCTGGCACTGCGCCTGTTAATCCCGGAACAGCCCTTGGTGTGGTTTGATCTGTCGCTGCAGCCGATCTGTGCCGGTGACGGAAAAAACCAGTTGCGGGGATGGTGCATTTTAGGCACGGAGCAGACGCAAAAAATCCGGCAGCAAGAACTGCAGGATGCACAGCAGCGTAGTCTGCATGATTTGCTGTCGCGCCTGCCAGTCATGCTGTACCGCTCACGCAATGACTGGAACTGGACCATGGACTATGTCAGCAGCGGCTGTCAGCAGATAACCGGTTATCGCAGTGAGCTGCTGATCAATACGCCGCGCTATGGACAGCTGATTCATCCCGATGACCAGCAGTATGTCTGGGACAGTATCCAGTCGGCCTTGCAGTGCCATCGCGTATTTCATTTGCATTACCGCATTGTCACTGCCCAGAACAGCATACAGCGGGTACAGGAAATCGGGCAGGGCCTATATTCGCAAAGTGATATGGTGCTGGGTCTGGAAGGCGCTGTATTTATCCAAAACTGAGGGCATGCAAGCCGCTAAAGCGGCATGACCCCAGGTAAGTATCCCCTTGTGCATACCCCATCTGAGGAATTTCGAAATGATGTAGGCCTGTCTAAGGTAATGGCATCACGGCAGTTTTGTTTAAAACAGATCACATGGAGATTCACCATGAAACGAGTTGCAATTATTGGGGCAGGGCCAAGCGGGATGGCGCAACTGCGCGCTTTTCAATCTGCGCAAAGCAAGGGCATCGAAATTCCGGAAATGGTATGCTTTGAAAAGCAGGCCGACTGGGGTGGTCAATGGAATTATACCTGGCATACCGGCCTGGATAAACATGGTGAACCGGTGCATAGCAGCATGTACCGTTACCTGTGGTCGAATGGCCCGAAAGAATGTCTGGAATTTGCAGACTATACCTTTGATGAGCATTTTGGCCGGCCGATTGGTTCTTATCCGCCACGTGCCGTGCTGTGGGACTATATCAAAGGCCGGGTAGAAAAAGCCGATGTACGCAAATATGTCCGCTTCAACAGCGCGGTGCGCCATGTCGAGTTTCACCCGGACAGCAAGCAGTTTTCAGTGACGGTGCATAACCATGTCACCGATGAGGTGTATACCGAGACTTTCGATTTTGTGGTGGTGGCTTCAGGCCATTTTTCTACCCCAAGAATTCCTGAATATGAAGGTTTCGGCAGTTTTGGCGGACGGATTTTACATGCCCATGACTTCCGTGATGCACTGGAATTTAAAGGTAAAAATGTACTGCTGGTCGGCAGCAGCTATTCTGCTGAAGATATCGGTTCACAATGCTATAAATATGGTGCGAAGCAGATTATCAGCTGTTACCGCAGTTCACCGATGGGTTATCACTGGCCAGAAAATTGGTCAGAGCGTCCGCAACTGCTGCGGGTCGATCAGACCCATGCCTATTTTGCTGATGGCAGTTCGGCCGAGATTGATGCCATTATTTTATGTACCGGCTATTTGCACAGTTTCCCGTTCATGTCGGAAAGCCTGCGTCTAAAAACCGATAACATTCTCTATCCGCTGTACCTGTATCAGGGCGTGGTCTGGGAAGCCAATCCGCAGCTATTTTATTTAGGCATGCAGGATCAGTGGTATTCCTTCAACATGTTTGATGCACAGGCTTGGTATGCGCGCGATGTGATGCTGGGTAAAATTGCCTTGCCGAGTTTTGCCGAGATGCAGGCCGACACCCAAGCCTGGCATGAGCAAGAAAAAACCCTGCAGGATGCAGCAGCCATGTTCAAATTTCAAGGCGACTATATTATGCGCCTGATTGATCAGACCGATTATCCAAGCTTTGATATTGAAGCGGTGCGGCTGACCTTTTTGCAATGGAAAAAACACAAGCAAGAAAACATTATGGCCTTCCGTGACAATACTTACTGTTCATTGATGACCGGGACTATGGCAACGCCGCATCATACGCCCTGGATTGATGCCCTGGATGACTCCCTGGAGGCCTATTTACAGACCGAGGCAGACCTACAGCAAAAAGCGGGTTAGGACGGTCAGTGCTTGACCTGCAACACTGCCGGGCAGACCCACAAAATATAGTAACAACCTGGTATACGTTTTTTCTGCAGCAGCTGGTTTCCAGCTGCTTTTTTTATGTCTGCGTTAGCTTAAAAACTCCCCCCGCATGCTGTGCTTTACCCCTTAGTGGGTATGATTTAGAGGGAATGGTCAGGCGGCGTAAAAACCTTTAAATATCTGATTATGTAGTTCTTATATGAGGTTTCTCAAATGATGGAAGCCATGCACAGTACCCCCAGATATCAAACTGTAGAAACGCTGCACTGGAATGCACCCAAGTATGTGCTGGTGTTGCAGCATGCAGCATCGGCAGTGACACAGCAATTAACCCAAATGAGCAAACAGCACCCGCAAACGGTGCAGCTGATGCTGGACAGTCAACAAGATCAAGCCTTGGCTGGCCTGCTGCATGAACTAGAGACAGTGCTGCAGCAGGAAAAGGCTGGCGTGCGTGCCGTGGTCTGCGGTGATGAATCCTTTGTTTGGACAGTACAGCAGTGCCTGGTGGGTACGGGCTGCCTAGATGAGGAAATCAGCTTGATTGCGGATAGCTCCAGCCTGCAAAACCCGCGTAAAAAAGTCTACTGCGTGCACTGCGGGCATATTCAGCACACCGTTAAAGACGAGCTGTGTAGCTGTGAACAGTGTCAGGTCGAACTGCTGATCCGCAGTCATTTTTCTGAACGCCTTGGCGCCTATATGGGAGTCTGTGCCAATGCGCATCAACCTATGGGAGTACTCAGCGCATGAACCCAACCGTTCCTGTCCATGTGACCCGAATTCATCAAGTTACCCCGATGATTCGCGAATTTACCTTGGCCGCTTTAGATACCCCCTTGCAGCCGTTTTCCTCCGGCAGTCATGTGATTGTGCAGCTGCCAGTGGAAGGCCGCATCATCCGCAATGCCTATTCATTGCTGAATGCCCCGTATGAGCAGCACCAGTATCAAATTGCGGTACGCTTGCAGGAGAACTCGCGTGGCGGTTCGCAATACCTGCATGAAAAAATTCAGGTGGGCGATACCCTAAATATTTCTGCACCCCTGAATTTATTTTCACTCAACTCTCAGGCCCAGCACCATGTATTTATTGCCGGCGGCATCGGTATTACCCCGTTCCTGTCACATATGAAATACCTGCTGCATGCCGGACACAGTTTTGAACTGCACTATGCCTGTCGTGACGGCATCAGCAATGCCTATGAAGATATGCTGATGCAGTTGTTCCGTGATCAGGTACATATTTATTCGGAAAAAAAACAGCGCCGTTTGGACATAGAAGCATTGCTGAGCCAGCAGTCTCTCGGCAGCCATGTCTATATTTGCGGGCCAGAGCGCCTGATTCATGCCGTTGTTGACTGTGCGGAAACGCTGGGCTGGTCAAAAAAACGTGTGCATTGGGAAGCTTTTTCTTCGCCTGCACCCGGAGTCGCATTTGATGCCGTGCTCAGTAAAAGCCAGCGCCGTATTCATGTGCCCGGCGATTTCAGCCTGCTGGAAGCACTGGAACAAGAAGACATTGAGGTGCCCAATCTCTGCCGCGGTGGCGTATGCGGTCAATGTGCCACGTCCTACAGCCAAGGCGAGGTGGAACATCTGGATCATTATTTAACGGTGCAGGAGCGGTCGACGCAGTTGATGCCTTGCGTTTCACGTGCCAAACCAGGCCATTGCCTGCATTTAGACCTATAGCTTTGGGAGATTACGATGACGGTTCAATTTAACCCCAATGAAAATATGCATGATCAGTTTCACTACCATAACAGTGCAAAGGCGATTGCCCGTTTTCCTTTTCCATTTCCCGAAGACCAGTATATGTATTCGGTGAATATTGAGCCGGTTGTTTCAAGGCCGGATAGTATTTTCGAGCATTGGTTCGATGTGGATGAACATTATGTAACGGACATGAACGAGCGCAGTTTAACCCTGCAACAGGACCCGAAACGTTGTATTGTCATGCCACACATGCGTCAAGCCAGCTGGGACTTTTTGGAAATGGTGATGCTGCGTTATGCAGAAGATTACCCTGAACATTTCCAGCTGGAGCGCGATGGCCTGAACTGGCACTGGGTCAATCAACCCTTAAATATCGATGTCCATTTTATTTTTGGTCAGGCAGACAGCTTGCCTATGGATCCGTTTGAATTTATCAGCCGTCAGTTCCAGGGCGATGTTGCCTTGCTGGACCAGCGTGATGGCGATCTGTTTATGGATACTGGCATGATCACCGGCCCTGCAGACTGGTCACTGAATTTTGATGCCGGTATGAGTTTTAAGCAATGGCACGCGCCTGTGCCAAAGCTGGCACATAACCTGGGGGTGTTTGAGCGCGCACTCAAATTCCTGCTCAACATTCAGGTAGGCCAGCCCTACCGGCGTCTGAATTGGACCATAACCATCAATCCACGTATGGATACTTCCTCGGAAACCTATCATTTATGGGGACATGAACGCGGACTGGTCACTGCGGAAAATGCCGGTGAACTGGTGCATTTGCGGGTGGAGCTGCAAATGATGCCGCGTCTGGCGCGCAGCAATGCACTGCTGTTCAGTATCCGCACTTATCTGATTAGCCTGAATGATTTGACCAGCAACCCGGCATGGGCCAAACGGCTATACCGGGTAATCCGCGATTTGCCTGAGCCGATCGCAGAATACAAGGGCATCAGTGAATATCGTGAACCGCTGGTGCAATGGCTCAGCCAGTTCGATGGCGTAGATGAATAACAGCTCAGTTTCATAACCTGAAGCAAGCAGCACATTTTAAAATATTCAATAAGGAAGACCTGTATGGCAAACTCTTGGCGCATTTCTGCATTGGCAACCCACCACCGCCAGCTCGGTTCAAAATTAGAAGACTGGAACGGCATGGGAACGGCATGGACCTATGATTCGGATATTGCAGATCACTATACGGCCATCCGCACCAAAGCCGGCTTGATGGATGTTTCGGGCCTGAAAAAAGTCCATTATGTCGGCCCGCATGCGGAAAGCCTGCTGGAATATGCAACCACCCGCGACATTTCCAAATTGTATCCCGGCAAATCCGTGTATGCGACCATGCTGAATGAGCAAGGAAAATTTGTGGATGACTGCGTGATTTACCGTACCGGGCCAAATGCCTTTATGGTGGTGCATGGCACAGGCATTGGCTATGAAATGCTGATTCGTTCAGCGGCTGGGCGTCAGGTTGCGGTATTGTTTGATGATGACCTGCATGATTTATCGCTGCAAGGGCCATTGGCCGTGGACTATTTAGCTCAACATGTTCCGGGCATTCGTGATTTGCCCTATTTTCACCATCTGCAAACCAAACTGTTTGGTGCGCCTGTCATGATTTCACGTACCGGATATACTGGCGAACGCGGCTATGAAATTTTCTGTAAGGCTGCCGATGCACCGATGATTTGGGAAACCATTCTCAGTACCGGCGCTGAATATGGCATTATTCCCTGTTCATTTACCACGCTGGACTGGCTGCGTACCGAAAGTTATTTACTCTTTTTCCCGTATGACAATTCAGAATATTTCCCCTTCAAGAATGATGTTTGCGGCGACACCTTGTGGGAACTCGGCTTGGATTTCACGGTTTCACCGCATAAAGGCGAATTCCGCGGCTGCTATGAGCATCGCCGTTTAAAAGGCAAAGAACGCTTTAAAATCTTCGGTGTATTGCTGGAGGGCGATCAGGTGCCTGCAATGGGAGATACCTTATGGGACGGCAATCAGCAAGTAGGAGTCATTACCTGCGGCATGCATTCGCCGCTGACCGGTAAAACCGTGGCCATCGCACGTCTGGATGTGCCTTATGCAGAGCAGGGCAAAGCGCTGCAGGTCAAAGGCAGCCTGGAGGTAAATGCAATCACGCATACCTTGCCATTTGATGATCCAGAGAAATTAAAACGCACAGCAAAAGGCTAAGCAGCCAGCAATCCACTCAGCCTAAAAAAAATCCTGCAAGTGAGCAGGATTTTTTTTAGGTGTTTTATTTGACCAGTTTGAGCAGCCGATGAGTCTGGAGCTGGGCCTGCTTTAAACTGATGGGAAGCCGTTTTCATATTCCCTTTTCTTTGAATGACCGCATGGATATGGCCTGCGATGGAGGCATGTAGCAAGTTGCAACACATCTCGAGGATAGCGGCATAGTCACAGCCTATTTATAGAGCCCTTGAATAAGGGCAGAAACGGTGCAATAGGCTTTCAGAGGGAGAGTCAGAATTGTACCCGGCTGGCAATAAAAGAGTTGAGTTCAGTCTTATGAGTCCCCAAACCCCACTTGCCGGGTAATTCAGTGTTTAACTTTTGCGAGGGTGATCAAACCAAAGGGTTGGGGGATGGGATCGAGCATAACACTAAATGGCGTCCATACCGGTTTCACCTGTGCGGATACGTACCACTTGTTCCAGTGCGCTGACAAAAATTTTACCGTCACCAATTTTGCCCGTAGTGGCAAATTTGCTGATAATTTCAATCGCTAATTCGACCTGATCGCTCCGGACGGCCACTTCCAATTTCACTTTCGGCAAAAAATCGACCCTGTATTCGGCGCCGCGGTACATTTCGGTATGGCCTTTTTGACGGCCTGCGCCTTTGACTTCGGTCACGGTCATACCATGAATGCTGTGTTTGTTGAGCTCTTCACGGACATCGTCCAATTTGAATGGTTTGATAATGGCGGTGATCAGTTTCATACAGTACCTCTTAATTTTATTGTATTCATTTTCATTCTTGAGCAAGATTTATTTTGCAAGAATGATGCCATTTTTCATTTTAAAATCATATCAATAGCAATCGGTGCAACTGTACGGCCAGCATCATAGTTGCCAGCTGAGTGGCCGTACAGCTGCGCTGGTGGTGCGCTTAGCCTTCCTTAGGCCCTATTTAAATACCACCGTACGGTCATCATTAAGGAATACGCGGTGTTCAACAAAGTATTTCACTGCTTTGGACAGCGCGACTGTTTCGGTATCACGCCCTACCGACACCAGGTCATCCGGTAAATAGGCATGGTCTACCCGCTGCACTTCCTGCTCGATAATCGGGCCTTCGTCCAGATCACCGGTGACAAAATGTGCCGTGGCCCCGATCAGTTTTACGCCGCGTTCAAAGGCCTGATGATAAGGCTTGGCCCCTTTAAAGCC
>NZ_NEGA01000024.1 GCF_002135315.1 Acinetobacter sp. ANC 3903 | reverse complement strand
AAGGTCTTATTTCATTCCATTTAACTCGTTGTTTGGGGTGATTACATGTCAGGTCTACATTTAGCTTCATATGCTCTTGGTGTTGTTTTAGGTTTTATCTCTGGCTATTCAGTTTGTTTTAATTGGGGTTAATCATGAAAAATAAGAATGATCAAAAAAGCACCATTACCCGTGAAAACACGGGGGAAAGTACCCTAAATCAACACTTCTTCAGTCCTGAATCGAGTCTCCTGACTGATTTTTCCACCCCCATTTATAATATGGGGGTTACGGCAGTTGATCCTCGCCTGAAGTGCGATGAGTTCACCTTCCCGCGGAAGCTCGACAACGTAAAAATGGTTCTAACAGAAAAGGGCAATGTGCCAATTCTGCATTCAGTTCCTTGTGATGAATACGGTATTGCTTCACATGACTGGCTAACTTTTAGCTTTTGCCAATCTACCCTAGGCAAAGAATATTTTTCTATTGATCCTGATAATGCCGAATCTTCATTAACCTACGGCATTGAAACTTTCTTAGATCACCATCTTTATGAGATTTTTGGCTTTGGCTTAGAAAAAAAACGTGATCGTGGTATGCATAACTACAAGTTTGCATATGAACTTCAAGACATGCTCGGCATGGTGCTTTACGGCCATAGCTCTAAGAAAATATCTGTACAAATCAACGGTTCGGGCTGTGCTTTGGCCCGTAAAGGCTGGCAGCTCCGTTTATACAAATGGCTTACTTCTTATGAGCGTTTCTTTGATTCTTCAACTGGCATTGAAATAGTTAAGGGTTGTGTTAATCCAAAAATTACCCGCTGTGACTTGGCTTATGATGACTTTGAAGGCAAGTATATATCTGTAGATATTGCCGATCACTGGGATGATCTTGACGGTTTCTGGTGTGGTGGTCGTGCTCCGAAAATTGAAAAGCCGGGTGCTTGGAAGCGTCCAAATGGTAAGGGTCGTTCATTCTGTGTTGGTGATCGTACTAGTGGCAAGTATTGCCGTTTCTATGAACGTGGCAAAAAGGAGGGCAGTCCTTTAAGTCCTTGGACACGTGCAGAAGTCGAGTTTAAATCTAAGGATCGTTATATTCCGCTTGATATTCTGCTGTCTCCTTCACAGTACTTTTTGGGTGCATATCCTTGTTTTGAATGGCTTGCCAAGCAATTAGAAAAAGACTTTGTAACGCCTGAAAAGACTCAAGTTGTTAAAAAAACGTCTCAAATTAACTGGGATTGTTCAATCGAAATTGTCCGTGAACAATTCGGAAAATATATCCGTCAATACTCAAAAGTTATTGAGTCTGATGCATTAATCGCAATGCTTTCATCCCCAAAAGATGAAGTGCCGAAGCGTCTCAAGTTTTCTCATGCTGCTGTGATGCAGTCAATCCGTTTAAAACAGCCAATTAAATCTTCGCTTGATGCTTGTAAACCAACAAGTTCTCTCGATGAAATGCCTTTATTTGTAGGCGTGGCTGGTGTCAATAACTCCTCATATAAGGAATTTACTCATGCTAATGCAATCTGATGTTGTAGTTACCGCTTTTAAAGCCTCTAAGGGTGAAATGAACGGAAAGCCTTACGATTCAACCAAGGTCTATATTGAAACTGATATGCAATCTGGTGAGCGTTCTAAGGGCATTGTCAGCACTCAATACACTTGGGGGCTTTCTTCGAATTATGACCTCATTGAAAAATTTGAACCGCCATTTAAAGCTAGAGCGATCTTTAATGTCGTAAACAATGGCGTTGATTCAAAAACACTTCTTGTTGATTTGGTGCCTGAAAAGGTTCAGCCAAAGTCAGCTAGTTAAGGATTTTAAGAAATGGCATACGTTTGTGAAGTCGTTAATGCTGCAACTCAGGCGTGTGATCAGTGGGTTCTTTTCACTCCATTTCTTCCAGAACTTACTGATGAGGCCAGAGATGAACTCATTAAGTATGTTCTAAAAATGTTTGCTGGAGTTTTCATAATTACGCGTGTTCTCCAGATAGTAAAAAAAGCACGCTAACTTAACTTAAAAAGGAGAATCCTATGGGATTACAAAATGTAGAAAAAATTGAAACTCAAGAGATTCATGAAAAATCATGGTTTCAGCGTTTCAAATACAAAATGGGTGCTGCTGCTGGTGCGACTATCGCTCTAGCTGTTTCAACTTCTTCTAACGCTTTTATTAAAGCTGCTGATGTCACAACAGCAACTACGGCTGCGGGTGGTGAAGAAGTTCTAAGTTCTACTGGTATTTGGGTGCTTACTATTGTTGTGGGTATCGTTATTTTTGGTTTGGTTGTTTCTGTAATTAAAAAGAAATAATCCTTTCCATAAGTGTTTTAGGTGCAGATCATGTCAGTTGAGTCTTTTTTAAATTATTTCATTCTCGTCGTGATCTGCGTCGCTCTCTATAGGATTTTAAAATGATGAGAATTTCTATTTTATTATCCTTTTTGTTTCTTTTCTCTATTACTGAATTATATGCAGGTGCCGCTGAAAAGTGGGAAATTGTAGAAAAAGTCTATGATTCAGCTTCTAAAAATGTTGAATTAACTGCACGAAAAGTTGGTGCTACTGCTGCAAATGATCCTATTTATAAAGCTCGTGTGCCTGTTGCTGCTTCTGAATTGGGTTCTGCTGCTAGGGCTGGTATTTTTGGTGTTGCCGCTTTTACATCTGTTACTGTAATGCTTGAGGGTTTGGGCTGGCTTATTGATGAGGGTTCTCAAGTTATTAAAAGAGAAAAGCCTGTAGATCCTGCTGATCCTACTCAATATTCCAATCGTTATATTCTTTCAAATAATGGTTTTTCAGTTACTTGTTATACCGTTTCTGATTGTCCTGGTGCTTTAACTAAATTTTCATCTGATTTAAATAATAGTCAGTTTGGTAATGTTAATAATAAAATTAAATTTACTTCTTGTACGATTACTGGCGCAAAATCAATGAGATGTTTTGGCTATAATATTAAATATGGCAATAATACTTATCAAGATATTTATAGTGAGCCAAACCCACTTTATGCTCCTAAGCCTAAAGAGTATGAACTTTTGTCTGATACAGAACTCGGTAATGAAATTTTAGGTGAAGGTCAAAATAAGTCTCCATTGCCTTCTGTTATTACTGATATTTACGATCCAAATAGTCCTATCCCTGAAAGTGCTCCAAAAGCAAAAACAGCTGCTGCTTTAGATTCTGCTACTCCTCAACCTGGCACTGAGCCTAATGGTTCTACAACGCCAAATCCCAATTCTGATACAAATGGTGATGGTATACCGGATACTTATGATCCATCAAAACCAGATGCAGGTAGTAAATTTACTTTACCTAATTTTTGTACTTGGGCACCTTCTGTTTGTGATTTTTTTAAAGTTCAAAAACAAGACAACATAGAAATTAAAGAAAATCAAAAAACTGATTTAAAACAAAATGAATCTTTCTTTACAAAAGTTAAGGAATGGTTTGATTGGACTAAAGAGCCTCCAGAAACCCCTGAACCTATTGATGTTCCGGAAAAAGAGCTTGATAAACAGGAAATTAAAAAAGATCTTATTACAGCCAATGTTAGGGCGTGTCCTGCTGATATTATATTTGATGTACAAGATTTGCCTTTCGGTATTCAAGTAAATAAAGCCGTTCAAATGCAGCCGATCTGTAACACGATTGAGCCTCTTAAATATGTTTTTCAGCTTATGACTTTAGTTTTCTGCGGCTTTATTTTATTGAGGGTCTGATATGTCTAAGTTGTTGGCCCTTGTTTTAACTTCATTAATTTCTAGTGTTATTGCTCGTATTCTTATGGGTGCGGGTCTGACTTTAGTTACTTATAACTGGGTCAAAGATATTTTAGATGGATTAATTATTGAAGCTCAAAATTCCTTAGATAATCTTCCTGAACTTGCACTTTCATTCTCTAAGCTTTTAACGCTTGACCTATGTTTATCAATGATTCTATCCACGATACAGCTTGTCATATTTATCAAGTGTGCGCGTATTTGGGTAGGGAAGTCTTAACACATTTGTGGGATCGCTATGCGCGCGCGCTGGGCGGGATGAGCCTGTGATTCCTGCTTAGTGTGCGCGTGGGGAGATCGAACAAAAGGGGTATAAAATGCTTACAGCCATATCAGCACCACCTGGATCAGGTAAGTCACTTTGGTGTGTTGAACTATTAGAAACAACGGTTAGAAAAAATCCTAACCGTATGATTTTTACAAACATCATTGGAATTAATATTCCAGGTGTTTTGCCTATTACATCTTCAACAAATAATCCTTTTGACTGGCGAGATCTTCCAGATGGTTCTTTAATTGTTTTTGATGAAGCCCATGAACACCCAGCTTTTTCTAAGACTGATTTGCTTAAAAATTATCAGTTACCTCGATATATTAATGAACTCTATAATAATCAAGTTACTAAAATTCTAGATTATGCAAATCTTCCAACTCCTTTAAAAATTGATCTTTTAAATAAGCATGGTTTTGTTTATACAGAATTGCCTTTATCTTTAAAGGTTAAAGAACAAGAACAGTTAATTCAAAATGTTCGCAATCTTCAAAAGGTAGCACTTGAGAGAGCTAAAGAGGATATTTTAGATATTGGCCGTGCTTTAACTATGCATCGTCATTTTGGCTTTGACATTGTTCTTGTTACTCAAAAGCCTGACCTTTTAAATTCCTTTGTTAAGGCTGCAACCTCTGAGCATTTAATTCTTCGTCGTCTTTTTAAGATGCAGTTGGCGATTATTTATAGTTATTCTGAGATTCAGGATAGTTTCGGTAATGCTACTCGTAAAAATGCTCTTTCTTGGAAAATATGGTTTTTCCCTAAACGGCTTTTTAAGTATTACATTTCAGCAGAACAGCATACAGCTAAAGCTTCATTGCCTTGGGGTTTGAAAATCCCAGTTTTACTTTTTCTTTGTTTAATTGTTTATTCTGGCTATCGAGCTTATTCCTCTGAATTTGGATTCTTTAAGAATTCTGCTCAAGCTGAAACTGTTTCAACGTCTTCGGCTTCTCCACAACAGACTAAGGCTCAGACACAACAGCAACCCCAACAACAGCAGATTCAAGATTTATCTAATATCTGTAGAAAAGCTGTAAATATTGAAACACCTGAATGCACAAAATGGTTTGATGATATTTCAAAAGGTGGCTTATCGGTTTCTTCAGCTGGAGAGGTTAAGAAGTATGTTTATGATCCTTCAAAACCTTATGATTTTGAATATGTGCCTGAGGAAGTAAATCCAAATGACTTTCCTAGAATGTCAGGTGTGATAAAGCTCTCCAGTGGTAAGCTTGTTGCTGTGGATCAGCAGGGTAACTATATGCTCTCAGTGTCTGAAAAGGATTGTAGAAGGTGGTTAGATGGTTACAGACCATTTAATTATTTTGCTCAGGGTAATTCTTCAACAAATCAATCACACTCTAATCAACAATCTACAGAGCGAGTGTCTACGAGTGAACCGGAAAATCAAAATACTGAAACATCTTCTCTCTGATTACAAAATCCGGGAGAATGAATCTAATAGGGCATAACAGAGGGCGTGTTCCGCCCGAACTGATTAAATAAAATCTTTAATGATTTCTGAACGTTTAGGTACTTTTGCATATTTGATTGATTTTTTTGATTTTAATGTGATAGGTAATTTATTGATTTCCAGACTTTTGATGAATTTTCCTTTCTGTCTTAAGCTGCTGATTTCATATACTAAAATTTGATTTCCGCGTTTAATGACATGCTTTTCAAGTAACGCATCTTTGGCAATTTTATACAGTAGATTGGTGTTTGAAATATATCTGTTTTTATTAAATAGATTTTCTAGCATGGTTAATCTAAGTATGTGATAAAAATCGGATTTTACACTGAATGATTAATAGACATCTATATAGAACAGTTGGCTACAATAGAAATAAGGGAGTTTTACTTAAAGAAGATTATATTTTTATCCGTGAATGTTTAGAAAAACATTTAGAAAACATACAGTTATCGAATGATGATTTATCTCGAGAGATTGATCAATTAAAGGTACTTTTTATTAAGTTGGATCATACGATTGGCAGATTATAGCGGCTTATAACATGCGGGTTACGATTGACTAAATTTGAATCAAAATAGGGCTTTTATGTTAAAAAATATCAATTTGAAGGCTTTAATTTTTGCATTGCTTTTATTGGCATTGCAGCCATTTTTATTCTATGGATTGGCGTATTTATTTTTTCCTGAATTGTTAGGCTTGTAATGTCATCCTATTAGCTGCTTTGTGATCCGTAGGTGAGTTGCTTAGTAAAATGAATTGGACGTTTATAAATTAACTTCCAAAATAAAAATATAAACTTCCAAAGCTCACGGATTTCGGCATAACGTATATTATGTTCATTAAGATACTTCACTGGAGAGATTAATATGTTGGTGAATCTCTCCAGTGAAGTTGCGCCAACGGCTGAGTTATGTAGGGCGCAATCTCGGATATCTTATTTAACATAATAGTTACGTTATGCGACATTCGTCAGAGCTTGGCATTTTATTACACATCGAGTTAAACCGGAGAGCTTTTCCCTAGCTAAACGTAATTTATAAAAAACAATAACTTAATGTTTTTCACTATTTTTTATGATTGGCAAAATGTATCAAAAGAGAAGGGCCTATAAAAGGCCCTTTTTGTTCAGTACTCAATATCCATGAAAATCAAATTAATCCGCTTTTTTTATTTCCTCTATATATTTAGTTACATCTTTTGCCTTTAATTCGTTTAAGTGCTTGTAAAGCAAAGCATTAACGATATCCGCTTCTTCTATTCTTTCTTTAGTTTCGATAATGAAATCTAACGATAAGCTTTTGATCTTGTCTGTAAATTCTCCGCGAACTCTATAAGTTTTTGAAAGATCAGATTTTCTCATTTAAGTAACTCAACAATGTTTCTTGTGACAATATTATTTTGTCACATGTTGTATTGTTACGTGTAATTGTGTTATGTTTCGTCAAAATCATTGCATGTGATGTTGTTACATGGAACTAAATTATAAGAGTCCTCAAGATTTCACCCAAGCAGCCTTTAACCGAGTTGCTGAACTGGTTTCTCAACATGGTCAATGCGCTTTAGAGAACTTTGTACCTGCTTTCTCTACAGAGCAGTGCTTAGAACACTTGGCGCTTGTTGCAAGTGAAATGGCTTATGACTATTCATACATTGATGCTTATGCAGATCTCTATAAGAAAACAAATGCTGAATTAAAAGAAGAAATGGGGGATTGCTAATGCGAATTAATGCAGTTCATCAAATCGACCTTGCTGAATGTCCTCGTTGTCATTCAATCATGTTCAAAGGTCTTATTTCATTCCATTTAACTCGTTGTTTGGGGTGATTACATGTCAGGTCTACATTTAGCTTCATATGCTCTTGGTGTTGTTTTAGGTTTTATCTCTGGCTATTCAGTTTGTTTTAATTGGGGTTAATCATGAAAAATAAGAATGATCAAAAAAGCACCATTACCCGTGAAAACACGGGGGAAAGTACCCTAAATCAACACTTCTTCAGTCCTGAATCGAGTCTCCTGACTGATTTTTCCACCCCCATTTATAACATGCGGGTTACGATTGACTAAATTTGAATCAAAATAGGGCTTTTATGTTAAAAAATATCAATTTGAAGGCTTTAATTTTTGCATTGCTTTTATTGGCATTGCAGCCATTTTTATTCTATGGATTGGCGTATTTATTTTTTCCTGAATTGTTAGGCTTGTAATGTCATCCTATTAGCTGCTTTGTGATCCGTAGGTGAGTTGCTTAGTAAAATGAATTGGACGTTTATAAATTAACTTCCAAAATAAAAATATAAACTTCCAAAGCTCACGGATTTCGGCATAACGTATATTATGTTCATTAAGATACTTCACTGGAGAGATTAATATGTTGGTGAATCTCTCCAGTGAAGTTGCGCCAACGGCTGAGTTATGTAGGGCGCAATCTCGGATATCTTATTTAACATAATATATATTATACGAAATGCTAACTATGTAATTTATATAAAGCATGTTCGCTATACGTTACTCATTTAACTAAACTTGTTACTCTACCCGAATCGCGGATAAGACTTAACTTGAAAAACGGGAGGACTAGAGCCATCAGTTGAGTTACCACACCAAACTCACAACTCTAGTCCTTATGTTCAATAGTACCGAATTATTCTGTGTAATTGATGATTTCTTTCTTAAATTTGAAGCAACTTATTGGAAATTTCTAAAGCAAAGCAATCACTGCTTAAGAATCCGAAAAGCACAACTGAGTATCTCTGAAATCACCTTTATCGCCATTTGGTATAAGTGTTCTCACTTCAACAATTTCAAAGCATTCTTCTCATGGTTGAAACAGGATAAAAGTCATTTATTTAAAAGCTTGCCCTGTTACCATCGCATGATTCACCTGATTAATAGGCATCAATTGGCACTACACGCTCTACATGTCGCTCTGATGAAAGATCAATACAAACAATATTTATGGATTGACTCAACGACTCTACCTGTCTGTAAAAATCAACGCATCCAACGCCATAAATCATTAGCCAAGATCGCATCTCGCGGTAAAAGCTCGATGGGGTGGTTTTATGGCTGTAAATTACATATCGTGATGAATCAATTTGGCGAGATCATTAGCTCAGCATTATCCAATGGGCATATTGCTGACATTAAAATGGTTGAGCAGTTAGTTACAGGTTTACAAGCGAAGCTCTATGGAGATCGTGGCTATATCAGCCAAGAATTAAAAAGCAGATTAAGAGATCAAGGTATTGATTTGATTACCTATCATCGAAAGAATATGAAGTCTGTTCAACTACCAAAATCTGATGAATATCACTTAAAACAGCGCAATAAAATAGAAACGTTATTCAGCCTATTGAAAGGACAATACAATTTAGTAACAAGTAAAGCTCGTAGTATTTCGGGCTTTTTAAGTGGGATTTATGCTTCGGTATGTGCATACCAATTAATCCATCGAAATAAGCCAATCATTCAGATTATGGAATCATTGGCTTAAACAGGATTGGGGTTACTCTGTTTACGGACGTCAATGATTCAAAAATGATTGTTTGGCAATAATTATTCAATCTTAGTAAATTTAGATCAAAATAATTAAGTGTCATTAGGTATGTCATCTTTTCATAGTCTGCAAGTTATCTAAATATTAAAATTAGAGTTGTTACTTACCCAACAGTATTATTCTCCCTTAACGTGACTTATTAGAAATGTTCTATTGAGTTGCTTCTTATTCCATTAATTTTTTCGGATTCCAGTGAGAAATTTGCGCAATAAAAATTTGCTTCGTTGAATCGCTACAAAATGTGTATTTATTTTAACCACTATTACATATCACAGATATCAAAATTAATTAATTTATATTTACATATCAATAATATATAATTTTACACTCATCTATATTCTGTTGAAAACGATTGGTTTAAGTACCTTCTTCTTACTTGCAATTATATATATTCAGCCACATCATTAACGCATAAGGCTTTATATCAAGTGAGTAGAATCATGACGCCTGAACAACGCTTCCAAGCCGTATTAGCCCAATCCAAACAGCATGATGATGAGGAATCCCAACGATCAAAGTTGGAAAATAATTTAATCGTGATTAGCCATGAACTTAAGGAGCTTGCAGATACGCTTGAAGAACAAGTCACCGATCTGATCTTCATTGAAATGGATAAATTTTTAGAGTCTCAAGGATGGACTTCAGAATTTAATAATGCCAAAAATAAAAGATATAGCCTAAACCATAAAAATATTTATATCACTGCCCTAAAACCTGTCAGTGGAAAATTTCTGTTTGTGATCAAGCATGATCTATTTAACAGTACCGAACATCGGGTTGAAGTCTGCTTTAAAGACAGTACAACCTTAAGCCATTTTAAAACAGCGATGCAAGGTGGCGATATTAAAAATGATATACCGATCAAAGCACTTGAAGATTGGTTAAAGGGCTTACAGTCAACCCAACAACTGTTAAAAATAGAAAGTGAGAAGCTCCAACCCGATGGTTTAACTTATGAAATCATTAAAGTGGGACAAATTCATCATAAAAGACTACCTAACTTTATCGAAGCATTTTTATCCATTCTGGAAAATAGATAAATCCGTTTAAAGCCAGGTCTAAATTTTTTGCATTGGATTTATAATAGCTATTCATAGCACGCTTTCAATATGCCCCTGCAAATTTAAAACTATAACTGTTATATAAATATTTCACTTTTTTGTATCTATAGATACTCATTTACATCGTCAATAATCAAGCTAACAGATAGACAAATTGAGATAGCCTGATGAACGATCAAGAGCAAAAAAGACAGCAAAAATACGCTGACAGTGGCATTTCAGATAAAGCTTTCAAACGCGCCATCATTTGGTTCGGGATTTATGCTTTATTGTTCTGTATTGGTGTCGCATTCGTGGTTAATGCAGATAATTCATATCTTCCATGATTTCAATATAACTAAATCTATGATCAAGCAGCATGTTTTCGTCAAGCATGCTGCTTTTTTAGTTTAATGATATTGAATTTTAGTTTGCATATATTCACCATAGACTGAAAGTTTTTCAAAAATATGCTCTGAATAAAACATATCATCTACCAGCAATTGGGCTTGATCAAATCTATATAAATCTAATATTTTCAGCAACTTGGCATTAATTTGAGAAAATTTTGTACAAAGTTGTATGTATTCATCACTTTTATTCTTAAACAATAGTTGTAACATATTGATTTTATTTATATCTAAGTATTCAGATTGCTGTTCTAGAGCAATGACTTGAATCTGCACATGCAGAAAATCAGCAATTAGATTAATCAATTCCAGATTGACATTCAGACGCGTAATACAAACCATCCTAGATACTTTTGAATTACATAAGCCTTTGATTAAATTTAGATAAAATAATTCTTCCCGAGTCATTTCTTCATCATTTAATTGTAGAGATAAGCCCAGGCTGTCCAATAGTTCATCAAAATTAAAGCTGAGATTGTTATAACTAGCCTGATAATACCGCGACAAAATGCTTAAAATTTGTTCATTTTTAGCTGTGTAATAAATAACCTTCCGATTCAGATTAGCCAATATAAATGGTGAGAACAAATAAGCTACATCTTCGATATGCGCTGTAATGGGGTCTTGCAGGATCACAATGTGCCCTGCCTTCTCTATTTCTCTGAGCTTTTTTGCTCTTAATAATGTGGCTTCGACATTTAAATATTTTTGCTTGAGTAACCCTTCAATCTGTGAAGAAACTTTATGTCCTTTAAGCAACTGCTGGATCAAATTTAGTTGCGATATTTCAAACATTTATCACTCCATTTCAACATTTTATGCACATTCATCATGCGTTTGCATTCAGTGTGCGCTAGTATTGCAAATATTTTTGAATTTAATAGATACAACATCAGCCATAAAATTTATAACAGATCTGCATTTTTAGATAAATCTGTTATAAAAATACTTTTTTATTGACTAAATACAGTTATATTTATAGACAGTTACTTTTCATAAATCATACTTCCACATGTATAAGTCAGAACAGCTTGCTCATCAATTAAGACAACTGATTGAAAGTGGCACCCTGAAAGCCCATGAAAAACTTCCTTCTTTACGTGAACAAGTGCAGCTTTCCGGTTTTAGCCTGATTACAGTGATGAATGCTTATCAAGAGCTTGAATCTAGAGGGTTAATTTATGCGAAGGAAAAATCTGGCTATTACATTGCAAATACATATGCCGACCATGAACACAACACACCTTTAATTGTTTCTCTCAATTCTAATATTAAGATCAATTCATTAATTTTTAAGTATCTGAAATCCATTCAGGGTGAACATATTGTTCCGTTTGGTTCGGCATTTCCGGCCAGTGATTTGGTCTATTCCAAAAAACTGACCCAGATTATGGGACAAATTGCACGTAATAAAAAAAGTTATGATGCTATCGATAGCTTGCCACCCGGAAATTTTGCTTTACGCAAACTGATCGCACAACGCTATTGTATGCAAGGTATAGCAACCGATCCTGATGACATTGTCATTACATCCGGTGGTATGGATGCGCTGAACCTGGCGCTGCAAGCAATTGCTCAACCAGGTGACTATATTGTTTTGCAGCAAAATGTTTTTTATGGTGCCTGGCAAGCGGCTGAACGTGTAGGCCTTAAAGTGGTTACGATTCCAGAGCATCCAAAACATGGATTTGACCTGGATGCTTTTGAACATATCTTAAAAACCTATCCGGTAAAACTCTGCTGGTTCATGTTGAATAGCCATAATCCTATAGGTTTTACCGTTTCAGAAGATATAAAATTCCAAATTTCAAAATTATTACATCAATATCAAGTTCATATGATTGAAGATGATGTCTATGAAAAAATGTACTTTGGACATAAAAAGCCTTTGCCCATGACCTATTATGATCAAAATAATTTGATTCTCCACTGCTCTTCTTTTTCTAAAACTTTGGGTGCAACGTTTCGGGTGGGTTGGGTGCATGCTGGGAAATACTCGCAGCATATTCAGCATTTGCAGTTAATGAGCACTATTTCGGTCAATTCTTTACTGCAAACCGCTTTAGTGGAATTTTTGTCTAATTTTCATTATGAAAAGCATCTTCGTAATTTACGAAAAAATTTACAGCATAATAAATTATTATTTTATAGATATTTAGAGTTGAATTTACCCCCTGAATGTAAAATTGAATATTATCCGAGTGGCTATTTTTTATGGCTGAAACTGCCTAAAAATGTAGACAGCATGCAAGTTTATGAAGTCCTTATCCAGCAGAACATAGGTATTGCACCAGGTCAACTTTTCAATATCACCGCACAAAAACAACATTATTTAAGGATGAACTGTTCATTTGAATGGACAGATTCAGTTCAGCATTCACTCGATCAGGTTATTGCTACGCTGCAAGGTTTTATAATGGATGAATAGTTTAAATTGACAGTGAATATTGTCATGACTATGTTGTAAAATGATTTTGATCAGCTTTGTTTTCTTATGCTGATCTCTATAAGACAAAATGAAAAAACAAAAATATACGGAAATACAGGGCTAAAATTATATGGAATCGCAAAATTCTAAACGAATTCATGCATTTGATAATGATGTAATGTCAGATCTAGATGCCGTGGGTATTGCACAATTAATTCGCAGTAAACAGGCTTCCGTAGAAGAAGTCACAGCAGCCGCGATTGCCCGCGCACAACGCGTCAATCCGCATCTCAATGCGATTCAGCTTGATTGTTTTGAGCGTGCCTTATCAAAGCCACATTTCAAACAAACAGGAATTTTTGCCGGTGTTCCCTTCTTTTTTAAAGACAATACCGATTACCAAGGCCTGACAACTCATCATGGCTCTAAAGCGGTACATGGTAAAACCGTATTAATTAATCCAAAAATCAGTCAACAAATTTTAGATCAGGGCTTTGTGGTTTTAGGTAAAACTACCCTGCCCGAATTTGGTTTAAATGCCACCACTGAGTTTAAAGATGGCAGTGCAACTGTTAATCCCTGGCATACAGCCTATTCTTGCGGTGCATCTTCAGGTGGTTCTGCTGCAATGGTTGCCTCGGGTGTAGTGCCTATTGCCCATGCCAATGATGGAGGCGGTTCAATTCGAATCCCCGCTGCTTGCTGTGGTTTGATTGGACTCAAACCCAGTCGCGGTCGTACTTTTGATAGTGATGCAGCACGTTCTTTACCCATTAATATCATCAGTGAAGGTGTAGTTACGCGCAGTGTTCGTGATACGGCTTACTTTTATGCTGGTATGGAACAAAGATTTTATAATAAAAAACTGCCTAAAATTGGTTTAATCAAACAGCCTAACCAGCGCCGTTTACGAATCGGTTTAGTTACCCAATCCATCACCGGTCAAATTGATCAGGAAACATCATTCACCCTCAACCAGACTGCGAAATTACTGGCAGACTTGGGTCATCATGTTGAAGAGTTTAAGCTGCCTATCTCCATAAACTTTGTTGATGATTTTAGTGAATATTGGGGTTTTTTATCTTTTATGCTGCAAACCTTTGGCAAACAGGCTTTTGGGGCCGGATTTAATGCTAAAAAGCTGGATAATTTAACCGTTGGACTTGCTGGACTTTATAAAAAGAACTTTTATAAAACGCCGTTATTTTTGTACCGTTTAAAAAAAATGCAGCAACAATATCAGGACATTTTTAACCAATATGATGTACTTCTTTCACCGGTATTAGCACATACAACCCCACAAATTGGTTATCTATCGCCTAGGCTTCCATTTGATCAATTATTTGATCGGATTCAAAATTACGTTACCTTTACTCCCATTCAGAATGTCGTTGGCGCCCCAGGAATGTCGATCCCGATGGGACAAACGCAAGTGGATGGCTTGCCAATTAGCATGCAGCTTTCCGCCAATATTGGTGATGAAAAAACTTTAATTGAATTGGCCTATGAAATTGAACAGGCAAAACCCTGGCGTAGAATTCAGGATGCTTGATCATAAAAATAAATAAGGAAGCATCATGCTTCCTTATTTAATATCGTTTTTAAATGCAATAACTTATTGAACTTGAAACTCAATACGACGGTTTTTTCTGCGACCCTCTACAGTGGTATTATCAGCAACAGGTTGATTCGAACCGAAACCTTCTGCAGTTAAATTTACAGCTGCAATATTTTTCCCAATTAAATAATTTTTCACTATAGTTGCACGCTGCTGGCTTAAAGTCAGGTTTTTATTTGCATCACCAGAGCTATCCGTGTGGCCAATCACCTTCACTTTTTTACCGCTGACTTTATTCAATGCTACCGCCATTTCATCTAAAATTTGTGTGCCTGATGCAGTTAACACAGCACTTCCAGATTCAAATTCAATAATACGATGCTTTAATGTGGCATCAATCATTTGTTGCTCAGCTTGGTTTACGGATAATTGTGCATTTAAACGATAAGGAGCTGCTACAAGACTGTGAAATTTTGTAGTTGTCGGCTGAAGATCCTTTTCATCGCTCATTTTTCCGGATAAATCCACCTGCGTACCACGTACGGTTAGTTTGCCTTGTTTTACTTTCTTTAAGTCATCGGTAATGACATTACTCACAGCACCGCTCCAACCATTAGGAGCAGTAACAGCACGGACTTGAAGTCTATCGATGACATTCTCTTGCCCATAAGTCGTGTACATTTTATTTAAAATCTCTTGTTTACTGGCTTCATTGGGCACCGCCCCCTCAATGACAATCGGCTCGGCATGGGTCACTATAGATAAGCTGAAAATTAAAAAAAAGATCTGCATAATAATTTTAATATATTGTTTTTTCATAATATTTTATTCATTAATAAAGGTTTGTTTAAACAGTTTCATACTTTGTATAAGACTTAGTTGGCGCTCACTTAAAACTTGTTCTAAAGCAGCAAGTCCTGCATTTTGTTCTAAATAAGGATCAATCCAGTTGGCTTGAAGCAGTGAAACCCAATGCCCGGAATCCATTTTTTGATTGAATATCTCGCTTAATGCAATAATATCGGCACCTTGGAAACCAAACAGCAGCACGGGTTGCTTCAGATGCAAAATTCCCGTCCATAATTCTACATTTTGTTTTGAAACAAAATAACTGATCAAATTGACCCAAAAAGCGGCTATTTCATGGCTATAATTGGTGTTATTGATAGGTAAAATCAGGACTTTTTTGATCTGCGCCGTTCCTTGTTGAATCACGGGCTGCAACAATAATCCCAAACCGATCATATTTTGAGCCAGCTCATTGGCACTTAAACTCATTAATTGTGCAAATGAATGGATAGTATGATCTTGATAAAACTCAGCACTTTCATTACGTGTAAGCACTTCAATTTCATTGCTTAATTTTTCCAGTTTATCAGGTAGAAGATCAGGCTCACTGAGCGACTGTAATTCCCTATTCTTTTGCAATAAATCAATTAAAGTCTGCTTATAACGCAAGGGTGCGTACAAAATATTATCACCGGGCGAATCAACTTCTAATAAATGACTCAGCAACATCGGAAATTGACGACCTGAACTATCTTCACTGCTGATTAAATTGGCGACCAGAAAACTGCTGTCCTGTGGATTTGCAATAAAAAAATCCAGCGTAGGGAGTTGTTTATAGTTTGTAGCAAAATCAGCTGATTGCATGGCATATTCCAGTGCCTCAGTAATCCATTGATCTAGTAGTTGAATTAAAGCGGACTGCCCTCGCGTTTTCAAAAAATCACCATGTGCGGGACATTTACCATAATAAATCGGGAAAGTTTTCATGGTATGCATGAATATGCTCCCTCTTTTTTTGATGTGCGGATGAGATGCTTTATATTCATCATTGGCTAACTCCAGCACTATTCATACTTGCTAATGCAGGAGTGGCATTTGTTTTAACCACTGCTACAGGTGTTGGGACTGTCTGGGCTGCAACCACACGAACCGATTTATCATTCACCACCTGATCAACCAGTTGCATGCCGGCATACCCACGACTCGAACCAATACGTCCTGAATTACCACTAATCAAACGGAAATTAACTTTTACGGCTAGCTCAGGATTTTGTTGATCTTTCCAGATCATCTCAAAACTATCGCCACGTTGTGTACGCTGTGCATGATCAATCAGGCGATTAATGCCATATTCCCCCGGTTCATCCAAGATGGTATGTATTTGTCCTTGCAAATCTACCGCGCTAATACGTGCACCCGGAATAGAGCCTTGATTTGGCCAGACAAAATTCACCCATTGTTGAATGCCATTTTCATAGACCATTCTTTGGCCATCAATATCAATGGTATAAGACAGAAGTTGTGAATTTTCTAAAGGATAAAACTGGAAATTCGATTGATTGCTTGCCGCTATTGCCGTTGTTTGGTTCAACTCCCCTGTTGCCATGCCATTATTGGGGGCCACATAGCTTTGGAAATTCATTACAAATTGTGGATTCAGACTAATCCCCAAATCTTTCCAGGTTTTGGAGGTTAATAGATAGCCACGACGAATGACCAGCGGATCGAGATAGTCTTTGACAAAACGTGCAATACTGCCATTTTCACCCAAAATTTGACTGATTTCTTGGCGAGTGGCCTGCAATGTTGCAGAAGAGTTAAATGGATATTTTTGACTTAAGTTAGCGCTAAATGGCTGATTCGCTTGGATCATCCATAATTTATTCATTTCATGCTGTGCTGGAATCAATAAGCAGGCAAAGGATTGAGTTAAGGGACTCATTAATAATTTTTGCAGAACTTGCTGATCTGGGTCATTCAGTCCAACAGTCATTTTTTCATCAATTATTTTTTGGCTATTATTAAAAACAGAGTTTTGATCATTAATCGTTTGCTTGACTAAAATAAAGGCTGCCGGACCAATATCCCCGGTACTCTTCAGATCATTAAATTTACTCCTGACCTGTGCAAGTGATTGCATATATTCATCTAATAAAGATTTGTTTTGCTGATCATCGCGTTTACGAATTAATTGATAGAACATCTGGAATTCTTTTAAAATGACTCTTTGTGCCTGATTCGATGCCAGGTTCGTCGCTTTAGGCTCATCCTGAGTTAAAATTTTAGCTTTAAGCCATGCCATGAGACCAGTTTTCGGTGTAGCCAGTTCTGCCTGAAGCACTGGGTTATCCCAACTGGTTTCTTGAGCAATATGCTGAATAATGGCACGAATGGGGGAATTTTCTGGCTCGCCCAAGATATCAATATTTTTTGTTTGCTGGTTAAAATCGCTGGCCTTGGCATAGTAAATGCCATTTGAAAATTTACGCCACTCAGCGATATATTGCTGCTTATATAGTGCTGTTAATTGCTTACGAATCTGGTCTGAACTGCCACTAAAAGTGAGATCATCCGATTGAGTGCTATTTAACACCCAGTCTTTGCTATCTATTGGGCGGTTTGCGGCATCATCAATCGCTTTTTCTACATATTCAGTCCATGCTTTATAAGTAAACATGCCAGGTAAGGCATAACTTCCCAGTACTATATTTTGGCCATTTCCCCCCACTAACTGCTTTACAGTTACAGCAGGATAACGCACTGCGGCACGCATTTTGATTTCGTTATACACACGGTCCCGTGCAGGCATCCCCCGAACGACAGCCAATAAAACCTGACGGGTCTGATCAACCAGCAAAGCGTCTGCTTCAAGGATTGGAAAATTTTGAGTATGTGCCAGCGTGATGCTATAGGATAATATTTGCTCCGCTTTCTGGATCATTTCACCACGTGGCATCAGGCCACGGTTTGAATCCAGCCAAGGACGCCAGAAACGTGTCAACTGATCACCTAAATGACTTGAATCCATATATTGAGGATTACTCAGCATTAAGTAAGCCTTTAAAGCATTGTAAGCATCTTGGGGATTGCTTTCAGATGGTTCTAAATATTGCTGATTTTTATCGACTTGTTTTATTTCAACACTAACATGATTGGCCTTTAAAGTGGCTTCGTTGCTTTTTATACGTTGTAAATACTGTGCAATATTCTGTTGTGTCGGCTGCAAAAGCAGTTGTCTAATGCCCTTTAAATATTCAGTTTGTAATTTTTCTAGCAACGCATGACCCTGATACAGTCCAAAGCTAAACTGTAGAGGCTGAGTTTCTTCAAATTGATCAAGCTGCTGCATACGCTCCTGTAAAATCAGCAAGGCATTCAGTTGCGTAGAGAGTTCTTGTCCGGATTGCTTTTCCAGTTGGACGACCTTGTCCAGATCGGATTGCACATCGGCAATCAATTGCTGATTATTCCGATATGACCAGACCCATAAACTTAAAACAATGGATATACCCAATAAGGCAGTGATAAAGGCTAAGTAACGTTGTTTCTTACGTACAGGATTAATATGCTGTTTAACCAGATTTTGGTCTTTCAAAATCACATTTGAAAATAAACCTTTTAGAAAGTAGCCATGGTTTTGTGAAGTCGAATTACCCAGTTCAGTATTTTCACTATTTAAGTTTTGTGATAAATGAAAATCCTGTGCAATCTGCTGGGTCATTGGACTTTCAATTACACCTTGTTGTAAGGCACTGGTAAAATAGAAACCACGGAATACGGGTTTAAACTGATAGGGATTTTCTTCAAATAAAGTCCCAATAAAAGTTTTCAGTACTGGTTTTAAACTTTTGAACTCTAAAGGAAATGTCATCACACTGGGTGAAATATTCTGGCTATGACGTCGACTAAGATGCGTGGTACTTAGCCCTTTTAAACCATCATATAAAACAGCATAATGCTGTTCAAAAATCGTCATTACATTCTGGACGGAATTTGGCTCGTACTTTAAAGTCGCTCCCCACACCTGATCAAACTCGTCGACGTCATAACATTCAAAAAATTCAGTAAATCCTGCGATTAAATCCATTTTGGAAAATACTAAATAAACAGGTGCAAATATCTCTAAACGTTCGGTAATATCTTGAATGCGCGCTCTTAAATTTTTAGCCAGCTGGATTGATTTCTCGGGGCTTTGGCTGATCAGTTCGGCAATGCTGACCACCACAATTAAACCGTTAACCGGTGCTCGAGTACGGTTTTTCTTTAATAAATTCAAAAAGCCCAACCATTTAGAATGATCCTCAGCATAAACTGAGTAGCGCCCGGCAGTATCCAGTAACACCCCTTCGGTAGAGAAAAACCAATCACAGTTTCGAGTGCCACTTAGACCAGAAGAAACCCTTTTTTGATGGGAATCCTCAAAGGGAAATTTCAGCCCTGAATGATAAATTGCCGAACTTTTACCTGCAGCTGGATTGCCAATCACCATATACCAAGGTAATTCATATAGTGCTGCATTGCCTTTTTTATCTCCCAACTTTGATTTACGAATCAGCTGGATCGATTCTTTCATTTGCTGACTCATCAGCTGTAATTCTTGCGTATCTTTCTGCTTGCCATATTCAGCTTGTGTATCATTTTCAATAGCTTCAGCAAGCACTGCACCCTGTTGTGCATGACGATATTTTTGAATTAGCCGATATACGCCATAGCCGATAAGTGCAAAAACATAGGTTGCAACGAGCGCCCAAAAAATATTTCGAGGAATGATGTTATAGGAAGAAATCAATGCCACTAAAAAAGAGAGTGCAATAATGGCTTTGGGATGGGTTACATATTGCCAGACATAAGCTAAAACGGTATAAAACATGTGATTCTCGTTATTCTATTTATTTTTATTCATCTTTAAATGGTGAGTACTTCAAGTCAATTTTCTACAATTTTAGTTTGAAAAAAAGCATAGGTTGAAGCTTGATCGCTACTGTATATCATTATTGTTATTTCCTCTGGCAGGTGCATACCCAACATAAAGCCAAAAATCTTTGCCAGATGTTGTGTATGACCCAGCATTGATTTTGTATATAAAAGATGATGGGTTTCAATTAAGGCGGGTGCAAATCTCTGATTATTTTTTTTAATACTTTTTATATCCGTTGCATCATCTAAAACCAATACAAAAGGCTGTTCTTGTTGGATTTGATCTGTATGATGAGTTACTACTTGATTGAGACAAATAGATAAATCATCTCCATCGCTGGCAACTTTAAGCACCTTGATGGCATCTATGTTATTGATCTTCACCTCTGCCGCCGCCACACACCAGCTGGATGCAAATTCTGCTGCCAAATAATTATCCATCTGCCACATTTTTTCATCCAGCAATGTTTGGTCAATTTCCGAATCCACATTGATGAGCAATGAAACTTCATCACTTTGGGTTGAAATTTGCTCCAATAATTTAAGCCAGTATGTATAAGCGTTTTGCGAGGCAATATAATGAGGCTGCAGATGTATTTGCTGCGAAAGAATTCCCAACGATTCTATAAAATGAAGCACTATTTCCTGCGTTAAATGTTCATCCCAAGCCTGTAATAAGTTGTCTGATAACAAGAGATGAATGTTAAGTCGATTTAGACGTGGCACCTGCTCAATTGAAATGTCCTGATCATCTTTATCATCGGTTGTAGTATCGGGGTTGTTCCATGCAGGATGCATCCGATATTGATAGGCTAGTTCACTATCATAAAATAATGCAGATTGCTTTAAATGTTCAGCCACTTGCCATAAGATTTCAGTTTGTTGTTCTAATTGTTGTTGAATTAAAGCTTTTATACGTGCTAACCGACCCTTTTGATCTCCGCTATTCTGCTCATCCTCCTGTAGCTCTGCCACATGATCAAGTGGATGAATTCTATATGACAAAACAGGTAAACCAACACTATTTGCCAAGTTATAATCTAATTTCGGCGTTTTAAAATTTTTTAGCCCCTCTATAATTTTTTCATTTTCACCAAATGCATGACATGCAAATGATGAAAAGACATTTAAATTAAGCCATTTAATCTCTTCAATTTTGGGCTCCTTATCTGTCTGAGCTTTATTCAATTGCTGCTGTTCTAATAGGGTTTGATTTTGCTGTTCATGACGCCGTATATATAACCGATAAGCCCGATAAATGAAATATGGCGCAAGCAAAATTAAAGACAAAAGGACAGGTAGAACAAAAAAGTATGAGACTAAATCTAGAGCTGAAGGATCATATTGGATATCACGCCAGTAATAAATAATGACCATACTCAGCAATAGAAAAATACTGCTAAAAGTTCCCAGCATCAGTTTATTCATTGCATGTCTCCTAATAATGCATAACATGTCTCTGAATTGGCTTCCGTATGTTTAGGTATTAAAAAAGTGCCCTGGGCCAAGCCCTGTTCTGATCTTGAATCCAGGCAAAGGGGCTGGATGTCTTCTTTTTTTAAAATTAAACGCAAATCCACCATCATCGTTGGGCTACACCAGGTTGAAAGTATTTTCTTTAATTTTTCACTCATCTTTTGCTGCGGTAAAAAGCTGAGATAATCAGTTCTAGATAATGGGCCAATCTGAATTTCTATTTTCCCACCCATTTGACGAATACTATCGCCACAAAAGGTATTCATTCCGAGTAAACCGGTATTTAAACCACCTAAAGTTGTTTTTTGTGCATCCGCTAATTTAAATTTTTCTTCAACCCACTCTTTTATGACAAATTCCGTTTTGAAAATACAAGTCAGCATAGTTTTTAAAGCATAGGCAGTATTATTTTGGCCCTGCATTAAACCTGAAAATTCAGCAAAATAATCTTCCAATTCAGGCTGATTCTGTTGTGTTTTGACATAACCATTTAAGGCATGCAAAATATCCAGATAATCATTTTCCCTTTCAATTTCATAACGTATAGGCAAATAATAGGCCAGACTCGCATCGACATATTGTGCGGTCAGCTTATGATTAAATAAGCCTAAAAATTGAAGCGTTTCTTGTTTTTGCTGACGACGGCTTTGTTTAATTTTATGGGTGTAGCTATAAGGTAAAGCGCCTTGTATACCGGTTAAACCCATCATTAGATTAGTGATCTGAATATATTTATTATCCAAGCTTAAGCTTTCAATCTCAGTCACGGGAAAATTAAGATTTAAAGAACTATAAAATTTAAAATCATTCGCCCAGTACTGGGTGGTAGATGAATATGGCGTGTGACGCAACAAACGAATCGCCTGAGTAAACTCATAAGCTGTTGGGGTTGTAATCAGATCATCAATTACAGAAGCTTCTTGCCACCAACGTTCTGCACGCATTGGTATAACTCCTGTTGGGTATTTGAATCGTAGATCACAAGATCAACATAACTATTCATTTGTACTTTTAAATTAAAAATATGACTTAAAAGTTGAGTGAAAATATACAAACTATGGCCTTTAAAAATTTGTGAATCTATTACCAAATTCACTTTGATGCCACGGACAAATAAGGGAAAAGGTTGGGCTTCAACTAATTTTTGGGTTAAAGAAAAATCTATCTTTTTAATGGCATCGATAATTTGTTGGTTTTCTTTCAATTTAGGCAAATTATAAAGTGCTAACAGTTCCTTAATATGACTAATGGCATTCCCTTTCATTAGCGACAAAGTATTTAAAGATAAATGAGAAATTATGCGCCATTGTTCTTTTTTATTTTGCTCAAAGTAATAAGGCTTGGTCGGTCGCTTGAGAATCAATGCTCGCCGTACAAGATGACTATCATTCAAATTCAGAACATTTTTGGCCTGACTTAAAGCTTCATGCGGCAAGTCTCTATTGCAACAAAGCAATTGCGCACTAATGAAATCAGCCTTGGTACTATGTGGCGACAAAAATTTGGAAATAATGGAATAATGGATTCCCACTGAATTATTCTGTAATGGTGTAGGATTTAAACTATAAAAATATTGCTCCCTATGCTGTTGATAATGGCTCATGGCAAAAAAGGGTAAAATTGGAACAACAATCTGATCCTGATTACTTTTTTCCCGAATCATGTTCATCTTCACTATTGAATATAACTGATAAAATTCAGGATGATGTGCATCGGTGAGCAATGGATATTCTAATTGTTTATGGTTTATTTTCTGAGGTTCTGCCTGTTTATAAAACAAGTTCACCACAGGTGTTGCAAACAGTTTAAAGTTTGCAACATTCAGCTCGCTATAATTTCGAATACAGGCCTGATCATTTAAATTCAATTTGAAATGAATCAAGATCTCAAATTCGGTATCTTTCGCTGCTAAATGTTCTAAGAAACTTAAATCAAGATTGAGATAATTAAATTTTTCAGCAAAACAAAAATATTCCATCAGTAAACGATAAGCATGATGCGTATGCTGATCAATCGGCAATAAGCTTTCAGATTCAGCAAATCCCATGACTGTAAATGGATTAGCAATTTCAATAATACGGTTGCCAATTTTTAATGAAAATCCTGTACTGGTATGAAATATACTATCCAAAACCTGCAAAGGAAAATTTGCAATAGCATCAAGGTAAATCGGTAAATTTTCATTGCTCAACAGCTTGGGAGTAGGTTGATAAATTTTAAAACTTAAACTGAGGGTCGCATTCTGATTTAAATGCATGTGTGCACTAGGATGGGTTTTAAAATCCAAATGATTTAAAGCGATTGGTAGTAATCGAACAGGCTGTGTCGTGGTAAATTCACACTGTACACCTTTAAAACTGCGTGACTTTAACGAAGTCGCTTTAGGAATTTCATGTACTTCAGTTAGCTGTTTTAACTTGTTTGTATCTTCAAAACTGACCACTGAACATGCAGGAAATGGCTTAAGATACTGAGGAAACATCACTTCAAATAATGAGCGGGTAAACACCTCATAGCTGTCGGCTAATTTTTTATCAATACGCGCAGCTACTAGGGAAAAAGCCTGAATCAAACGCTCAATATGCGGATCATCAACTTGCTCTTGATTGAGGGATAAGCGTTGAGCAATTTTTGGATATTTTTGTGCAAATTCACGCGATTGTTGCCCAAATTCTTGTAATTGCTTTTCATAATACGGTAACAGTTCTTCAATCACAGCAAACCCACTTAAGATCTGGCGGAAATAACATATTGTTGTGTGGTTGGTTTCAGTAATACATCTAAAATAACCGGCTCAAATAAAGGCTGAATGTCTAAGTAAGCTTGAATACTTAAAGACAATGCCCCCATATTATGACCATCAAATAACATGGTGACCTTAACCTGTTTTAATCTCGGTTCATGCGCAGCAATTGATTGTTCGATAGATTGACAAATTTTATCCCGATCGATGGGATTGGCCGTAGATAATCCGACAAAATCAATAATCCCAAATAGCAAAACAGACTGTTTTGCTAAAGGAAAATCATCAATTACACCATCCAACAGCGCCATACGACTATTCAGTAAATCCTCTAGATCCGAGGCTACAGATTCTCGTAATTGCTGAAGTGAAATCCCTCTATCATGCTGTTCAGTTTCATCGAATAAGCGGTCGAATAAAGTCTTTTTAAAGCCGTACGGATATAATTGGTCTAAGTTCATGTTTTTTTTATTATTTAATAATGAAAATTAAAAATCACTCATAGTGACCAACGGCAGTTGGCCACTATTTAGGTCAGTCCATTATGCAGCGTAAGAAGCTGTATTATTAGAAAGTGACCATTTCTTGGTGACAGCACCTTTTTGTGTGCCATTAATATCTTGCTGGTTATAGGTCCATTCTACGGCAGCATATTTCAGACCTAATGATTCAGTGGGTACACCTTCTTCATTCACATTTGGCGTAACGCTCGAAACAAGCACATGCTTTAATTTAATTTGAAGATATTTAATACGCTTATCACCATTGGCACGGTAAAAATCGATTTGAACTTCGTCAAAGGTATAACCAGCAGAACATGCTTCCCAAAGTTTTGGACTTGTTGCATCCAAATCTTTCACAAAAAGCATATCTGAGTGCTCAACACGCTCGGCAGTATGGCCACCTACACTTGAAGATGTCGCAGATTTGGGTTGGCGAATATTGTGTGCCCAAGAATTGACTTCTAACCAGTCTTTGTGCTCGGAATCACGAGATTCGCCATCAACTTTATATTTGCCTCGAAATTGTACGTATATATCTTTCATTTTTTATATTTTCCTGGTTTATTTTTAAATTATTATAAAATTGCATTCTAATTAAACATGCGATTTAGTTAGAAGACTGAGGTAACTCAGTAACAAGTCGCAATGAAACCGACAACTCATCCAATTGAAAATGTGGTCGCAAAAAGACCACTGACTTGTAGTGCCCAGGTTGAGCCAGGTTTTCTACAACTTTTACTGATGCTTCACGAAGCGGATATTGTGCTTTAGCTTCTTGTGATGCGCCATCATCTAACAAAACGTATTTTGATAGCCATTCATTTAAGAATGCTTCCACATTGCCCGCAGATGCAAAACTTCCCACTTTGTCGCGCATCATGGCTTTTAAATAATGAGCTATACGTGAAACGGCCATAATATATTGAATTTGACTGGATAATACTGAATTGGCATTTGCGCTATCACTGTCATATTTTTTAGGTTTTTGAGCCGATTGGGCACCAAAGAAAACGGCATAATCGGTATTTTTACAATGTACTAAAGGGATAAATCCTAAATCACTGAGTTCTTTTTCACGACGGTCAGTAATGGCAATTTCAGTTGGGCACTTGAATACCACTTCACCATCGTTGGTCTTGAAGGTATGTACTGGTAAACCTTCAACTAGGCCACCACCTTCAACGCCACGAATGGCTGCGCACCACCCATGCATATCAAAAGCATTGGTTAAACGTGTCGCAAAGGCATATGCTGCATTCATCCATAAATATTCAGCATGGTTTTGACCAGTAACTTCTTCTATAAAGTTAAACCCTTCAGTAACAGTGCCATCTTTAGGATGATATGGCAGACGCCCTAATACGCGCGGCATGGTCAATGCCACATAACGGGCATCATCGCTTTCGCGAAATGAACGCCACTGAATATATTCAGCAGTTTCAAAAATTTTAGAAACATCACGTGGGCGATCAATATCAGTAAATGACTCTAGGCCCAGCATGCTAGAACTGGCTGCAGAAATAAAAGGTGCATGCGCTGCTGCAGCAACATGGGAAATCTGCTCCAGCAAATACATATCGGATGGCGTACGGTCAAATTCAAAATCACCGACCAATGTGGCATAAGGTGCACCACCAAATGAGCCATATTCTTCTTCGTATATTTTTTTAAATAGCGTACTCTGATCAAAATCTGTCGCCCCCTGAAAATCTTTAATCAGTTCTTTTTTGCTGGTATTGAGCATGCGAATTTTAATTAAAGAATGGGACGGTGTTTCTTGACAAAAATAATATAAGCCTCTCCAGGTTGATTCAATTTTTTGAAATTGTTCATGATGAATTATTTTGCTTAACTGCTTGGAAATTAGTGCATCAATTTCTGCAATTCGTTTATCAATCGACAAGGTCATATTTTCGGAAACGGTTATGGTTCCAGCCATGACTTCTTTGGCCAATTCTCCAATCAGGCTTTTTGCACGATCATGTTCTTCCTCATTACGTGCGATACGACTTTGCTCAACAATTGAATCCAGCAAAGTAAATTCTTTAACATCAGTATGTGTGGCAGTGGCAGCTTGTAAATTACTCATGTTCTGCCTCCACGCTTAGCTTCCGAACTTGATCTGTATTTTTTAAAATTTCATCCAGCAAGTCTTCAAGACGTTCATTATTTGAAATCTTGTTACGCAAATCGGTTAAACGCTCTCGTGCTTCAACCAGCTTCCGTAAAGGATCTACCTGCTGTACGACATTTTCGGGACGGAAATCTTGCATTGCATTAAAAGTTAAATCCACGGACATGCGACCACCTTCTTCGGTCAAGGTATTTTCAACCTGAAAAGCAGCACGTGGTGCCAGCGATTGCATCACCTCATCAATGTTATCCAAATCAACATTGATAAATTTTTTATCTTTTAATTTGGTCTTTTTTAATTCTGAAGCAGCTGAAAAGTCACCCAACACACCAACCACAAAAGGCAACTCTTTTATTTCTTTGCCATCGCCAACTTCTACATCATAAGTCAGTTGTACACGGGGTGGACGAATGCGTTGTAATTTTTTTTGTACACTTTCACGTTTAGCCATGAAGACTATCCTATTTTAGTTCTTATTAAATGAAGCAAATGGGCTTGTACCCGAAGTTATAGAATTGTTACTTTGCGGTTTTGTTGCAGCAATAGTATTCCGTGCAGAGGTTTTAATTATTTTGCTCTGTAAATTGAAATTTTTGGGACGGCTTAATGATGTGGCTTTATCTGCTGTACGATTTGTATTCAATGTGGTTTTCACGCGTGATTTTAATCTGATGCGGTTTGCAGTGACAGCTTTAGCATTAGATGTATCAGGTTCTGGTAGTGCATTATGAATATGATCGGACAATTCTTTTGCTGCAGGATAAGTACTTTCTTCATTCAGATAACGCATTTCATGATTACGCATATGCTGTAAATTATTCTCGGCAATTCCTAACCCAGCCAGAAAAGCCACATCAGTCAATTCTCTACGCTGAATATTCTGTTTACGCAAGTCATCTACTAATTGTAAAACTTTTAGATTTTTACCCAAGGCCTGAAATCTTTGAGCAGCTTGAATGGATAATTGATTTTTCAATTCAATATTTTTTTTATTTTTTCTATCACATATCTGACGATAAATATTTAATAATTCTGGATCGGTTTCATCGCCTACTAAAGGATAATCCTTAATGCAAGCTTTTTTGAGTTCAATATTATTTTCGCTCGCAAATGTGAATGGACTGATCGATAGCATGACCAGCAAAGGTAAAAAAAACTTATATTTATTCAAAAGATGCCTCTAATTTTTCTAGTTATAAATTTAATTATTAGTATATGTTTAAGCACATTAAATGATTTTATCGTCTTTAATTTATTATTTTGACTTTTTATCCATGCACAGATTTAACAAAAAATAACCACCCTAAGTCAACAGGGATGGAATGTGAAATAACACTTTTTATTGTTTTTTTATGTAAAAAACACCAGATATTTTTTTTAATTTTATAAAAATTATGTGTATCATGTGCACATATTTTTTATAAAAAATTAATAAAACATTATTTTAAATAAATAAAATTTAAAAATAATAAAATCAGGATATTTCAGTATATAAACATAACAAAAACTGAAGTTCTTTACAGATGTTGAGTGTGATATGAATAATTTAAAAATTTTGATTACAAAATTATCTTCTTGTGCCCGTATAGCACTGGAAAAATCGGCAAATAGCTGCATAGCTCAACAGAATTATGAAATAGAAATTGAACACTTTTTTTTAGAAATTCTACATAATTATGCAAATCATGATATCCAACTGCTATTGGAAAACTACAAAATATCACGCCATGGATTGATGGATGATTTAAAGAAAAGTATTGCACAATTGCCTAAGGGCAATACGCGTACTCCTATTTTCGCAAAATCAATCGAGCATTTATTGGAACAAGCCTGGTTATTAGCCTTGGCAGAACAAAAACCTTTGATTCGAACTGGTCATCTTCTGGTGGCATTATTAACAGCATCAGATCTTAATCAAATCGCTATCCGTGCCTCTTGCTTATTTGAGTTATTTCCAGTAGATCACATGAAACATACTTTTTTAGATGTATGTATACAAAGTATCGAACAAGCATCGGAACTGAATGCAACTCATTCCGAGACCATAAAAACCACGCAGTTATCCAAACAGATATTAAAAACACCTGCTTTAGATCAGTACACCATTGACTTAACTGAAAAAGCCAAAAAAGGTGAAATTGATCCAGTGATTGGCCGTGAGTTTGAAATTCGATTGATGCTGGATATTTTAATGCGCCGTCGCCAAAACAATCCAATCTTAACGGGTGATCCTGGAGTTGGTAAAACAGCAGTAGTGGAAGGCTTGGCTGTGAAAATTGCGAATAACCAAGTTCCAGATGCTTTAAAAAATGTTCATTTACATATCCTTGATATGGGGCTTTTACAGGCAGGTGCCAGTGTTAAAGGTGAATTTGAAAATCGTCTAAAGCAGGTCATTCAGGAAGTTCAGAGTTCTAACCATCCCATTATTTTATTTATTGATGAAGCCCATAGCCTGATTGGTGCGGGTGGTCAAACTGGACAAAACGATGCGGCCAATCTGCTTAAACCCGCGCTTGCGCGTGGCGAATTACGCACCATTGCAGCAACGACTTGGGCTGAATATAAACAGTTTTTTGAAAAAGATGCAGCACTCAGTCGTCGCTTTCAGGTAGTTAAGGTGGAAGAACCGACTGAAGCTGTCGCTATTGATATGTTACGTGCCATGATTCCTGTCATGACCCAACATTTCAACGTACAAATTGATGATGAAGCAATTATTGCAGCAGTGCATAGTTCTCATCGATATATCAATGGGCGTCAGCTTCCAGACAAAGCCATCAGTGTGCTGGATACCGCAGCAGCCCGTGTTGCCTTAACTCAAAATGCACAACCGGTTAAGCTAGATCAGTTACAGGCACAATGGCATAACCTGAATCTGGAACAGGATATTCTAGAACAAGAACAGCAGAATATGCCGATTCACCATGAACGCATCATTGAGCTGAATGCTAAAATTTCTGCATTAGCTCAGGAAATCAGTGATACACAAGTTCAATGGCAAAAAGAACTGCAGCTGGTAAACAAGATTAAAGAAATTGAACATCAAGATACTTCAAGTCATTCAAATCCAAATATTGCTCAATTGCGTCATGCACTGGCTCAGCTTCAAGGTACGACTCCGCTGGTTTTTGAACGCGTGAATACGCAGATTATTCATGAAATTATTTCTGACTGGACCGGAATTCCTGTGGGAAAAATGGCCAATAATGAGATTAGACAAATTCTGACTTTAAAAGATAAACTTTCAGCACGAGTTATGGGACAAGATGATGCCTTACATCAACTGGTTCAAGGTATAAAAACCGCTAAAGCCAAACTTGAAGATCCCAATAAGCCACAAGGGGTATTCTTATTGGTGGGTCCAAGTGGTGTAGGTAAAACAGAAACTGCTTTAGCACTGGCTCATGAATTATACGGTGGTGAATCTCATCTGATTACCATCAACATGTCTGAATATCAGGAATCCCACACCATTTCATCGCTTAAAGGAGCACCTCCGGGCTATGTCGGTTATGGCCAAGGTGGCATCTTAACTGAAGCGGTACGTCGTAACCCGTACAGTGTGGTCTTATTGGATGAAATTGAAAAAGCCCATAGTGATGTTCAGGAATTATTTTATCAAGTTTTTGATAAAGGCATGCTTGAAGATGGTGAAGGTCGTCTAATTGATTTTAAAAATACCACCATCCTGTTAACCTCTAATGTTGGTTCAAGTAGCATTATGCAAGCCTGCTTAAATTCAGCAGTTAAGCAATGGCCAACAGCAGAGAAATTAATTGATCTCCTCAAGCCTAGTTTGTACAAAAAATTTAAACCGGCATTTTTAGGTCGTATGCGAATCGTGCCCTACTTCCCTTTGCATGATGATTTACTGATCCGCATTATCAAGCATAAATTGAGTAAAATTACTGCACGCTTAGAACAACAATACGCTATTCACGTTACTTATAGCCAAGATCTGATTGAATTACTGCTCAGCCGTTGTACCGAAGTGGATAGTGGCGCTCGCAATGTCGATAACATCCTCAATGCGTCAGTATTACCCGCTTTAGCCACACACATTTTAGTTTGCCTAGCAGAGCAAAACTTACCGAAGCAGATTTATATTAAAGTTCAGGATAATGACATTGTTTATCAGCTCGATCCTGTAGCAAAAACAACAAAAAAACGTACTCAAAAAACCAGAGTCACTGAAACATAATTTATAAAAACTTTTAAAAAAAATCAGAAAGGCAGAACATGAGTTTAGAACTCGAATTATTATTAAAGGCAATTTCAGATGAAGCCCCTTGTGGAATGGACTGTTCTCTCTCCAATGAATTTCATGCAATTAAAAAAGCAAAAATTCAGGATGATCCACGATTAGATCAAGGTGACTGGATTGCTCAACCCAAACAGGCCGATTGGGGTTTTGTACATACCCAATCTACTGAATTATTAACTGAAAAAACCAAAGATATTCGATTATATAGCTGGCTGGTTGAAGCATGGTCCAAGCTGTATGGTTTTGATGGTGTAGCCAAAGGTTTGGAATTAACCCAACTTAGCTTAAGTCATTTCTGGGTGTGGTTATATCCTGAAATTGAAGATGGCGATTTGGAACAACGTCTGGGCTTATTGCAAGGACTGGTTAATCAGCTGCCCGTGTTGATTAAGAATATCTCACTTGTAGAAGATACTTCGCCTTTTTATTGTTTAATGGACTATGACGGTATATTGCATCATCAAAATTTACGCCGTAAGCATGGCGAAGAAAACAGTGAAATATATCTTCACACCTCCTTAGAGCAGTTTGAACAGGCATTATTGAATAGTTCAAAATCTTTTCAATATCAAAATTACCAAGTCTTTTTAGAAATTTTAAAGCAGTGGAATATTTTAAAAGATGTGCTTGATGGTTTAATGGGCCTAGATGCTCCAAGTTTTGCAGCTATTGATGCTCAGCTGGAATCTATTCATGGCAGTCTGAAAAAAATCTATAAAATTGATGCCCTTAATCCAGTAGCAGCAATCACAACTCCATCAACCCCCATCACTGGTATATCCATTTCACCTGAAACGATAGACTCAGCTATTGATGGGACTGGCAGCACAGCCATAACCCGTACACAGAAATTTCAGCCACAAGCGCAAAATCATTTGGCTAATCGTGAACAAGCCATGCAGCTTTTACAAGAGATTGCCGATTATTTTCAGCTTAATGAGCCACATAGTCCGGTCAGCTATCTGCTACAAAAAACCATTAAGTGGAGCCAGATGCCTTTACATGAATGGCTAAGCCAGGTGATTAAAAACGAAAATCCTTTAGAGATAGTACATGAACTTTTGGGTGTACAAAACAATATTCATAACACAAATAACGATTGGTAAATTTAATGTTTAAAGCAGAAAAAATTCTTTGGGGCGAAGGTTTATTTTTACGTCCGCAGCATTTTCAATTACAAGATGCCTATCATGAACAGCGCTTAAATCACACTATACGCTCCACCATTCCTTTCGCTTATGGTGTCCAATCCATTGAATTTGATGAAATGCAATTAAGTACCCATGTGCTGGCTTTAGAAAAAGTGGAAATGCTCTGGCAAGATGGCGAGATTTACCAGGCACCAGCTCGTGACTTATTACCCGAACCGATTCAGCTGGATGATTTAACTTTACGTGGAGAAATGACGGTTTATTTGGCTTTACCGATGATACAACCGAATAAACCGAATGTATCTTGTCACAATAGTCACCAACCTGGCCGCTATCACTCACATTTAACTGAAACACATGATTTATTTACCGATGCGACAGCAGCAGATATCACTTTATTAAGACGCCGTGCAGAATTTAAACTACTTGAATCGGATATTGAACCCAATCATGAGCTAGATGGCTTCTTATATTTACAGGTGGCAAAAGTTAAACGTCAAAGTTCGGGAAATTTTGAATTCGATGCTAAGTTTATTCCACCCATCTTACATATTGATGCATCTGCAAGCCTGATGTCAGTTTTAAAACGTAGCTTAAATGTGATACAGGCGAAAATTAACACCATTCAAAGCAACAATCGTGAAAATGAGCAAAAACTTATTGAATTTCGTTCAGGAGATATCGTTTCTTTCTGGTTAGTCAATGCCTTAAATACCGCATATGCCACCCTGAATCATCTTTTACAATATCCACATATTCATCCGGAACGATTATTCTTTGAATTGCTCCGCTTAACTGGATCACTGCTCACCTTTTCTACGGCATATGAAGTGGATCAATTGCCTCATTATCAGCATCATCATTTACAGGAAAGCTTTTCACAGCTCGATGCCATTTTACGCGATTTACTCGATACCATTATTTCAAATCGCTATATCAGTATTGCCTTAAAAGAAGCGCGTCCATCCTACTGGATTGGAAGTCTGGAGTCCGACAAAATTACCCATGACACGCGGCTTTATATTGCTGTTTCAAGCGGCATGATGCAAAGCCATGAACTGGTTCAATTGGTACCGCTGCGTTTTAAAGTCGGTAATTCCGTGGACGTTGAACAACGCGTTGTTGCTGCCCTGCCTGTTATTCCTTTACATCACTTAATGCAAATTCCAACCGCGATTCCAGTACGTTCTGGGGTCAGTTATTTTGAAATTGAGCCAAACAATGAATTGTATCAGCGAATGCTGGATGCTGAGTCGATTTGTATTTATATCCCGGCTGGGTTTCAGGATATTTCGGTTGATGTCATTGCCGTGATCAATAGCTAAGGAGCCAATATATGAATGTCAATAATCCTGCGCCTTCACTATTTGATGATGGCCAAATAGGCCTCGGGTTAAACCCAACGGCAACTCAAACTAAAGTGACGAATGCAACTAATCTTGTTGATTTATTGCATGATGGTTTCTATGTGGTTTTTTTATTGAAGAATCAATATATTCCGGCCCATCCAGATGATTTTCGGGACAAAATTTTAAATCTGTTAAATCATTTTGAAAATCAGGCGCGAAAACTGCAATTTTCAGCAGAAGATATTCATGATGCACAATATGCGTATTGCGCATTACTGGATGAAACTATTGTAACGCAACAGGATGTGCAATTTTTTGAGTTACAAAATAACTGGATGATCAGTCCTTTACAGTTAAGCCTTTTTGGCTCTCAACTGGCAGGTTATCGTTTTTTTGAAATTTTGGAATCACTTCGCCGTCAGGGTAAAGATCGCCTCGCAGCATTAGAAGTCTTTCATTATTGTATGCTACTGGGCTTTCACGGTAAATTTCGAATTGAATCTATACAAAGTTTAAACCATCTGGTGGCACGAGTTGGCGATGAAATTGACTTTTTAAAAGGCAAAAAAGCCTCTTTTTCACCCTTTGCTGCCTTACCTGATCAAATTAAACATATCATTCATCGTGAATTGCCATTTTTCTGGATTTTAATATTTTTGGTGTTTTTTGCTTTGCTGTCATTTGTATCCTTGAATTTTATGCTTTCAAATCAGAATGATAAATCCATAGCGCTTTACCAGAATATAATTAGCCAGCCTAAAGAACAGGCCTATATCACGATTCATTTACCCTAAAAATTTAAAAAAGAAAAATCAGCAAATGGCAAATCCAAAACCCACTTCTTTAAGAATATTTCAGCCTGCGAAAAATAAATATAATTCAGCAGTGTGCTATGGAATTTTAGGCTTTGGTGCCGCCATTATTTTTAGTGCGACTGTAAGATATAGCTATTTAAACCGTTTAGATCATCAAGAAATTCAGCGTCATTCTGTATCTAGTCACCCAGATCTTTTCGAGCAAGATGTAGGGAGAAATAAAGAAAATAATGGAAATAAGCAGCAAATTTCGACCGACTTAGAAATACCTGCCAACCCCTTTGATCTTCAAATCCATCAGCCTGAACAAGAGAGTGATTTAAGCCAATTTTTTAACCATCAAACTCAATTAAAATCCATAACAAAACATCCAAATGCTATGCACAGCCAAGTTCGGTCACAGCAGTATCCATCCCATAACCAGACTACCGCTAAAGCAACGACAAAAATCGTAATACCCATCTCTACCACTTCAAATTCTACACGGGGGAATCAGCCCAAGATCCCTATAAAAAATGCAGTAAAAGATGTGGAAGCCGATGAATTATCGCAATATTCTGTAATTATTTCTGAGACTAAAGCACCAGCCATGCACCCAGAAAATGCCGTATCTCCATGATTATTGCAATTTTTACTGGTTTTATCTTGCTGGCTTGCAGTCTGGCATGGTTATTTTCTTATGATTTACGCATTAAAGTCCAAGGCTTCTTTTTTGTCTTTATTCCACAAAGTAAGAAAAAAATTTATTTGGCCAAGCAGTTTGCTCAACAGTTAAATGATGCTGCGGCACCTGAACAACTCCAGTCGCATTGGCATTTACAGCAATGGTGGATTCTTGTTGCAGGTTTTTTGCTATTTTCCAGCATCGTGATTTTTGCTTTTACCCGTCCCATAAATCCGACCAGAATTGAAGCCGATTATTTAAGAGAAGTTGATCCGCAAATTTATGCCTTGCTCGATGGGCAAATGCTTTCGCCACCCGCCGAAGTGGAACAGTCATTAATCGAACAAGCGGTGCATGCAGCTGTAGATGTTGAATCTACTCAATTCAGTATTCCTGCAGAGAGGGTTAACTCTAATATTGAAGATGTGTATAGGCAAAATTCCTATGCTGATCTGCTATCCGCCGATCGTAAATGGTACAAAATGAATCCACGTTATAAACAACGTTTATTAATGGTATTTAAAATCATGCAAGAACGTTATGGTTATGAAATGGTTTTATTAGAGGGTTATCGTAGTCCAGATCGCCAGAATTCCTTGGCTGGAAATAGTCATATTACCCGTGCCAGAGCTTTTCAAAGTTATCATCAATTTGGTTTAGCTGCCGATATTGCATTTAAGCGTAACGGTAAAGTAATTATTTCAGAACGTAATCCTTGGGCAATGCAAGGTTATCAACTCTATGGAACAGTTGCTGAATCGGTCGGTTTAACTTGGGGTGGTCGCTGGGCATCCATTCAAGATTATGGACATAGTGAATATCGCATGCCTGGACTTAGAAAAACAGCTGCAATGGCTGGACAGTTAACTACTGAAGGTCAACTGTTAGCTAAGCATGGCAATGAAGCTTTTGAGTAACAGCCAGATTTTAATCTGGCTGTTACTTTGTGCATGAGAACTTAGTTTAGATATTGGTTCATTTCATCCAGAACCTGTTGAGTTTTTTCAGCATGCAGCCAATGTCCTGCATCCTCAATCACCTGAATTTTGGCATGTGGAAATTGCTGCTTGATCGCACTGATATGTTCATCTTTACTGATATAAGCCGACTTACCGCCACGAATAAACAGTACCTCTTTTTGCCATGGCTGGATTGCCTTCCAATCCAAGATCTCTGAATAATGATGAAATAATGCATCAACATTAAATAACCATTGCCCTTTATTGAAGGACTTCATTAAAAACTGGATGATCATTTCTTCATTTAAATATTCACGCATAATTTGGGTCGCCTGTTGTCGGCTTTCAATCTGTGCATTTTTTACTGCAAATAAAGCTTTAAAAATTTGGTCATGATGACTTTCTTGATACGCAAATGGTGCCATATCCAGAACCACCAGCTGCTCTAATTGATCCGTTGCACTATTGGCCAGTTGCATGGCAATTTTCCCACCCATTGAATGGCCAATCAGGGAAAATTTTTGAATATTCAATGCATCTAAGGTTTCTAAAATATCTTGCGCCATTACGGCATAATTCATTTCAGCTGAATGTGCTGAATGACCATGATTACGTACATCCAGCTGAATAACCGGATGTGATGGGTAAAATGCACGAGCCAACATGCCTAAATTGCTTAAACTACCAAAAAGACCATGAATAAAAACGAGTGGTGTTTTTTCTGCTGTACTTTCATTGTGATGAATTTGGTGATTTAAAATCATGGCTTTTGGAATGACCTTGGTAACTTTTTAGATAGGTTATCTTTGACGATAATAGGTATTTAATCAATTGCCATTTTAAGTATATATTTTTTTACTTAGGCTATTTTGAATGATAGATAAGTTCAGATCTCGTATTTTATTAAGATGTATCGAATAAAAGAGATTAGAATTCCAATCCTGACCAGAATGGCAGAATCATTTTAAAATAAATCAAAAACTTAAATCTTGAATAGTGTCTTAGGCATACGGAATAACACTAGATTATTAAACTTCTACTCCATGCTTGATCTTATTTAAAATAATTGAGTGGCAATTTTAAATAGCGAATGCCGTTTGCTTCAGGATCAGGAAACCGCCCTCCATCCATATTGACCTGAATGGCAGGTAAAATCAGTTTAGGCATAGACAAGGTCGCATCACGGCAGTTACGCATTTCCACAAAATCTGCTTTGGTTGTATGTTCATTCAGGTGAATATTAATGTTCTTCTGCTCTTGAATGCTGCTTTCACAGCGATATTCCTGCCGACCTTGGGGTAAATAATCATGGCAGAGAAAAACCCGGATTTGATCATCCAGCTGGTAAAGCGCTTGAACGGAATCGAATAAAGTAGCTGCACTGCCCTTGGGGAAATCACAGCGTGCTGTGCCGTAATCAGGCATAAACAAGGTGTCGCCTACAAATACCGCATCCCCAATGACATAGCTTAAGCATGCAGGTGTGTGTCCAGGTGTAGGCATGTTATAGGCTGCCAGCTCCCCTATTTTAAATGCTTCTCCATCTTCAAACAGATGATCAAAGCTTTGACTGGCATTAAAGTGTTTGATGTCCAGATTATAAATTGCGCTAAAGGTCTCCTGCACAATGGCTATTTTTTTGCTCATTGCAATTTTTCCGCCTAATTGCGCTTTTAAATATTGCGATGCAGTAAGGTGATCTGCATGAACATGGGTTTCCAAAATCCACTCTACGCTTAGGCTATTTTTATGCACGTAGTCGATGATTAAATCGGCCTGTGTGGTCTTGATGGTTGCTGACGGCGCATCATAATTCAGTACACTATCGATGATGGCACAGCGCTGGCTGACAGGATCTGTCACCACATAGCTAAAGGTATTGGTCTGCTTATCAAAAAAGTGCTGAACTTGTGGTTGCTGCATCATACTTATTTTCCCATCAATTGGCGCTGAATCAGCATGCCCGCAAACATGGCGGCTATAAAGTAAAGGGCTTGATAATATCCCAAACCAATTAAAGTCAGACTGGGTGCAGGACAGATTCCAGCAATCCCCCAACCAATTCCAAAAATCAAGCTGCCTATCAATAATTTAGAATCTATCTTATTGTTAGTGATCTTGAGATAAAGAATTATTCCATAAAATCTTGCAGTACTTTTTCTGCAAACCACCACGGCAATTGCTCAAGCGCCGGATTCATTTTCAATGTTTCAGCGGCTTCAATCTCGGCAATAAAGGCCGCTTTTTCGCCATTGGATGAGTTATCAAACAGATAGGTACGATCACTGGCATCGATCGCCTGCATGAGCAAATCCATACTGCGGTAATAACGTTCCACAATCTTTTGCTCTGGAACAGGATGTCCACCTACACTCACCCGATATTTAACCCGGGCAATATTAATTCGCGGGTCTACCGTAGAAACATAATATAAATAGGTTTTAAACCCCTGCCGCTGTGCTTGTTGTAGAAACTCGACCTTAGAAATATGCGACATTACCGTTTCAAAGGTAAAACTGATTTTTAAGCGCAAAAATTCCAGCCGGATATAGTCAATAATCCGTGCGCAAAGATAAGAATCTATTTCTGATGCATGAAACTGGATATTCCAGTCATCGACTACTTTAGGCTCTTGTTGCAGTAAAGCAACTAGCTGCCCGGATTGAGGACGTTTTTTCTGCTTAAGGAAAGTAACTAGAGCCTGGGCTTTTAATGCAGGATGATAGGCCATTAAATCCAGTCGCTGACTCGAGCGCAGATTATGTTCCAGGTCATCGGCATTTAAATAAGCCCCAATATGATGGGGCAATAAATATTCTTTGACGGTACTTTTTCCAGATCCATTCGGACCGGCAAACATCCTTATTCTTGGTTGAGGCATTCAGTTATACAGCTGCCTCTTGTTTTCTCTTGCGTTTTAAAACCTGAGGAAGATGATCAACACTGATATAGGCTTGATGCAAGTCAGCTATCACGGTTTCTTGTCCATTGACTTCGTGTTGTAGCAATTGCTGATCTTTTGCGTAAACAACCGTTGCTGCCGCACATGCTTTGTTAAAGGCATGACGGAAAGCGTGTATGGCAAGTTTAGGAATCATGTCATCCTCATATTTGCCTGCTTTCATGATGGTATAAGCTGTCATGGAACAACTCCCGTTACACAAGGTGTATTTGCCTATTATATTAACATAGCCGCAATAATTGTCTATAAATACACCAACATAGAAATGTAACGCTTTGCAGTGAGCTTATTTGGGGAATAATACCTTTATTCAGAACAAGGAGTTTTAAATTCTATGTGTCAAAAAAAAGCCACTAATGAAGTGGCTCATGAATTACTGTTCTTCTTTCCAGACATCTTCATAGTCTTCACGATCAATCATAAAACGGAAACCTACAGCCAAAGCGAGGTATGGTAGTGCTTCAGGTAAAATATCCTGTAACTCGCGAACCGTCATGGTCTGGAAAAAGTCTTCTCCTGCTTCCAACTCGCCACCGTAAATAAACCAGCCAATATTTTCATCAGTTTCTGGTTTCTTACGAATTCCGACAATCGGTTCTTTATTTAAAGTTTGCACCGCAATGGCTATCACATCATCACCACTTACCTGGATATAGGCGGAATCAAACTCCTCACACAATAACTTTTGTTCTGCAATCAGTTCTTCTAAGGGTGAAAGTTGGGAATTTTTTGACATTGCGCTTCTCTGGCAGATAAAAACCGAATAGCGACAGTTTAACTTAGAACGATTTAGCATGGCTAAACTTTTTATTTTAAGTATTTTTTGCTAGGCTTGAAAAGGTTACAAAATCAAAAAGATTAAAATGAAACTTCACGATACCAAAGAATCCACAATAAGCACTGAGCATGGTCACGGCGGCAAACGCAAAAATGCCGGCCGTAAAACCCAATATCAAGAAAAAACCGTGGTGATGCGTGTACCAGAGTCTAAAGTGCTGCAAATCAAGTCCTGGTTAAAACCCAAACCTGCAGATGACCGCAGTCAGAAGATTGAACTGCATCCTATACAGATTCAGACCCAGCTCGATATTCCTTACCCTCTGGAATCAGTCGCTGCCGGTTTCCCCTCTCCGGCTCAGGATTATGCGGAAGACTTTATCGATTTAAACCGCTATCTGGTGCATAACCCCTCAAGTACCTTTGTATTACGCGTGAATTCATTGTCGATGAAAAATGCAGGCATAGACATTGATGACCAGATTTTAATTGACCGTAGCCTAAAGGCAGAACACGGCGATATCGTTTTGGCCTTAATCAATAATGACTTTACCGTTAAACGATTAATGATAGAAAAACAGAAAAATGGAGAATTGAATATCTGGTTAAAAGCAGAAAATCCGGAATATCCGGATATTTATTTGCACTGTGAAGAACAGCTGATTATTTGGGGTGTAGTGACCTGTATTTTAAAAAAATTGCGCTAATACCTCTTATGGCCGGTATCCCTTATTGATTAATACACAGCCCAAACAGGTCACAATTTTTACCTTTCAAAATAGACCAATAAAAAGCCTCAAGTAAACTTGAGGCTTTGTGATGAATCCTTAGCTTGGCTGAGGATTATTTTTGCTGTTGAGGGTTTTTTTGCTGCTGTTGGCGTTGATTGCCTTGGTTTTGCTGACGTTGATTGTCTTGCTGCTGTTGTTGCTGCTGTTGATGCTTTTGATTTTCGCTTTGCGGATTCGATTGTTGTTGATTAGCCATTTTCATATCCATCCTTTGCATTGATTACTAGATACTGATTGCTCAATCAGATTACTAGGATATGCCGTATGTATTACGACTCTTATTAATCTAACGGATATTTCTACTTAACCAACCCGCAAACTGTATCGACTTAATTCATTGTAATGATCAAAATATTAATTTACTGATTTTTAATGCATCATTAAATCTGATCTTTACGCTATTAACTGTAATTACACTGAAGCTTACAGGCTGCTCAAGCTCTTTATCGAATGCACTCTTGATTATCTTCATTTTTTTAAATTTGAAATTACTGAGCGATTTGATTATTCTAATTTTGAAAACGTTACAATTTCAAGAATAAAAATGGCACAACAACTTTTTGCTTTAATCGATATTAATAACTGCTATGTCAACTGCGAACGGGTATTCAATCCTCATTTGAATGGCCAGCCAGTAGTAGTACTCTCCAATAATGATGGCTGTGTGGTTTCCCGAAGCAATGAAGCCAAGGCCTTAAATATCGGTATGGCCATTCCTTGGTATGAAGTTGAGCAATGGGCTTTAGCGGCGGGAGTAAAAGTATTTTCCAGTAATTATGCTTTATATGCAGATATGTCACGGCGCTTTTTTTCGATTCTGGAACAGCATTTCCATCCAGATGATTTAGAACCTTATTCCATCGATGAGTGTTTTATCCAACTGAACAGCTATGCAGAAAATTTTGATGTAGAACAATATTGTCGAGACTTAATCCAGCGCATTGAGCAATGGCTTGGCTTGCCCTGCTGTATGGGAGTTGGCACAACCAAAACCCAAGCCAAACTGGCCAATCATTTTGCAAAAAAAAGAAGTGGTTTTAACTCTCTATGCTATTTACCTCATTTAGATTTATGCAGTTATGAAAGCCTGCTCTTAGAAACACCGGCTAGCGAGATTTGGGGCGTTGGTCGTAAAATCAGCAAACAGCTTCAAGACTATGAAATTTATAGTTGCTATGACTTAACTTTTGCCAATGAACATCATCTTGCCAAACAATTTTCAGTGACGATTGCACGGACCATTCGTGAACTAAAAGGTCAATCCTGTATTGCACTGGATGACCCTGCAACACCGGCAAAAAGAATCCTTTCTTCACGAAGTTTTGCTTCAGCATTGACTGAAAAATCAATTATCAAACAAGCCGTCATTTTTCATATCAACCGTGCCCATAAACGCTTAATCAAGCAACAGCAACTGTGTGCCTGCGTCCATGTTTCACTCTATGAAAAGATCCCCAATCCTCCCTATAAAAAAAGTATCTCTCATGCTCTGGGTCTGGAATGTGCAAGCGATGACTTACTGGCTTTAAATGCTGTAGCATTAAAGCAAATAGATGTTTTATTTAAGGAAAATAAGAAATACATTAAAGTGGAAGTGATGTTTAGTGCCTTGCATGTTAAGCAACAATATACTCATGACTTATGGCAACCCCTAGCACTGATTCAGCAACGTGAGGGTTTAATGAAAACCCTATTGCAAATGCAACAACGCTATGGCTCGGATTGCATACAAATTGGCTATCATTCTGCCAATCCAGCCTGGCATATGAAACAGCACCATCGCTCTCCACACTATACCACTTGCTGGCAAGAAATGCTTACGATTAATGACTCTGCGCTGGATGTTACACAAAATAAATGAACTGTTTTGGTCAATTCAGTTTACAATGTAAAAAATAGTAATAATTATAAAAAATGTCATTTTTTAACATTGCCAATTACCTGCAAAGTTCTCATTATATAGTTCAGTTTTGACACATAGCTTCCGTTTCAATTCAAACAATTCATAATAGAAATACGGAAATATATGCCATAATACGCAAACTTTGCTGACATCTTGCAAGGTATATTTGCAAACTTATAATTGGAGCAAGCTGAATGAGCTCAACCATTTTGGTTATTCATGGACCGAATCTAAATTTACTAGGTATGCGTGAACCTGAAGTTTATGGACACCTTACTCTGGATGATATAAATCAAAAGCTCATCGCCCAAGCTCAAAATGCATCTCTTTCTCTAGATACCTTCCAAAGCAATTGGGAAGGTGCCATTGTTGACCGAATTCATCAGGCACAAAAAGAAGGCGTTCAATTCATCATTATCAATCCTGCAGCATTAACCCATACCTCGGTTGCAGTACGTGATGCGCTTCTTGGTGTTGCCATTCCCTTTATTGAAGTTCATTTGTCCAATGTACACGCACGTGAAGCATTTCGACATCATTCATATTTATCCGATAAAGCCGTTGGCGTAATTTGTGGTTTAGGTGCAAAAGGTTATACCGCTGCACTGGACTTCGCCATCGACAAAATCCAACCTTCTACGCAACCATAATTAGGAATACTGTCTCATGGATATCCGTAAAATCAAGAAACTCATCGATCTGATGATTGAATCTGACTTACAAGCGATTGAAGTTAAAGAAGGTGATCAATCCATCGCCTTAACCCGTCGCAATCCAGTGGTAGCAGCAGCTGTTCCTGCAATGCCTGTAGCCGCAGCTGCAGCACCGGTTGCAAAAACACCGCGCGGCGCAGTTGAAAACTCTCCTATGGTTGGTGTGTTCTATGCTGCACCAAACCCAGGCGAAGCACCATTCGTTAAAGTGGGTCAGACCGTTTCTGCCGGTGAAACACTGGGTATTATTGAAGCCATGAAAATCATGAACCCGATTGAAGCAACTCAAAGCGGCGTGATTGAAGAAATTCTGGTGAAAAACGGCGAAGTAATTCAATTCGGTCAACCTTTGTTCCGCTATCGCGCCTAAGACCACGGGGACTTACAATGTTGCAAAAAGTTTTGATTGCAAACCGTGGTGAGATTGCCTTACGCATCACCCGGGCTTGCAGAACTTTAGGAATTAAAACCGTAGGTATTTATTCCGATGCCGATAAAGACCTGATGCATTTACGCTTTTGTGATGAAGCTGTATGTATCGGTCCGGGTGCAAGTAGCGAAAGCTATTTAAACATCCCGGCAATTATTACTGCTGCTGAAATTACCGGTGCAGATGCCATCCATCCAGGTTATGGCTTCTTGTCGGAAAATGCCGAGTTTGCAGAAATTGTAGAAAATTCTGGTTTTATCTTTATTGGTCCACGTCCAGAACATATTCGCCTGATGGGGAATAAAGTCTCTGCCATTATTGCCATGAAAAAAGCCGGCGTGCCAACAGTACCAGGCTGTGACCATGCAGTGACTATTCACAACGCCCTCGCAGAAGCAAAAGAAATTGGCTTCCCGCTGATTGTTAAAGCTGCTTCTGGTGGTGGTGGTCGTGGTATGCGTATTGTTGAACGTGTAGATACCTTACTTGAATCCGTTCAGGCGGCACAACGTGACGCTGAAATGTGGTTTGGTGATGACACGGTTTATATGGAACGCTTCCTGCAAAAACCGCGTCACGTCGAAGTTCAGGTTTTGGCAGATGGTAATGGCCATGCGATTCACTTGTATGATCGTGACTGTTCACTGCAACGTCGCCATCAAAAAGTACTGGAAGAAGCACCTGCACCAGGCTTACCAGAAGAAGCACGCGCTGAAATTTTAGAAGCCTGCGTCAATGCATGTAAGCTCATGCAATACCGTGGTGCGGGTACATTCGAATTCCTGTTTGAAGATGGTGAATTCTTCTTCATTGAAATGAATACCCGTGTTCAGGTTGAACACCCTGTTACCGAAATGGTCACTGGTATTGATATTATTGAGCAGCAATTGCGTATTGCTGGCGGACTTGGCCTTGAAATTCAACAAGATCAAGTGGAAGTACGTGGTCATGCTATTGAATGCCGTATCAATGCGGAAGATCCAACCACATTCCTTCCATCTCCAGGCAAAATCGAGCACTACTACACTCCAGGTGGTGCCGGTATTCGTTTAGATTCACATATTTACGAAGGCTATAGTATTCCACCTTACTATGATTCAATGATTGCTAAACTCATTGCCCATGGTAAAGATCGTGAGACTGCCATTGCCCGTATGAAACAGGCATTAGAAGAAATGATCTTGACCGGAATTAAAACCAACATTCCGCTGCATCGAGATTTGATTCTGGAAGATGAGAATTTCTGTAAAGAAGCGATGGATATTCATTATCTGGAAAAACACTTATTGAAAAAACTGGAAGCCTATAAAGAAGCTTCTTGAACAAAGCTTTAAGACTAAAAAACCGCTCTTTATGAGCGGTTTTTTAATATGCTGAAAGTTATGTATAAAAAATATAAATAGTCATTAAGGCAGCACACGGTGTAATGTGGCAAAGCATTGTTCTGCCTTGTCATTACTACAGAAATTAATGGTCGATGGATTCTTCCATTGCACAAAATATTGGGAAATTTCACCGGTTTGGTCTTCCTGCAGACCCGAGCAATCTTTTTCATTATTGTCATACTTTACCTGCAAAACCAGTGCAGACAATAAAGAGCGCTCCTCTTGAGCCGGCTGAAAGTCATAAATTCCAGATGACCACTCTTGACCACTTTTGATAATGACATTGTTATTACTTTTAAAATTATAATATTCAATACATTTATTATTGTTGGCCACTTGCATTCCCCATAAGCCAACAATTTCTGGACGAGTCACAATACGAATGGTATTCGAATTTTCAGCTCGATCCGTTTCTTCTGTTGCCACTACCGCTTGATTATCATTTGCCATCGCAACAGATGAGCACAATGTAAGTAAAATTGTAAAATATGTTTTTTTCATACATCAATTCAGTGCTAAGAATCCTTTGCTATAACTTAGCATATTTTTATGAAAAACCAGTATTTATCACCATATTGCAACAATATAATTTCAGGCTGAATTTACCCAAGAAAGTCATCGGCCAAGCTGCAAAGAATCAATTCTTTCCGACTAATACCGAAATAACGATCTCCACTTATAATGATACAGTTGTATAATAAATGTTCATCCGTCTTAAAAATATTTCTATTTAATTAAGAGTATAGCAAAATAATTTTTTAATCCTTCTGACTAAGTCGCCATGTTAGAGTGACAAGGACGTGATCTTTGCATACTTTGCTAACCTCATCTAAATTATCCTCGTTACGGCAACATACCCCTGCCTTTTTCATTATTGGCGCTGTGGTCCTGAGCTGCTGTTTGTGCGGGATTCTATCCAGACCTGTTACCTTTTTAGCCTATTTATGGCCTGCAAATGCAGTTTTGCTGGGATTATTTTTACGTTTTAAGCATTTAAGAACCCTAGGTGGATGGTTAGGTGCGTTTAGTGGTTACATGCTGGCAGATCTGCTGACTGGTAATTTCTTGCTACTGACCTTTGTTCTTAGCCTCGCAAATCTGATTAACGTGATAATTTCGTTCTTTTTTATCCAATACTGGAAATTAAATTATCGAAACTATAATCAAGGTTTTACCTTCTTATATTTATTTACCATTTGTGCCTTGGGCGGTTGCTTGGCCAGTGCCTTGTTTGCCATTGCGACTGTTCCTTATCTTTCTGATACCTTTATGTCTACGCAACGTCTGGGGGGTTGATTTTGGCATGTGGTGGGCGGGTGAAATCGTCAATTGCATTACCATTCTGCCGATTATTTTATTTTTCCCCACATTAAAGGAAATGGGAAAATATTTAAAAGATATTAGGCTGAATCAATTTCATTTGACCAAATTGCTACCACTGATTGCGATTGTTATTTCAGTGACTTTTACCCATATTTTCACTGGACCGGGTGCCTTGCTTTATCCGCTGGCTGCCTTAATTTGGGCTGCTTTAAGTTATCCTATTTTCATCGTTGCCGTCATTAACAGCATTGTATGTTTGGTGACTTATCATAGTCTGACTTATTTTTATTTATCCGATTCCTCCTCGGCATATTTATCAACCACTATTTCTGTGCGTATTGGTTTATGTATGCTTGGTTTTGCCCCACTCGTTCTGTGCATTATTACCAGTAACCGCCGTGAACTGTATAAAAAAGTGTTGTATCTGGCCAATCACGACAGTTTGACCAATACCATTAACCGACGCCATCTATTTGAAAAAGGTGAACGATATCTGAGTGAAGCTAAAAGCCACTCAGTCTCGCTGGTCATGCTTGATCTGGATCATTTTAAAAGAATGAATGACCAATATGGACATCATACCGGTGATTTGGTGCTCAAACATTTTTCGCAATTGGTTGAAGATAATATCCGTGCCAATGAACTTTTTGCACGTGTAGGCGGTGAAGAATTCCTGATTTTAATGATGAATACCACCCTGCAAGAAACCCAGGCCATTGCTGAACGAATTCGAAATAAAATTGAATTAACCCCAATGCAACTTCCTCAGGGAGATTTATTATTTATTACCACCAGTATTGGCATTACCCATCAGAGCTTACCCACCGAGCTGAGCTTGCAAAATATTATTAATCTGGCAGATCGTGCCCTGTATCGCTCAAAAGCTTTGGGGCGTAATCAGATCACCATTGCTTCTTGATATGAAACCCTTGCCTAGCTGACTAAAACCATCACAGGAGGCATCATGGGAACCATCTTGAACATGGGCATAGAATACTGACTTTTCTTTAAAGACTTTTTAGGCTTGCTGAATATATTTCGGTAGCCAGCGTACAAACAGCAAACCCACAACAGTTGAAAGCCCGGCGAGCACAAACACCATCTCTCCTGAAATCACGTACCAATATCTTCCAGCCAAAATACTTCCCAGGGCGACCCCCAAGCCCCACATGGTGCTATACATGGCCTGGCCACGGCCTTGCTGACCTGCTGAAAAATTTTGAAAGATAATGCGCATGGCAATCATATGAAACAGGCCGAAACTAAAAGCATGAATACTCTGGGCTAAAAACTGTGCCATAAATAAGTCAGGCAACAATCCCACCACAACCCAACGCACACCCGTTAAAACCAGACACAAACTGACCAGGCTACGCCATGAAAATCGAGTGAGGAAAATATGCGCAAAGGCAAACATGATGATTTCTGCCACCACCCCAACTGACCACAACAGGCCAATTTCAGTGGTGCTATAACCAACCTGATGCAAGTAGTTGCTATAGAAGCTATAAAATGGCGCATGAGAAAATAATAAAACAAACTCTATGGCAAAAAATGCAGCGACTACGGGTCGTTTTAATATGGGCAAGAGTGGCTCTAATTGCTGTTGAGACTGTGGAGCGCTGCTGGGCTCTTTAATGCTAAAAGACCAGAGGAAAGCCAAAAATGCAATGCACAACAACATCAGGGGAAGCATAGAAATCGGAACAATTTCGAGTAAAGCCCCAATCCCAAACACCCCAACAATAAAACCAACAGAGCCCCATTTTCTTACTTTTCCATACAGCTGAGTGCGCTTGTCGCCCAACCAGAACAAGGTTACCCCTTCAAATTGCGCCAAAATGGCATTTTGAAAAAAGCTGAAAATCAGCATTAGCAGTGCCACCGACTGGAAGCTATTTGGAACCAGAAAAATCATGAACCAAATAAAGCATTCCATCCATGTCGCAATTCGTACCAACAACATTCTTTTGCCTGACTTATCGGCAATCCATCCCCAAATGAACGGCGCAAAAAAGCGGGTAATAATTGCGATTGAAGATAATAATCCGATCTCTTGATAATTAAAGCCCTGATCTTCTAGATACAAATTCCAAAAAGGCATGAACGTACCGACGATGGAATAGTAGAAGAAGTAGAATCCACTTAGTTTATGCTGTATTGCAATAGCTTGCATTAGTTTGCATATCCTTGCATTATCAAGAATTTGAATTCATTTAAAGTTGCATCTAGTTGCATTCAATTATTCCCAGTTGCAATTTAACAGTCTACAAAATCTAAAAAATATTTTTCCATAAGATTTGTTGACTACTTTAATGTGTATTAGAGATTTTCTCGATGCCATTCAAATAACTGGTTAAGATTTAGTATTGATTTTATTGTAGAAAAATTAAAGTAACGCAGATATTATATGTACGTCAATACTTTATAAAAAATATGGTGGTTGGGGTGGATTTAACTGGAATTGAAAGTGCTCAATCAAAAAAGGAGAAGAGTGAGTTATTTAAAAACCAAAAAGAAAAAACTATAAATGATCTTTCAAAGTTAGAAATTGAAAATTGGGAAACAATTCTAAAAACACCAGACACAAATTTGAAGATATATATTGAATCCATGAAAAAAAGAGTACACGACTTAACATCAGCTGATGAAATTCATCTTCTTAAGGGGATAGAGAATAGGCTAAAATATATATTTACTGCACTTGAAAAAGTAAAAAATCCAAAAGAAAATTTAGATGAAAATACCAAAAGAACCATATCAGAATATCCCGATAAAATACAAGCAGATATTTATTCTTGTTTTGTTTTTCTAGAAGAATTTGAAAGTATTAAGAGTGGATTTAATTCGATTATTCAAGATCCTTTAAAGAATACAATTAAAGATGTTGAGCAGGAATTAAATGAATTCAGACGCTTAAGAAATATTTCAGATAATGCTAGAACAGAGGATATTTATAATGAAGCGGTAGCCAAATATAGGGCGTTAGAAGTCCAATATAGAGATTATTTTTATTACAGTATTGTTACAGTGTTTGGTGTTGCCACGTATCTTTTCCTATTCAAATCAGCCATTCAATTTATGTGGGGCTTAGAAAATATAGAGTTTTGGATTTTCAAATTTTCAATCCTTGCAGTTGGTATTACGTTGATAACTTATTTCTTAAAGCAATCCACCCACTATCAACGTCTTGCCGACCAAAACTATCAAACCCAAGTCGAGCTTCAAGCCTACCCAAGTTTTATGGAAAGTATACCAACAGCAGAAGCTGCTTCAGTGCGTAAAGAACTTGCGCTGAAATACTTTGGGCGTGAAATAGATGGAGCTGCTCATAAAGATATGAGTAACCTAATCTCTGACCAAATGAAAAGCACAACAGAGATGGTCAAAGCTGCAACTGATGTATTGAAAGTAAAAGAGAAACCATAAAATAGCAGCTAATTTGAATGGGGAATGAGATCCAACTCAAATTATCCTAAAGATATTAGAAACAAGCTATGCTTTTAAACTTATATATGCCTTGCTAATTATAGGAACTATTGTGGCATATATTATTTTATTGTTAAATATGGAGTGGTCTCAGCGATAAGAGATTATTCAGATCACCTAAGAAAGAAACGTAATGAACAAATTGCATACTAAAAAAAGTTATTAGAAAATGAGTTTCTAAAAGAATATTCGAAGAATACTAGATTATCAAGTCAACTTAGAGGCAGCATGGAAAAACATAATCAAAACCTTAAAGTTGTCTGTATCAAAGCTCGTCAGTTCAAAAATACTAAGGTTGTGAATGACATTATCTCCTTTGATAATCGTGTGGGGGTACTCTCATTGTAGTTTTAGAGAGATGCTATCTTCAATCATATATGAAGAACAAGCTTAGATGCGAATTATGTCTATCGCAGAAATCTAAACAAAAAGCTTCAATCACTAAAACAGATACCCTATTAAAATTCAAGGAATAAACTAATTATCTATTGCCGATTATTTTGAAATCACCCATGTTTGTTTTTCGATCAATTTGTGTGGATTATTGGTTAATAATCAAATGAATTAAGAAAATTTTTATAAAATCATCATCTGTTGTTTGCCTCACAATACAAAAAGTAAATCAATTGGAGAAAGCAAATGTTAAGTAAAATGATGATAGCAACCAGCCTAGCTGCCTCTATGGTTTTGACAGGTTGTACATCCTCCATGCCAAATCCTTCTACTGAAAGGCATTTAGCAAAATTGCAAAACAAAAACTGGGTCATGACCGAAATCAATCAAGTTAAGTATAAAGCTGATCCTACTTTATCACCTGCCGCTCCAATGCTCAGTTTTGATAATAGCCAACTCAGTGGTAGTGATGGCTGCAACCAATTTATGGGAGGCTATGCTGTACAAGATACCCAAATTAAATTTTCCAATTTAGCCACTACAGAGAAAGCCTGTTTAAATCCAACCGACTTACCGCAAAAGTTTGCACAAGCCCTAAATCAGGTTGTCAGCTACGAGGCGACCGACCATGAATTAAAGTTATTCGATAGCAATCATCGTATGGTACTTAAGTTTAAGAATGTGAAATAGATATAAATAAGCCCTCAGTTGAGGGCTTATTATTGATTTAAAGTTTTGCGAGTTGCTTTACGCTTATCTTAGTTTACACATTGATGAGTGGTTCATTGTCAGGAATCAACATTGAGCTACCCTGTCTGTCCGGCATGCCTCCCATTTCATCTTTATTTTTTTCGTACATAGAATAAAGAATTAAAGCAATAACAATAACTGCAATCACACCCAGGATCATTTTTATTTGTCTTGAATCCATAATCGTTACCTTTATACATAAAGAAAATAGCCATAAGACAATATCTGCAAAAAATTGAAGCTACATCTTCTCTTCTTATGCAAAAGTTTAGGAAGATGAAAGCTCAATTTTATTTCGGTTGTCTGCGGAAATGTTCTTGTTGATGGTCGTTTTGTTGATTGGGTTGCTTTTGGGGATTTTGTTGCTGATTTTGTTGATTGGTTTTTGGGTTTTCTTGTTGCTGCTGATTGGGCTTTTCGCGTTCTTGATTATGTTGACTGAATTGCATGGGTTCTCGAGTAGCCATCTTATTTTCACCCTCTGTTTAGTCTATATAATTTAATTAATTTACTATTTAATTTTTATGAGCCAATCTTAACTTTGTGTCAATTTCATTCAATGTAAATTGCATTCATCTATGCGGTTGATCTATAAAAAGACAGTCTCAAGCACATTAACATTGATTACTCAACGCTTATAAAAGGCGATATGATTTCTTTATTTAGTCCCAAGCTCGACACAGTCTAACTTGGCTTTTTGTTCAAGTTAGACATATAAACTGCATTTTTTCAGCCTAAATCTATCATCTAAATTTTTTCAGATTTTAAAAGGCATAACAGTTCCTTTGGGATTAAATGAAGCTAATCATTTTTTCCACATTTACGGCATTCCTGAACATATCCATGCTTATGATCCCAGCTGTACTCATACACATGCAGACAGAAAATTTTACGAAGAGAATTAAACATAGATTTAACCTCACCCACTTAGTTGAGAAAAACTATCTCTACTTAATAATATGGGTGCTAAGATGATAAATATCAAAATAAAAAGATAAAAAAATACCTACATAATCGGTAGGCAAAAATACGAATACGCTGAGTGAGCGTAGAAACGACAGCCAATTGCTGGGGCGTTATTTTCTATAAATTGAAGCACCGTGACATTAGCAAAATATATCAAAATGCAAAATTACAATCATTCTATTATTTCGACAGAGCGGTATGTAAAAAGCCCACTTGGTCAGCAGGCTTAAGGTTTATTTGTCTTTATCCATGGAGCTTGTAGATGTAGTTTGATCTTGCTGATCATTATCGGTATCCCGTTGACATGCAGTTAAGCCAACCATGACGACCAACCCTATTAATACTATTTTTTTTCATGTCTTATCCTTGTGTCGTTGGATCATTCAGAATATAAGAATGACACATTTTCACCGTTCAACATTTACAGCAAAAATGTAAAAAGGCTTAAGAAATGAAATTATGTGTTTGAGGATTACCCCGATGATCGGGATCATTGAATAATAGACTAAATAGATTTTCAGTCATCTCCATTTATTGGCTTTATGATAAGCATTAAAGTCTTTTTAACTGCCTTTCTCTTCTAAACAAACCCAGTCTTTCTTTTCGCTGGATGATCTGATCTTCAGTAAATGGAAGTCGTTTTTGTAACTCGGCTAAGCTCAGAGAATGGTTTTCTATTAAATAACCATCCTGTTCTACAGTCCAATGGATGAGAGAAAATTCAACTTTGTTTCGGTATGCTCTATTCATGCGCAGCATTATAAAGCATCGTTTTTAGGCAATACAGCGCTCAGACTGGATAAGTTATCTTGGAAAATTCTCTTAGAAAATTTTAAAAAAGTTATCTCACAATTTCCCATAAAACAGCATGATCCGAGTGTGTCACAAAACCAATCAGCTCATGGGTTTCATTCAGCCGGGGAATAAACTGATTATTCTCCATATCATAATAACCTGCACGATCTTCGGCCTTGGCCAAGGTGACTTTATCTCCCAAAACCTTGTTAATCATTCGTTCTTCACCTGATGCCGGATTTTTAATTCTGATCATAATATTCTAGCCTTTGACTTATCATTTGATCTCTATCATAAGGAATCAAATGTTAATATATGGCTTACTTTATTAGCTCTAATGTAACTTGAATGGTCTTTGATTTTAGAAATGATATTCCCCTGATCAGTGGCAAAGCCAAAACTTAAAATATGACTTGATCTCTAAAATGGTTATTAAATAGATGATATTAGACCTCTTTCATAAATCATTTTTTACTCAATTCCGAGTTATAGATTCCTGCGATTAAACTGAATCTCAAACCCAGCCTTTTACCTCTATTTCGGTAACGTTCAGCAAGAATTTTAAAGGTCTTCAGGCGACCAAATACATGCTCGATCCCGATTCTTCTTTTGTTGATTGCCTGATTATAGATTTTGAGTTCAGAATCCAGTTTACAGCGTCTTTTGGCTTTTAACGGCAATAGGCTATTAGGGTACACAGCATAAATTCCCTGATAGCCTTTATCTGCAAGGATAAAAGCTCATGAAGGAATCTGCTTTAAATTGCGTTTGAATAGCTCGAAATCATGCACCGTACCGCGATCAGTGCATAAACTCAGAATTTGCTGAGTTTTATAATGAATGATGGCCTGTACTTTAAAGGTATGCGTCTTTTTCTTGCCACTATAGCTTTTCTTCTGTTTTTTTAGGCCTTTGAATTGGAATTTCTGTGGCATCCACGATCACCACATTCCAGTCTATGCCTGCGCCTTCGGGCAAATTCTTCGGTAAATTAAACAGCTTGGACTGAATCAAGCAATCTTCAACATGACGTACAATTCTTGAGGCTGTTGACTCTGAAACCCCGTAACTCGTAGCAACGTGAAATAAAGTTCGGTATTCCCGCCAATAGCTCAGACAGAGCAGAACCTGATCCTCCACACTTAACTTGGGTGGTCTGCCTTTAGCTGGAACATGCTTCTGCAATTGCTCAACCATTAAATAAAAGGTTGACCATGAGATGCCGGTATATCGCTTAAACTGTGTTTCAGAAAGCTTCATCTTTGAATCAATGTATTTCATCCGCAGATTATGCATGAATGCTAAGAAAGTTAGAGTACAAATATCAATCAAAAAGGTGCTCGTTTTTTGATTTATGAAAGAGATCTATTTCTGAACTGAATTTAAATGTAAAAGGTACTTTATATAAGCATTGATATTTTTCTCATGGATTGTGTTATTTAATGTTTGCTCCATCTAACTCCCTCTTATAAAGCTCCTAATATATTTTAAGCATTTTAAAAAATAGTGGAGCAGAAAGAATATGTATAAATATCCAAAAAGCCCATCAATAGAAGTCCAAGCCCATCAACCGGGTATTCAATCGCAAATGCATCCTCAACCAGAAGTCATCAAACCCAACTATCAAGGAAGCAATAAATTAAAAGACAAAATTGCCCTGATCACTGGCGGTGATAGCGGTATTGGCAGATCAATTGCAGTGTTGTTTGCACGCGAAGGTGCAGATATTGCCATCTGCTATTTGGAGGAAGATCAAGATGCCGAAGAAACCAAGAGAATGGTAGAAAAAGAAGGTCGCCGTTGCCTGCTGTTGAAATGCGATTTACAGCATCACGATGAAATAAGCAGGATAGTCGAAAAAACACTTCAAAAATTTAAAACAATCAATATCTTAATTAACAATGCCGGCGTGCAATACCCACAAAAATATATTACCGACATCAACACCCAACAGCTTTTTAAAACTTTTGAAATCAATATTTTATCCATGTTTTACTTAACTCAGATAGTGATCCCTTATATGACCCAAGGTGATTCAATCATCAATACCAGCAGTATCACCAGTTATCATGGCCATGACCTGCTGATTGACTATGCCAGTACCAAAGGCGCGATTACTTCATTTACCCGCAGCCTATCCACAAATTTATTGAAAAATAAAACCGGGATTCGAGTCAATGCAGTAGCGCCGGGTCCAATCTGGACGCCTCTCATTCCGAGCAGTTTTGATGAAGAGCAATTAAAAAATTTTGGTAAAAAAACACCCATGGGACGAATGGGACAACCCAGCGAAGTCGCTCCAGCTTATTTATTTCTTGCTTCGGATGAGGCCAGCTATATTTCAGGTCAAGTCATTCATGTAAATGGTGGTACGATTATTAATGGCTGAACTATTTAAACAGTTAGAACGTTGTATATCATTTGAATCATGATGAATCAAATCCCACACCAAAGCTCGACATATTATTACCCAGCATAATTTTTTTTTTGCTTAAATGAATAAAGCTGTAAATCTAAAGAGGGATACATTATGCCTAGAGGCGATAAATCAGCTTATACAGAGAAGCAGAAGCGACAAGCGAAACATATTGAGGACAGTGAAAAAGAACGTGGACTTGCCGAAGATGATGCGGAACGCATTGCTTGGGCTACCGTAAATAAGCAAGATGGTGGCGGCAAGAAAAAAAGACACCATTAAAAAATATTGATCCTGCAATTTCATAAAGCTCTCTCATGAGGGCTTTATTTGATTCATTGGCACATCTAGCCGAGCTATTTTACCGCTTGTCGGATAATGTCATTACAAAAAAATATAACAGCATGATTATCATTGGCTTTTAAGATATGTGCTTTCGCTGTTCACAATTTTTAAAAGTGTCAATGAATCTGCTTCTTTAAAATCACAATTTACCCGTGAAAGGGGTGAATACCATGACACTCTATTGCATTAGAAAAAATCAAAGCTTTCTCGCTTATCGAGATCAATTTGATGACTGCCATAATTGGCAAATGTCGGATCTGGATTTGGCCTTTGCCAGCCCTTGGTATTGGTCAACTGATATAAATATGGCAAAAATTTTCATTACTCAAACTGAAGCGGAAACTTTTCTAAGTACGCATTATGGAGAGTTATTTATCCATGCCGAAATAGACTTATATAGATATGAATATGACTCATCTTAATTTAGACCAGGCATATTGATCTGTCCGAGCGCTTTAATGACTGGCTGCTCAGTTTGCGTCCCGACTTGTTCACACCTTAAAACAGCGTATTACTAGTTTTAATATGAATGGTGCTAAATTTGTAAGATTAATCATGAGGAGGAATTTTTTTTGCTGTAATGATAATCAAGAAAAAATTCAGAGATAGCTCCATGTGCGCAAATTTTGAAGCAATTAAAAGAAATAGAGCATTTCTTCTAGGCCTTTCCGAGCCTCAGTTTGAATATCCTGATCATATTTATCCATTATATGATGCCCCTATTTTAATGCATGGTGCAGATCAACCTGAATGGGATATTGCCAAATTTGGTCTTATTCCTTTTTGGGCAAAAGAATTGAAATATGCACGTCACACCTATAATGCCAGAACTGAAACTGTGGCAAGCAAACCCAGTTTTCGTCATGCATGGCATAAAAATCAGTTTGCCCTGGTGCCTGTCGATGCCATCTTCGAGCCCAAATATATAGATGGCAAACCGCACTGGTATGCGATTTTCCGCAAAGATGGATTGCCTTTTACCCTCGCCGCCATTTATGAAAATGCAGTCATTGAGAATAAACCGGTTCGATCCATGAGCCTGCTCACTATCAATGCTGACCATCATCCCTTTATGAAGCAATTTCACACACCAAAAGATGAAAAGCGCTCGGTCATCGTCATTCCAGAAAATGCCAGGATGGATTGGTTGAATAGCAACGCTGATGAAGCAAATCAATTCTTCTTTGAAATGCAGGATGAATATCTTGCTGTACCCAAAAATCGTACAGCAGCAACTCAACTTTAATATTTATTATTTATTATTTGCTGGTAGCACAGCATTTCTATTATTTAAAATGATAAAAAAACAAGGCTATCCCATTTTAATAAGGCTATCCCATTTTAATTCAGAATTGATCTGCATATATAAAATATAAAAATCATCAATAAGGAAAAGGATTAAATATTAAATTCTGCTGCAATTTTTTAAACAGCTATAACGCAAAAATTTCTTTCTAAAGCATGATCTTTATGCACTAAAGTAAAGTTGCTTAAAGATTTGTTCCCTTTTGCATACATATAGCGCCAAAGATTCGAGAATGCCTTAAATTAGAGGGTGCAAGATTACCGCTAACAGGAGAGGTATGAAATGGCTACTATCAATGTAAATGACATTACTAAACATGCTGACGTAATTGCCGTAGATGGTAAAAAAGTAGGAACAGTAGATCACCTTCAAGGCACAGATCAAGTCAAGTTAACAAGAAATGAAGAAGGTAGTCATCACCTTATTCCACTTTCATGGGTGAGTGAAATTAAAGAAAATCAGGTTATGCTCAATGTAGATGCTGAAGAAGTCAAAAGTCACTGGGTTGCGGCTTAAGCAAGGCACAACACTACCGTATAAGCCTTTTCTTCGATATGGAAGGGGCTTATTTAAACTTGATAAGTTAAAATAATTTGTGCTGAATCATTCCATTTCATTACAACAAATACTAAATGTTAAAAATACTAATTTTTATTTTAATGGCATTATTTTAGTTAACCTGAATCGCGGATAAGAAATTAACTTGAAAAAAAGGTGGCTGAAAACCATTAGGGAGTTACCACACCTCCTACACCTTCAGCCACCATGTTCGATTTTACATATTTCTTCTGCATGATCGATGACTTTTTTCAGAAATTCGAAGCAACCTATTTGCAATT
>NZ_NEGA01000023.1 GCF_002135315.1 Acinetobacter sp. ANC 3903 | reverse complement strand
CATGATCAAACTCTTCAGTTTAAAATCAATAGTGCTTTATTCAAAACACCAAATCTGGCTCATCAATTTTCTGACATTAATTTCTCAAATAAACTTCGAGTCATTTCTACCATCAATCAATGAAAATAATTTCGATCAATCAACCAGTAAAAATCCACACAAGTTGTTCTTCATAATCTCTTAATGATCTTCTTAATACTTCGTCAGTATTAAGAGCTGGACTTCAATAAACTTAACAACTCAGCGCTTCGCGCTTCGTTTGTTTCTGTCTATTTCGTCGGTATGGGGTGCATTCTAGAGGATTTCAGAATCATTGCAACCCCCAATTCACTATATTTTTCACGTATGTATCTTTTTTCAACGAAAATCACCAAAAAATCGCTTTTTCATCTAAATTTTGAGCATTTTTATGAAATAAAATCTGTATTCAGTGCAATTCATTTTAAAACCGTCATTTTTATTAAGACCTAATAGCTCTCAAAAAATCGCTAAATTTTAATAAGACCACAAAATTTCAACTTTACACCCAGAATTTTCCAAAACTTTCTTATATCAGGTTACATATTTTACTGTTTGCTATCCGACTTATAGATGGAAGGTACTTCAACACAGTCAGGCTGCTGCTTTTATATAAGCTTTTCCTTCTAATTCCAGATTTTAAGTAGCGAAAAATAAGTAAATCATCTTTATTAAGCTTTAGATAAAATAAAAACTTAATTTCAGACCTATATAAAGCTAAATAGGATTTTAAGACTTAAGCTGCGTATTGGGATGGTTACGCCCTAACCAGTGTTGCATGACTTCTTCAATCACTTCTTTCTTGCCACTATAGTCTTCAGCAGCAAATAATAGTTTAGCCCGACGTGGCAAACGTTCTTTGACTAAGGAAAAAAGAAGATAGTGTGAGGCAATATCTAATTGCTGTAATAAAGCATGTGCCAGCTCAAAGGATTTCCGCTTCTGTTGAGGGGTCTCGTATTCGAATAGAAAACATAAAATGAAATCAACTTCCTGATCAATAATATTCTGAGTCTGGTAGTGATACATAAACGCTGTTTACCCTCTTATTTTAAATTCTTAGATTTATAAATCTTCTTTGAGACCTCATATCATCAGCATACTGATAATTTTCTGGATGTCAGTATCTATCGGGCAATCTTCATGGGATTTGAAGCAAATGAAAAATGTGATTCTTAAATGAGAACATCAAAAGTAAAGGTGAAATTTTGGAAATAAAAAAGGAAGAGATCTCTCCCAAAATCTCTTCCTTGGAGTTGAATCTTTATGCGATCCATCGTGTCATTATTATAGTTATCTGCAAAAATTTAAAAAAGTCCCTTGGGGAAGAGACGTAAAATTGTGGAGCTTTTTTGTTATACACGTACCCTCTAGATATGTTTTCTACACAATGTCTAGATGGATAAATCTTAAACATAAAATATGACAAAATCAAGACAATTGGAAAAATTTAAGTATTGTTTTTATAAGCTTTTTTTTGAATTTAGTTATTTAGAATATTAATATACGGTATAAAAAATAAAAGCAGGCCAAAGCCTGCTTTTATTTCAATAGCTTAGCTTAGGCTTAGTCAACAAAAATGACTTTTGCAATTGCTTTTTTGCTGGCTTGAATAATTAAAGTGACGTTTTCTTTCACCGAGAAATTGCCATCAACTGGCTCCCAATCTACTTTAACAGCGCCACGGCCTACCGCATCTTTTGCCTGAGCGGCATTCTTGGTTAAACCGGCAGCCCGTAAGATAGAAGCAATAAAGATTTCACCACCATATTCACCACGTGAAATGGTCACTTCAGGCGTACCTTCTGGAAGTTCACCCTCAGTAATCAGGTTACCCGCACCTTTATGTGCAGTTGCAGCAGCTTCCGCACCATGGAAACGCTCAACCAGCTCAAGCGCAAGAATTTTCTTCACTTCTTGCGGGTTACGACCTTCAGCCACTTCTTTTAACAACGCTTGAATTTCTTCAACTGATTTAAAGCTCAGCAAGTCAAAATAACGTTCAATTAAGGCATCTGGCATAGAAAGTACTTTTTGGTACATCGCGCCCGGCGCATCAAATACCGCAATGTAGTTACCCAAAGATTTAGACATTTTATTCACGCCATCTAAACCTTCAAGAATTGGCACAGTAATACAGACCTGCGCTTCTTGCTCATAACGACCTTGCAAGGTACGGCCCATCAACAAGTTAAAGGTTTGGTCTGTACCACCCAATTCCACGTCAGCTTCGAGTGCTACCGAGTCATAACCCTGTACCAACGGATACAAAAATTCGTGGATCGCAATCGGTTGATGGCTGTTATAACGCTTAGTGAAGTCATCACGTTCCAACATACGCGCCACAGTCTGCTGGGAAGCCAACTGGATTAAATCAGCCGCAGTTTTTTGAGCAAACCATTCAGAGTTGAACACCACTTTGGTTTTTGCGGGATCAAGGATTTTAAACACTTGTTCTTGATAAGTTTTTGCATTTTCCAGCACTTTTTCACGCGACAAAGGCGGACGTGTCGCACTCTTGCCGGTCGGGTCACCGATCATGGCAGTGTAATCGCCGATCAAGAAATAAACTTCATGGCCCAAATCTTGAAACACTTTCAATTTATTAATTAAAACCGTATGACCTAAGTGCAAATCAGGTGCAGTTGGGTCAAAACCTGCTTTAATTTTGAGTGGACGATTCTGTTTTAATTTCTTCAGAAGATCTTCTTCAGAAATAATTTCGTGTGTGCCTCGTTGGATGAGGGCAAGTTGTTCTTCAGCCGGCAGGAAATTTGACATCACAAAACCCAAATACATCAGTTATTCAATTTGTGCGATATACTAACACTTTTTCAGCACATTGCAGGCTTAAGAATAATCATGACAGCGATCTATATTGGGGTAATGACCGGCACGAGCATGGATGGTGTCGATATTGTTGCTGCTTCTTTTGATCCCTTACAGCTTCATGCCACCCTCACTCTGCTTTTTGAACCGGACCTACGTGATGAGTTGATGGCATTAACGCTACCTTCAGACAACGAAATTGATCGTATGGGTAAAGCTGACGTTGCTTTAGCAACCATGATTGGTGAAGGGATCAATACGCTCATTGAAAAGAATCATTTAGATCGCACTCAGATTAAAGCCATTGGTTCGCATGGACAAACCATTCGCCACCGCCCCGAACATGGCTTCACCTTGCAAATTGGTGATCCCAATATCATTACCGAAATGACGCAAATTCCGGTGATTTCAGATTTTCGTCGTCGTGATATGGCTGCTGGCGGACAGGGTGCTCCCTTGGTTCCCGCATTTCATCAAGCCTTGTTTCAGCATGACAGCATTCATAGGGTGATTCTGAATTTGGGCGGAATTGCCAATGTCAGCATGTTGCCTGCAGGCAAACCCGAAGCAGTCTTTGGCTTTGACACAGGTCCTGCCAATATTCTGATGGATGCATGGTGCCACCGTTACACCGGTCAGCCTTATGATGAAAATGGCAACTGGGCAGCATACGGACAACCGATCCGCAGCCTGCTCGACCGCTTGCAAGCGCATGAGTTTTTCTCCAAAGAACCACCCAAAAGTACAGGCCGTGAAGACTTCAACCTTGAATGGCTAGATGAACAGATTCTGGATTGGCGTAATGACCTTGAATATGACGAGTTAGAAGATACGCCTGAAAATATCCAGGCGACTTTAATGAAACTCACCACCCGCGCGATTAAAAAGGCCATTTACCGTTCTGAAATGCAAACTGGCGAAGTCTATGTTTGCGGTGGCGGTGCCTATAACTCGAACCTGCTTGAGCAATTGCGCTGGCGTTTACGCAAACACGAATGGACAGTACAAACGACAGCAGACTTGGGCTTAAGCCCAACCTGGGTGGAAGCTACTGCTTTTGCCTGGTTGGCGATGCGCTTTGTGAATCAGAAAAGTGGTAACCTGCCTGCAGTAACAGGTGCTGCAGGTTATCGTATTTTAGGTACGATGACTGCGGTATAAGCCTTTACCCTTAAAACTTATAAAAAAAAGGTCTGCATCGGCAGACCTTTTTTTATTTCTATACTTTTATGGCTTCTATACTTTATATAGTTACTTATTTCATCAGTTTTTTGGCATTTTCCTGACGGAAAGCATTCAGAATCTGTTGTCCTGCCCGTCCCGTCGGACTTAGGCCCAAACGAATCTGTTCCTGACGGATGGCTTGACGGGTTTTATCACCAATCAGACCATCTACAGTACCAATGTCATAACCGCGATTGGCCAAGAACTGCTGAATCTCACGACGTTCAGCGCGTGAAGTACCCGCATCATCAGTTGGCCAGGCTTTACTAAAGCCACCCGCCTGACCCTGTAAGCGGTCGGACAAATGTGCAATCGCCAAAGCATAACTTTCCGCCGCATTATAACTATATATAGCATCGAAGTTTTTAAAGACCAGGAATAACGGTCCGTTCTCACCGGCAGGCGCCATTAAACCTGCAGCAGATGATTCGCTTAAATTACCTTGAATTAACGGTGAACCATCCGCGCGAACCACACCTTGACTGATCCAGCTACTTAAAGGCTTTTTATTGCGACGGCTTTCACCGGCAATGGACATGCCTTCCGGGATTTTCACTTCAAAACCCCAAGGCATACCGGTTTGCCAGCCGCGTTTTTTCAGGAAGTTTGCAGTTGAAGCCAAGGCATCCGAAGTACTGGATACCAGATCACGACGGCCATCCCCATCAAAATCCACCGCCAGTTCTTCATAAGTTGAAGGCATGAATTGGGTATGACCAAATGCTCCGGCCCACGAGCCTTTCATTTGCTGCTCGCTTAAATCGCCACGCTGCAAAATTCGCATGCTGCTAAAAAATTCACCACGAAAAAAACTTTGACGCCGCCCTTCACAACTTAAAGTGCCCAAAGCCTGTAATAAAGGATAGCTTCCGGCGATATCACCAAAATTACTTTCCACACCCCATACCGCAACCACCGTTTCGGCCGGTACACCGTACGTTGCTGCAACACGATTCAATACCTCACGGTGCTGGGCTAATTTTTGACGTCCCAACTGTACCCGCTCTTCATCGACCAGGCCAGATAAATAGTCCCAGATGGGAGTAGAAAATTCTGGTTGATAATTCAGTTTATCAATCACCGAATAATCCGGTGTTAAATTTTGCGTATAACGATCATAAGTCGAGCCACTTACTCCAGCACTGATCGCTTGAGAACGTAAATTGGCAATACATTGCTGGAAATTATTTTGCGAACTAAAAATTTGATTTGCAGGTGGTGTTGAAGTGACTGTGACAGGTTGACCATTAATAATCAGTTCAGCATTGGCTTGAGTCATTGCAAGGAAAACTGAACCTAAAATGAAAGCTAAGCGCTGCATAGTATCCTTTACGATCTTTGAATTTAAATTATGCTTTTACCATACCACCATCAGTACATCGTTTCTGAATCAAATCGTAAATTTAAATTTATTTTCTTTATTTTAAATTCAAAATATCGGGGAATATGAATTTAAATTCATTTCTATAAATTTAAAGCATTATTTTAAATTCAAATGACTTGTGGATAAGTTGATTTCTTTTGTTTTTATAGCTTTAAATAGCCAAAACTTTTAAATTCAAAATCCCGTTTTTAAATTTAAAAGTTTGAATTCATATTTCACAAGATGCTTTTGAATTCATATTTTTAAATTCAAATATATGGGTTTGAATTTATTTTTATCTTTTTGAATTTAAAATTTCTGCAACGTTTTACTGTAGTAAAACCCAAATACAGAACTATTCTATTTGCTTGTTTTTTATGCAGTATATTTATAAATGATTGTATAAATAACATACAATTATTTTTTATTCTGTTCCGATAAACGGCGTACTCACTGAAAAGAGGCGCAATCATGCCCGAAGTCCAGGCATAAAAAAAGCGGTCATTGGCATGACCGCTTTTTTATCATTCAAACTTGGGTTTAAATGCTCATATCTTCGCTAAGTGCCAGTGGATTAGGCAAAATTTTCGCCAATGCACGGCATAAAGCAGTCAGTTCAGCACTGTCATTCGGCATCAAGGTGATGTGGCCAATTTTACGGCCTTCACGCTCAGTCTTGTTATAAAGGTGCAAATGCGCGCCATTTAAAGCCAATACATCTTCAGACTTAGGATGTTGACCAATGATATTGATCATGACTGTTGGACGTACCACTTCGGTTGAACCCAAAGGTAAACCGGCAACAGCACGAATGTGGTTTTCAAACTGCGAACAAACAGCCCCTTCAATCGACCAGTGACCCGAATTATGCACACGCGGTGCCATCTCGTTGGCATACAAGCCCTTATCGGTCACAAACAATTCTAGCGTCAACACACCCACATAATTCAAATGATTCAGCAGGCGAGTGATGTAGTCTTGTGCCACAGGCTGTAAATCGGCACTGTTAGGTGCCGGCACAATTGAATGCGACAAAATGCCGTTGTGGTGATGGTTTTCCGCCAATGGCCAGGTTTTTACATCACCATTTAAACCACGCACTGCAATAATCGACACTTCACGTGAGAAAGTCACAAAACTTTCTGCAATCAGTTCACCAGCAGGACCCAGTTCTGCCCAAGCCTGATCAATCTGATCTGTTGAACGAAGAACAAATTGCCCTTTACCGTCATAACCCCCACGTGAGGTTTTCAATACGATTGGTAAACCAAGTTCTGCGACAGCAGCCTGCAAGCTCTCAAGTGAAGTAACTGCTTTATAAGGCGCTACTGGAATCGCAAGTTCATCAAACAAGGCTTTTTCAGACAGACGATGCTGGGCAATTGCCAGAGCCTGACGTGGCGGGTGCAATTCTTTTTGCTTGGTTAAAACGTCTACATCTGCAAGCGGGGTATTTTCAAACTCAAGACTGAAAACATCTGCACTCTGGATAAAGTCATTTAAACCATTTTCAGCTTGGCTTGAAATGACTTGCCCCAAGGCTGCCGCAGGACAGTCGGTATTGGCTTCAAAGAAAGTGCATTGAATATTCAGCGGTAGAGCAGCTTGCGCCATCATACGGCCGAGTTGACCACCACCAAAAATACCGATGGTTTTATTCATAACGTGTGTCCCGTTTTAAGCTTGGCTTTAGATTTGACCAGGAATATTTTTGCTTGCTACTTTTTCAGTTTGCGCAGCGCGGAATTCAGCAACATTTTTGGCAATTTCAGGGCGTGTTAAACCTAAAATTTGTGCTGCCATAATCGCCGCATTGGTTGCACCAGCAGGACCAATCGCTAAAGTGCCCACTGCAATACCTGCCGGCATTTGTACAATAGAAAGCAATGAATCTACACCGTTAAGAATAGAAGATTTCACTGGCACACCCAGAACCGGTAAATCGGTTTTTGCCGCACACATGCCTGGAAGATGTGCTGCACCGCCAGCACCGGCAATAATCACCTGAATACCACGTTCACGTGCTGTTTCAGCATATTCAAATAAACGGTCTGGGGTACGGTGTGCAGAAACAACTTCCGCTTCAAATGGGACGCCAAGCTGTTTCAGCATATTGGCAGTGTTTTCCAGAGTTGCCCAGTCAGATTGGGAACCCATGATAATTCCAACGAGAGGTTGAGTGTCTGCAGCAGCCGCATTCATTGCAAATGTTCCATAAACGAATGTAAGGAAGGATAAATCTCGACTAGAGCCAAGCTTTAAATGAATCAGAAGCTCGATATTATAGACTGATTTTTCATCTCACCAAAATTTAACAGCCTACGCAGGTGGATATTTTCAATCTTTTTTATAGAAATAGATAAAAATAGGGCAGTGGTCAGTTTATTGACTACGAAAGACAAAATAAATACAGCCCAGCAAACATAGACCCGCCCACAGATAATCCAGTTTAAAAGGCTGCTTAAACATCAAAATCATAAAGGGGACAAAGACCAATAAAGTCACCACTTCTTGGGTGATTTTCATCTGTCCCATGGCCCAGCCTTGTTGCGCCAGCAGGCGAGTAGCCGGAATCATAAAACTATATTCAAGTAAGGCAATCAGCCAGCCAAATAAAATGGCTTGCCAGAGCGGGGCACCATGTAAAAATTTAAGATGCCCATACCAGGCCAAGGTCATGAAACAATTAGAAATAATTAAAAGCAATAAAGGAAAGAACATGGCAAATTGATCTGGTGCTGTTGTGCGTATTTTACGTTTTTCCTGCAAAAAAGCATGTTATTTGCGTACCGTTTTTTACTCCCTAAATACAGCATACAGGCTCAAAATAAAGCACCTGCTGCAATGCCATGAATAGATACAAGAAAGACTATCTTTTCCACAAAACCCTTGATATCGTTGCTTTCAAATTGAATCGATAATGACAACACCACCAACAACGTGATGTGTCTAAAAAGCAGTGGAGTTAAAACGCATGCATCTGCATATTTTGGGTATTTGTGGCACCTTTATGGGCTCGCTCGCATTATTGGCACGTGATTTGGGACATAAGGTGACGGGTTCAGATGCAAATGTCTATCCACCGATGTCGACCCAACTGGAAAATGCAGGCATCGGCTTAATGCAGGGCTATGACCGCAGCCACTTACAGCCGCATCCTGATCTGGTGATTGTGGGTAATGCCATGAAACGTGGCATTGATGCGGTGGAATACATGCTGAATGAAGGTCTGCCTTATATTTCAGGTCCGCAATTTTTGGCAGATCACGTTTTACAAGGCAAACATGTACTTGGCGTAGCAGGTACCCACGGTAAAACCACAACCACGACCATGCTGGCTTGGGTATTAGATCAAGCCGGTTTAAACCCGGGCTTCCTGATTGGCGGTGTCCCTTTAGGTTTCACTGAAAGTGCACGTTTAGGTGGTGGCAAATATTTCTGCGTAGAAGCCGATGAATATGATTCTGCTTTCTTCGACAAACGTTCCAAGTTCGTGCATTACCACCCAAAAACTGCGATTTTAAATAACCTTGAATTTGACCATGCCGATATCTTTGATGATCTGGCTGCAATCCAAAAACAGTTCCACCATTTAGTCCGTACCATTCCAAGTGAAGGCCGCATCATTGCACCAATCACTGAAACCAATATTGATGAAGTTCTGGAAATGGGCTGCTGGACACCTGTGGTTCGCACTTCATTAGAGGCCAACGAGAAAGCATCCCTTTCTGCCGAACAGTTATCAAATGATGGTTCGCACTTTAAAGTGCTGGAAAACGGCGTAGTTAAAGGCATTGTTAAATGGAATATGACCGGACAGCACAGTGTTGCGAACGCTTTAGCCACCATTGCTGCGGCGGAACATGTCGGTGTTTCGATTGAAACTGCCTGCGAAGCATTGTCGAATTTCGGCGGTGTGAAACGCCGTATGGAATTGCTGGATACGGTAAAAGGCATTGAAATATATGACGACTTTGCCCACCATCCAACCGCGATTGAAACCACTTTAGAGGGCGCACGCAAACGCTTAGGTGAACGTAAGCTTTGGGCGATTATTGAACCTCGTTCAAATACCATGCGTATGGGTAGCCATAAAGACGGTTTGGCGCATTCCGCACGTTTGGCTGATGAAGTGATCTGGTATCAACCGGAAGGTTTGGACTGGGATTTACAACCGGTGATTGACGCTGCACCCAACAAAGCCATTGTGGCACGTTCACTGGATGACATCATCAAAACTGTAGCCGGTGAAGCAGGCGAGGGCGATGCTGTGGTGATTATGTCGAATGGCGGTTTTGGTGGGCTACATCAGAAATTAATTAGTGCTTTAAAAGCATAATTTTTAAACCCTATTATTATTTTAAATAATAATAGGGTTTTATTTTTTAAGCTATTTTTGGATTTATCAACTAAGAATGAAAAAATTCCTAATTTATGCAGATGAGGCTTGGACACAAGATCTCAAGGATTCGCATAATCGTTATTATTGTTTTTTTGGTGGTTTTCTAGCTACTCAACAAGAATTTAAACAATTTGAAAAAAATTTAACTCTTTTACAAAAACAATATAAACAATCAAAAGAAATAAAATGGGGAAATATTTCCAATTATAATATTAATTTTTACAAAGATATCATATGTTTAGTTGATAATTTTTTACGTGAAAATGAATTTGCCAAATACCGACAATTTTTTATGGATAGGCATCATCAATACATTGGTGAACCTACAACAGCATTAGATAGCCAATTTAAAATATATTATCAATTTCTTAAACATTCTTTCGGATTTCAATTTATTCCGTTCAAGAACATTGAAATATTATTTTATCTAGATACTCATTCAAGCCATCACCATAAAGAAAAGCTTATGGAATTTGCAATAGACTTACCTAGAGTATTAAATAGAAATGATATCCATATTCAAATAAAATTTATAGACAGTAAACGGTCTAAAGTACTACAGGTTTGTGATTTATTAATGGGAGCAGCTGGTTATTATGGAAATGCAATATTCGAAAGAAAAGTCAACGGACGAAAACAAATTACTAAACATCAAAAGTTAAAACGTGATTTTGGAAAAACAACCTACAATATGCTAAGAAAAATTGATGCAGATTTTAGAGGAAAGAAAGCATTTAACTGGTTCGAAAGTACAGGAATTGATGGTGATAAGACTAATCATTATTTTCATAAATTAAGAATATGGAAATTTATACCATCAGATTCTATCCCTAATTCAATTTGGTTAAATAAAAATCTGGGAAAAGGTAAAACACCTATTTCTATTAATTAAGTCTCTATAAATGACAAAGGACATCAGTATACTGATGTCCTCAAAACAGTATAAACGGGCTTGTCATCACCAATGTATATACTGGCTCTATTCAAACATAGAGTCTCATTCGCCCATTTCTGGAACACTTGTATTATGTTGTATTTTTAAGTGATTAGCAACAGCTGTTTTAATACTGTTCAGTTGAGTATCTGTAACGTTTAAGATTTCCCAAGTTTTTGTTCTTCCACGTATAACTTTGATTTTATTAATTCTTTCAATTGAAATGGTATAAATCAAATCACATTTAGCCCATACAGTTAAACGATCAATTGGACTAATAAGCTCAAAATGAAAATTAGCAATCTCCGATGGTTTAGTTGTACTTAACGGTACTACCGTAATAAGTTTTGAATTGTGTGGATGCTTTGCAATAACAACAACGGGTCGAATTTTTACTATTTCAGGCTCTATGTAACCTTGAAAATCACACATAACAATAGAGCCAATATTAGGTTGTTTATACAAAGCCATTATTAACCAATGATATAAAAATGAATTAGCCTGAGTATATTTCATCCCTTCATTTTTTTCATTTTTATTTCTTTTTTAAAGCTCAGCATCAGTTGATGCTTTACAAATTATTATATTTAAACTCTAACATTCACCTAGAAGTCCAATCACATCTAAACATCACAATGACACAATAAGTTTCAGGCATAATTTTTAATTATTTTTATAAAAATAATCCTCATAAATAACCTGAAATAAAAGTCCGTATTGATAATTTTTTGTCTTGAACCAGTTCAATCGTCATTAAATTAGAGCATTCTGTAAGCAAAACTGTCTAAGTAATGACTTCGTCAACGACTATTGCTAGCTTAGAGAGTGAAGCTCTGTGTATCCATGCCACAATTAAACAAGCGACAAATACCGCAGAGCCTCCAATATACTTCTTTCATGCTACTGCTCATATTTGGTTAGGCTCAATTTAAAGCAACAGGTTTCAATTTTGAGAAAAATTTAAAATATATCAATACGTAATGAAAGTAGGCGAATACTAAAAGGAACAAGCTAATGACAACAATGAAAGCAATGGTCTACTACGGCGAAAATGATATCCGCTTTGAAGATCGCCCCATTCCCCAAATTATTGATGCAACGGATGCAGTCATCCGGGTCACAAAAACCACCATTTGCGGTACAGATTTAGGCATCTGGAAAGGTAAAAACCCCGAAATTCAGGAAGAGGCCAAGAAGAAGACCGGTGGATTTAACGGTCGTATATTAGGTCATGAAGGGATTGGTATCGTTGAAGAAGTCGGCTCAGCCGTCAAGAATGTGAAAAAAGGCGATCGGGTTATTATTTCCTGTGTCAGCCGCTGCGGGACTTGTGAAAATTGTCAGAAACAACTCTACGCTCACTGCCGTAACGGAGGTGGCTGGATTATGGGCTACATGATTGATGGTGCTCATGCAGAATATGTCCGTACTCCTTTTGCCGATACCTCTTTATATCCCTTACCTAAAGGCTTAAACGAAGACATTGCCGTGTTTTTATCGGATGTACTGCCAACTTCACATGAAATTGGCGTGCGTTATGGCAATGTCAAACCCGGTGACAGTATCGCGATTGTCGGCACAGGCCCGATCGGGATGGGCTGCTTGCTGACTTCACAATTCTATTCACCTGCAACCATTATCGCCATTGATATGGATGATCATCGTTTAGCGCTGGCTAAAGAGCTGGGTGCCACCCATACCATTAATTCCGGCAAGGAAGATGCGATCCAACGGGTACTTGATATTACCGAAGGGCGAGGGGTCGATTGTGCGATAGAAGCAGTAGGTGCAGAGCCGACCTGGAACATTTGCCAGAACGTGGTAAAAGAGGGCGGTCATATCGCCAATGTCGGGGTACATGGCAAGCCAGTCAATTTTGAACTGCAAAAGCTCTGGATTAAAAACCTGACCATCACCACAGGTTTGGTGAATACCAATACCACCGGCATGTTACTGAAAACCTGTTGTTCCGGAAAACTGCCTTTGGAACGCTTAGCCAGCCATCACTTTAAATTTGATGAGTTTGAGAAAGCCTATGATGTGTTTAAACATGCCGCAGATGAAAATGCCATGAAGGTAATTATTGATATTGCCTAGTGGGCTGGAATGAGAAAAGCCCAGTTTTTTTGGGCTTTTTTAATCTATCTAGAATTTAGGCCGCAACATCTGCCAGGCTTTGATCACGTTTAAACATCACATCTACATAGGAACAGGTCGGTACAATTTTTAATTGGTTTTTACGAGCGAATTCCACCAATACATCCAGTAATTGACGTGCTGTACCCTGTCCACGCAAAGAATCATCTACCCAGGTATGATGGGCAATAATCTGATGTTCACCGCGCCATAAATAGCTAATTTCTGCAACACGTTCTCCTGCAGCATTCAGCTGGAAAAACTCGCCTTGTTGGCCGTTATCGTCATGTTGAAACTGCATAACTCTCCCTCATTTTTTGGCTTTAACTATAATCAGAATACTTTAAAAATACATTATTTCAATAGATCATGCAGGGTTAAATTCTAATCAAAAACGGATTTTGCAACAGGACAGAATGGAATAATTTTGACCTGTTTTTCTCGGGCCAACTGCACCACAGGCCAATGCCTTGTCTACGCAAAGTATCATCCACCAGGGTATGGTCAATAATCAGGATACCGTCATCGGCCCAGATATAGGTCATTTCAGCTAAAGGATGACGATGGTCACTGATATAAAATTCACATTTTTTGCCGTCATCTTTATGTTTAATCTCCAACATGATTATGCTCTGCTGAGAATCCAGATCCTCAACATGCCATAACTGCTGATGCCAGAGTGTTAAGTTTTTTACTGTTTTTGACCGCGTAGGATTTCTTTTTTAACGAGTGCTAAACTTAACAAGTGTAATATTTCCACCTAAACTTCAACGCAAATTCTTACATTATTTCACTATGTCATCTCCATCTTCTGAAATTTCAGCCAATCCCACCCGGCAATGGATTTGTGTCATTACTTTAGCTTTTGCAGCCTTTATTTTTAATACCACTGAATTTATCCCTGTGGCCTTGCTGAGTGATATTGGCCATAGTTTCAATATGCCGGCCACCGATGTCGGCATCATGATTACCCTGTATGCCTGGGTAGTCGCACCCATTTCACTGCCGATCATGTTGATCACCCGCAATATTGAACGGCGTTTTTTACTGATCAGCTTATTTATCGTGTTTATTGCCAGTCATGGCGTATCGTATTTCGCATGGAATTTTAACGTGCTGTTGGCCAGCCGGGTTGGCATTGCATTTTCCCATGCGCTGTTCTGGTCTATTACCGCATCCTTAGCGGTTCGTGTCGCGCCTAAAGGTAAAGAATTTCAGGCATTGGGTTTGCTGGCAACCGGGACGGCATTGGCCATGGTTTTAGGCATCCCGTTTGGCCGCATGATTGGTGAGGCCTATGGCTGGCGCAATACTTTTGCTTTAATTGCGATTGGTGCGGCAATCGTCTGTCTAACACTGGCAAAAACCTTACCCAAACTGCCCAGTGTCAATTCCGGCTCACTGAAAAGTCTGGGCATGCTATTTAAGCGTCCAAGCCTGATGATGGTGTTTGCTTTAACGGTGATCATCATTACTGCCCAATTTACCGCATACAGTTATATTGAACCCTTTGCGCTGAATATTGCCCAGTTTAGCTCGGCACAGACCACCAGTTTATTGCTGATTTATGGCGCTGCCGGTTTTATTGGTTCTTATCTGTTTGGGAAGTTTGGCAATCAATATCCCAAACTGATGATTCCCTTAAGCTGCTCTTTGTTAGCTTTTTCAATGTTGTTATTACTGCCCCTTGCGCAAGGTTTTATCAGCCTGAGTACACTCAGCTTATTTTGGGGCATGAGTATCATTTGCTTCAGCTTGGCGCTACAAGCCAAAACCCTGAATCTGGCTTCGGATGCAACCGATGTCGCCATGGCGATTTACTCCGGCCTGTATAATGTCGGTATTGGCGGTGGGGCATTGTTGGGGGGAATAGTCACGGCACATTATGGCTTAAGTCAGATTGGAATCGTGGGGGGCTTGATTGCTGCCTTAGGTACAGTGTTGGCATTCATTTTAGTGCAAGGTAAAGACTTCATTAAAATGTAAATGGAATAGATAAAATTTGCACTATCCATATAAATATGCGATTCTTCCCGCATATTTGGAGTTGATCCAAAACAAATTTGAGTAGAACAAGGGGAGTAGCCTCCTCCAAGCCATAGCATTTTGAAGTTTTAAAATGCGGTGGTGTCAGAATATCGTCATTACACTTTGCAAAAAGTCGGTATCTGAGCATCTGAATTTACAAACTGTGGATTTTCAGATGTAGGCAAGACCTTGATCATGTTGACATAGATGTTTAATTCATCTGGCAACAGGTCAAGGTTTTTTTATGGCCAGTTGCCGGGTGTGGAGTTTTGTTATGGAATCCATCGGTACCCCGGGATTGTATCTGGCTTTTTTTGCGATGGTGGCAGTCATGCTCATTATCGACTTCATTGGCTTTAAACACAAAGAAGACCAGCCCGTTAAAATTAGGTCAGCAGCCTATTGGAGCATTGCCTGGGTCAGTGTGTCCATGCTGTTCGCAGGCGGTTTATGGCTTTATTTACAGCAAACGGCGGGTGTTGCTTTAGCCAATCAAAAGACCATGGAATATTTTGCCGGTTATCTGTTAGAGAAATCACTGGCGATTGATAACGTATTTGTCTGGCTGATGATTTTTGCTGCCTTCGCCATCCCTCCGGCATTACAACGTAAAGTGCTGCTTTACGGTGTACTCGGTGCCATTGTTTTACGTACCATCTTTATTTTTATCGGTGCATGGTTCGTTCAGGAATTCTCTTGGGTGCTTTATATCTTCGGTGCCTTCCTGGTTTATACCGGTTTTAAATTTCTTAAAGGTCATGAAGAAAACCCGAATATTGAAGATATGGCCTTACTCAAGTGGTTACGCAAACATATCCGTATTACCCCTCAGCTAGATGGGCATAAGTTCTTTGTGCGTCAAAACGGCGTGTTATGGGCAACGCCATTATTTCTGGTGTTGATTTTAGTTGAAGCATCCGATGTAATTTTCGCGGTGGATTCTATTCCAGCTATTTTTGCAGTGACCAGTGATCCCTTTATTGTGTTGACCGCAAACTTAATGGCTATTTTAGGCTTGCGTGCCATGTTCTTCTTACTGGCAGGCGCGGCTTCTAAAATGCATTATTTACCCTATGGTCTCGGGATTATCCTGCTGTTCATTGGTTTTAAAATGTTGATGCTGGACGTGTTCCATATGCCAATCTGGATTTCACTTGGCTTTATTGTGATTGTACTGGCAATTACCACCTGGTTATCGATTCGATATAACAAGCAGCAAGAGTAACTGTAATTTTCAAATAAAAGATTCAGCCTTTCATCGTTGATGATGGAAGGCTTTTTTATCGGTTCTATTGCCATATTTTCTTGCTGTTACAAACTTCGAAATCCTCTTCAAAACCCTGCTTAATTTATAAAAGAGAGAAGGTGTTAAAACCAAGCGGTTACGGTTTAAATAAAAATTTCAGGTACAATCAATCGAAAAAACGAGAAATTAAAGGTTATTCCATGTCTTCCCTTCAAGCACAACGCGCCGTTCGTGGCCGCTTTCTTGATATTCAGCACACCGTTTCCCAAGCCTCCGACATTGCTCCAGCCATACGTTATATTGAAGATGGTTTAATCCTCCTGAATGCGGGAAAAATCAGCTGGTTTGGAACATGGGAAGAGGGAAAAGATCTGCTCAGCACCGATACGCCATTTGAGCATTATCCAGACAAGCTGATTGTGCCGGGATTCATCGATACCCATATTCATTTCCCGCAAACCGAGATGGTCGGTGCTTATGGGGAACAGCTACTGGAATGGCTGAATAGCTATACTTTCCCTACAGAATTGCAGTTTAAAGACAAAGCTTATGCCGATAAAATCGCGCAATTTTTTGTTCAGCAATTATTTAAAAATGGCACCACCACCGCTTTAGTATTTTGTAGTGTCCATACTGAATCAGTCGATGCATTATTTGAAGCCGCAGAACAGCAGCAAATGCGTTTAATTGCCGGCAAGGTGATGATGGATCGCCATGCGCCTGATGAACTGTGTGATACAGCAGAAAGTTCTTATCATGACTCTAAGGCACTGATTGAAAAATGGCACGGCAAAGGCCGTAACCTGTATGCCATTACTCCACGTTTCGCACCAACATCTACACCGGAACAACTTGCTCGGGCAGGGCAGCTGAAAGCTGAATATCCTGAGGTTTATGTACATACTCACTTAAGTGAAAACAAGAATGAAATTGCCTGGGTCAAGGAGTTATTTCCAGAACAAAAAGGCTATCTGGATGTTTATTACCACTATGGCCTGACCGGAGAGCGTTCGGTATTCGCGCATTGTGTACATTTGGAAGAGGCTGAATGGGACTGTATGCATGCCACCCACTCAGCAATCGCCTTTTGCCCAACCTCCAACCTGTTCTTGGGCAGCGGTTTATTTCCCTTGAAAAAAACCTGGGAAAAACAGGTCAAAGTCGGCTTGGGCACGGATATTGGTGCAGGAACTTCATTTAACCAGCTGCAAACCTTAAATGAAGCCTATAAAGTCCAGCAACTTCAGGGCGATAAACTCTCGGCATTTGAGTCCTTGTATCATGCAACCTTAGGCGGAGCCAAGGCCTTAGATCTGGACGATAAACTGGGTAACTTTAACTTGGGTAAAGAAGCCGATTTTATTGTGCTGGACTTGAAAGCCACAGCACTGCAAGCACTGCGTCAGGAACGCGCCAAAGGCATTGAAGATGCTTTATTTGCCCTGATGACTATGGGTGATGACCGCAATATTCATGCAACCTATATTTACGGAACGCCGGTATATGTCAAATCCTAAACCCCAAAAAATATCCAGAAAAAAGATCATCTTGATGATTGGAATTGCGGCGGTGTGTACTTTCCTGCTCAAGCGCGATACTGCACAGCTCAAGGCCTGATTAGATTTACAAACGCAAAAAAGATGCATCTCTTAAACAGATGTATTAAAATTAAAACAACTTTAGAGGTGTTGCTGGTCAACACCTTTTTTATTTTTTGATTTGCTTTTAGGTATCTCCCCATGACCGTTCATATGAGTGTGATGATCTCAACTGAAGAAATTCAAGCCAAAGTCAAAGAGCTTGGTGCAAAAATTGATGCTCACTATGCCAATAGTGACAAAGAATTGGTGCTGATTGGTTTACTTCGTGGTTCAGTTATTTTTATGGCTGATTTATGTCGTGCAATTAGCAAACCACACGAACTCGATTTTATGACGGTATCCAGTTACGGTGGCGGTACAGTTTCAAGCCGTGATGTCAAAATTTTAAAAGACCTCGACGGCGAAATTCGCGGTAAAGACGTGCTGATTGTTGAAGATATTATTGACTCAGGCAATACCTTAAGCAAGGTACTGGAAATTTTAAGCACACGCAGCCCTAACTCAATTGAGCTGTGTACTTTAATTAGCAAACCTTCACGCCGTGAAATTGAACTTGAAGTCAAATTTCTGGGCTTTGAAGTCGAAGATAAATTTATTGTCGGTTATGGCTTGGACTATGACCAAAAATATCGCCATATTCCCTTTATTGGTGAAATTGGTCTATAAGACTCGGATCAGATACTTAAGTGGCTTCGGCCACTTTTTTTATCCTTAAAATTTGATAAGGAACAAAAAAACAACAGTTTTTAGCAGGACTCAGCTGTTGTATTTTTTATAAATGATTAATTATGAACATGAAAGCGAATTGAAACAAAATAAACAAACGATAACAAAAGGAGAAGCCTCATGTGGTCACTTATAGTTGCGATCGTAGTCGGTTTTATTGCGGGTTTAATCGCACGCGCTATTCATCCCGGAAATGATAAATCAGGATTTATTGTCACCACCTTATTGGGTATTGCAGGTTCCTTACTGGCCACCTACGGTGGACGCTTACTCGGACTGTATGGTGAAAACTCCGCAGCAGGCTTTATTGCCTCGGTCATCGGTGCCATTATTATTCTGTTTATTTATAACCTCATCACCAAAAGATCAGGCGTTTAACCGCTATCTCATGATTGATTTAATCTCATAAAAAAAGCACCTCAACTGGTGCTTTTTTATAGGTCTATTGAGCAATCGAGAGAGTTACAAACCTAGCTCTTTCCAGATTTGTTCAATTTCTTGGGCAGGGTAGGCACCCATCACTTTAAATCCATTCGAGAAAATAATGGCAGGTGTGCCATTTAAACCCAGAGATTTTCCTAAAGCCAAATTACGATCCACAGGATTGGCACAAGTTTGTTTACTGGCTGGCTGAATACCTTTCGCAATCAAATTTGACCAAGCCAAGGCAGGATCTTTTTCACAGAACACCTGTTTGGAAACGGACACCGATTGGGTTTTGATTGGATAAATAAAAGTATAGATGGTGACATCATTTAACTTGCTTAGTTCAGTCTCAAGTTTTTTGCAATAAGGGCAATTTGGGTCAGAAAAGATCGCGATCTGGCGTTTTCCATTACCTCGCACGGTTTTGACTGCATCCTGCAAAGGCAGTTTTTTCCAGTCGATGCTGTTTTGTTTCAGCATTAAATCTTTGGTCAGATTTTTCTGGTCAGTTAAACGAAACATTGAACCCACCAGAATATGTTGTGCATCTTCGTTCAAATACACCACCTGACCATCCATTGAACCGCTATAAATTCCTTTCATTTCGGTGGTTTGAATATTTTCAATTTTCAGTTTTGGATGCTGTTTACTCAGGTTACTTTTCACCGTATCAACATTTGCCAGTGTTAAAGTTGAAATAAAACTGACCAGGGCAAATGCCAATGTTTTTTTAATCATATTTTTTGCTCATTACTTCAAAATTTTGCAGGCTGATTCTACTCAAAAATCAGCCTGCAATGCTTAAAATTTTAGCTCGCCTTACTGAAAACCCACAGATTTGCTCATCAAGGTTTCACGTGGAACATTGACATGATTTATAGCGGATTAATTTCTACCGAGATATGCACAATTTCCTCATGTATAGATAATGCTTCCCGTACCTGATCGGCATTTAGGCTGCTATTGGTGGCTAAAGCCAAAATGCAGGAAAATTTACCTTTGCCCACTTTCCAGACATGCAGGTCGGTAATTTCTACACTGGAAAATTCCTCAATGACCTCACGAATTTCCTGCACCACAGGATGATCCATTTCTGCATCCAGTAAGGTTTTTCCGGTTTCTTGAATGAGGCCCCAAGCCCATTTCCCCACCAGAATGGATCCAATGATGCCCAGTGCGGCATCCAGAAAAGTCCAATTCAAATACTTGGCAGCAAACAGGGCAATAATGGCAAAAACTGAAGTCACCGCATCGGCAACCACATGCATAAAAGCGGCTTTCTGGTTTAGGTCATGCTCGGTATGAGTATGCTCATTTTCATGATCGTGGTGATGGTGATGGTGATGGTGATGGTGATGGTGATGGTGATGGTGATGGTGATCATCATGCAGTAACCACGCGCAGATTAAATTAATCACCAGGCCCAAAATTGCAATCGGAATAGCTTGATTATAAAGAATATTAATCGGATTAAGCAGTCGTTCTATGGATTGAAAGGCCATAAACAGCGCCACCACCATCAACAAGATGGCGCTGCTATAGCCTGCCAAAATTTCAATTTTCCAGGTGCCAAAACTAAAACGATGATCCTGCGCGTAACGACGTGCGGAACGGTAAGCAAAATAAGCCAGTCCCAGCGCCAGCATATGTGAACTCATGTGCCAGCCATCGGCCAGCAAGGCCATAGAGTTGTAAATCCAGCCCCCAATCACTTCTACTAGCATCATCGCTGCCGTTAGAATGGTCGCCAGCAAAATGCGTTTTTGTGCCAGTGGATTTCCCTCATCAAACTGATGGGCATGTGTTCTGGTGAATGGGGCTTTTTGCATCGTCTTAATCTTAGTGTTTAAATATACTCCCCCATAGTATATTTATTTTTGGAGTGTTGTGTTGGGCCATTTACATCAAGACAAGAAAATTCTTAATCGTGTCAAACGCTTACAAGGACAAATTCATGCCGTAGAGCAGGCTTTGCAACAGCCGGACAATTCCTGTATCAGTGTTTTACAACAGGTGGCAGCCATTAAAGGTGCGGTCAATGGTTTAATGAATGAATTAATCGAATCCCATTTGCGTCATCACGTGATTGGGGAACAGGCCGACATCAATCAACAGGAACTGGATGAATTTTTAAAATTATTAAAGCGTTACGGCTAAATCTTTACATCTTGTAAATTGACCTTCCAAGTAAATCGCAATTAAACTCCTGATATATACCTTCTACTTTCTCAATACGTGAAATTTAGTTTTAAACTTCGCGTATTTTTGCGACCCTCTAAATGACACATTCTCAATCATGGCGACCTTTTATCATGGTCAGCCTGGCACTGATTATGGGAACAATCGGAACTGCACTGGCTAGTCCGTTATATCCCATTTACCAGGCTCTCTGGGGGTTAATGCCTAGCCAGATCACCTATATTTTTGTCGCTTACATGTTTGGCTGTCTGGCCACACTGTTATTTCTGGGCCGTCTCAGTAATAGCATCGGTTTTTTACGTAGCCTGCAAATTGGGATGGGTTTTATTATTCTCGGTTTGGGCCTGTCCAGCATTGCTGCAAATACGGTATGGCTGGCTGTCGGCCGTTTTATTATTGGCATTGCCTCCGGTCTGATTAGTACCTCAGCCATGCTGGGACTGATTTATACCATTCCTGAACCTTACAAAAACAGTGCACCTCAGTTGAGTTCAGTGATTACCGTCATCGGGTTTGGATTGGGACCGTTTATTGGCGGGGTGATTGCGCAATTTTCCGCACATCCCGTGCTAACGCCTTATCTTCCGGTGATATTGGGAGCCATTATCTGTTTAGGCGGTCTGTATGCGATTAAAACCCCGAGCTTTGAATCACAACCATTTTCTATGGCACCTCATCTAGAGTTGCCCCAACCGCAGTATAAATCGCTGTTTTATATTGCCGGGTTTACCGCATTTGCTGCATTTGCTTCATTCAGCCTGTTTGCCTCACTTGCACCTTCCTTTGTGAAAGAAGCCATTCCCTGGCATGGTCCTTTGGTCAGTGGTTCAACCATTGCCAGTATTTTGCTGGTTTCAGCCCTGGTGCAGTTCTTTGCCAAATCTCTTCCCTCGGGCAAATGTTTGAATTACGGTTTAATCACCTTAATGATGAGTTATCTATTACTCGGTTTATGTATGACCCAGCACTGGAGTCAGCTATTCTTTATCAGTGATATTCTGCTTGGCATCGGTCACGGGTTGGGACTGCTGGGAGCCTTTGGTCTGGTGCATCAGATGACCAATAGCAACAACCGTGCTGCAGTAATCTCTACCTATTTGTTTATTGGTTATCTCGGCACCATTATCCCGATTATTGCGGCAGGCTATCTGTCCGATCATTTTGGCTTGGTGAGCGGTGTTTTGGGCTTTTGTATCGGTGTAGGCTTACTCTGTTTAAGCTTATTGCTTTGGCATAAAAAACTTGAGCACGCAGCATAAAAAAGTCCTCAGTTGAGGGCTTTTTTATTTCATACACATAAATTTACCTGCCATACAAAAAGCTATCCAAATAGGCTTAGAGTGTAATGGATAGAAGTGCTAGTTATACATGCTTGCATTTCTGATTGATGGAGGTGGAAGATGAAAAAGATGAAATTGTTAAAGGTGATTGGTACATGTGCGATAGCCGGTTATTGTTTTAAGAAGGCTACATGTAAGCAGAAAAACCCAAAATCTAATGATTTTAGAGACATTGAGCAACATAACAAGACACAAAATGATACTGTTTAATTGACTGACAGGCCTCACAATTTTGTGAGGTCTTTGATTTTTCAGAGGCATGCTTTTGAGCAAACAGCTAAATTTTTTTAATTCATGGAAAGCTAAAATCTATTTTAAAAATGATGATCGTTGTCTATCAAAAAATTAAAAAATAACCCAAAACAAACAAGAAAAAACGATTTCTGCATATTTTATATACTTTGTAATTTGCTTCGAAGTGATAATTTTTTAATCACACTAAAGAGAACGCAGCGTTAATAAAAATAATAAAATGGTTATCAAACTCAAGCCCGCTTAACTCAATCCCCAAGTTAAGTGGGCTTTTTTTAATATTTAATTATTTTTAATAATCTTTATTTAATACAATGATTTAATTAATAATATTTTTTAACTTTTGATATATTTTTCCACTGAAAATTAGTTTATTAGTATACAAAATGGTCAACAGAAACAGCTGTAGTTTCTGAATGGCCTTTCGAGGTCCTTAGTTTTGCCCATACATCCATGTTAGGGCATTTTTTTTGCTAGGAGCAAAGTGATGCTCCGATTTTTAATCTGCTTATTTGGTTTTCATCGTGCCACTAAAAATGATTACACAAGGGATAATGAAGAAATCAAGGTGTGTGGTGATTGCTTGAAATAAAATAGGAGGGTCTGAAAGTATAAAATTATTCTCTACATTTGGGATTTTGTATTCAGGTTATAATTGTATTTTTGGTAATCAATGGTGACCAAAATGACCTATCCCAACCCCATAACATATGAAGAATTATTTACTAAACTCCACGAAGCCATTGCTAAGCGAGAGAATAATCCGGTTCGTTTAAAAGAGCCTTTAGATGCTATCAATAAGGGCGCTATTTTAGAATTGAAAGAATATTGTCGCAAACACACTTTTAATTTTCAAACTCATTTAGAGGGCGAAAATACATTTGTGATTACCGTAGAGTATTAATTTAATCCAGTTTTTTAGAAAATTATTCTGTATTCATGTATTTGATTATGAGTCTGACATATTCGCTTGTGTTGAAGGCTGAAAGGCGTGCAATACAAAATCTGGGTAATTTATCCCTTGCCAAACATGCTTGGCACATAAGATCCCGTCTAGATAACCAACTTGGCGGGGTTGAACGATTTGATTCGTACTACTGATACGAATGTGGATTGGCTTAGTGAATACCTAAACGACATTCATGCATTCAGCAATAAGCATGGATGTTATCTACATACGCCAGATGATTTGATGTTTGCGTGGACACCTATTTATCAGTAAGAATGGAATCACAATATTCGGACCATACAGTTTCTTACCAGAGTTACCTACATTGAATAATTCTAGTTTTGCGAAAGTGTTTCTCTGAACCATAGCAAGCGTTGAGTAAGCCAAGCCAAATCCATAAGATCAGGATATTGCTGCTGGGATATTGATATAACTTCAACTCCATCAATTAAATCTCCTATATTTAGTTGAGGAGCGGTTCTACTCTCTACAGGGATGAGGTAAAGACATTAAAAAAGCATTAAATTATTAAAACTTAATGCTTTTTAATTTACATAGTAATCTATTGGAACTTATTGGAATAATGGCTTAAATTGAGATTACTTTCCGATACAAAACGATCCAAAGATTTTTCCCAATAAATCATCAGCACTAAAGTCACCAGTAATTTCACCCAAGGCATTCTGGGCAAGTCGCAGTGACTCTGCGACCAACTCCCCGGCATGGTAAACCACCAGTTGCTCTTTTGCCTCAGCCAAATATGCCTGAGTGCGTTTCATTGCGTCTAAATGGCGGGTACGCGCAATAAAGGTATCTTCTTCCGGCTGGAAGCCCGCATGCGCTGTAATCGCTTCTATGAGCGATTGAACCCCAGTTTCCTGCTTGGCAGAGACAGTAATATGACGGAAACCTTGATAATCGCCAATTTCAGCCGCTGCACCGGTTAAATCACATTTATTGGCAATCAACATTAAGCGACGTGGTTCCAGATGTTCGGCAAAATAGTTTTGTGCCAGTTGCAGCGGATCATCACCCTGGCTTAGGTCATAGACCAACAGCAACAAATCGGCCTGTTCAATTTCTTTAATCGCACGGCGAATCCCTTCTTTTTCCACCACATCGCCGGTTTCGCGCAGCCCGGCAGTATCGGTCAGGGTAATCGGCAAGCCATTTAAAGTGATTTTTTCATGCAGCACATCGCGGGTGGTACCGGCAATATCGGTCACAATGGCACGCTCATTTCCGGCCAGAGTATTCAGCAAGGAAGATTTACCGGCATTGGGTTTACCCGCAATCACCACCTGTAAGCCTTCACGCAATAACTGGCCTTGGCGTGCCGAGGTTTGTACGGCAGCCACAGAACTCTGCACATCTTCCAGCAAGGCCAGAATCTTGCCATCGGCCAAAAAGTCGATTTCTTCTTCGGGGAAATCAATCGCAGCTTCCACGTGTAAACGCAGGTGGATCAATTTTTCTAAAACCGTATTCACTCGGGTCGAGAATGCACCCTGTAAAGAGCGTACCGCAGAACGAGCTGCTGCCTGTGAAGTGGCATCAATCAGATCGGCAATCGCTTCTGCCTGTACCAGATCCAGCTTGCCATTTTCAAAGGCACGCATGGAAAATTCACCGGCTTTGGCAGCAATTGCACCCAGTTCCAGCAAGCGGCCGAGTAAAGCATTTTGAATCACCGGGCCACCGTGACCTTGCAACTCCACCACATCTTCACCGGTAAACGAGTTAGGGTTGGGGAAGCAAATGGCCAGACCCTCATCCATCACTTCACCGGCCGCATCATAAAACTGGCGAAAACCGGCATAACGGGCTTTAGGCAGGGCTTTCTGGGTTAATGCTGCAGCAATGGCATAAGATTTTGGACCAGACAGACGAATTACCCCCACGCCACCACGCCCAGGTGGAGTTGCAATCGCAGCAATCGTAGTAAGGTTTTGCATAAAATTCACCTAAAAAATCCCAAATCACAGCCAAATAAAAATCCGCCTAAGATTACCATCTTAAGCGGATTTATTCAGCTATTCACAATCAGTCATTACTTAAACAACGTCGCGTTTTTCTCTTTCTTTTGCCACGCCTTTGTTGATCAGGCTTTGCTGCAAGATGGTAATACTGTTGTTGACAATCCAGTACATTACCAAGCCCGCAGGGAAGAACAACATAAATACAGTGAACATAATCGGCATGATTTTGAACACTTTCGCCTGCATCGGATCAGCTGGCTGCGGATTTAAAGACTGCTGAACAAACATGGTTAAACCCATCAGTAATGGCAGGATAAACCACGGATCCATTGCAGATAAATCTTGAATCCAGCCTAACCATGGCGCATGACGAAGCTCTACCGATTCCATCAATACCCAGTACAAGGCCAAGAAAATTGGCATTTGTAACAGCAGTGGCAAGCAACCTGAAAGTGGATTGACCTGTTCACGCTTATACAGCGCCATCATTTCTTGTGAGAAACGCATGCGGTCTTCACCAAATTCTTCTTTCATGCGTTGCATTTCGGGTGCAATCACACGCATTTTCGCCATAGAGCGGTAGCTCTTAGCCGATAATGGCCAAAGAATCATTTTCACCAACACAGTCAACAAGATAATTGACCAGCCCCAGTTACCGACAATGTTATGGAAGAACTGCAAACCTAAGAACAATAATTTGGCAATTGGCCACAACCAGCCATAATCCACAGTTTGATTCAAGCCTACAGCCAGGTCTTTCAATTCAGACTGTACTTTAGGACCTGAATAGAATGTGGCATCCACTTCCGCCGTGGTACCGGCAGGTACATTCATGGTCGGTGAAGTGAAACCAATAATATTCATTTTATCGGCAGATTGGCGAGATTCCAGTTTGGCACTATAAGGCTGACCATTGGCTTGAGTCAGTTTCAGATCACCCGGAATCCAGGCACTGACAAAATAATGCTGAACCACAGCCACCCAGCCACCTTTGGCTTCAACATTCAATTTTTCTTCATTGAAGTTGGTAAATTTCAGCTTGTTATAATGTTCATCTGGCGTACCCCAAGCTCCGCCCAGGAATGTACCGAGGGTGAAAATACCTTGAGAAGATTTACCTGGATCATCCGAGTTATCACGTTTGATTTGACCAAACATCTGACCTTGCCAGTTCTGGCCACTACGGTTTACCACTTTGTGGTTCACAATAATCGGATATTCACCTTGTTTAAAGGTAAATGTTTTAATGATCTCTACACCATCGGCAGTTTTATAGACCATCGGTACTGATAAAACTTTAACCGCTTGACCATCTTTGGTTTTTTCTGCTTTGGCATCTGCCAGGGTATAAGACGCTTTTTCAATCTCATACACCGGACGACCATTACGGTTACTGTCCGGTCCATTTAAACCAATCAGTCCAGACTGAGCAACATAAGTACGTTTTGCATCGCTTTCCAGCATCACAAACGGAGCATTACTGTCTTTATCTTTATCATGGTTCAATAATTCAATACGAACAATGTCACCACCTTTAGGATTAATCCAAAGATGATAAAGGTCAGTTTGTACTGAAATAAGCTGTTGACTTACAGGTGCGGCGGCATCTGTTGTAGTTTGCTGAGTAGCAATATTCGCTTGAGGCATGTCAGACGCTGTAGTAGCGGTTTGACCATTAGGCAAATCTGCAGATACTTCATGTGAAACAGCGGCAGTTTCTTGCTGCGGTTTAGTTTCTGCATGACCATAATCTTTTTGCCAAGCCAAAATAAGCAAATATGCGACGACAAACATGGCCCCTAGAATTGCAAACCTGGCCCATTGTTGCATATCTATTATCCCAAGTAGTTAGAGTGATTTCGGTTCAATAAACGATCACGAAAGGGTACAACAACGTGAAGCGTTTGAGAATCTATTTGCTGAAATGAAATAAAACGAATTGCCTTTGGCGGAACCGGATCATAACCCGAGCCCCCCCAAGGATGACAACGACAAATACGCTGAGTCGCTAACCACGCACCACGCACAGCACCATAGCTATGGACTGCTTCCAAAGAATATTGAGAACATGTTGGAATATAACGACAGCGGGGTCCCAATAAAGGACTAATCGCGATCTGATAGAATCGAATCAACCAATGCAGTAAACGTACCATTGGCCTTCTCTACTTTTGTGGGGAGGGAGCTATCTTTTTATGCTTTTTGGCAAGGCGTTGCAATTTCTGCCAAGCAAATTGTAATTGCTGCTGCAATTCCTCATTAGGGATTGCTTCAATACCCATTTTAGGCATGACCACAATATCTAATAAATCTAATTGCTGCTGATGCAGGCGAAAACTTTCACGAGCAAGACGCTTTACTCTATTTCTTTCATGTGCGCGACGCACTTTTTTCTTGGCAACAACAATACCCAAACGGCTTTTAGGCTGTTCGGAATTTTTAGCAAGAAATAAGAAATGGGGTTGATGCACTTTAAAAAGCGCACCATCAAACACACTTTTATAATCGGCAGCACAGCGTATGCGTACATCTGTGCTGAAGCCATAAAATGTCATAACACCCAAAATCGTAATAGCTTTAACAGATTAAACAGTTAAGCTATGACGACCTTTTGCACGACGGCGAGCTAATACTTGACGACCAGCTTTAGTAGCCATACGAGCACGGAAACCATGAACACGCTTACGCTTTAATTCTGATGGTTGAAATGTACGTTTCATATTGAAACTCCAAAAATGATCTTTCTATGAAGGTTCGCGATTTTAGTGTTCATTCAGTGAGCTGTCAATCAAAAATAAACTTTCTTTCAAAATAAGCATGTTTTTTAAAGATTCATCTTCTAAATGCAATTTTGAAATAATTTAAAGTTGTATCTATTTTATACACAGTGTAAATTATTGATTAATAAAGTAACATAAGTTATAAACAGAAATATTCACAATATTATCCACAACTTACTATTGATAAAAATGAATGCTGCTGGTTTTGAATTTAAATTTAAAACTTTTGCAAGTTATCCCCATAAAGTCGTGTCCTTATAAATAAATTCAAATTTATAAATTTAAATTTATTATTATTAGGGTGGGTTTTTTCTGTGGAAAAGCATATTTTATTTTTTATAAACATAAATTTAAATTGTGGATATCTATGTTTTTATGATTTTATTAAATTGTGGATAACTTTATGATATATTTTATCCACAGCTTGCGGATAAACTTATCCACACCATGATTTAAATTTAAATTTAATCGGAAATTTACTTTTTTGAGTGATATTTCCTGAATTTTGCCATGACAGATGTGGATAACTTCGATAGAATGGCGACCCGCTTGGTCGGACTCAAATGTTTTTTGTTATTAACAATGGAATGAATAGGGGTTTCACATGCTTTGGACAGACTGTCTAACTCGTTTGCGACAAGAGCTTTCGGGAAATGTCTTTACCATGTGGATTCGCCCCCTGGTTGCCGAAGAGCTTAATGACACTTTAAGACTGTATGCCCCCAATCCTTACTGGACCCGTTATATTCAGGAACACCATCTGGAACTGATCACCATTTTGGCTGAACAGATGTCTGAAGGTCGGGTACGTAAAGTTGAGATTTTGGTCGATTCTCGTCCAGGGGCAATTTTATCTGCCAATGAACAACCAGCAACTACTACAGCAGCCTTGCAATCAGTTCCGGCAGCTGTTTCCAAACCGAAAAAAGAAAAAGATGAAACCGGCAGTAAAAATAGCCGTAAACGTTTGCTCAATCCCTTATTTACTTTTTCACTGTTTGTTGAAGGCCGTTCCAACCAGATGGCCGCGGAAACCTGCCGTAAAGTTTTAACCCAGTTGGGGGCTTCACAGCACAATCCTCTATTTTTATATGGACCGACCGGTCTGGGTAAAACCCACCTCATGCAAGCTGTCGGCAATGCCTTGTTGCAGGCCAAACCCAATGCACGGGTGATGTATATGACCGCCGAGAGTTTTGTACAGGATTTTGTCAGCTCTTTACAGCAAGGCAAGGTGGAAGAGTTTAAAAAGAATTGCCGCTCGCTTGATCTGTTGTTGGTGGATGATATTCATTTGCTGGCGGGTAAAGAGGCCAGTCTGGTGGAGTTCTTTTATACCTTTAACGCGCTATTGGATGAATCGAAACAGATTATTCTGACTTCGGACCGTTATCCTAAAGAACTCACCGAACTGGATGCGCGTCTGGTTTCACGTTTTTCCTGGGGCTTATCGGTTGGGGTGGAACCACCAGATATTGAAACCCGAATTGAAATTTTGCTGAAAAAAGCCGAAAGCAGTGGGGTGGAATTACCGCGTAACTGTGCCTTGTTTATTGCACAGCAAGTGGTGGCCAATGTTCGTGAACTGGAAGGTGCACTGAACAAGGTGGTAGCGATTTCCCGCTTTAAAGGTACGCCGATTGATCTGGATGTGGTGCGTGAATCGTTAAAAGACGTGTTGGCTATTCGTGCCCGTACCATCAGTACTGAAAATATCCAGCGTGTGGTCAGTGAATATTTCCGTATCCCTTTAAAAGAAATTGTGGGTCCAAAACGTACCCGTATTTATGCGCGTCCACGTCAGCTGGCCATGGGCTTGGCACGTGAATTGACTGGTGACAGTTTCCCGGAAATTGGCATGGCATTTGGTGGTCGTGATCACAGTACTGTCATGCATGCCTGTGAAAAAGTCATCAGTCTGCGTGAGGAAGATCCGATCTTCAATGAAGACTATAAAAACCTGCAACGTCTGTTGCAAAGTTGATCCGATTTGATCAAATTCTATTCTTGCAATGCGGCATATTCTGCCGCATAGTACACTGCTAAAAACCCATTTATTTATTTTAATCTTCAGTCGTTAGAGGAATGTACCGTGCGTTTGAAAATCGCGAAAGAAAGCTTACTTAATGTTCTGTCACATGTCGTAGGAGCGGTTGAACGTCGCCATACTTTAAACATTCTGTCTAACGTCAAGATTCAAGTGAGCAATGAATCTTTAACCATTACCGGTTCCGATCTGGAAGTGGAATTGGTGGCGAGTACCACGCTGGCTGAAGGTGCTTGCTTGCAGGCTGGTGAAACTACAGTTCCTGCACGTAAACTGATGGATATCTGTAAATCATTGCCTGCTGCTGCATTGATTGACCTGCAAATCACTGAAGATCGCTGTATTTTAAAATCGGGCAATAGCCGTTTTGTGTTGGGCACTTTACCAGCTGAAGATTATCCGCTGTTAAGCACTGAAAATGCTCAAGGCACGCAAGTGACGGTAACGCAACGTGAATTAAAACGCTTGTTTGAAAAGACTGCATTTGCCATGGCGGTGCAGGATGTACGTTTCTATTTGACCGGTACCTTGCTTGAAATTGACCAGAATCAGCTTCGTGCAGTCACTACAGATGGTCACCGCCTGGCACTGTGTGAAACCGTTGCACAATCTACTGCAACTCAGCCGATCCAAGCAATTGTGCCACGTAAAGCGGTGGCAGAATTACAGCGTTTGCTCAGCATTGAAGATGAGCAATTGTCTCTGCTGATTGGCCGTGAACTGTTAAATGTAACCATTAGCACGCCAAGTCGCGATAAAGAGCAGGGCGATATCACGGTTCGTTTCACCACCAAATTGATTGATGGAAAATTCCCGGATTACCGTCGTGTGATTCCACGTGGTGGCGATAAAAACGTATTGATTGCGCATGATGTGTTTAAACAGTCATTGCAGCGTGTAGCGATTTTGAGTAATGAAAAATTACGTGGTGTGTTCCTGAATTTTGGTGCTGATTGTTTACAACTTCGCGCCAATAACCCGGAGCAAGATGAGGCGATTGAAGACCTGGCCATTCAATATGCGGATGCACCGATGGAAATGTCATTCAATGCCCAATACTTGTTAGATGTATTAGGTGCTTTGGATGGTGATGATGTCTATATGACCATGACTGAAGCCAACCAATCTGTATTGGTACACGATCCGGCACAACAAGATCAAACCTATGTGGTAATGCCGATGCGTGTTTAATTTGCAGATTTTTTACAAGATCAAATTATGTTTATCACGCGTTTAAATATAGAACGTGTTCGAAACTTAAAAACGGTTGCACTCCAAGAGTTGCAGCCGTTTAATGTCTTTTATGGGCAAAATGGTTCAGGTAAAACTTCGATTCTAGAGGCGATTCATTTGCTGGCGACCGGGCGTTCTTTTCGAACCCATATCCCGAAAAACTATATTCAAAATGAAACCAGCGACGCGATTGTTTTTGCGCAATCTGCGACTGAAAAAATTGGCATGCAAAAGCTGCTATCTGGTGAACAGCTGATTAAGGTCAATGGTGATCATATTGCCACCCAGGGGCAACTGGCCAAAATATTACCTTTGCAGCATATTGATCCACAAAGTACCGATATTATCGACTATGGTGCCAAACCCAGACGGCAACTGATTGACTGGTTGATGTTCCACGTGGAACCGGAGTTCTATCATGCCTGGCAGTATTATTCGCGTGCGTTAAAGCAACGCAACAGCTTGCTGAAATCCCGCCGTCATCTCAGTCTGCAAGATTTGGAACCGTGGAACAAAATGCTGGCTGAATATGGCGAAATGCTGCATTCGCAGCGTAGTGGCATTGTGGAACAGTGGAAAGTCTATTTTGAGCAGGATTTAAAACATTTGTTGCCCAATCTGGATGTTCAACTGGAGTATAGCCCCGGTTTTCATACCGAGCTTGGCTTGCTGCATGACTTGACTGTGCATCATCAGAAAGATGTGGATCGCCGTTATACCGAATACGGTCCACATCGTGCAGATTTGCGTTTAAAAACAGCCATGGGCGATGCAGACGTGGTGCTTTCACGCGGTCAGAAAAAGCTGCTGATTATGGCCTTAAAACTGTCACAGATTGCAATGCTGCATGCCTGTAATAAGGAAACTGTGGTATTATTAGATGATCTGACAGCAGAATTAGATTCAACTGCACAACGACGATTAATTGAACGATTGAGTCAGCTGGGTAGTCAAGTTTTTATTACCACTTTAGAGCATGAATCAGTCAAAAAACATTTACATGATTTGTCAATTTCATATCAATTATTCAAAGTTGAAAATGGTCAAGTTCAAGTTGTTGTGCACTAATTTTTAAATTTTACCCATCTTTGGATAGACCTATATTTCACTAGGGAGAAACCATGAGTTCAGAAGATCAAGCTGCTTCTCAAACAGAACCAACCAATGAAAAAGCTTATGATTCCTCTAGTATCAAGGTATTACGTGGCCTAGATGCTGTGCGTAAGCGTCCGGGTATGTATATTGGTGATACGGACGATGGCTCAGGCTTACACCACATGGTGTTCGAGGTGGTGGATAATGCCATCGATGAAGCTTTGGCGGGGCACTGTGATGAAATCTTGGTAACCATCCATGAAGATGAGTCGGTCAGCGTATCCGATAATGGTCGTGGTATTCCGACCGATATTCACCCTGAAGAAGGCGTATCTGCTGCAGAAGTGATTTTAACCATTCTGCATGCCGGCGGTAAGTTTGACGATAACAGCTATAAAGTTTCCGGTGGTTTGCACGGGGTGGGCGTTTCAGTTGTAAATGCTTTATCAAGTAAATTATTACTCAATATTCGTCGTGCCGGTAAAGTGTACGAGCAAGAGTATTGTCATGGCGATCCAGTCTATCCATTACGCGCGATTGGTGATACTGAAGAAACCGGTACCACGGTTCGTTTCTATCCAAGTGCCGAAACTTTTAGCCAAACCATTTTCAATGTCGATATTTTGGCACGTCGTTTACGTGAACTTTCTTTCTTGAATGCGGGTGTTCGTATTGTGCTACGTGATGAACGTATCAATGCGGAACATGTATTTGATTATGAAGGTGGTTTGTCTGAATTTGTCAAATATATCAATCAGGGTAAAACCCACCTGAATGAAATTTTCCACTTCACCACACAATCGGAAAACGGTATTGGGGTTGAAGTTGCCTTGCAATGGAATGATACCTACCAAGAAAATGTACGTTGTTTTACCAACAACATTCCACAAAAAGATGGTGGTACTCACTTGGCAGGCTTCCGTGCAGCCTTAACCCGTGGCTTAAACAGTTATATGGAAAATGAAAACTTGCTCAAAAAAGAGAAAGTTGCAGTTTCGGGTGATGATGCACGTGAAGGTTTAACCGCGATTGTTTCAGTTAAAGTGCCTGATCCTAAATTCTCTTCACAAACCAAGGAAAAACTGGTTTCAAGCGAAGTCAAACCTGCAGTTGAGCAGGCCATGAACAAATCATTCTCTGAATATTTGTTGGAAAATCCGCAAGCAGCCAAATCGATTGCCGGAAAAATTATCGATGCTGCACGTGCGCGTGATGCTGCACGTAAAGCACGTGAAATGACCCGTCGTAAGAGTGCCTTGGATATTGCTGGTTTGCCAGGTAAATTGGCGGATTGCCAGGAAAAAGATCCTGCATTATCTGAACTTTATCTGGTCGAAGGTGACTCTGCGGGCGGTTCTGCAAAACAGGGCCGTAACCGTAAAATGCAGGCGATTCTGCCATTGAAAGGTAAAATCCTGAATGTGGAACGTGCACGTTTTGACAAAATGATTTCTTCGCAAGAAGTTGGCACGCTGATTACTGCACTGGGCTGTGGTATTGGTCGTGAAGAGTACAATCCGGATAAATTGCGTTATCACAAAATCATTATCATGACCGATGCCGACGTCGATGGTTCGCACATTCGTACGCTACTATTGACTTTCTTCTTCCGTCAAATGCCTGAACTGGTAGAACGTGGTTATATCTATATTGCACAGCCACCGTTATATAAACTGAAAAAAGGCAAGCAAGAGCAGTATCTTAAAGATAATGATGCTTTGGAAACTTTCCTGATTTCAAATGCGATTGATGATTTATCCTTGCATATAAGTGCTGAATCTCCTGCAATTACAGGTCAAGCACTGGCAAAAGTCATTGAAGATTACCAAGTTTCACAGAAAAGTTTGACTCGTTTAACTGTACGCTATCCTGCAAGTTTACTTGATGGTTTACTGGGATTGGAGGCATTCAAACTTGATCAAAATCATGATGAAGATTATGTGAAACAATGGTCTGAACAGTTACGTGCTGCAATTGAAACATATCAACCAAGTTTACGTCCTGAAATCACTTTAGAAGTATTTGAAAAAGAACATGCTGATGGTTCTAAAGTGGCTCATTTCTGGCCACGTGTAACAGTTTACGTGCATAACTTGCCGCATCAGTATTTACTTGATTCAGGCTTGCTGGCTTCAGGTGAATATAAGCGTTTACTACAAAACTCGAAGAGCTGGTTTACCTTGCTTGAAGAAGGCGCTTATTTGCAGAAAGGTGATCGCAAAATTAATGTCACTACTTTCCATCAGGTTTGGCAGCATATTTTATCCGACTCACGTCGCGGCATGATGATCCAGCGCTATAAAGGTCTGGGTGAGATGAATGCGGAACAGCTGTGGGAAACCACTATGGATCCTGAAAACCGTAACATGCTGCAAGTGACTATTGATGATGCAATTGAAGCAGACCGAATGTTCTCTTGCTTGATGGGTGATGATGTGGAACCACGTCGTGCCTTCATTGAAGAGAACGCACTGAACGCAGATATCGATGCATAATTGATACACAATACATTTAAAAAAGCACCTTTCGGGGTGCTTTTTTTACGAAAATTTTATGCTAATGTCATGTTAACTTGTCAATATAAACAGGACCTGATCGGTGAACTCAGGCCTTATGCCGGGTACTATTTTTAGACTTCATTCTCTCCCTGATCAAGGCCAGCTTACAACAATAAAGAGGTTTATCCATGGATAACCAGCTTGAAGAAGTCCGTAATATATGGACTGATGCATTCTACAACGGTAACTATGAGGTGCTGCGTCATTATGAGCATGATGATTTTAAGGTGGTCTATGAGCAGGATGGCCGCGTAGAAACCAGCTATGTGCGTTATGACCGGATTGCTCATGCCGTACAGAATGGTGTATGGAGACCGCACCGGCCAGAAGTGGAGTTTGAGGAGTATGAGTTTAATCCAGATCAGACAGAATGCCGTGTCCTGATTGGGCTTGAACAGGACAAGCAGCGCCTGCAGGAGTTGTGGCGCTATGATACAGAATGGAAAATCATTGAACTGAGATTCCTGAAAGCCTGATCTTTCATGAAGTTAGATAAAATCATTAAAAATAATCAAATTATATGTGAATAATATTTTTTTAAATCAGTTCAAAGCTTGATCAATGGTGTGGATAACTTTTAAGTTATCCATATTTTTATGTGAACAATAAAATAAATATCCAAAATCCCTCTTTATAGAAATTATTATATTTTTTAAATTTAAAAATTAGTCTGTTTGCGGCTTGTGGATAAGTATTTTTAAATTTAAAATACGATTTTGAATTTAAATCGCGGTTTTAAATTTAAAAGAGGTGCTTTAGTTAAATGTCACGACAGAACACTTGACGTCTCAATATTGAGTATTTTTATAATAAAAATATATAAAAATTAATTACTTATTTTATATGTGTAGTTCTAATAAACAATCGGCGTGGAACACAAAAATCACAGACAAATTATTGGTGTAGCTAAACTACACAATTATTTTAATAATCAAGTGAACTTTCAGATTATTATATTTGTCTTATTATTCTTGGCATCTGATCTGTAAGGCTTGCAGTTCAGTCTGCTTATTCATCAGCTGGAGGAAATCCCTATACGGATTCATAAAGGTTGGAATGTGTCAGATAGGCTAGAAATGGCTAAAAATCTAAGAATATCGAAGTTACCAGCATCTACTTGCTTCCTAGGTGTAGTGACATGCATTGTCTATCGTTCACTGATTTAGATTTCAAAAAAGCACCTGCTACGGTGCTTTTCCTGCTTCAGTTCTGTCTAAGGGGTCAGAATAATCTTGCGACCGTCCTCTTCATGTTTATCAAAAATACGATAGCCTTCAGCCGCATCTGATAGATTCATACGGTGGGTAATAATCACCTCAGGGGAAAGATCGCCATTTTCAATAAATTCGAGCAACTGAGGCAAGAACTTATGCACATGGGTTTGCCTCATTTTAAAGGTCACACCCTTGTCAAAGGCATCGCCTAACAGGAAGCCGTGAATTGGACCGGCATAGACCCCGGGCACACTGACCACACCGCCACGGCGGACGGCCGAAATACACTGACGTAACGCAAAGCCACTAGAACCTTCAATTTTCAGATTGGTCAATACAGTTTCCAGCACGCTGCCTTTGGCCTCAAAACCTACGGCATCAATGACAGCATCCACACCGCGGTGACCTGCACTATTCTAAATGATGAATTGAGCTGCATCGACTTTATCGAAGTTGACCGGAATTGCACCATAGGTCTGATGGGCAAAGCTTAGGCGATAGGGATGATGATCGACCATAAAGATCTGTTCAGCACCAAGCATGCGTGCACAGGCAGCGGACAGCAGGCCTACCGGACCTGCACCGTAAATGGCAACCATTGAACCTCGGCCGACCTGGGCATTGGTGACCGCCTGCCATGCTGTCGGCAGGATATCGGTCAGGAACAACACCTTTTCATCTGGCAGTGTCCCGGCACTGTAAAGGGACCGACATTGCCTTTGGGCACGCGTACGTATTCAGCCTGGCCACCCGGCACCCCGCCATACAGATGGCTATAACCAAACAGGGCTGCACCTGGGGGAATCTGTTTTTTGTTGATGATGGCACCACGTCCACTGTTGGTATTTTCACAGGCTGCAGTGAGTTGATGTTCACAGAAAAAGCAGTGACCGCATGCAATCACAAAGGGAATAATGACCCGATCTCCTTTTTTTACCGAAGTGACTTCAGAACCTACTTCTTCCACCACTCCCATAAATTCGTGGCCAAAAATGTCGCCCTGTTCAGTGGCGGGAATTTTCCCATGATAAAGATGCAGATCTGAACCACCAATGGCGGTGGCTGTTACCCTTAAAATGACATCATCTGCTTCCTTAATCATCGGATCAGGAAAAGATTCAACTCATACATCCCGAGTACCATGATAGCTAAGTGCACGCATGTGGTTTTCCTCTCTAGTTCAACATTAAAGCAGCCCTCAATAAGGCTGCTGAAAATGACAATGCCTTTTTATTAGAGCCACATGATGTGGGACAGGGCTGTAAATTAATGTATGAAATAGGGAGTTCAACTGTTTAAAAAATAAGCTTATAGGGTGCTTGCGTAATTCACTAGCAGATATGTTAAGGGAATAGATATTCAGGAGAGAAAGGCAGAGATCACCCAACAATTGTGGATATTGCACGGAGGCTAGAACTTGAATATTTCAGTAAAAAAAGAGACCAGTGATGCTCATCACTGGTCTCTGAATGCTGAAAAGCAGGTTTAGGGCTTAGCTTTCTTCAAAGGATTGCTCCAGGCTTTCCAGTTCCATCATTAGCTCTAACATTTGTTCTTCCGCAGTTTCCAGCTGATTTTTTAACTCAGTCTGCTTATTCATCAGCTTGAGTAAATCATCTTTACGACTTGCGTCATAAATTGCCGTATCAGCCAGTAATACTTCAATTTCAGCCAAACTTGGCTGTAATTTTGCAATCTGAGCTTCCAGTTTTTCAATATTTTTACGAATTGGACGGCTAAGTTCACGGCGGCGCGCAGTTTCCTTACGCTGAGCTTCTTTATCGAGTTTTGAAATCGTCGGTTTAACTTCAACTTGTGATTGCACCGGTGCAGCAGGTTTTTGCCCGTTTTTCATCATCTCGATACGGGCCTGACGCAACCAGTCTGCATAGGCAACCAGATCACCATCAAATTCACGGCATTGACCATTGTGTACCAACAATAATTCATCACAGACGCTGGCAATCAATTGACGCTCATGCGATACCAGTACCACAGCACCTTCAAAGTCTTGTAAGGCCATAGTCAGGGCATGACGCATATCCAGATCTAAATGGTTAGTCGGTTCATCCAGAATCAACACGTTTGGGCGTAACCATACAATTAAAGCCAAAGCTAAACGGGCACGTTCCCCGCCAGAGAAGCCCTCACTTGGTGTATCCATACGTTCGCCACTAAAGCCAAAGCTGCCCAGGAAGGAGCGTAAAGTTGCTTCACTGATTTTTTTGTCCGCAATGCGTGACAATTGCAACATTGGGCTTGCGCTACCATCCAGGGCATCCATTTGATGCTGGGCAAAATAACCAATATTGAGTAATTCTGAATCTTTGCGTGTACCTTTAAGTAGTTTGAGATCACCCACTAAAGATTTGATCAGGGTTGATTTACCTGCACCATTCATCCCGAGTAAACCAATCCGGCTGCTGGGTGTGATTTGCAAATTGACGTTAGTCACAATCAGCTTGTCACCATAACCAATATCTGCGTGTTCAAGTTCAAGCAGTGGCGAACTCATTTTAGTCGGTTCACGGAATGAGAAGGTAAATGGTGTATCAACATGCGCTGCAGACAACTCTTGCATACGTTCAAGTTGTTTAATCCGGCTTTGCGCCTGTTTTGCTTTGGTTGCTTGTGCTTTAAAGCGGTCGATATATTTCTGTAAATGTGCCCGTGTTTCAAGCTGCTTTTCATAAGCTTGTTGTTGTTGTGCCAGACGTTCACTACGGGTACGTTCAAATGTGGAATAATTCCCTGTATAGAGAGTAAGTTCCTGATTTTCTATGTGTAATATATGATCGGTAACGGCATCAAGGAAATCACGGTCATGTGAAATTAAAATCAGGGTGCCTTCATAGGCTTTTAACCAGTCTTCCAGCCATAAAATGGCATCTAAATCTAAATGGTTGGTCGGTTCATCCAGTAACAGCAAGTCTGAACGGCTCATCAGGGTGCGGGCCAGATTTAAACGCATGCGCCAGCCACCAGAAAAACTTGAAACATCCAGTTGAGACTGATGTTCAAAGAAACCCAGACCGGCCATCAATTGTGAGGCTTTTGATGGGGCAGAGTAGCCATTAATTTCGTCAAAGCGGCCATATAAATGCGCAAGTTCGTCATTATCCAAGTCTTCAGGATGTTCCAGTTTGTGCTGGATGCCCCAATATTCTTCATCACCTGACAGGACAAAATCGATAGCCTTCATCTCTAGGGCTTTAATTTCCTGCGCCATATGGGCCACTGTCCAAACAGCAGGACGGGTCAAAGAACCACCATCCGATTCCATGCCACCCAACAATGCCGCAAACAGGGTTGATTTTCCTGCACCATTGACACCGGTTAGGCCAATTTTCCATCCTGGATGTAGCTGCATAGACGCTTTTTGAAATAAAACACGTCCACCGCGACGTATAGAAAGTTGATCTAACTGAATCATTGAAATATCTAAATGAGAAGAATGATGGGCGTATTCTAAAGGAAGCCACTCAGAAAAGAAAAAGGCAGTGCATTATTCTTTCCTATAAAAGCATAATTTTAAGTAGATCAATAAAAATGTGACAAATTGTGCAAAAAGTAGCCTTTCGTCAGAAAGTCCTGAGCAGCTCTATTTTTAGTATAAAAACAAAATTATAGTGATTTTCTAAGAGAAATAAGCGAAAAAAGAATAAGGTACATCATGAAAAAAAGGACTTTTATTTTATCTGCACTCATGCTTTTGAGTTTTTCCAGTTTGGCTCAGGCAAAACAAAATATCTGTGTATTTGACCTGTTAGGTAAAGCAGGCGAGTCCTATAAATTAGTTGAAGAATGGGCTTTGGCCAGTAAAAACTGGGGTGCTGAGGTCAATTTAATGCCGTATCAAGATGAAGCAAAAATAGAAAAAGATTTTAAGGCGGGTGTTTGCGATGCTTTTTACATGACTTCAATGCGCGCCCGTGCCTATAACAAATTTGCCGGTTCAATTGATGCATTAGGTGGTGTTCCCAGTAATCAGATTGCGCAAAAAGCCATTTCTTTTGTGCTGGATAAACGCAATAAAAAACGGCTTGTTAGTACCATTGGCAATGAAAAATATGAGGTAGCAGGGATTGGGCAAATTGGAACTGCCTATCTTTTTGTACGTGATAAATCAATTAACTCTATAGAGAAGACCAAAGGTAAAAAGTTTGCCATTTTGCATTACGATCAGGCACAAAAAATTACTGTACAGCGTATTGGTGCAGTACCGGTAATGGCCGATATTTCTAATTTCGTGAAAAAATTCAACAATGGTGAAGTCGACATGATTGCTGCACCGGCCTATGCCTTTAAGCCGTTAGAAATTTATAAGGGTTTAGGTTCTACAGGGGCAATGATTAATTTTCCAGTGGTCAACGTGACTGCAGATTTAATTATTCGTCCGGAGAAATTTCCTGAAGGTTTTGCAGAGCAGTCGCGTAGCTGGTTTGTACAGTTATTACCGAAAAGTTTTGCCATGGTACGCCGCCTGGAAGCAGGTATTCCTGCAAAATATAAAATAAATTTAACCAAGGAAGATCATGACAAGTATCAAAAATTACTGCGAGATGGACGTTTAGATCTGACTAAACAGGGCATTTACGAACCGACCATGATGAGCGTACTTAAAAAAGCCCGTTGTACAGTAGAGCGCACCAACTTTGAGTGTTCATTGAGTGGCGAATAAATCGATTGTTATGTGTTAATTTGTAAAATAGCTCAAATTTCATAAGTTATACGTAAAAATGGTTATTAAATAAGACTATGATTTTTAATATGAATATTAAAAGATAAAAACCAATTGGCATTTGAGTCGTAATTAATTGGAGTAAATGCTCTATTTTTTTAGAATGAACTTGCTTAATATTTGTGGCGTGAACGGATACTCGTCAAACAACAAGATTCTAAAAGGACAGAAATAATGAAAAAAACAATTTTTGCATTCGCTACATTGGCTGCTGTAGGCCTAGCGAGTACAGCGCAAGCCGCTAAAGTCGATGTATGTGTATTCGATTTACTGGGTAAATCGGGTGAATCTTTTCAAATGGCTCAGGAATGGGCGCTAGCTGCAAAAGGATGGGGCGCGGAAATTAATCTTATTCCACGTCAAGACGAAGCAGTTGCTGATAATGACTTTAAAGCAGGCAAATGTGACGGCGTGTTTATGACTGCAATGCGTGCCCGTCAATATAACAAATTTGTAGGTTCTATTGATGCTTTGGGTGGTGCACCAAGTAATGCTATTGCTCAGCGTGCCATCACTTTTGCTTTGGATAAACGTAATGCACCGAAGATGGTCAGTAATTTAAGCGGTAAAAAATATGAAGTTGCCGGGATTGCACCTTTAGGTTCCGCATTTATTTTTGTGCGTGATAAAAATATTAACTCGATAGAAAAAGCGGCAGGCAAAAAATTTGCTGTGTTGGGTTATGACGATGCACAAAAAATTATGGTACAACGCGTTGGTGCGCAAGCGGTGATTTCTGACGTATCTAACTTTGTCGCTAAATTCAATAATGGTCAGGTCGATATGGTGGGTGCACCTGCCTATGCTTATAAACCTTTAGAAATTTATAAAGGTCTAGGTTCAAATGGCGCAATGTTCAATTTCCCGGTACTTCAGGTGACTGCAGATTTTGTTATCCGTCCAGATCAATTCCCTGCAGATTTTGGTCAAAAATCACGTGATTGGTTTGTGAAAAACTTACCAAAAAGTTTTGCCATGATTAATCGCCTGGAAGCCAATATTCCAGCCAAGTTTAAATTGAACTTAACTGCAGAAGATAAAACCAAATATCAAAAATTATTGCGTGAAGGCCGTATGGATATGACCAAGCGCGGTATTTATGATTCAGGCATGATGGGTGTTTTGAAAAAGGCACGCTGTTCTGTCGATAAAGCCAATTTTGAATGTTCACTTGGTGGTGAATAACTTTGATTTTAAAAAAGAAAGCCTAGATTTAATCTAGGCTTTTTTGTCGCTTGGATTTTGTCATTTTTGCCATTGTGGTCAGTAAAAAAAGGCGTAATCTTAAAAAATAACAGCAAAATTTTATCAGTCTAATAAAACAACAAGTCTTAAGGACTGGTGATGGATGATGAATAAAAAAGCAAAAACAATTCAATCCCCGATTGAATAAAATAATGAAACAAGGAAGAAAAAAATCATGATGCCATGGTCTAAAACACTGCTGCTTGGTTTGGGTTTGTGTGTCGTAACCAGTGTTACTCAAGCCAAACAAGTGATTTGCGTATTTGATTTAGTCGGTAAAAGTGGTGATGTTTTCGCCCTGATGAAAGATTATCAATTGGCCGCCAAAAACTGGGGTGCAGATATTGAATTACGCGTGGGACAAAACGAAGCGGTCATCGCTGAAGATTTTAAAGCCGGCAAGTGTGATGGGATTAGTGTGACCGGTATGCGGGGTCGTCAGTTTAATGAGTTTACCGGGTCTCTTGATGCAATTGGTGCAATTCCTGATTTAAAACTGGCTGTAAAAGTGATGCAGGGTTTAGCCAATCCGACTTTTGCCAAACATATGGTGCATGGCAAATATGAAGTGGTGGGTGTTATTCCGGTAGGCGATGCTTTTTTAATGGTGAATGATCGTCGCATTAATACTGTAGCCAAAGCGGCAGGTAAAAAAATTGCAGTGCTGGATTATGATGAAGCACAAAAAATTATGGTTCAGCAAGTTGGGGCACAGGCTGTCAGTGCAGATGTCACCAATTTTGGCGCGAAATTTAACAATGGTCAGGTTGATATTATTGGTGCACCTGCTGCCGTGTTTAAACCTTTAGAACTCTATAAGGGCTTAGGAAATAAGGGCGCGATTGTGAATTATCCTATTTTACAGGTGACCGGTAATGTAATTATCCGCCCCGATAAATTTCCGGCAGGGTATGGGCAAAAATCACGTGAATGGGTGAAAAGCCAGTTACCGCGTGCCTTTGGTATTTTAGGCAAAATGAAATCTGATATCCCGCAAAAATACTGGATGCAAATTCCTGAAGCAGATAAGTCTGGCTATCAAAAGCTCATGCGCGAGTCGCGAGTCGATTTAACCAAACGTGGAGTTTATGATAAACGGATGATGAAATTACTGTGGCAATTCCGTTGCAAGGAAGATCCGAAGAATTTTGAATGTAGCCTGCAGGATGAAAACTACAAACAATCTTGAGAAAAATAGTCTGATTTAACTTTAAATCTGCAAATACTGACCATATATTGGGTATGCTATACTTGATATATGGTCTTTTATATTTCAAGACACCTGAATTGAACAGAGGAATCCGACATGAATGCCCAAGCTCTGGTGCTGACCGACAATGCTGCGAATAAAGTACGCCAATTGCGTGATAGCGAAGGCAACCAAGAATTAATGTTACGCGTTTATGTTACAGGTGGCGGTTGTTCCGGTTTCTCTTATGGCTTTAACTTTGCTGAAAGCATGAATGAAGATGACGCTGAATTTGTCAATGGCGACGTGAAAATGCTGGTCGATTCACTGAGCTATCAATATCTTGTCGGTTCAGAAGTGGATTATGTAGAAGGTTTGGAAGGTTCACGTTTTATCGTGCATAACCCTAATGCAACAACAACTTGTGGTTGTGGTTCATCTTTCTCGATTTAAGCAAATTTAAAAAAAGCCCTCCTTTTTGGAGGGCTTTTTATTGCCAGTCAGTAGGCGGAACTACCATTTTAAACTGGTAAAATGATTAAGCTTCTAGTTTTGCCGCTTCTAAAATATCAAAAATAACGGTAGTCACATCTTGGCTTAAATCACGGTTATTAAAAATTTCATAAGCACTCATGGTGATATCGGTATCACTTGGAAGTAAGCGTTGTTCTTCTTCAATCAGATCCTGAATAGGCAACAGCGTCTGTTTGACTTGTAAATGTAGAATATCTTTGAATTCTATATTTTCATCTTCAAGTTCAATGAGTTGCTCATTGAAATAAGGCAACAGAATGGAATGGAGATAAGGCTGAATATCAATAATATCAAAAATTTCAATATCACGAGTTTGTTCAATCGTACTGATGTGATCATTTACTTCAATAACAATATGGTAGTAACTCACATGCATCTCCAGAGATTTTCTGTTGTCATTTCGGGTATTACAATAACATGAAATCAGCTTTATTACCGCTGTATTGCGAGGCATATGCTTATAAAAAGTAAGGGCTTTTTGCATTGTATCCCGGTCATGCTTTAACGCGCTTGTAATAAGGCAATATCTGCGGTGGATAATCTGAAGTTTTGCAGATCCTGCTCTTTCATAAGCGGGTACATCAGCGCTTGAGGATCCTGATTATGTTTGAGTCCGAGTGCATGGCCAAATTCATGTGCCAGGGTTAAACGTAAATCATCTTGTGACTCAAATTCATAAATATTAATTTGTTGGCCATTAAACGAGCCTTTATCAAATAATCGCGGCTGAAAACGCTGATTAAAGCTTTGTACAGAGCTATCAATCTGTTGATTAAGCTGATTAAGTTCATCAACCTGAAGATTGAGTTGCTGAATTTTTTGGTTATAAATATTAATTTCTTGCTGCAGGACAAAGATTTGCTGTTGTAATTGACTTTGTTGCTGGGTCATCTGCTCGCGTTGTGCAGCCGGGATTCCGCCATTTTGATTAATAATGGCAATATGCTGATTATATTGATTTAATTGTGAATCTAGTTGGTTTTTTTTAGTTTCAAGCTCGGCATTGTTTCGGTCTAGTTCATCTTTAAACTGTTTCAGTTGTTGATTTTTATTGGACCACAATTGTTGGCTTTGTTGAATATGCCCTAATTGCTGCCGACGTTGCACAGAGTCGTTCTGGCGTTGATCGTAAATTAAATGAATGCTTAGCCGGGCCTGCGGATCATAGACAAAATAATCTTGGCCTGTGCCATCTTTCCAAATATCAGTGGCTTGTTGACTAATCTGTTTTAACTCATGTTCAGTAAGACCAAAACGCGAATCCACTTCAGCAATCCGGTAACGTAGACGTGTATCGAAAGGATGCTGAATCCGATCCAATAGCTTGTTGTAGCGAATTTGGGGATGATTTCGGATTTGATAGGTCATGCCGGACAGAAAGATGAGCAAAAGACCCAGTAGCACTAAGCGCATAAAAGCTTAAAGATATTTGTTTTTCTATACTGTATAACAATTGGACAAAAATAAGAATAAAAAAACCGCGCTTTCGTGCGGTCTTTTTCTTTACTCTTTCGAGTATAGTTAAAGCGATAAAGTATTTTTTGTCATCGTTAACTTCAGGGAATTTAGCAGCTTAAGCTTTATGTTTTTGTTTTTTGAACTGATCAATTTGTTTTGGCAAATTAGAATGATAGACCAAGATTAGACCTAAAAAATTAAATAAAAAAATAATAAGTTCAATTAAATATTTAACATTGTAGGAATTTTCATTTCGATGATTGAAAGCATATAAATTCACTTCATATTTATACATCTCGAAAATAATATAGCTGATTAATCCCAAGCCCAATAATATAAAGCCTTTTCCATAAGGGTAGCGCTGAGGTATCGATAACATCAGCAATACTATTGTTGAAATTAAAAAACCAAGAGCAAAGGCAGCCTCTATACCTAAAGCTTGCAAATAATTAAATGGGGAAAGAAAAACACTAGAGGGCAGTACGATAAACAGATTACCCATCGGGTAGAGCATCATGATTGCAAAGCTAGAAGCAATGAGTAGAAGCTTAATAAAATTCTGCATATTTTTATTTTTCAGTGATTTATATAATTATATATTAGTCAAAATCTATCCTGTTGCCTATAAGATAACCAAAAAAAGACCGCACAAAGTGCGGTCTTTTTTTCAAAGCGACAAATTATTTTTTGTCATCTTTTACTTCAGTGAACTCAGCATCAACTACGCCGTCGTCAGCTTTTTGCTGTTGACCCGCATCACCTTGGAATGCATTTGGATCAAAACCTTCAGCACCACCTTGAGCACCTTGGGCAGCTTCATAAGCACGTTGGCTAATCGGCATAATGATGTTTTGAAGTGCTTCAGTTTTCGCTTTAATGTCATCAACATTATTTTCTTTGGTTGCAGCTTCAAGCTCTGAAACCGCAGTTTCGATTGCAGTTTTTTCATCTGCAGTCACTTGTTCGCCAAGATCTTTCACTGCTTTTTGCGCGCTAGAAACAAGTGCATCTGCTTCGTTACGTGCTTTAGCCAGTTCTTCGAACTTACGGTCTTCTTCAGCATTCGCTTCAGCATCTTTAATCATCGCTTCAATTTCAGCATCGCTCAAACCTGAGTTTGCTTTAATTTGAATTGATTGTTCTTTGCCAGTGCTCTTGTCTTTTGCAGATACTTTCAAGATACCGTCAGCATTGATGTCGAACGATACTTCAATTTGTGGCACACCACGTGGAGCAGGTGGAATGTCGCCCAATTGGAAGTTACCCAACAATTTGTTTTGTTGAGCCATTTTACGTTCACCTTGGTAAACTGAAATGTCTACAGCAGGCTGGTTGTCAGCAGCAGTAGAGAACACTTGAGATTTCTTCGCAGGAATCGTGGTATTTTTCTCGATGATTGCTGTTAACACGCCACCCATAGTCTCAATACCTAGAGTCAATGGAGTTACGTCAAGTAAAAGTACGTCAGTTTTGTCACCAGACAATACCGCACCTTGAATCGCAGCACCCATTGCTACAGCTTCGTCCGGGTTCACGTCTTTACGTGGTTCGCGACCGAAGAACTCTTGTACTTTTTGTTGTACAAGTGGCATACGAGACTGACCACCGACCAAGATTACATCAGAGATCTCTGAAGTTGAAAGACCGGCATCTTTAAGTGCAATACGGCAAGGCTCAATCGTACGAGCAACTAAATCAGCAACCAAACCTTCAAGTTTCGAGCGAGTTACGTTGATCACCAAGTGTTTAGGACCAGTCGCATCAGCAGTGATGTATGGAAGGTTGATTTCAGTTGCGTTAGAAGAAGAAAGCTCGATTTTTGCTTTTTCCGCAGCTTCTTTCAAACGTTGCAACGCAAGTGGATCTTGTTTCAAGTTCACGCTTTGCTCTTTCTTGAATTCTTCAACCAAGTATTCAATTAACGCGTTATCGAAGTCTTCACCACCCAGGAAGGTGTCACCGTTAGTAGATAACACTTCAATTTGTTGGTCGCCGTCCAGGTCAGCAATTTCGATGATTGATACGTCAAAAGTACCACCACCCAAGTCGTAAACCGCGATTTTACGGTCGCCTTCTTTTTTGTCCATACCGAACGCAAGAGCCGCAGCAGTTGGTTCGTTGATGATACGTTTAACATCAAGACCGGCAATTTTACCTGCATCTTTAGTTGCTTGACGTTGTGCATCGTTGAAGTATGCAGGAACGGTAATTACCGCTTCAGTAACTGTTTCACCTAGGTAATCTTCTGCAGTTTTTTTCATCTTTTTCAAGATTTCAGCAGAAACTTGTTGTGGTGCCAATTTTTTATCGTTTACATCTACCCATGCATCGCCATTGTCTGCCTGGATGATTTTATAAGGTACTAAACCGATATCTTTTTGTACCGCTTGGTCTTGGTACTTACGACCGATCAAACGTTTGATCGCGAATAAGGTATTTTTAGGGTTAGTGACTGCTTGACGTTTAGCAGATTGACCCACCAGAATTTCGCCATCTTTATAGGCAATAATAGATGGAGTTGTACGAGCGCCTTCAGCGTTGTCGATGACTTTAACTTTGTCGCCTTCAAGTACTGCAACACAAGAGTTTGTTGTACCTAAGTCAATACCAATGATTTTAGCCATTTGGATGCTTCCTCAAAATTATTTTTTGCAATGTTTTTTGCTTGTTATCCGATATGAGAGCCATTCAAAATTTTTCAAGTTCTTTCAATGAAAAAAATGGAAAAACTCCCGAATTTCTTTGTCTTATTGACCCACTAAGACCATAGCTGGACGGAGTAAACGGTTCGACAAGGTATAACCTTTTTGCAATACCGTACCGATTTCACCGGCTTTAGCATCAGGTGCAATACCGACTGCCTGATGCAAATCTGCATTGAAACCGTTGCTCATATTGACTTCTACAACGTTAAATTTTTCCAGTGTATTAAGCAGGGATTTCAGCGTCAGTTCCACGCCTTCAAGTAATGGAGACTCAATACCTCCAGCAGCTTGAATGGCACGTTCTAAATTATCGACAGAGTCGAGTAACTCTTTTGCAAACTTTTCAATCACCGTTTCTTTATGCTTTTCAGCATCACGTTGAATGCGTTCTACACTTTTTTGTGCTTCATAGACCGCATTGGCTGTACGTGCTTTTTCAAGTTTTAAACTTTCTTCCAGCTTGGTGATTTGATTTTGTAAATCTTCAACTGAAACATCGACTTGCTCTGTTTCAGCTTGAGTTTCTGCTGTTTGCTGCTCAGCTTGCTCTTGCCCTAGATCTTGAGCATCTTGATTTTGCTCAGTTGCCATAGATTTACTCCGTTTGAATGGGTTTTTAAACATGTCAGTCCTTTTGGCCTCAGTGCTAACTGCGTTAATCCTGAACTGCCATGAGTGATAATATTCATGATTAATACAAGAGTTCGGGGCAGACGCTAAAAATTCAAGCGAGACAACTAATTAAATCTGTTTAATTTGATTAAAATTATTAAAAAGCGTTATTTTTTCTAAAATAGAGTGCAAAATTGTGATGCGATCGCTGGTGAATACTGGAATTTATCCTTGGTTAAGCCGAGCAGTTCAGATTGACCCAGGTTGCGCAGCTATCGTCTTGTCTACACATGCTATTTATAAGGTAGTAAGCGAGCGATCCAAAACAAAGTAGGAAAAAGCTTGGATAAAGTAGAAATATAAAAGGGTCAGGGGAAGATCATCGCCAAATGCAAATCCTGAATGTATAACTTAGACTTAAAAACGATCAATATTAAATAAATAATATATTTTACAAAAATGCTTCAGATGCTTATTATTTAACCCAGATTCTATCGCTGTAGTTTCTTCTTGGTATTTAAGAAATGTGTTTTCTAAGCTTATCCGACCTCCGGATAAGCTTTTTTTTTTTGCCTTAAATTAAATAACTTACCCAAACTGATCTCATGCTTTGATTGCGCGATGGTATTTCTCTCATTTTTTAAATAAAAACACTCAGAGATAAAAGAAGATTTAAATTGGGTTGGTTCTTTAATAAAAAATAAGTTGAGCTATTCAACATTTTGACTTGGTCATTTATATAAATAATGCCCTTTTTAGAAAGGGCATTTATGAGAAAAAACCGGTTAATGGTCGCGACGATGACGTTGCTGTCGATTGGTCTCTCGATGGCGGTCATCCCAGCGTTTTTCTTGTGTTTGATGTTGCTGTTGTACTCTAGGGTTAGGCTGTACATTCGCTCTATTGCGCTGCTGTTCTAAACGCTGCCGGTCAATTTCATGGTTTTTACGGTCCCAGTCAGACGGACTTTTATGATTCTGTTCAGCCACTCTTTTACGTTGTTCTAATAAACGCTGTTGTTCACGTCTTCTGCGTTCCCAATCAGATTGTTGTTGCCGGTTCTGTTCCCATTGGCGACGCTCAAGCTCACGTTTTCTACGCTCTAGTTCCAAGCGGTTTTGTTGCTGTTGATATTCCCAGCGTTGACGGTCTCGCTCACGAGCATAGCGATCATCATAACTTGTGCCATAACCCCGATCATAACGAGGGTCATAGCGATCATCATAACGGCCATCGTAATAGCCACCATTCTCCGGAAATGCGACACATCCCACCGCTAAAAATGTTGTTGCTAATGAGAGCATGATCAGTCTTTTAGCCATAACATTTATCCTTTTTGTAGTAAGGAGTAGCAAAACACTCCCAAATATACGTGGAAATTGTCAATGACAAAGTATAAAAAGAAGATTAGCGTATGAATGTTTTTACTGTGTATACAGATGACTAGACTTATATAAGATTATGGTCACCTATTGGCTTGATCATGTAGAAAATGTGAAGATTAAAATAAAAGGAAGGTGCGTTTATGGTTGCTTTTAATCGAACTCTACAGGCTGTGTTAGAAAAAGGACAAGGCACAGCTGCACGCACCTTGGATCGCTTGCCTCGCTTTGCACAAAAATCTCTAGTTAAAATTTTAAGATATCCTCATCAATATCCTGAGCTTGATCCACTCGTGCAGTGCATGATGGCGGCCCAGTTAAAGCGGGGCAATAGTGGTTTTGTCACTGAAGATCTTATTCAAGCCCGTAAAAATTTTGATCTGCAAATACAGTCTATCAAGGCTAAACCCACACCGGTGAAACGGGTCGAAGATTTACGTTTACCTTTACACAGTGGCACCATATTTGCGCGGCATTACAATCCAGCTCCCAGTAAAAAGCTGCCGATGGTAGTGTTTTACCATGGCGGTGCTTTTGTGATGGGAAGTCTGGATTCGCATGATGAAGTGTGCCGTTTACTTGCTGTGCATGCCAAAGTACAGGTTCTGAGCGTAGATTATCCTTTGGCACCTGAAAACAGTCCAATGAAAATGATCCAGACCTGTGAAGATGCGCTGGCATGGGTATATCAAAACCGAAGACAGCTGAAAATCTTAAAGAATAGAATATCGGTAGCAGGGGATAGTGCCGGTGGTAATATCTCGGCGGTGGTTGCACAGCGCAGTGCCCATAAAATATATGCACCGCAAGCGCAGTTACTGCTTTATCCGGCTGTAGATTTTAAAAGCCGTCATCCATCCTTTTATGCTTATAAAGACGGCTTGGTGCTTACCGGGGAAGATGTTGATTTTGTGACGCACTATTATGCAAATACCCATCAGGTTGAATTGGATGATCCACTTATTTCCCCTACGTATGGTAAGCATGAAAAATTAGCACCTGCATTTGTGGTTACTGCCGGTCATGATGTATTACATGATGAAGGGGAAATTTACGCTCACAAGTTACGCCATCGCGGCGTGAAGGTGCATTATCAAGAATATCCCGATCAAGCACATGGTTTTGTCAATCTAACCCCCATTTCTTATCGAGCTAAAAAGTATTTTATTGAAATCAGTAAAAATTATAGAAAGTTTTGGGATAAACACGCTTAATTTTTTAAGCTGGGTATTGATCTGGATAAAAGTGTTTCACGTGAAACACTTTTTTATTTTTTCTCAATTTTGGCTTTAGGTAAGGTGAGGCTAAATTCTGGCACATAAAAGCTGTGTAAATAGCGGGCTTGAGAAAAATCAGGGAAAATGCCCTGAGTGTTTTTCCAGCTGGCTTGTTTTAATTTACTCAGTTTGCCGCGAAATTGTGGCGTGAATTGATAGCGTAAGCCTTGCCAGGCTTGTTGAATGTTGAGCAGCCGTGCTGGCAAATGATGACTATTAATATAAAAAGTTTGACCATGTTTATATTTCTGCAAGCACAAACTCATTTCTTGCTGTTCAAAGCGTACATTGCAATACACCACATCATCATTGATCAGCCATTCAAATTGAGCCAGCTGTTTTGGAATTCCCCAAAAATGTTGACCATTGAGCATAGAAGCTTCGGTAGAAACATAAATTTTAGGAATGGAAGATAAGCGTCTTTTACTGATTAAAGGATGATCCAAGATCAGCAATTCATCATACGGGCCCACAGGAGAATCATGATAACGCACCAATATGACCTGTACCACGCGACCAATCGGAGAAGGAGCAATATAAAAAGCCCGATGCTGATCAATAAAGTTTGGGGTTAGCCAGTAATTCAAAATAAACGCGTCACCATGTAAATGCCAGGGCGGATAAAGAGGAAAAGAAGTCGTGTTTAATTCGTCACTCATTGTAATTCTCGTTTTATCTCAAAAAGAGAGACTGTTATATTTATATTGAAAGATTAATATATAGACATTCACAATTACAACTTGACGTAGAAGAGTAAAGAAATGTTAAAACAAACCTTATTCGCTATCGCTGCTGCTGGTATGAGTTTGCAAGTGATGGCTGCAAATACCCTGGTAGAAATGAAAACTTCAATGGGTAATATAGAAATAGAGCTGTTTAACGATAAGGCTCCTATTTCGGTAAAGAATTTCGAAGCTTATATAAAAGATAACTTTTATAACGGCACTGTTTTTCACCGCGTCATTCCTGGCTTTATGATTCAGGGTGGAGGAATGGATGCCAACATGGTCGAGAAGCAGACTAAAGCACCAATTCAGAATGAATCTTATAATGGTGTAAAGAATGCGCGTGGCACTTTGGCCATGGCTCGAACCAACAATCCTAATTCTGCAACCAGCCAGTTCTTTATTAATACGGTAGACAATGACTTTTTAAACAGAAGCCAGATGAATGCGGGTTATGCGGTGTTTGGTAAAGTGACTAAAGGTATGGATGTGGTTGATAAAATCACTCAAGTACCGACGGCAAACTTTGGAATGCATCAAAATGTACCCAAGCAGGCAGTAAAAATTGTTAGTGTGAGCATTAAAGCAGCAGCTGAGAAAAAGTAAGAAAAAATAAAGCAGAAATATTTTATTCATATTTCTGCTTTAAAATTAAATATTTATATTTAAAATAGAATAAAATTGATCCAATATGGTGCGCAAAAATACAACACTCAATAAAACAATCAGTTAAAAGCACTTGCACGGGTACGAAATTGCCCTATAATGAGCTCATCCCGACGCGATACAGCAAACGAACTTAGCTGAACAGGTTAAGTTGTTGAGATGCTATTGCGTTAAAACTTGTCTCTGACGAAGAGCAAGAAGATCATTAAGAGATTATGAAGAACAACTTGTGTGGATTTTTACTGGTTGATTGATCGAAATTATTTTCATTGATTGATGGTAGAAATGACTCGAAGTTTATTTGAGAAATTAATGTCAGAAAATTGATGAGCCAGATTTGGTGTTTTGAATAAAGCACTATTGATTTTAAACTGAAGAGTTTGATCATGGCTCAGATTGAACGCTGGCGGCAGGCTTAACACATGCAAGTCGAGCGGAGTTGTGGTGCTTGCACCATAACTT
>NZ_NEGA01000022.1 GCF_002135315.1 Acinetobacter sp. ANC 3903 | reverse complement strand
TGCATTACTCACTAACAGGGCAATCCAAAGTATGTCTCGTAGAGGCAACTGTTGGGATAATGCAGTTACTGAGAGCTTTTTCCATACGCTGAAAGGACATGTAGTACATGACAGTGTATTTTCTACGAGAAAAGAGGCAAATTCGGTCTTGTTTGAATATATTGAAGTTTACTACAATCGAATCAGAAGACATTCTGCCAATGATTGGTTAAGCCCAGAGGCTTTTGAACAGAAATATTTTAAGAATTTAGAGGGAAGTACTATCCACGATAGTGTCTAGGATCATATACAGGCTATACAGATCATAGATTTATAATTGCGTGCCAGTTTATCAAATCGAGTTGCAATAGCACGGAAATGTTTTAATCTCGCAAAAGCGCATATTCTAAAAGCGGACATTTTTACTTTGGAGAAACCGGACATTTCTATTTTGGGCTTACATAAAAATGGGAGCTTATAGCTCCCATTTTTACTTTATTTTTTAGATTTTTAAGCGTTTTGTACTGTTAGTTTTAGCCCTAAAGCATTCACTACCCGGTTAAGACTCACTTAAAACAAGTGCTTTAATTTTTACGGCTTTTTCGAAATGATCTAATTTATGTTGCATGATCCACCAATTAGCTGCTTCCATTAAAAGCTCAGGATTATCATTTTTATTCTTGAAAAATGCATAGAAAGATAAACCAACGTTATCTCCTTTTTTCTCAATTTTATCATTACATCCATGAATAAATATCTCTCTTAACTCTTTTCTCATATTCTTAACTTTCTTTAAAATTAAAATAATACGGATTAATGTGCTAAAACCGAAAAAGATTCATTGTAAGGATATTTATTGATCGAGGTCATGATCGCAAACAGGATTTTTTACTTCTTCAAATACACCGTTGGTATTCAAACGTATTTCTTTAATAGGCTGTTGAGTAAGCCGAGAAATCTCTAATAGATCACAGACTATTTGTGTCCCCAATGCCTCACGTCTTTTCTCTTCTTCTAAGCCCATTTAATTTTCTCTCATTAAGAATTTCTAAAATTAACATAATACACCTTATACGAAATCAGTTTGTAAGCCCAAAATAAAAATGTCTGGTTTATGATGGTTTTCAACATCATGGACTGGATATAAACTTGAGATGCTGATCACTATGTCTGACAAGGAAATACAACGTCTTACAGTCCTGCAAGACGTTCGAGATCATCGTATTACACAAGTCCGTGCTGCTGAAATTCTGAATCTTTCAACCCGTCAAATTACCCGGTTATTGCACAAGCTCAATCAAGATGGATGGTGTTTCAGGTATTGCGCATGCCAGTCGTGGTCAACCTGGCCATCGTCGCCATGATGAAGCCGTAAAGTCTGAATGCCTTTCCATTATTTCTGAACATCTACTGGGCTTTGGGCTTACCTTGGCGCATGAGAAGCTCAGCAGCATGTTTGCCCTGAATATTCCGGTAGAAACGGTTCGGCGCTGGATGACGGCCAATGACCTGTGGATTCCTCGATCCAAACGACTGAAACGTCCATACCAGCCACGCTATAACCGTGATTGCTTCGGTGAACTGATCCAGATCGATGACTCATATCATGACTGGTTTGAAGGACGAGCTGCCAAATGCTGCTTGTTGGTTTATATCGATGATGCTACCGGCAAGCTGTTGCATCTGCGCTTTTGTGAGGCTGAAACGACCTTTGACTATATGCTTTCAACCCGAACCTACATTGAGCAATACGGCAAGCCTCTGGCCTTTTATAGCGATAAACATTCAGTCTTTAGAGTCAATCAGAAATCCAGTCAGGACAACCAGATCACGCAATTTGGGCGGATTCTGAATGAGTTAACCATTGATATTATCTTCGCTAACTCACCGCAGGCCAAGGGTCGTGTTGAACGTGCCAACAGAACCCTTCAGGACCGCCTGATCAAAGAAATGCGCCTTGAAGGTATCAATAGCATTGCAGAAGCAAACACGTGGTTGCCCTGCTTTATTGAGCAGTTCAATCAGAAGTTTGGCAAATGTGCGAGGAACCCGAAGAATTTACATCGACCTTTAACTGAAGCAAAGACTGAACTGGATGATATTTTTACTTGGCAAGAACCACGTAAAGTAACGAAGAGCCTAACGATTAGCTATGACAAATGTATTTACCTACTTGAGCCGACAGAATTAAATCAGAAGCTCATAGGACAGTACATTGCATTCTTGGAATACCCAGATGGTACTGTGGCGATCATGCATGAGGGACGAAAGCTTAACTACAGCATCTTCAATAAACTAGCTGGACTGCAGCAAAATCAGATCGTTGAGAATAAAAGATTAGGTTCGGTTCTGGCACATATCCAGACACAACATGAAGAATTGGAACAACAGAATAAACGTTCTAGATCCAAGAAAAGTATGCCGAGTCGTAAAGCTCAGAAAGCTGTTATTGAACAAATGCATATTCTTATTTAATTGAACATTCAATGGCACATAACATTGGACATTGATTCTTATTCTACTTGGACACTCAAATAAGTTCTGACGACTTAAATTTAGGATAAAAATAATTTCTCATTTTATTTATACAATTGATTCTCTCAATGTTGAAATTAATAAATCATGTAAATAACTTACAGCTTTTGACTCTAAAGATATTTTACTTCGATAGACTGCAACTTGCATTGGTTTCAGTGGCCCTAGCCCATGTTCAGAGCTTAGAATTTTCAAATGGGAAGGTACACTACATCTGGTGAATACAGCGACAGCTAATCCACTCTCAACAGCTGCAATCTGTCCAGCTAAACTCGAACTATTATAAACAACCCGGTACGTTTTTCCTTGGAGGGCTAAAGATTGTATGGCACTACGTTTGGCTAAACTGGTGTCTTCATATACTGCAATCTGTAAAGGGCTTGTTTTCCAAGTCTCAAACTGTGGTGAACCTACCCATACAAGTGGTTCATAAAATAATAAAGTTCCTTGCCGTGAATCCTCTCTAGAAACTAAAGCTAAATCTAAATCCCCAGATTCAATACGAGGAATGAGTGATGTAGATTGTTCACAATGCAGTTCAATTTCAACCTTGTGATGTAAGACTGCAAACTTCTTTAGAACAGGGGTCAAATAAGTTGAAGCATAGTCATCAGGGACTCCCAATCTTATACGTCCACTCAATTCTGTATTATGAAACGCGATATGTATTTCATTATGCAAGCTGATCATTCTTCTTGCATAACCTAGAAGTAATTCACCTTGTGGCGTAATTTGAAGTTGTCTACTGGATCTTTTAATCAACTCACATTGTAGGGCTCCTTCTAATTTTTTTAATTGCATGCTTACAGCTGATTGAGAGCGGTTTAAATCAGGTGCAGCACTTGAAAGTGAACCTTTATCAACCACAGCTAAGAAGCATTTTAGCCAATCAATTTGAAGATCACGCATTGACCGCTACCTTTTAATATTCGATAAACGAATACTATATTACTAAATTATTCGCTTTTATAAATTAAAATACATTATAAAATTTAGTTCCTCTCTCAACCTTTATTTATAAAAGGCTTTCATATCAAGGATCTGCTGTGTCAAATATAGACCAAGAACTTAGCAAACTGAATAATGACCTGATCTGGCAAGGTTTTAAAAGTCTGCTTCCTATTTCTATTTTTGTGGCAGTTTTTGGTGCTGCATTTGGATTAGCTGCCATTCAGACTGGATTAGATCCTTTATCTATCATTTCGATGAGTACATTTGTTTTTGCGGGTGCTGCTCAATTTGCCACATTGGAATTATGGGGACAAAGTGTGTCTTTAATTCCTCTGCTAGTGACCGTTTTCTTCATTAATGCACGACATATTTTAATGGGTGCATCTTTATACCCTTGGCTAAAGAATCTATCGCCACTCAAACGATATAGCATCCTGTTAGTTATCTCTGATGCGAATTGGGCATTCGCTCAACAAGCATTTCAAAATCAAAAACAAGGTCTTGGAATTTTATTTGGTGGCGGAATTGCCCTGTGGTTGTTCTGGGTAATAGGAACTTGTTTGGGGTTATATTTTGGTAGTGTTATTCAAAACCCAACCCATTTTGGCCTAGATATGGTAATGGCTTGTTTTCTGCTGTCAATGGTTGTTGGGGGGCAGAAAAATTTAAGAATTATCTGCATATGGATAGCAGCAGCTATAAGTTCATTACTTGCTTATTGGTACTTACCTGAAAACTCTCATGTTGTTGTTGGAGCTTTAGTAGGTGGCATTATTGGTATGCTATTAAAGGACAAACAGGCATGAATTTAGAGATAAGTACACAGTCGGTAGGACTTATTATTTTCATTATGGCGCTTGTAACATTGGCTACACGTTGGGGTGGTGTTTTAATCATGTCCTTTATCCCAATCAATGACCGCATGCAGCGTTTTATTAGCGCAATGTCAGCTTCTGTACTGGTCGCTATATTGGCTCCAATTGCAATCGAAGGTGATCTTGGTGCTCGATGTGCATTATTAGCGACAGTTATAACAGCAGTGATTTTCAAAAAACCTCTAGTTGCTATAGGGGCTGGTATTATCACTGCGGCTTTTATACGACAATTTTATGGATAAGCTCCTGCAATTGATTTGATAAAGCCCAACACACACGCGTTGGGCTTTTATTATTTATCAACAAGATTAAAGTGTCCAACTTGGATGAGAATGGGTGTTCAAGTAAGTGTTGATTTTGCAAACAAAGAAATTTAAATCCTGTTCTTGACTCTTGCAGTTAAAAACAGGACATTTTAAATGGTTTATCGCATAGACATTTTAATTGGTGAATAACACACACACAAAAAAATGGGAGCCTTAGCTCCCATTTTCTTATTTTAGCTCATGTTCTTTGTAATACTGATGTGGTCTTTTAGAATTATGTTTCCAACTTTTAGCCACTTTGTAGACATAAGTTGGAAAATCATCCCAGACATGAGGTAAGAGGCTGTAAACTGGATCCTGAACTCAAAATCTATAATCAGGAAATCAACAAAAGAAGAATCGGGATCGAGCATGTATTTGGTCGCCTGAAGACCTTTAAAATCCTTGCATCTTTATTTTCAGTACATTCAGTCCCAGTGAAATCTTGCTAGTATCACATCAGTTTGATGACTCCCCCAAGCAAAGCTATCTTTACGGGAAACTTAACAATATTTAAAAATACTGATATTTACTCGCCCTTGGTTATGCTCAGGTCATGGTATGAATCGTGTCTTTAAAGCGTTTCCAGGCCACATAGAAAAACAGCACGGCAATTCCAACCAGCCAGAGAAACGACGGCCAAACGATATTCAGCCCGGCATTTCGATATAGAATAGCCTGGGCCAGCTCGACAAAATGCGTGGTCGGTGCAATCAGCATAAAATACTGTAAATACTCTGGCATACTTTCACGTGGAGTCATCCCGCCTGAGAGCATTTCCATCGGAATCAGAATCAGCATCATCAATAGACCGAACTGTGGCATCGATTTCGACATGGTGGCCAGATAGATTCCCATCGAAGTTGTGGCAAACAGCGTCAATAACGCACCAAAGAAGAAGAGTAACAAGCTGCCTTCGATCGGAACCTGTAGAGCTAACTGCACCACCAATTTTAGTCCGACAAAAGCCGCAAGCAATACCACCAGGCTCATGGACCAGACCTTGGACATCATAATTTCAAACACCGTCACTGGCATCACCATCAGGTGCTCCACCGTACCGTGTTCACGTTCCCGGATTAAAGCTGCTCCAGTCAGAATGATAGAGAGCATCGCCACGTTATTGATGATTTCCATGATACTACCGAACCATTTTTGGTCTAGCGTCGGGTTAAAACGGGCACGCATCTCCAGCTCAACCGGCATACTGTTGACCTCCCGGCTATGCAGCAGATATTCACTGACTTCGGCCTGTACAATCTGCTGAATATAACCTGCCCCGATCATCGCCTGGGACATGCGTGTGGCATCCACATTGACCTGAATCGCAGCTTCATTTCCTGCCAGCACATCTTCCTGAAAATTAACCGGAATATTTAAGGCAAAGGTAAACTCACCGGCATCCATTCCGGCATCCATATAATTCAGTTCAGTACTTTGTGGAATAAAATAAGGCGGATACAATGCCGAAGTGATTCGCTCGGACAAGATTGAATGATCTTCATCCACAATCGCAATCGGGGCCATATTAAGGCTATCGGTCATAGCGGTAGCCGCTGTATAAATCGCCACAGTAAAGGTGTAGATGATCAGGATCAGCATGACCGGATCACGCCATAAGCTCCACAATTCCTTGCAACCGAGCTGGTAGATATTCTGTATTTTCTGGCTGAACATCCTAGGACTCCTGTTTTTTTAGCGCAAGGATTGCTGCACACATAATGACAGGCACCGACAGCAGAATGATCCAAAGAGACTGATGCAAGTCCTGAAAACCTAAAGCTTTGTTAAACACGCCACGGCTGATATTCACCATATGTGTAGCAGGATAAATCCCACCAAACCAGCGACCAAAGCCTTCCAGAGCAGAAACAGGATTGATAATACCGGCAAACTGCATCACCGGAATCAGCGTGCCAAGCATCACCAGAAACATCGAAGCAATCTGGCTCTTGGTCAGCGCGGAGGCCAATAGACCCGTAGCCGTAGAAAAAATAATAAATAATAATGAAGCCAAGGTCAGGGTCAGAAAACTGCCTTTCATCGGCACATCAAATATCACCACAATAATCAGGCACATCAGGAAATAATTCAGCATGGCCAGCACCACGTAGGGAATCTGCTTGCCGATCAGGAACTCACTGCGGGTGACCGGGGTGACATATAAATTGACAATCGAACCCAGCTCTTTTTCCCGCACAACAGACAACGCTGTCAGCATGGCTGGAATCAGCAGGATGAGCAGCGGAAATAAGGCCGGTGCCATCGCCGGCAGACTCTTGATATCCGGGTTATAACGGAATCGGGTTTCCACATTGACCGTACTCGAGATTTTGTAGCCGCTTTGCTGCAGGGCCTGCTGCATCAACCAGTGTGCATGTATGCCCTGTACATAGCCCTGAACCGTTTCGGCACGCTGTGGCATGGCTCCATCAATCCAGGCACCAATCTTGACCTCTTCCCCCCGGGCCACATTGCGGGCAAAACCGGGCGGAATCTCGATGGCTAAAGCAATATTGCCGCGGCGCATGCGCAGATCCAAATCGTCATAGTCTTGCAACGGAGGCTTTTCGACAAAATAACGCGAACCGGCAATACTCATGCTGTAATTCTGGCTTAGCCCGGTCTGGTCCCGATCCAGCACCGCAAAAGTCAGATCATCCACATCCATGGTAATGCCGTAACCCATCACAAACAGCAGGATAATCGAGCCGACCAGCGCCATGGTGGCACGAATCGGATCACGAGCCAGTTCGAGTGATTCGCGCCAGGCATAACTGAACAAGCGTTGCAGGCTGAATCGGCTGGATTTTCTTTGTGGCGTCTTGGTGGGCTGCGGTTGATCGGCTGAACGACTCTCCAGCTTTTCTTCTGCGGGAGTCTGGCTGCCTGCACCGGCATCCAGCAGATAGCCAATAAAGGCCTGTTCCAGTGTCGCAGCCTGCCGGTTTTTCATCAATTGAGCCGGCGCGGCACTGTCCAGCACCCGTCCGGCATGCATCAGCGACATGCGGTCACAGCGCTCGGCTTCATTCATGAAGTGGGTGGAAATAAAGATGGTGACCCCATCTTTGCGCGATAGAGTGATCAGATCATGCCAGAACTTATCCCGGGCAATCGGGTCTACACCGGAAGTTGGCTCATCCAAAATCAGAATTTCCGGATTATGCACCAGTGCCACCGCCAGTGACAGACGCTGCCTGATCCCTAACGGCAAATCGTCAGGCAATTTGTCTTTCAGCTCCATCAGGTCAAAACGCTGCAACATCTGCTGCACACGTGATGCGATCTGCTCTGCTGGCACATGAAATAACTTGGCATGCAACACCAGATTCTGAATAATGGTCAGTTCACTATAGAGTGAAAAGGATTGCGACATATAACCGACACGCCGACGGGTGCCAATATCACTGCCTTGCACCGGCTGTCCGAACAGCCAGGCCTGCCCTTCCGAAGCTTCAAGCAATCCGGTCAATACCTTCATGGTAGTGGATTTACCACAGCCGTTGGAACCCAGGAAACCGAAGATTTCACCACGCCGAATCTGGAAATTGACATGATCCACTGCGGTAAAGTCACCAAATTTGACCGTCAGATCCTTGGCTTCCAAGGCATAGCCATCTGAACCATCATCCGCTAAAGGTGGAATCACCACCGGTTCATAACCCTGTTTCTTTTCCTCCGGTAAAAGCTTGATGTAAGCTTCTTCCAGGCTATGGCTGTCCGTCTGGGCCAGCAACTGTTGCGGTGTACCCGTTTGCAGGATGCTGCCTGCATCCATCATCGCCAGCCAGTCAAAGCCCTGCGCTTCATCCATATACGCCGTGGCAACAATGACACTCATCTGTGGACGGACGTTACGAATACGGTTGATCAATTCCCAAAATTGCGCACGTGCCAAGGGGTCAACCCCAGTGGTGGGCTCATCCAGGATCAAAAAGTCCGGATCATGAATCAGGGAGCAGCACAGGCCCAGTTTCTGCTTCATACCGCCGGACAGTTTCCCAGCTGGACGATCAAGGAAGTCATACAGCCCCGTGCTTTTGGTCAGTGCATCAATACGTTTTCGGCTTTCTGCAGCATTGTGCCCAAACAGACGGGCAACAAACTGTAGGTTTTCTTCAACCGAGAGGGTTTTGGACAGGTTTTTACCAAGTCCTTGTGGCATATAGGCGATATGTGGGCAGACTTCTCTGCGGTGTTTTGCATCGGCAATATCACCACCGAGCACCATCAAGCGGCCTTGCTGAACCACCTTGGCACCAGCCAGCAATGCCAGCAGGCTGGATTTTCCCACGCCATCCGGACCGATCAGACCAATCATGCAAGCCGCAGGCAATGACAGGGAAATGTCCTTTAAGGCCTGGGTTTTGCCGTATTTCAGACTGACCTGCTGAATGTCGGCAACAATCGTGTCCTGTACAGATGAGGCTGTCATGATTTAACCAGATTGCTGAGAAAATCGGGCCAGGCAGCATTGTCATCGATTTTGATATAGGCTACGCCTGGAAGACCGGTTTTGACTTGCTGAATATGTTTTTGTAGCAAGGCGGGATCTATTTTTGCCTTGATCCGGAACATGAGTTTTTGACGTTCACTTTCAGTTTCTACGGTCTTTGGTGTGAACTGTGCAGTATCTGCGACAAACGATACTCGAGCAGGAATGACCACGTTTTTGGCTGCATCCAGTACAATACGGACTTCGCTGCCTATCGCGATACGGCCAGCCACAGTTTCCGGCAGGAAGAAGGTCATATAAACATCCGACAGATCGATCAGGTTCATGACCCGTCCGCCTGCGGCAATCATTTCACCCGGCTGTGCCACCAGAAACTGGACACGTGCCTTCAAGGGTGCCTTGAGCTGGGCATCTTCAATATCGAAATTGATCCGCTCTATGGTGGCCTTGATGGCATCGACTTGCGAACGTGCGCTCGACACCTGACTGCGCGCTGCCACTATCGCACTTTGTGCACTGTCCACTTGTGCTCTTGCCGCACTCAGCACGGCTGCAACACTTTTGACATCGGCACGCTCATCATCCAGCTGCTGTTTAGAGACAGCCCCGTCTTTGGCCAAAATTTCGGTTCGTGCCAGACGGTTTTTGGCAGAGACCAGTTCGGTTTCACGCTGCTCGACCATGGCTGCGGCTGCAGCTTTTTCACTGATACGCATGGCCACCTGGGCTTCTGCAGTCGCAATACCATCCTGTGCCTGACGTTGCTGGGCCTGAACTTCACGCAGCTGTGCTTCCAAGGCAGAAACCTTAATTTGTGCCAAAACCTGGCCTGGTTCGACAAAATCTCCTTCCTGCACCAAAATTTCTTCCAGCTGGCCGGACAACTTACTGGAAATATTGATTTCAGTCGCTTCAATCCGCCCATTACCACTGACTAAAGCCTGTGTATCCGGTTGGGTCATATTTTTCCAGACCAGATAGGCCACCAGCCCCAGAATCACAATTGCACCGACAACAGCGAGTTTCTTTATATTCATGTGCCTGCTTACCCAAATTTTATTCTAAAGACATCTTTCAAAATTATTTTATAGCAGTCGTGTCACCCTCATTATGCAGCACAAGGTGACAGTGGAGCGGATGAAGCGACTTTTCACTGTCAATCCACTGTGGTTAATGCCCAGTTACTTAAGTTGTGTACCCCATAGCCTCGAGATAAATTAAACAGGATCCATATGGGTGATGACATCAATCACCTGATGCTTCTTCATCACCAGATTTCTCGCATTCACTGAAATATCATGTCCTTGACGCACACTCAAATTGCCATCTACCTCAATATGCGCATCCACAATAATCATATCGCCCATTTTACGGGTACGAATATTATGAACACCCCGAATACCTGCAGTGGAGAGAAAAGTCTGTTCTATTGCTTTGATTTCATGTTCATCTGCTGCCCTGTCCATGAGATCACTTAATGCTTGCCAACCAAATTCCCAGCCCATTTTTATAATCATCAAACCGACCACCAAGGCAGCAATTGGATCAAGAATAGGATAACCCAACAGGTTTCCGGCAATGCCGACCAGCACCACCAGAGATGAAGCGGCATCAGAACGGGCATGCCACGCATTCGCCACCAACATACTCGATTTGACTTTTTTGGCCACTTTCAGCATGTAACGGAACAAAAACTCTTTTCCTACTAAAGCCAGCATAGCGATATACAATGCAACGGCCTGTACTTTGGGAATTTGTTCTGGATTGAGAATTTTGTTCGTCGCCATAATCAGCATCCCCGTCCCGACTCCAAATAACAGCAGGCCTAGAATAAAAGATGCTGCTGTCTCAAAACGGTAATGGCCAAAAGGGTGATCCTCATCGGCTTCTTTCTTACTGTGATGGTTGGCAAACAGGACGATAAAATCAGCCACCAAATCACTCAGGGTATGAATACCATCTGCAATCAAGCCTTGTGACTTTGCAAAAATCCCGACCACAATCTGAAAGATCGATAGAAACAGGTTAACCCATACACTTACCCACGTGGTTTTACTTGCTGCCTGCGCACGCTCTTCTGGACTAATTAAATCATCTTCATGGGTATCATCATCGAAATGCTGTACAGACATCGCTGCTCCAGTCGCTCAGTTTACTTGATTGTAATCGATTATATATCAGTATGATGGATTATAAATTTTATCAAGTGTTTATTGTTCTTCTACAAGACATCCTAGGTGGACCTGCAGGGAGTCTTAAACTTCCGCCCCTATATAGTTAACCGAAAACAAACTTTCGAATTCTATTCTGTATGGCGGGCGGGCTCACGATGTAGCTGTGAAGCTGCATGAGAACTAAGCTGATTGAGGCGCTCTAAAAAATACATGGTATGTCACCGGCAACCGTACATGATACGTGCTGAGCCAGATTGAAGAGCCTGATCGGCTGCTGCGGCGCCCAAGTCAACCTGGTTGGCTGGTTTCAACCCGGTAAATCCTTCACCAGCGAAGTGAACACGTACAGGAAATCTTAAAAAGTAATCCTCATCGATTCACTTGGCTTCTTTCCTCTTTTCCTCATATTGAGATTGTTTGTTTGAAAACATTTGGGCAATATTTTAAACGCTTAGGCTATTTACTATACAAAAGCAAGGATACATCATGGAAATATGATCCATTTCTTTTTACTTTTTTTCGTTGGAATAAGTCAATCAGTTAATTTTTTAGACCCTATATATCATCTAAGCTGAGCCAGTTAAAACATGGTATAAGTCAATATATTATTGAATTTAAAAAAACATTTTTTATTCTATTTTGAAGCAATCTATCTACTTTTTGATACCAATATGACTCAAACAAACAAGCAACTTATTTTACTTTCTGAACTACATCAGGATTTTATGTGGGAGACAAAATAATAGTTAAAAAAGATATATGCTGTACGATCAATGGTAGCAACTACGCTTTTTTCGGGTTTAAGTCTATTGAAAGTGTGATGGTTTGGAATTACCTGTATTTACGCATGTTAGATCGTGAATCTAACTACGATAAATTTACATGGGAAGAAATGTGCAGTGATTTAGGTTTCGAGGAGCTTGATCGCAAGTATTACGATTTGGTTCTTAAATCTTTACTTAAAGTTTCAATCGTATTAGAAGTTCGACATTTGCCGTTCCATCACATCCGTACTTTTAACTCCCTGTCTGCTCGCAACTACGACGATGGCACTTTCAGTTTTGCTTTAACCCTATCCAGGGGCTTTTGTGGTCTGGAAGCAGATTTTCTGCAAACCATCTCGCATGTTGATCGAGAACCTTCAGACAAGCTACACATGTACAGACGATATTGAAAAAATGAAAAATATTGTGCGTAAACAATGTCTCCTATTTAGTCAAAATCGCATAATGGACATTGATGTATCGGGTGTTTCCACATCCCGATTCTCAGAAAAAGAATGATTGAAAAACTTAGATGCAAGGAATGCTCACACAAATGAAATCACAGTAAACTTCATATATGAAGATTTGGCTGAAAATAACAATACATGACACGAGATGTTTATCATGAGTACATTATTAAAACAGCCATCAGATAAAAAAAGTAATTTTAGCAAAGGCTGTACTAAATGCCGCGGTACAACTTGATTTTAAATCAGCTCAACTCGCACGCATTCTTCATGTACATCACACAGCAATCAACCGGCTAAAAAGGAAATCCTGTGTTAGATCCTGCTTCTCAGCAAGGCGAACTGGCATTATTATTTCTTCGTATCTATAGCGTATTATATGCCTTGACAGGCGGTGATATGGACTGGATGCGTCACTTTATGAATACCTCTAATGGTTTGGACAGGTGGAGTTCCTGTGGAACAAATAGAAAGTAACAGTGGACTAGTTACAGTCTTGCAATGCGCTGATGGCATTCGAAATAAAATATGATCACGAATACTAAAGGCCAACTATATTGATGAGTAAAAAATTAATCTATATCTGCAAAAATCGCTGTAAATCGAATCAAAATTTCAGCTGATACATTCGCTAATGAGCTCAGTTAATCTAATCAACTGAAGCGCAGCCGTTTAAATATTCACTCTGATAGAGCATTATATTATCCTGCCAGATCACCTCGCTATGTACTTTTAAAACCCGATATAAAACTTCTCAATCAGCTGTCGCATTTTCACCAGCAGATTGCTAAATACATTATCCCCTTCAAACAGTTTAACCTTGTAGTTTAACCAGTTTTTCAGCTCTTTCTTTCGAGATAAGCATTTGGTGAACTCGTAATGCTCCAGGACACTCTTCATGGCTTCAGATTTTCCTGTTCACAGAGAGCTGATAGGGGCTTGGTCTTTCTAAACATCCCAGAATGCAGCACAGGCACTTTGCACGCTCTGTCCATTGATCATCTTGAGCATATCCTCTTCAATAAACGCCTGGATCAGACCATGGTATTTCAGGTTTTTATCGACATACAAGGTATTTAAAAGTTTGGAGTCAAAACCGATCATGAACATGGTGATGACCTGGCAGATATCGATCTGCTTCTTTTTGACCCTGTCCGCAATGTCGCGGTAATAGGCATAAAACTGATCGCCAGAATTGTAATTTGTTTTAAACTGCTGGTTGTACTTGGCAATATAGCGGTCCAGCTTATTCCGCCTGGACCGATTGATCTGACGAGAAATATCCGCCGCTTCTTCATGAATCTCCCCATTTTTCTCATCCACGAGACGACTTCATTCGCGGCAATCCTAAGCGGTTTGAACAGTTACCCCTGCTCTTCGTCCTGTTGCTGTTTTTTGGCCTGGACTTTTTCAAACAGTTCAAGATAGCTGAACTCTTCCCGATCCAGTCATTCATTGGCAAAATTGACTAACTTTTTCGACAAATATTTAAAGAAAATAAAACCCAGAATGTAATCACGGAATTCATCTGCCTCCTGCTACCGCGTAAAGTATTGGCAATATTCCAAAGTTGTTTTTGTAGCTGTTGCCGTTATACCTGGGTCATGCAGAATCCATCAGTTTAATTTTTAACAATAGATAGAGTTTAGCTTGATTATCAAAAGCTTCTCACCCTATATGACCTCTTTTGTCGCTTTGATTTACTTTTTCAAATATTGAATTGAAATGGGGGCACATGCTAAAACTTGTAGCAAGTTGCTACACGCTGAAAATAATAGATGATCCCAAAATATGATTTAAAGTGTCGCCACAAAACCTGTAGTAAGTTGCTACACTTTTTAAATAATTTCTTTACCAAAAATCTCATTCAAACGCGCGTGATTTTGTTGAACAAAGTTAGGATCATTTTTGAGCTTATATTTCATCTCTCTCTTGAAATCATTCATGGATGCACCCGCCACAGCAAAATCCATTTGAAACATAATATCGTTCACAATCACGTTCGCCTGAGAATCGGTTAAGCAGCCTTCAGTCTTAAACCACTTGCTGAACTGTTTATAATTCGGATCATTGGCATAGATATACCAGGAGCGTACTGTCATATCAAACTTCGCCCCCAGCTCTTTCACGATGGCATTATCATCAAAATCTACATCCAGGTAGATTTGAGTCTTTTCATTAGCTTGCAGGATAACAGTTTCAGTATGTCCACTCACAATTCTAAACCGGACCCCCACAACAGGACGGCCTTTTTTGATGGTGTCATATTCTAGCTTCAGACTGGTTCTTTCATTAATTTCTTCAACAATTTTATCGAGCACATAACGTCTGAAATCGACCCAACGATCATATTTCTTCTCACCAATGTCGGTTAATGCTTTTATATTTTCCAGTGACAGTTCAACCTCATAAGACTCTTGATTGGCGTACTTGAACTCATTTTTAATAAAATAGGAATATAGACTCATACTGGTCACGGAGTCTAAAGCAAATAAATCTTTCAATTGGTAAGTGGTAAAATTGCCACTTGCAAGACGGGTAAAATAAGGTAACACTTCACTGGTAAAACGGATTTGCAAGGCATTTTTAGCATCATCTTCCCAACGCAGTTCTCGAATAATCGGTACCACAGAATGAACTTTTTTTATTTTGCGCTTGGTTTCATCTACAGGTTCTTCAATCACAAAATGAGCCACCCGAGATGACAGTTCTTTATAGATCCGGTCAATCGCGACATTAATGGAATTCTTTTTATCCAAACCCAACAATTCACCTAAATCATCTTTATGCAAATAAATATAGGTTTGCTCGGTAATTTCACGATCTTGATTATTTTTTTCACCGTAATTCGCAACCGCCATCGCATAAAGCAGCGCTTTGTACTCATTGGATGATAGTTCAATCGGTCGAATCAGGCGGTTGCTGGTGCTGACCACGCCATTATTTCGAATATTCCCAATACAGTACGGTAAATATTCTATTTCTTCTTTTTCATTTAGCTTATTCATAAGTGGAAAATAAAAGTGCTTTTCTACATGTTATACACAAAAGTGGAATCTCATGCAAATTATCCACCATTTTAACTCAGGCAAAACCCCTCCTTGGTCAAGAAGCCATCAAACCCAAAGCTAATGGTGGAAACCTTGTCACTGTGTTTTGTCATTTAAAACACTTTTTAAACATTGAGTGGAAAATAAAATTAAAAATGCACCATTTAGTGACAAAGCTTCCACTTTTAATATTTCTCAGACATTTTTCAGTCATATAAAAAGGGAAAAAATGCACTAAGCACCCCAATAAAGTGGAAAGTATAATAAAAAATACACCTTAACAGTGACAAAGCTTCCACTTTTAGCCGACTCAGAAGTGAAAATGCACAGTATCCTTGATGAAATTAGCAACAAACAGCTTATCCACAGAATAAAAATATCAAAATGACAAGCTTTCCACCTTTAAAGTCAAATATTTCAACTTATCAACAGATTAAAATATTGAATTCAAATAATTTTATCACTTATATTTAATTTTTTTTAAAAACCAGTGACAAGTCTTCCACCATAGTGACAGACCTTCCACCTTTCAGTGACAGACCTTCCACCTTTCAGTGACAGACCTTCCACCTTTCAATGACGAGTCTTCCACCTTTCAGTGACAAGTCTTCCACTTTTCGGTGACAAACCTTCCACTTTTAAATTCATAAGATATTGATTTTAAAAAATAAAAAAGTGTTCTAATTATAATTAACTAATTATATTAATTAATACTAATTATAATTAGCTAGCTATATTTTATAAAAAAAAGAATATGTTTGTTTTTTATCAAACTTCCGATTATAACTTCAAGCTAAAGTAAATAAGGTGTAGCAACTTGCTACAAAGTTCTTTATATTACATGAACTCAAGTGAGGTCTATTATGACAATTAAGTCAACTAAAATAATCGCGGTGGCAAATCATAAAGGTGGTTGCGGAAAGACAACCACTGTTGTTCATCTGGCATCAGAGCTAGCCGACTTGGGTAATAAAGTATTGGTGATTGATTTAGATCCTCAGGCCAATGCAAGTTTACATATCGGATCAAGACATCCAAGTGAAGTGGAAACTACATCTGCTGAATTATTGGTGGGTGATTTAAGCCTATTATCTGATGCTTTAGAAGAAGAAACCAATTTCAAAAACGTTTCTTTAATTTATGGATCACTGACTTTAGGTAAAACTGAAGATCAACTCAAAGATGATGCCCCAAGACCATCTGAAGAATTATCTAATAAGTTGGAGTTATTAAAAGGATTATATGACTTCATTTTGATTGACTGTCCTCCAAGCCTAAAACTGCTCACCAGTAATGCATTGGCAGCATCTACACATGTTATGGTACCGATTGAATCAGGTTCTCAATATGGTTTGTATGGTGTAACTGACTTGATTAACCATTTAAGTAAAATAAGACGGGTTAATCCTGAGTTAAAACTTTTAGGCGCTTTGTTGATTAAACATGATGAACGTCAAAACGTGTGTAAATTGATTAGAGATGAAGCTTTAAGCCAGGTCGGTGAATTGTTAAAAACGACCATTCCAATGAGTACTAAAGTGAATCAGGCAGCAATTTTACAACAGCCCTTATTCAGTGTAGATAAAAATTCTAAAGTTCGTAAAGCTTTTCAAGATTTAGCGAAAGAAATTATCCATCGTGTTGAATAAAAGTCTTCTGAGAATATTATGGTAAGTACAAAAGAATTGCTGGCACAACGTCTTCAGCAAAATACTCAAAAGCATCAACAAGCTCAGCAAGAGCATGTCAATGATGTGAAAGAACTGCGTCGTAATGTACAAATTACAGATATTCAGCCTAGTCCAAATCAGCCACGAAAAATATTTAATCAACAAGATATTGAAGATTTGGCTGCTTCGATTGAAGAAATTGGCTTACTACAACCGATTGCAGTCCGACGGATCCAGGACAAATATGAGTTAATCGCTGGTGAACGACGCTTGAAAGCGCATCAAATTCTCAATAAAAACACCATTGAAGTGATTGTCATCGATGCATCTGATGAAGAGGTTGCACTATTAACTTTAGCTGAAAACTTAAAACGCGAAGACCTAACTGATTATGAAATTTATGTAGGTCTGAGTTCTCTGGATGAGAAATTAAAAAAGAATAAGCAAAAACTGGCAAAGTCCTTAGGCATGAACCGTGAGGATATGTATAAATATTTATCTTTCGAAAAATTACCGAAAGAACTGATTGCAGATTTAGAGCAACAGCCGGCATTATTGGCGCGGACTGCCGCCACGGCTGTCAAAAAATTTCTCTCGGATTACGAAGAAAATTACAGCAATGCTAAAAAAGCACTTTTAGAAGCCTGGGCGAAATTACTGAAAAAAGAAGTAGAGCAAACAAAACTGGCAGTATTGGCAGAAAAAATTCTAAAGTCGAAAGAAACCAAACAACCGATTAAAACATCGATCGTGCATAAAATTGAATATGATGGAAAAGTCGCAGGCAATATCAAGTTTGATCACAATACTTTAAAAGTATCATTAAAAATAAGTGAATTTGATGATCAAAACTTACAGGAGCTGGAAAACCTGTTGAAAAAAATGCTGAGTCAGTAATAGAAAAAAGGTGTAGCAAATTGCTACACCTGCTGGGTTTAAGCGAAATGGCGAGACTTGAGCTTCATCACTAAAGTATAGATGTGGATATGATAGGTTGAAATTTTGAACAGATCATTAATATGTGTTCAACCTTCGGCAGCATTGGTTATCCGGGCTATGTCAGCTATTGTGCCAGTAAGTTTGCTTTACGTGGTGCATTCCACAGAAATACAGCAAGACCCCCCATTATTCAGATATTTCTCGCCACGTGCCACCGAGACGGGGATGAATCATCCTGATGTGATTGAGATGAATCTTAAGCTAGGAGTGAAAATAGACAAACCAGAGTTTGTAGCAAAAGAACTTTATCAGTTCATGTAAAATGATCTCCCGTCTTATCAGGTCGGCTATCCTGAAAAAATATTCGTTAAGGTGAATCAAGTCCTGCCGGGTATAGTTTCAGGTTCTATACAGAAAGATCTGGACACTATTTACCAATATGCAAAAAAGTGAAGTCCCGCCTCATTTTAAAGGATGAAAGTATTCAATTCTTGGTTTTTGCTTTGTCGTCTAGAGCAGTTTAAAAATGTGAACAAGATGTTCTCGGGTTTCACATAAAATTCACTTTGAAATCACTATGATCAGATCCGAAATGTAATATTTCGAAGATACAAAAATACTGAATCAATCTTAATTTAATTGATATGACAGATCTTTTATTTTTTGATGAACAGTGTTTTTACTGACTCTTAAAATTTAATTGGATGAATCAGTGGCGATACAATTTGTTTCTAAATCTAAATTACCGACTGCTTTCGGTAATTTTGAGATTCTAGCATTTCAAGATCAAACAACGGGTGAAGAACATATTGCTCTTGCTCAAGGATTAGAAACGGTTCCTGTAAAACCCGTATTAGTCAGAATGCATTCTGAGTGTCTCACAGGGGACGCTTTTGGTTCATTAAAATGTGATTGTGGCTCACAATTACATGCGACCATGAAAATGATTAATGATGCAGGGCAAGGGGTGATCTTGTATCTACGTCAGGAAGGGCGTGGAATAGGATTGACCAATAAAATTCGTGCATATTCACTGCAAGATCAAGGTCATGATACGCTTGATGCCAATCTGTTGTTAAATTTACCTGCAGATGCCCGGCAGTATGACATGTGTAGCATTATGCTGGATTACCTACAAATTAAAGATGTTCAGTTGATTACAAATAATCCACTTAAAATCAAGGCATTGACTGATTTAGGAATTAATGTGGTTAACCGCGTTCCTTTGACGGTAGGCTTAAATCATTTTAATAAAGCTTATTTAGAAACAAAGCAAAAGCGTATGGCACATCTGTATGAAAACAGTGATTTTTAGCCTAGCTTAAGCCTACACATCTCAATTCTTCTTATCATTTTTTAAATATATGAGGATTACAGAAACTTTGATTTTTGGACTGTTCCCAGTATCCTAGACAAAGCAGAATCTGATCCTCTAGGCTTAATTTGGGTAGTCTGCCTTTAGCTAGAACATGCTTATGCAATTGCTCAACCATTAAATAAAACGTTGACCATGAGATGCTCGTAATCGCTTAAGCTGTGTTTCAGAAAGCTGTTTTGAGTCGATGTATTTCATCTAAAAATTATGCATGAATGTTAAAAATTCTACAGTACAAATAATCAACAACAAATAGCTTAATTTTTGATTTATGAAAGAGATCTTTTATATATCACATATTCTAAAGCTTTATTTTATGGAAATAAGGCGGTTAAAAAACCTTGCTGATGGGTTTAACTTCTGAAATCTATATTCATATTGCATTTTTTATTCCAAAATAACCTTATACCTGATTGAGAGACAACCGTCTATTAACACTCTTAAAGGTATTATCTTTAGTTTAAAAGTTAAAAACTATGAAATTAAAGAGATACCATCTTCATCTGAACGCTAGCTTTAAATCTTATACATTGACAAGACAATGTATATTATAAAAATAATGGATCATGGATTTTTAATTTAGTAAATAAAATTAATGTATAAGATGTGAAAGGCTAAAAGCTTGCTATAGTGTGCTGAATTTAGCTTTTTATATAGACTAATGTTAAATAATACTTATATTTTGTTTGGGGCAGTTTTAGGTTTAACGATTGCAAATGCGGCAGGAGCTGCAACTATAAGCATGAAGAATGATCGGTTGGGCTATTTAATACAACAGGTAGATTATCAGCATATAAATGACTCTCTTGAAAAATCTGAAAATCGGTTATTGGGACGTGCAAGCTGGGATATTCAATGCTGGGTAAAGAGTAGTGAAAATACTAAAATTTGCACAATGCGTAAAAACCATATTACGGTAATGCGTATGAACGATTCTTACAGCTTAAGTGTTGGCATAAACCATGCAAAAAATTCTATTACACTACTTAAAGTAGATAATAATAGTGTTTTGCAGGCGCGTGAGGGTTTATACCGTGACGCTCAAGCCATTATAGATCAGTTCAAGCGTGGTTTTGAGGTAAAAACCGAGTTTAATGTATCTCATAATGCTAAACTGGTTGTGAATGAAGTTTCATTAATTGGTTTTTCTGACGCATTTAATGATATGCAGCAGCAGTATAGTAAGTTGAATCATTTAGATTTACAGCGCAGGCTTTAATAAAATTAATAGCCTGTTGTCTTTGAATAAAAGGCACAGGCTAAGCAATACCGTCCTTGTGATTTAATGCTAAATCCAATCAAAAGACAAACAAGGTCAAAATCAAACTTGGCCCGAGGCGATTCAGCGTTCTCAAATCAGGTCTCAGGTATATGCCGGTATGGCATTCAACCGGCTAAATGATGCAGACCTTTCACCCAAGTTGCGGCTTAAATTTGAATACTGGCAGGATAAACCCAACCCAGAAATCCTGGTTTAAAAAGCCGTATCGGAATCAAGATAAAAAATCTCGGATATGTGGTAGAAATGCTTGTTCAATCTGAGAAAATTGTGAATACTCATGCCCGCAAAATGCATGCTGCAAGATTATCTTTTGGGGTTGGACAACTACTGTGAAAACGTATTCATTTTCTCATTTACAAAAAGTATTACTCACTGCGGGTTCATTTTCATGTCTAGGCTTAAGCCCGGTGTGGGTACATGCTGCAAATGAGAATGAGACCCCACAACTGGCAAAGCTCACAGTGACTGCGCAAACGGCCTATGCTCAACCTCAGGTGAATGTATACGGTTTTAGCCAGCAAAACCTGGCTGAAATTCCGGCATCGCTCAGCACAATCACAGCCGAGCGTATCGCGGATCAGCACGCCAAAACCCTGACGGATGTAGTTAAAAATGACGCTGCAGTCGGGGATGGCTATGCACCGATTGGCTATTATCCGAACTTTATCATGCGCGGTTTTGCCTTAAATCTGGGATCAAGCTATTTAGTCAATGGTCAATTGCTGCGCGGTGAGCAAAATGTGGCGCTTGAAAACAAAGAACAGGTCGAAATTTTAAAGGGCATCAGTGCGCTTCAAAGTGGCATGGCGACGCCGGGCGGTGTGGTGAACTATGTGACCAAACGCCCCCAAGACATTCACTCATTTACTGTTGAAGCCGACAGTCATGGCGGCAACCGCGTGGCAACGGACTTGGGCGGTTTCCTTGGAGCAGATCAACAGTTTGGCTATCGCGTGAATTTGGCACATGAAGAGATTCATCCTTATGTGGAACATGCCGATGGCAAGCGCGTGTTTGGTGCTTTGGCTTTAGACTGGAAAATCTCGAATCGTTCAAAACTGGAATTTGATATCGAATCCCAGCGCCAACGTCAGCGTTCCGTACCCGGCTATCAGTTGCTGGATGGTAAAACGGTACCTACGGGTGTTGAATGGGACCGTTTGCTTGGCTATCAAAGCTGGAGCCAACCGGTGACCAATGAAAGCTTGAATACCAGCTTAAAATATATTTACCAGATCAATGACAACTGGACAGCCAATCTGGCTGCTTCGCAAAGCCGTGTGGTGGTGGATGATTATTCAGCATTCCCGTGGGGTTGCTATAGCAGCATCTGCCAATACTCAGGTTTAGGCAACAGCTTTGACCAAAATGGCAACTATGATATTTATGATTTCCGTAGTCCGAATGACAGCTATCTGACCAATCAGTTTAAAGCAGGATTAAATGGCCAATTCAACACTGGCGCATGGCAACATAAGCTTAGCCTGGAACTGTCACAGACCTATAAACGGCATGCACAACATGATGCCATCAACCTGCCTGTAACAGATAATCTTGAATCGACAGGAAATATTTATACTGACCCGATTACCTACACACCAAGTGATAAGACTTTAGGCAATCATTACAAATCATTGGACAGCCAGCATACGGCCTTGAACTTACTCGACCAGATTGAGTTCAATGAGGTGTGGTCCGTTTTAATGGGTGGCAAACTCTTGCATGTCAATGAAAGTGCTTATAATGCCAATGGCAACAACATCCGGGATACCGATTTGAACCGCTTCCTGCCGCAGCTGGCCTTAATGTATCAGCCGGGGGAACACACCCATCTGTATGCGTCATATGCCAAAGGTTTGAGTGATGGGGGACAGGCTCCATGGTATACCAACAATGCTTTTGCAACTTTAGCCCCTCTACATTCCACCCAGTATGAATTGGGGATTAAGCAGCAGTGGCAGAAGGTACTCTTTACCGCGGCAGTGTTTGATTTAACCCAAGACAACCAATATACCAATACTGCGAGTGACTATGTCTCGGATGGTGAACAGCATAACCTTGGCCTGGAACTGGGTCTACAAGGGCGCGTAGGTGACAATCTAGATCTGAATTCGACTTTGGCGTTCACCCGTTCACGTCTCACAGGAATACAAACAGCTGAGTATCAGGGTCATCAAACTCAAAATGTACCTACTGTCCGTTTCGCCAGTCATCTGTCTTATCAGGTTCCACAAGTAGAGGGATGGCGTTTATTGGCCGGCATGCAGTACAGCAGCAGTAAATATGCCAACAAAACAGGCACCGTGAAAGTACCTGTTTATACCGTATTTGATGCAGGTACAAGCTATAACTTCCGAGCTTATGGTTATGACAATATGCTGCGCTTCAATATTGATAACCTGTTCAATAAGAAATACTGGCGAGATGCGGGTAGTTTCTTCGGCGATGACTATTTGTTCCTTGGGGCACCACGTACAGCACAACTGTCATGGACTGTAAATTTTTAATTTGACCTTAGATTTTGCTATAGAAAACTGTTTGGGTGTTTAGCTCAGGCAGTTTTTTATTTGGATATCTTTTACTACTCATCAGCAGCTCATTAACTGTAAGTATTCGGTAAAACTTATTTGAGTCAAGCATACTCCACTTATGGGGTACAGTTCACTATGACCTGATCCAATAATATAGACATGAGGCGGCTCTACTTGGAAGCGGCGTCAAATGTTTATGGACTTTCATTATCAGGTGAATCCTATAAACTCATATATTTCATATTGCGAATATATGTATATTCATATATAAAGCTAGGATTCATTTATAGGGAGAAAGTTCATGAATCAAATGCCCAAAGTTCAAATTTATCATAACCCGGCCTGTGGTACCTCACGTAATACGCTGGCGTTAATTCGTAATGCGGGCATTGAGCCAGAAGTGATTGAGTATCTGGTCACTCCACCTTCGAAAGAGCAGCTGGTCAAACTGATTCAGGATTCCGGCTTAAGCGTTCGTGAAGTGTTGCGTAAAAATGTGGATCCTTATACCGAATTGAATCTAGATGATGCCAGCTGGACAGATGAGAAACTGATTGATGCCATGTTAGAGCATCCGATCCTGATTAACCGCCCATTGGTCGTCACAGATATAGGGACACGTTTATGTCGCCCGTCAGAGTTGGTTCTGGATATCCTGCCTTCACCACAATTAAAAGCCTTTGCCAAAGAAGATGGTGAAGTCATCATTGATGAACACGGTAATCGTATGAAATAAAAAGACTCCGACACGAAAAAGCTCAACTTGGTTGGGCTTTTTTATGCGAAAAACACATTGACGATGATCGATATAAGTTACATACTCAATACGATAAGTCACTGATGGATAAAAATAATTGGACAATGAGCAAGCAGTTTCCCTGTATCAGGTTTTGACGGATACTACCCGTCTTCAGATCTTGCAGATGCTACAGGCAGGGGAATGTTGTGCATGCGAATTGCTACAAAATCTGGCAATTACCCAGTCCACATTATCTCACCACATGAAATGCCTAACCAACTCCGGTTTGGTCCAGCGTAGAAAAGATGGACGCTGGATGTACTATTCTCTTAATCCCATTCGTGCTGAAGAACTGTGTGTATTTACACAAGCGCTTTTATTCAGCCCAAACCAGGAGCTTTGAATGGAAAGCATAATCGCGATCTTTGCTTGGTTAAATGATGTCCTGCTTAAAATGACCTGGCTGTCCAATGGGGTACGCTGGCTGGTTGAAAATGTATTCGGTTTATCGGTCGCAACCCGGCTCGGTGGCAGTATTCATTTCTTTATCTATGATGTGTTCAAGATTTTTATTCTGTTATCAGTCTTGATCTATACCCTGTCATATATCCAGAGTTATTTTCCGCCTGAACGTACCCGACAGATTTTAGGCCGAATGACCGGGATTAAAGCCAATATCATGGGGGCTTTACTCGGAACCATTACCCCATTTTGTTCCTGTTCTTCCATTCCGCTGTTTATCGGCTTTACCCGTGCCGGGCTTCCAGTGGGTGTGACCTTTTCATTTCTAATTTCATCTCCGTTAGTTGATCTGGCTTCAATTATTCTATTGGCCAGTATTTTTAACTGGAAAATCGCCATAGTTTATGTACTACTCGGTTTGATACTGGCAGTCTTAGGAGGATCATTGATTAGCTATTTAAAAATGGAAAAGTATGTGGCTGAGTTTGTAACCCATAATCAGGCAGTACAAGGAGATGAAGATTTCAGTATGACTGCAAAAGAGCGGCGTACATTTGCTTGGGAACAGGTGGTCGAAATTTTTAGCAAGGTTTGGCTGTATGTGCTAATCGGAGTAGGGATTGGCGCAGCGATTCATAACTGGATTCCTGAACAATGGATTACGGCCTTGCTTGGCCAGGAACACTGGTACTCCGTATTGGTCGCGACCATTGTGGGTATGCCGATGTATGCGGATATTTTTGGCACCTTGCCGATCGCGGAAGCTTTAGTGGCGAAGGGTGTGGGCTTAGGTACAGTATTGGCCTTTATGATGGCGGTAACAGCTCTCTCCTTGCCATCCCTGATCCTGTTAAAACAAGTGGTAAAAACCCGCTTATTGAGCCTGTTTGTTGGGATTATTTTTGTGGGGATCTTGATTATTGGTTATAGCCTGAATACTTTTGGTTACTGGTTTTTATAAAACGTTTGGAGAATAAAATATGCAAATTAAAGTCGTCGGTACAGGCTGTCGTAAATGTAAAGCACTCTTGGCAGCGACAGAGGAAGCAGTCAAAAGCACCGGTGTGCAAGCTGAAATTGAATATGTCACTGACATGATGCAGATTGCTGAAACCGGTCTGTTAAGTACCCCAGGTCTGATTATTGACAATAAAATCGTGTCGAGTGGTAAAGTTCTGGAAGCTCAAGCTGTAGCAGAACTGATTGAAAAAAATAAATAACTTCAGAAATCACGCCTTATTAAAAAAAACCAGTGGTTCAGGCCACTGGTTTTTTTATTGAATGAACAAAAAAAAATCAGGTTCGTTATTGTTTCACAATTAACACCGGTAATTTGGCCAGCTTTAATACCTCTTCAGCCACACTGCCCAAAGTGAGTTTCTGGATACCTTTTCGCCCATGCGATCCCATCACAATCAGAGCAGCTCCTGCTTCCTCTGCTGCTTTTACAATAGTTTGCGCAGAAACTTCAGCTTTAATCAGTTGAGTTTTAACTTCACTTGCCCCTGAGTCTACTGATAATTTCTCTGCTTCAACTAAGGCCTGTGTTGCATTACGACAGGCTTCATCAAAAAATGCTTTCATGGTCGTTGAGTCTGCACCGAAGTAATAAAAATCGGTATTGGTAAACGGATTTTCTTCGACGATGCTGGTAATAGTGAGTTTGCTATCCATAGCAGCAGCTATAATCGAGGCTTGCTTGACTGCCGCTAGCGCCGGATCAGAACCGTCAATGGGTACTAAAATATTTTTATCAGTCATTCGATATTCCTTAAAGTTTCTAATCGTTAAAATTTTCTTTATTCACAACACAAAATATGAAATGGAGATTTTTTGATCGGCATATTTCTAGCCTCATTATAATCATCCGTTTATAATTTTGAACTTATACTATTTACTATATATACGGATATGTATATATTTGCATAACAGGATAGGAGCAGCTATGGACCATGTTCAGTTTTTTAAATGTTTATCCGATGAGACACGTCTCAGTATTGTCATGCTGATTGCAGAAAATAAAGAGCAATGCGTCTGTGATCTGACCGATAAACTCCAGTTAAGCCAGCCGAAAATTTCACGCCATCTGGCCTTGTTGCGTTCTTGTGGTTTGTTAAACGACCGCCGGCAAAGCCAGTGGGTGTATTACAGCATCAATCCTGAACTCCCTACGTGGTGCTTTGAAATTCTTGATGCGCTCAAACGTAGCCATGCTCCAGTTTTATTGAATCCATCTGCTCTGCCGATCCAGAGCCATTGCGAGTAAATTTTCATGAAATTTTTGTTTTTGTGCACGGGCAACAGTTGCCGCAGTATTCTGTCTGAAGTGTTGTTCAATAGCCGTGCGCCAGAAGGTTGGGTGGCTTACAGTGCAGGCAGCAAACCTTCCGGTCAGGTGCATCCTTTAACGATCAAGACCTTACAGAACCTAGGTCTATCGACTGAGGGTTTATCCAGCAAAACCATTGATGCTTGCGAACAATATCAGCCAGAAGTCGTGATTACCGTGTGTGATGCTGCGGCACAGGAAGCTTGCCCACTATATTTGGGGGGAGCCATCAAGGCGCATTGGGGGCTATCTGATCCTTCACACCTAGACTTGCCTGAAGAAGAAAAATTACAGGCTTTCTTGACCACTGTCGAGCATATTAATAAACGTTTAGACGCATTTTTCGCTCTAGATGCAAAAAAATTGAGCCGTCCTGAGCTCATTGCTGAAATCAATAAAATTTCCCATATTTAATCGAGCACATTATGTCTAAACAAGGTTTATCCTTTTTAGATCGCAACCTGACGCTATGGATATTTGTGGCCATGGCATTGGGTGTTGCGATTGGGGTGGTATTTCCACAAGCATCAACAGCACTGGATGCCATGAGCGTGAATTCGGTCAATCTGCCGATTGCGATTGGTCTGATTCTCATGATGTATCCGCCTTTGGCCAAAGTGGATTACGCGACACTGCCACAAGTTTTTCAGGATAAGAAAACCCTGGCTTTGTCATTAATCCAGAACTGGTTGATTGCCCCGGTACTGATGTTTGTCCTGGCAATCGTCTTTTTGAGCGATTATCCGGAATATATGACCGGCCTGATCCTGATCGGTTTGGCACGCTGTATTGCCATGGTACTGATCTGGAACGGTTTGGCTTGTGGGGATAACCAATATGGTGCGGCACTGGTGGCTTTTAACAGTATTTTCCAGATTCTGTTCTTTAGTAGTTATGCCTGGTTCTTCCTGACTTATTTGCCGCCATTTTTTGGGGTAGAAGGCCATGTGATCAATGTCGATTTTTGGACCATAGCCAATGCAGTATTGATCTACCTCGGTATTCCATTCCTGATGGGTTTCCTGACACGTCTGTCTTTGGTTAAAGCTAAAGGGCTGGACTGGTATCAGACGAAATTCTTGCCAAAAATTGGCCCATTGAGCTTGCTTGCGCTGCTGTTCACTATTGTGGCGATGTTTAGTCTCAAAGGTGCGGATGTGCTGAGTTTACCTTTGGATGTACTGCGTATTGCGATTCCATTGACCATTTACTTTGTATTGATGTTCTTTGTCAGCTTCTTTATGAGCAAATGGATGGGTAATGATTATCCGAAAACCACGGCCATTTCCTTTACCGCAGCAGGGAATAATTTTGAGTTGGCGCTGGCGGTCGCGATTGCCACCTTTGGTCTGGCTTCTCCGATCGCATTTACCACGATCATTGGTCCTTTGGTGGAAGTGCCGGTGCTGATTTCCTTGGTCAGCGTGTCTTTGTGGCTAAAGAAAAAATATTTTGCTTAAAAACAATTGGGATGAAATTTTCATGACACTGCCGAATATCGAATTAGACTTGCTGGAAAAACCAAGCTTTGAACAGGTGCAAGCCAAGCAGCTTGAGCATCCACCGCGTATTCTTTTACTGTATGGTTCGAATCGTGAGCGTTCTTATAGCCGTTTGGCTGTACTTGAAGCGGGACGTATTCTGGAATATTTCGGTGCTGAAGTGAAAATATTTCATCCTAAGGGACTGCCACTGCCTGAAGATGCGGACATGAACCATCCTAAAGTGAAGGAATTGCATGAGCTTTTAGCTTGGGCGGAAGGCATGGTGTGGTCTTCACCGGAGCGACATGGCTCGATGAGTTCAATTCTCAAGGCACAGATTGACTGGATTCCACTGGCGGCGGGGGCCATTCGTGCCACGCAGGGCAAAACCCTGGCACTGATGCAGGTCAGCGGTGGCTCGCAGTCTTTTAATAGCGTCAACCAGATGCGAATCTTGGGGCGCTGGATGCGCATGATCACGATTCCGAATCAGTCTTCCATTCCCAAGGCCTTTTTGGAATTTGATGAAGAGGGGCGCATGAAACCGTCGTCTCTGTATGACCGGATCGTGGATGTGATGGAAGAGTTGTATAAGTTTACTTTGCTGACCCGTGGGCAAAGTACTTATCTGACCAACCGTTATTCGGAACGCAAGGAATCGGCTGAAGAGCTCTCCAAACGGGTAAATCAGCGCAGCTTGTAGGGTAGGTTCGTTTTTGACTCATGCTGTCCTATCAATCAGATAAATAGGCTGGCACCCGCTGCAAAAGCGGGATGCTACATCAAAAACAATAGAAAAATGCAAGGGGAAAAGCTTTTGGACGCAACACAGACTGTAACAGAAGTGATCATCATTGGTGCTGGACAGACCGCTTTTTCCATGGCCTATTTTTAAAGTGCAAAAACATTCCGTTTATCCTCCTGGATGATGCCGGCAACCGAACAGACCTATCCGGCCCGTAACGAAGTGATCGACTATTTGACGGCCTATGAACAGCACTATCACTTTCCCGTAATTCGTCCCGTGCATGTGGATATTGTGGAAAGCAAGGACCAGTATGTAGAGGTCTATGCCGGGGAACGATGCTGGAAAACCAAAGCAGTGTTGAGTGCCACGGGAACATGGAGTCAACCCTTTATTCCCAAATATGCCGGTCGTGAACATTTTCAGGGTATGCAACTGCATTCGGCAGATTATCTTAATGCCGAACCATTCAAGGGCAAAAAAGTCATGGTGGTGGGCGGTGGAAATTCTGGCAGAAGTATTTTTGGTTGCCGAAACGCTTTGGATCACCCAGACACCACCGCAGTTTCTGGCAGATGATGTCGACGGCCGTATCCTGTTCTTAAGGGCGACTGAGCGCCTGAAAGCCCAGCAGGAAGGGAGAAGCATCGAGCAGCCGATTGGTGGGCTGGGCGATATTGTCATGATTGATTCAGTCAAAGCGGCACGTGAGCGAGGCGTTTTACAGAGCAAGCGTCCATTTTCAGCATTTACAGAACATGGCGTGATTTGGGACGATGGGTCTGCTCAACAGGTGGATGCGGTGATTTGGTGTACCGGATTTAAAGCGGCACTCAATCATCTCAGTAGCCTCAGGATTATTCATCAGGACCATACCATCGCGGTTTATAATGGCCGTTCGGTTCAGGTGCCGAATTTATGGCTGCTGGGCTATGGAGAATGGACCGGTGCTGCTTCGGCAACGCTGGTCGGGGTTTCCCGCACAGCTAGGGCGGTGGCGGAAGACATCGCCGTATTTCTAGCCTAAGAGATTTAATTCTGGCTCAAAGGAGCAGATTGAGTACATAAAATCTGTCTCCAATCAGCCCTACAAAAGTAATGAGCCTGTGCCTTATACGCTCATGATGAAATGTTGAGATTGCTGCTCGAGTTGTTCTTTCTTATGCTCATGAATAAGCTTTCATAACAGATCTTGCATTGGTTTGGTGCTCAGTTCGCCTTTTTTAGGTAAAAATTTAAATTTTTCTTGATCTTCCATGGAATCAATTTCTGCATCATCGAGTAGTTCACGAAATCTTCATTCCAGCTTGTGCTTGTGTTGTCTCAGCTCATGCCAGGTCGTCGATATGAAATTTTCTAAAAAATTAATCATGCCTGTTGAGTAGGGAAGGACCGGGTTTAAAGATCTGTCCAAATAACCAGCTTGCCGTAACTTTTTCAGCACCAAAATCAACTCTTAAATCAGCTCGTTGAGTTACCTTCCTCTTGATAGTTCACCAGTCTTGCCTAAGCCTTTTGTGGCATTCCCCAACTTTTAGTAGAGAGCAGAAATTCATGATTTAAAGCCATGAGAATGCTTTGCATATTGAAGCTATCCCGGTCTTCAGGTAACTGTAATAGAAGTGGCAAACGTGTCACCCCATTTTCACCATTGGCAAAAGCATAATGGCGTAGTTTAGAGTCAATCACTGGAATTAAATTCTTTGCTTCCAGATAAACACTCTCCTGAGAAGCCTGCTTTTGCATGGCAATAATTCTGAGATAGCAATGATCACGAACCTCAATCAGATTCTGTTTTAATTGATTGATCTTAAATTCATGATTTTCAGCTTTTTTAAACAACCGTTTAAGAAAACTGCTATTTTCGGTATTTTGCATTTCGCGTTCTAACTGGCGTATTTGCTGCTGGATCTCGCGAGTTTGTTCAATCGCGGCATTCAGCAGTTCTCTAATTTCCTGGGTGGGTGCTGAAACGGCCCGCACCTGTTGCTGATAGTGAAACTCATCATGAAAAATCACAAAGATTTGGGTGCGACGTTTTTCCAGTAATTTTAAATAGGCAATTAAGCGATATTTGAACAGACGCGCATGCGGATTAAACTGCAGCATCGGTTGCTGCGATAAAATTTCCAGCTGATGTAGAAACTCATTGATTAGCCTTAAAATATTTAAATAGCAATATTCTAGTTCATCGGTATGCTGCACACTGTTTTTTAAGCCTTTTAGAAAAGGTTCAAGAATATTTAAGGATAAGTCTTTCTCTAGGATTTCCAGATGTTCTTTCACCAGGTGATCGATGGAAAAACTTTGAATATTTAAAATTTCTTTTAAACTCGGGATAAGCCTGTGCTGATTATATTCATGGAGGGATTCAACCAGTTCCACAATATGCGAATTCATTTTGCGTTGAATACCAATGATTCGGTTCATCAGTTGTTTAAAATTTTCAAAATAATCTGCTTGATCCAGCTGTTGTGGGTCAAGAACCAAACCACTGATATAGAATCGGTCTTCTTTACCAAAGTTTTCTTCAGTTAAAAAGCGGCGAATTGAATAGGTCGAAGCTGAACTGTCGTAAGAGCTGCTCAGGACAAAATAATATTGAAATGTTTTGACAATTTCAAAGTCACGAATGCGTTGTTGCTGAATAAAATAATCCTGAAAAATCGCCAGTTCCTGCTCGGCATATTCACTCGGTAAAATATGGGCAAACCAGCTTCCCAGAACTTCACTTTTCATGAAGACTTCAAAGATAAAAGTTCGGACTTGCTCAATATCCAAATGCCGGTGATTTTCAGAAACAGTAAAATCTAAGTCCCGAATAATCAGGGCAGCATCATAGAGAAATGATTGTTTGATTAATTGTTGTGCCTGAATATCTTTTTGATTGTCCAGATCGATTTGATTAATTTCACGGACAATGGTTTCCAGGTAATCTGCGACCTGAAAATCGCTTTGATAGCCTTGCAGATAGCTGAAGGTGCTATTAATTCGATCTGCAAGTTGCAGTAATTCGGAGTTTTTCGTGTCAAGCTGAAGATTTTTCAGGCTAGTATGACCTTTAAACTCAAAAGTCTGGGTCAGGTAGTTCCACGAGATATTCTTGGCTTTTAAGTACTGGTCCTCTATTTTTTGATGCAATGTCTGCGGTGTCGCAGAGAGGATGGACTGCAGTTGTTGTTGCCAATGCTTATCAAGAATAGGGTCAATTTGCTTTAATTTTACCCGCAGCTGATAAGGAATATATGTTTGCATGGAGATCCAAAACCATTGTAGTGAATTCAAACTTTTAGAGAGATGCAGCACTGTGATTTATATCACAAAAACAAGGATTAGTTGGCCTTATTACGTGAAAAAAATCTAAATAAATGTATTTTTTATTTGTTAAAAGATCTAAAAGCAGAGTAGAAGTGCAAATAGTGTGAACCAGAAATTTCATTCAATGCCTAAGACCAATAAATCAGCCTTCCATCCATAGCAAACTGTGTCAGCAATACCTTCAAGATTACCTCTATAGCTCATTGACTGAACTCTAGGTATCTGAAGCATGGCAGGGAAAACTGACTACCATTTTCGGGTTACTGTACTAATGCAGATGTTCATGAAATAAGCAATAGACTTCAGTTTTTTTGTGATATAAGTATCATAAATAATGACTTGGAATTGCCCTATTGAGACAGGTTTTACTGGCGCCTCGTTTAAATCTGCGCAGCTTAATATTACTTTTAACGGTTTTAAGCGTGACCTGTCTGTTTATCTTTGCCTTATTTTTTGTTAACTATACCGTGAAAGAGCGCCTGATCGACAACTCTCTGGCCTTGAATGCCGAATATTCCTCCAGGATTGCTGCCCATACCAACTATCAGTTTGAAGAAATCTTAAAAAATTTACGCTTTAGCGCCAAGCTGCTCGGTCAAGATTTTGCTAGTGCCAGCCTGCGGAATAGTGAAACGGCACGCCTGAAAAGCCAGTCAGGAAATTTCAACAGTGTTTTTCTGGCTGACCGGGAAGGACATATCATTTCATTTTTCCCGACCACCTTAAATATTGATTCTAAACAGGTTTATAAAACCTATGGCATCACCGAGTCAATCAAACGCAAGCAAACTTATATTTCTTCTCCCTACTGGTCTTCGACCAAAAAATTGATCGTGATTATTTCTGAACCGATCTTCGATGCCCAAGGGCAATACTTGGGCTTTATTGCGGGCACGATTTATCTGCAGAGCAAGAATCTGGTCAGTGAAATGCTGGCATCCAAATATGGCTACAAGAAAAATTATACCTATGTGATGGATGACCAAAAACGCATCATTTTTCATGCCGATACTCAGCAAATTGGCCAGCAAGTCCAGGCCAGTGATGGATTAACAACCATGCTTCAGCAACAGGATGGCGCTTTCCGTCTGATGAACAGTAAAGGAATAGATAGTCTGGTTGGTTTTTCACATATTGCCAGCGTGAGCTGGATTGTGGTATCGCAGCAGCCGATTGACGAGCTGTTTGCTCAAGCCAACAGTATTATTATCAAAGTATCCATCGGGATTACCCTGTTTTATTTCTTCATTTTCTTTGTGGTCTGGCGTTTATCCGGTTTTATTGCACTGCCTTTAAACCATTTGGCGAAAATGGCCAGTATGCTCAATCAGCCGGAGATTCAGGAAAAAATTAATACAATTGACCCTGTATATTTTGAGGTTGATCAGTTCAAAAATTCCCTGATGCTCAGTTCTCAGAATTTTAATGAAAAAATTGATGAGCTGAATCAGTCGGTGAATACCGATCCGCTAACCGGTTTATATAATCGCCGCGGGATGAACCTGTTTATTGAAGAATTTGTGCGTATGCGTACGGATTTTGCTGTGCTGGCCGTGGATATCGACTTCTTTAAAAATGTAAACGACAGCTATGGCCATGACAAAGGCGATATCGTCTTACAAAAATTGGCCAGACTGATGAAATATCATTTCCGTGACAATGATATCTGCTGCCGTTCAGGGGGAGAGGAGTTTATTATTTTAATGGCTGCTTCAGACCCGACCACCGTTTTTCAGGCGGCAGAACGGCTACGAACAGCGGTTGGGCTCACCGAAATGGATGACATGGGAACAGTGACCATTTCAATTGGTATCGCTTACTGGCCGCATAGTTCTGAGGATGTGGAAGAGGTATTGAAAATGGCAGATCAGCAGCTGTATCAGGCCAAGCGTGAGGGACGTAACTGCACGCGTTAATTTCAGCTATCTAACTGATGCAAACACGACGGAGAGACCTGGAGGTATCTGATATATGCGATTGGCTGTAGGCAGCTCTCATGCCACCAGGTATTCACAGATTATTTACACCGGCCTAATGTTATAATAAACATGTGAATTTTCAGACAATACAAAATTTTAAACAGCGCTATGACATAAGACCATTTTCTAACTTTATTGGGGAACTTTATGCCTAAATCATCTCGTGACTTATTTTCACCGGATGTATTCGACCTCAAGTCGTTTATTTCTCCTTATATGATGGTCATTCCTCCGACGATTTTTGTCTTGCTGATCTGGTGGACCAATCAAAGTTTTGGTTTCCTGTTTACCCATACCGTGGCGGAACTGATTTCCATCATTATCGCGCTTACGGCGCTGATAGTGACTGTAGTATCGCGGCATTTTACTAAAAATTATTTTGTAGTTTTCATTGCGATTGCCATTGGCTGGTGTGGCTTTATTGATCTGTTCCATACCCTGCTCTACAAAGGCATGCAGATTCTTCCGTTGGACAGTGCCAATCAGGCCACGCAATTATGGATTGGCGCCCGCCTGTTGCAGGCTTTTGCCATGCTTGCCGCACCGTTCATGCTGACACGCGCGATCAAGCCCGTCGCGCTGAATCTGTTTTTTGGTCTGCTCAGTATCGGGATTGTGACTGCAGTCATGTTGGGTTTTTTCCCAACGGCCTTTGTTGATGGGGAGGGTCTTACCCCTTTTAAAATTTACAGTGAATATCTGATTATTGCGGTGCTGGCACTGGCGATAATACTGGTCTGGCGCCGCCGCGAATATTTATCGGCCCAACTGACGTTTGGGGTCAGCCTTTCCATGCTGACCATGATGGCCTCTGAATTTACCTTTACCCAATATGTATCCGTATATGCCGATGCCAATCTGCTGGGGCATATCCTGAAAGTTTATTCCTACTGGTTTATTTATATGGCACTGGTCGAGTCGACCATCAAAGAGCCTTTTAGCATGCTGTCCAAGGCGGCCAGTACCTATGACACCATTCCGGATCCGACCTATATTGTCAGTTCCAGCCACACTATTCAGCAGGTCAATCTGGCGGCAGCCCGGCTGCATGGTATTGCTGCGGCACAACTGACCGGATGTTCCGTGCATGAACTGGTACATGATCCTCGTGTAAAGACCGAGGATTGTCCGGTGTGTTCCAGACTGCAGCAGGCACCGCAAGAGTTTTTAATCCAGCTGACCTTGCCGGACCGCAAAACGGTCGAGTGTCATGTCGCCCCCTTTGCGGAACGCCTGGGCAAAAAACCGGTCTGGGTTATGGTGGTGCATGATATTACAGACCGCCAGCTTTTGCTGCAGGATGTACAAAAACGGGTCAAAGAAGTACGTTGTCTGAACCAGATCAACCAGCTCTGCAATAACACGCATAGCGACATGGCCAAGCTGTTGCACAAAGCCATGGAAATCATTCCTTCTGGATTTTCCTCTCCGGAAAGGATTCATCTGAGGATTGACAGTGACTGGGGCATTTTTGGCACCGAGCTTCCTGCCCAGATGCCCTATCTGCAGTCGGCCTTTGGCAATGACACCCAGAAATTCGGAAACTTAACCATCTGGTATGCTCAGGCACCGGATGTGCCCGCTTTTCTGGATGAAGAACAGAGTTTAATCGATCACATCACCAGCCAGATTACCGATGTTTATATCCGGTTACAGTCCCAGGGGCGGGTAGCACGTTTAACCTATCTGTACCAGCTGCTCAGTGAAACCAACCGGGTGATTGCGCATAGTCAGAACCAGCAACAGTTGCTAACTGAGTTGCAGCAGGTGCTGCTGAAGCTGGGTAGTTTTGCCAAAATTCTGATTGCGCTAAAAGTTGATGATCAGGCGGACAGTCCACTGGTGATTCAGTTCCATCATAATATTAGCGCCAACATTTTGCCCACTTTGCAGACTGCCTTGCAGCAGGAGCAGAATACTCCGTTGAATCAGTTGAAAAATACCAGCCCGGATGTGGAGGTTTATACCTATACCCTAGCCAATAATCCTGATGACAGTGTTTCTCCAGAATACCGGACCTGGAGACAGTATTTAAAACAGGAGCAGATCCGTCAAGCGGCATTAACGCCGTTGCTGTTACAAGGCCATTTCTGGGGGCTGGTCGGGCTGTACACCACAGGCCAGGTGGAATTTGATCAGGAGCAAATTCAGCTGCTGCAAAATCTATCCAGAGATATTTCATTTGCGCTGGAACGTTTTTCGGCTGAGCAGCAGCGTCAAACAGCTGAAACCTATTCGCAGCAGATGGAACAACGTTTCCAGCAGGTGTTTTTACAGTCGCCGGTACCGATGCATATTATTTCCATACAGGATGAACGCATTCTTGCAGTCAATCTGGCCTATGAAAAATGGTTGGGATACAGCCTGGAGGATTTCCAGGATCGGGAAGCCTGGCTGAAAAAAGTGGCACCAGATGCAGAACAAAGACAGTTTATGCAACAAAACTGGCAAGCGGCCTTGCAGCTGGCGAAAAATGGCAAACAGGTGCAGTTTCCTGAAATTACCCTGCTGGCAAAAGACGGTAGTCAGCGTATTGCGCAGCGCACGCTGGCAATTGTTGGTAATGATGCGATTCTGGCTTGGGCTGATCTGACCGCTATCAGGCAAACCGAGCAGGCATTAAGAGACAGCGAGCAGCGTTTCCGTAGCATGGTGGAACAAACCGTGGTCGGAATGTATGTACTGCGCGACAATCAGTATTTATACGTCAATCCAAGTTATGCCAACCTGCTGGGTAGATCTGCCGCAGAGCTCAACGGACATAATATTCAGGAGTTTAGCGATGCGACCCCAGATACTCTGGCGCTGATTCACCAAGCTGAGGATAAGGCACAGCCGGCAGAACACTCGAACCTGCCTTACACGATTCCCGTGCGACATCAAAATGGCCAGATCCGGGAATTTTCCCTGTATGCCCGTCCTATCCTTTGGGATGATGGTTTGCCTGCCGCGATTGTAATGGCGCAAGACATCACCGAGCAAAAGCAGGCACAAGACCAGATTGCCCGGCAGCTGGAACAGCTGGAGGCCACCATGTATGGCACCTTGCAGGCGGTATCGATTATGGTGGAATTGCGCGATCCTTATACCGCAGGCCATGAACGCCGTGTAGGCTTGATTGCCCGTGCGATTGCCAAAGAAATGGGCTGGGATGAAAAACGCTGTCTGCAGATGGAAGAAATTGGGCTGGTACATGACATCGGTAAAATTTCTATTCCTTCCGAGATTCTGACCAAACCTTCTCGTCTGACCCATCTGGAAATGGAAATGATGAAAGGCCATGCACAGGCCGGTTATGAAATTCTCAAGGATGTTCCTTTCAATATTCCGATTGCTGAAATCATTGGCCAGCATCACGAACGGATGGATGGCACCGGTTATCCTAAAGGATTAAAAGGTGATGAGATCTATCCTGAGGCGCGTATTCTGACCGTGGCAGACGTGATTGAGTCAATAGCTTCGCATCGTCCTTATCGTGCGGCTTTGGGGGTTGAGGTGGCTCTGGCAGAAATTTTACGTGGACGCGGGACGATTTATGATGCGGAAGTTTGTGATGCAGCAGTACGTTTAATTAATGAAAAGGGATATGTCCTGCCCAGTTAAACAGGCTAGATAATCATCAGGTGAATAGCAGCCCAAAAGCTATTCACTTTTTTTCAAGTTGAGTAACAGTCAGGATAGAATTTTATATTTTTTAATGCTTTAAATTGAAGCTCTAGCAAGCTTATGTTATTTATAATTCAATAAAAGGTAAATATTTGGAGTTTCACCAATGTCATACCAGAATATTTTAGTACCAGTCGATGGTTCAAAAATTTCTTTCTCAGCGGTAAAACATGCGGTCGAAATTGCTAAGCTCTTCAATAGCAGGTTGACCTTAATTAGTCTGGTTTCAGAAGATCCATTTACAGATGCAGATTTCTATTACTATTATGTATCTGCTCCAATGAAAGAACACTTTATCCAGGCCTATGCGAATGCAGAAGAGATATTAAAGCAAGCAAGTGAAATTGCCTATGCGGCGGGCGTTCAAGCAGAAACAAAAGTCCTAAAAAGCGTACTGCTTGAAGAAGGTATTGTTGAAACTGCCAAACAGCTTGAAACTGATCTCATTGTAATGGGATCGCATGGGCGTAAAGGTTTTAAAAAATGGAGACTCGGAAGTGTGGCCACAGCTGTACTTTGCTCAACGGAATTGCCAGTGATGGTCATAAAATCTTAATGTCTATATAAAATATACACTTAAAGTATAAGGAGTCTCAAAAATGGCGAATTCTAAAAAAGAATCTAAAACAATGAAAATTGATATTGGCATTTCTCATAGTGATCGTGCCAAAATTGTTGAAGGGTTATCCAAACTGCTAGCGGATAGCTATACCTTGTATTTGATGACCCATAACTTTCATTGGAACGTGACTGGGCCACAATTCAATAGCTTACATAACATGTTTATGACGCAATATACCGAACAATGGAATGCCCTGGATATTATTGCTGAACGAATTCGGGCATTGGGATTTCCTGCTCCAGGAACCTATAAACAATTTGTAAAATTAACTGCAATTAAAGAAGTAGAAGGTGTTCCTAAAGCCGAGGAAATGGTCAGCCTGCTGGTCAATGCCCATGAAACTGTTGCGCGAACTGCTCGAAGTCTCTTTCCCATCGTGGATGAAGTTAATGACCAGCCAACCGCGGATCTGATCACACAACGACTTGAAGTCCATGAAAAAACAGCCTGGATGTTAAGAAGCCTGTTAGAAGAGTAATGATCTACTGCTATTCAACCAGTAGATATCTCCGCAAGCTGATCAATCAAGCGAACCATCTGTTGCAAAAATAGATGGTTCTCATTTTTTTATAGATAAATTTGAGAGTGACTCACCCATACTTTAATGGTCAGCTTCACTGTTTGATCACTTCTATCATAAATTGAATCACATGGCTTTTGCCCTGATGCAATTTTCCTTCATAACGTTCTACATCTCCGACAAAAAAGTGAACAATATGATCGTCCTGAAATACTTCTAAAATCTCCTGAGGATCATACAGAAAATCAGGATTGCCAGGACCACCGGTTTTATAAGCAAATTGCGCTTTGGAATATACCTCACCAATAAAATGACCGTGATTTTTTAGTGCCTGACGTACACCCTGCAAGTTTTTTAATCGGGTAGCTGGATCGACATGACCAAATACACACAGAATATTGTCATATTGATCTTCTGGCCATTTCACTGTAGTCAAATCGACCTGCCGGGTTTGCAATTCAATCCCTTGTTCTTGTGCATATACCTGCGCATTTTCAAGAGCAACTTGAGAATAATCCCACGCCTCGGCACTAAATGCTAAATGCTTCTCTCTTGCTGTACGTGCTAAATATAGGATATTACGCCCTTCACCCTCTGCAATAGCCAAGGTACGGCCAGAAATCGTATAATGCTGGCTGATGTCCTGAATAAATACATTTGCTTCTGAGCCATATAAATGTCGTGTTTCTCGATAACGTTTGTCCCATTCTTGATGCATTTGTATCACCCTGCTATTCAGTAAAATCTAAAAATACCTCATCGATTGTAGCTACCCCAAACACATGTCGCTACAACAACAGCTTTGTCATCTTGCAGCATGATCTAAATTTTTTAATGCCAAACAACATGCACGACTAAAAGAAAATAAGCGCAAATTTAAAAAAATGAATTCTTTAAATGAGCAAATCAGCTAAAGGCTTTTGCTCTTAGAATCCCTGAAAAATCTGTTTGGCCAGGAGTGATCTGAAAATGGGGGAGTTATATCAATCACAATCTTGGCTACAGTACACTTCATATAGGGTCTGCATGATTTTTAGCACCCGTATATCGCTGAATTGATAAAAAATCTGTTTGCCTTCCCGTCGTGTCGATACGATCTGGCTGTTTCTTAATACAGTCAGCTGTTGTGACAAGGTGGGTTGGTGGATATCCGTACGTTGTTCTATGTGCTGTACATTCAGCTCGCCATCGACCAAGACACAGAGAATTTTAAGACGGTCAGGGTTGGATAAAACTTTCAGACAATCACTGACCAACTCAACTTGTGAAAAGTCTATTTGTGCTTTTAACGGTGCAGGGTTCATGTAGGTGTCCTGATAAGCCATGATGAGATACAAAAAAATCAGCATTTCCGCTTGAATATTTTTATTTATTATATAATATAAAAACATATATTGTAAATGAGTAGATTTATTATGCATGATTTTCTCATCGCATTTCTCGGCGGATTATTACTGGGAGTAGCGGTGGTCGGCTATCTCTATGTGCATGGCCGTATCGCAGGGATCAGCGGATTGATTGGACAGGTACTGAATCCACAGACCGTGTTTAAAACCCCTGCAATCTGGTTTATGTCAGGTTTGATTGTCACGCCCTTTATTTATGGATTATTTGTCCAGCCTGAGATCGAGTTGAATGCCAGTCCGCTGATGATGATCATCGCGGGTCTGCTGGTTGGCTTTGGTACGCGCCTGGGTTCAGGATGTACCAGTGGTCATGGGATTTGCGGGATGAGCCGTTTATCGAAGCGTTCTATCCTGGCCACCATGAGCTTTATGTTCGCTGGTTTTGTCACGGTTTATATCATTCGCCATATCACAGGAGCTTTCTAAATGAAGAATTTTCTGGCTTTCATTTTCGGCGGTTTGTTTTCTGTGGGGCTGATGGTCTCCGGGATGTCGAATCCGGAAAAAGTGCTCGACTTCCTAGATCTGTTTGGGGACTGGGATGCCAGCCTGGCTTTTGTGATGATGGGTGCAATTGCTGTAGCCTTTATTCCCTTTCAAAAAGCGCTACGCAGCCAGGCACCGAAAACGATCTTTAATGAACCGATCGATTTGCCAAAGAATAACAAGATTGATCCTAAACTGATTTCGGGCAGCCTGCTCTTTGGTATCGGTTGGGGGATTGCCGGGATATGTCCTGCACCCAGTTTTACCTTGATTGGTCTTGGGCATTATCAGGTTCTGTATTTTATTGTCGCGATGCTTGCAGGCGTGTTGATTCACCGTAAGTGGGCAGGAGCCTAATCATGTCAAATTCCCCAGTTGTAAAAGACTTTTTCCATGAAGATACCAATACGTTCAGTTATGTGGTGAGTGATCCTTCAACGAAAGCCTGTGCAATTATTGACAGTGTGCTGGATTATGATGCTGCATCTGCTAGCACCTCGACCACACATGCTGATCAGATCATTGCCTATGTCAAAGCGCAAGGTTTAACCGTCGAGTGGATTCTGGAAACCCATGTCCATGCCGATCACTTGACCGCGGCGCAGTATCTCAAAGCTGCACTGGGGGGCAAGATTGCCATGAGCCAGAAAATTGCGATGGTCCAGGAAACCTTTGCTGCCATCTACCATCTAGATATCAAGCAATGGAATACCCAGCAGTTATTTGACTACCTGTTTGAGGATGATGAGAAATTCCAGCTTGGTTCCATCGAGGCATATAACATTCCCACCCCTGGACATACGCCGGCCTGCCTGAGTTATGTCATTGGTGATGCCGTGTTTGTGGGTGATACCTTGTTTATGCCGGATTATGGCACGGCACGCTGTGACTTTCCGCGTGGCAGTGCTGCCATGCTGTTTGATTCGGTACAGCGCCTGTTCGAATTGCCGCAGACTACCCGGGTGTTTCTATGCCATGACTATTTGCCAGAAACACGGGATAGTTATGTGTGTGAGACGGATATCCAGACGCAAAAAAACCGCAATCTTCATATTCATCATGGCACGACCAAAGCTGAATTTGTCGAGATGCGTAACAAGCGCGATGCAGGTTTGAGTATGCCCAAACTGATTCTGCCTTCGATTCAGATCAACATGAAAGCAGGACAGTTCCCTGAACCGGAAGAGAATGGGGTTTCTTATTTAAAGCTTCCGCTGAATTACTTCAAATAGGCAAGTTTCAGGATTAAACCAGCAGGTTCTTTTGTTTTGAATCACTGGAGTCAAGAGAGGTATAGGTGTGATGTGGTTGATACTGGAAGGGCTGGCCATCGGTGGCTTGCTGGGTTTAACCGGTGCGGGTGGCGGTATTCTGGCTGTACCGGCACTGATGGCAAGTCAGGGCTGGACGGTAGCACAGGCTGCACCTGTAGGCTTACTGGCAGTGACCCTATCAGCACTGGTTGGAACATTTGAAGGTTTGTCCAAGCGCATCGTGCGTTATCGTGCCGCGTTCTGGATTGCGCTGATCAGTATTCCTTCAGCGCGTTATGGCGTGCATCTGGCTGGAATTATCTCTCCTGTATGGCTCACGCTGGCTTTCAGTTTGGTGATGCTGATCATCGCTTACCGGATCTTCTTTAATAAAGTCCATGATCATGGAAATGCACTGTGCAAGGTCAATCAAACGACTGGTCGCCTGATCTGGAATATGAAAACCGCATTGTCTCTCGGCGCCATTGGTGTTGTGGCAGGTTTACTGACCGGTTTGCTTGGGGTGGGTGGGGGATTCGTGATTGTTCCGGCACTGCGTAAAGTGACTGACCTGGATATGCGCAGCATCGTTGCAACTTCGCTGATGATTATTTTCCTGATTGGCGGTGTCAGTATTTATGTACACGTACTGGATGGCTTTCAATACCCTGTTTCGGTCACGCTGACTTTCGTTCTGGCTTGTATTGTGGGCATGTTAATAGGACGTCGTGCGATTCACCGGATAGACAGTAATCAGGTGCAGAAAATTTTTGCCACGACCGTGATGGGGGTGGCGATGTATTTAATCTATTCAGCGCTTATGGGCTAAAACAGCTGGTTGGGAATTTAAACTAAACCGCTTTTAATCTACCTAATCATAGTTTATAAAATATAAATGTGATTTTAATGGCTGAGGAAGAATGAAAATGATGAAAACTGCAGAGCAATTGATCCAGAATGCAAAAAGCCGGATTCAGGAAGTGAGCGTAGATGAACTGTTTGAAGCGCTGAAAAACCATAAAACCATTCTGATTGATGTTCGGGAACCGGATGAATTTCAGGCGGCAGCGATAGACCGGGCCGTGAATTATCCTCGTGGTGTTTTAGAAATGAGAATTCACCAGCATCCTGTGGCGAGCCATCATTGCGATACCCTGCAGGCACTGGAACATCTTAAAGATCAGCCGATCTATCTGATCTGTGGTACGGGTGGGCGCTCAGCATTGGCAACCGATACCTTACAGGATATGGGGTTTACCCAGGTCAAGTCTGTGCAGGGTGGTTATCAGGCTTGGCTGCAACAGGGCTATCCGGTAGAAAAATAAGCTATGGAATAGGTGAACAACTTTATTGTTGATTGTTTAATGTGAGAGGCAGTGATGAAATACAAAGAATTAACCCAGAACATTTCAGGCAGTTTAAGAACCTTAACTCAGGATTCACCTGATTTAATGAAAAGTTTTAATCAGTTGTCCCAGACGGCTATGCGCGACGGCGTGATTGATCCCAAAACCAAGGAAATGATTGCTCTGGGGATTGGTGTTGCATCGCGTTGTGATGGTTGTATCGGTTTTCATGTCAGAACTCTGGTTAAAATGGGGATGACCCTGCAGAAGCTGGAAGAGCTTTTAGGTGTTGCTGTATATATGGGTGGTGGACCGTCATTAATGTATGCCGCAAATGCACTGGATGCCTTTAAAGAGTTTTCTAGCTGATTGGATAAGGGGCCGAGAGGGCTGGCAGTCCTGCCGAGCTTAGAATCAAGCTGATGGAATAACAGCTGGACAAATCACAAAAAAACCTGCTTATTGGGGCTTCTTGGCATTGATCTTGATACGATTTCCTCATGCTAAAAAGTGCGCTTTAACAAGCGCACTTTTTTTGGCTGTATCTTAAGATTCAACTCAGCTTGAGTTGCTATGCTGCACTTAAAATAAAGTCAGCACAGGTTTTTTATGCTTCAGCGTACAACCACTTCTTCAACGGATTTATTGATCCGGTTTCTGCATATTGTCATCATGTTGAGTTTTACCGGGGCTTATCTGACTGGGGATGCAGAAGAATGGCATCAAATCCATATGGCCTTTGGCTATACCCTCGGAATCAGTCTGATATTAAGAATTTTATGGCAGTTTGGCGCTCCTCGACTGGCCCATACTCAGCCTTCAGCGCCAAGCCGACGATGGCAGGTGATCAAGCCCTTTGTACAGCGTTATTGGGCACAGCCGCAGCAATGGCTTTCGCCAACATTTTTAAAAGCCGCCAGTTCCAGCCTGTTTCAGCTCAGCATACTGGGTATTTTTCTCCTGCTGCCTTTAACGGTACTGGCCGGCTTTTTTACCGACTATACCTATAGCCACACTTTAAAAGAAATTCATGAGCTCTTTGCCAATCTGTTTTTAGCCAGTGTGTTGCTGCATTTGGTAGCGTTGACACTGAATAGTGTTCTGCTTAAAAAATGGCTGGCAAAACGGATGTTTTGGGGGACCGAATCGCATTCATGGTTCACCCTGTTTGCTGCACTCTTTTCACTGGGTGTGTTGATTGCTTTCTGGTTTTTCTATTTTAGCTAAGCTTATAAGAACGCAGAACAGAGAAGGAGATGATATTCAAACATCTCCTTTGACACATTGAGAGGGTTCATAACATCAAATGACAAAGCATTGATGGAATGGATCGTTTAAATGGGATGAGTTCTGATAGGGGGTGGAGTAATGAAAGTCATTAAGTTTTTAGCTTATTGGATAATCACCATTATTCAGTTTTTTGGAGTTTATACCTATTTCAATGAGGTACTTGATTGGCATGGTATAGTGGGAATAATCGTGGCGATTATTACAGCGGGGATTCCTGTTGTTGGTACGACTGTGGGGGTGCTTGGGGTACATTATGGATGGGACTGGACTTGGCCTGCAGCTTTGGCATTGTACTTATGTCCGTACATTTTGGTGGGCCTGATTATTCTTTTATATACCCTGTTTGATCATTGATCGCTCGTAGCATGACGGGTCTGAAACCCAGCCCATTCTGCGCTGTCTGCTGCTATGGATTGATGAAGCCACAGCAGCAATGCCGCATACGCTGCTGTGACAGAATCAACTCATAATCCGTTGGTCCGCATGGGCTACCCCTACATTAAAACGTGGGAAATTCTGCATATATTGTTTTTAAATGGTTTCTAGCTATTGAATTTCAGATAACAGCTATTGTGTTAATTTTATAAATTTTTAATAAAAACAAAAAATATATCAATTTAAGAAAACTCTCTTAGGATTAGATCTCGATGGCTTTTTAATATCCAGTAGGTATCAAACAATCAAACAATCAAACAATGGGCTAAATTAATTAAAAAAAGACATTTTAGTTGTTTGGCTCATTGCAAAAGATAAACGAACATCCAATTTTATAAAAATTTTAGCAGTAATAATTGCTACTTATATTTTATTACCTATTGATCTAATTCCTGATAAATTAATGTTTTTTAACAATTTAAGTGATTTATGCCAGTTAGTTTTTTTTCAAACAATTTTATAATTTTAATGGCAAATTAGGGATTCAGTACACCTAATGAATGGAAGTCTAAAACTAACTAGAAAAATTGAGGAAAATTATGGGTGCTTTAACAGGATTTAAAGTTCTTGATTTAAGTAGAATTCTGGCAGGGCCGTGGTGTAGTCAAATACTAGCAGATCTAGGCGCAGAGGTGATTAAAGTTGAGAGACCTTTTCAGGGAGATGATACCCGTATCTGGGGACCTCCTTTTTTAAAAAAGGATCAGGGTGATGAGACTGGTGAATCTGCTTATTATCTATCTGCGAATAGAGGAAAGTATTCAGTCGCCATTGACATTGCAACAGAAGAAGGTCAGACGCTAATTAAAAAAATGGTCTTAGACTGTGATGTGCTGATTGAAAATTACAAAGCTGGCTCATTAAAAAAATATGGTCTGGATTATGAAAGCCTGAATCAACTCAATCCTAAATTAGTGTACTGTTCGATCACAGGTTTCGGACAAACAGGCCCACGCGCCGCTGAACCGGGATATGACTTTATTATACAAGGCATGGGCGGCATGATGAGTGTCACAGGTGAACGTGATGATTTACCCGGAGGTGGGCCGCAGAAGGCAGGTCTGGCATTTGCAGATTTAACTACAGGCTTATATGCTGCAATTGCCATTCAGGCCGCATTGCTTTCACGAGTGAGTACTGGTGAAGGTCAGCATATTGATATGGCGCTCCTAGATACTCAAGTGGCTTCTCTTTCGGTATTAGCAATGAATTATTTAACGTCAGAAAAAATACCGGGCCGTTTAGGGAATGCACATGCCAATATTGTCCCGTACCAAGTCTTTAAGGCGAAGCAAGGTGAGTTTATTATCGCTTGCGGTAATGACCAGCAGTTTCAGATGTTATGTGACAGTATTGGCCTACCAGAACTTTCTCAAAATCCGAAATTTGTAAAAAATAAGGACCGTGTGACCCATCGTGAAGAAATTACCGCGTTATTGCAGCAGCATTTTATGACTCAACCCGCACAGTATTGGATCGAACGTATTCACGCGGTGAAGGTTCCGGTTGGTATGATTAATGATTTACAGCAAGCATTAGAAGAAGAGCAGGTGATATCCCGTAAAATACTCGTCAGGATGGAGCATCCATTACGTTCCGATTATCTTTCAATTGGTTCACCCATTAAATTGTCTAAAACCCCAGTCCAATATGTTAAAGCACCCCCTTATTTGGGTGAGGATACTGACAAAATTTTAAACCGTTTTGTTTCTGAAGATGAATTGAAAGCTTTAAAGCATAAAAATATCATTCAGCAAGGCTAAAGTAAAAGGCACGTTATGTGCCTTTTAATCTTTTGATTTTAATCACAGAAAACAGCAAACTCTTCGGCAGGAACACGCGGTGTATGTAATTGATTCACTGCTTGAGTTTGATCGGCATATCCCAACGCCACAACGCAAACTAATTCTTCATTTTCCGGAATGTCAAGAACCTTGGCTACAATTTGATGAAATGGGTTCCATGCGGCTTGAGGGCAGCTATCAATTCCACGTGCTTTGGCTGCAATCATGACATTTTGAATCATCATCGCAATGTCCATTTTTGAGCCAGTTTCTAAAGTCGTGCTTAAAGTAAAAAATAGGCCTACGGGAGCATCAAATAACTGATAATTACGTAAATGTTGCTGCTGCATTTTCTGCTGTTCACCTTTTTTAATATCTAGCAAACCGTAAAGTCCCCAGCCGTTTTCACGGCGGCGCTCAATAAATGGCGACGTCCATTGCTCGGGATAATACTTAAACGTTTCTTGATGACGGCTCGCAGTTTCAGGCTGCTCAAAAATCTGACTTTGCGCTGCACAGACCTGCTGAATCAGCTCTTTGCGTTTTTGGCCAGTCACAACATAAACTTTCCAAGGCTGAATATTGTTGCCTGACGGTGCACGGCAGGCGATGTTTAAAATATCTTTGATGGTCTGTGTATCAAGTGGGGTATTTTTAAAAGCACGTACAGAATGCCTTGAGCTAATGGTTTGATCCACCAAGTTATGTTGCTGCATTCGAAACTCCTTTTAATCTTCATATTTTGATTTTATGTAACTTTATAAATTTTATCAGTTCAAACATTAGGCATTGCTAGAAATAAAAATCGTATTAATTCGTGTCAGCATCAGGTCGTGCAAGGTCAATCTGCTTGAGGCCTGTATTCAACTTGTTGAGTAAGTGAATTAAACTGGCTAAATCATCCAAGGCAAAGCCAGACATTGCTTGACGGTAGAACTGAAAAAATTGTTCCTGTAAGTCGAGCCAGCTTTGTTGTCCGGATGGCGTGAGAGCTACATTTTTAGCCCGTTTGTCTTGATGAGAGGTGACACGCTGTACACTGCCTTCACGCTCTAATCGTTTTAAAACATTGTCTAAACTTTGCCGGCTAATCCCTAAGTATTCGGTTAAATCGGAAAATGACATGCCTGCATTATTGAGGTGCGGGCGTGAAAGCGCGCCCATCACAGCCCAATGAACGGGTGAAATACCAAGTTCATTTAAACATTGGCGATCAAGACTATTGCCTACCTGAAATAATCGAAAAAACAGCCGATTATGAATCATATATAAAGATTGATCGTAAATTCCAAGTTTTGAATCAGACATAGTTATTAAGCACGTTTTCTATTGATATTTGCAGCTAGTATATCGGCTTAGAATATAAGTACAGTTATTTTTGAGAAAAATTCGCTGCCCGTTTTTCTAAAAACGCCTGTATGCCTTCAGCAGCATCAGCACTTTGGCTGCATTCCACAAAAAGTTCGGCTTCCAATTCAAGTCCTTGATGAAGATTTAAATCGGATGCGGATTGAACCGCTTGCATAATTTGCTGAATCGCTGCTGGAAATTGCATTGCCAATGAATCTAAATAGGCTTTTCCGCTTGCAATCGGATCTTGCATTTCTATAATCTGATTCACCAAGCCGATGTTATAGGCTTCTTCTGCAGACACAATTTTGCCGCTGGCAACCATTTCAAGCGCTTTTGATACGCCAATTAAACGCGGTAAGCGCTGTGTTCCGCCATAGCCAGGAATTAAACCGAGTTTTATTTCAGGAAGTCCAAGACCTGCATCAGGGCTGCATATTCTAAATGTACAAGCCAAAGCCAGTTCAAGTCCGCCACCCAAAGCTATGCCATGAATACAGGCCAGTGTTGGAAATTTTAATTCATGTATTTGCTGAAATAATGCCTGACCTGTTTGTATTTTATGCAGATGTTCTGCAGGACTTTTATTCAGTAATTCTGTAATGTCTGCACCTGCACAAAAGGCTTTGCCTTCACCCGTGAAAATGGCTGCACGCAGATTCAGTGCTGAAATTTCGGACACAATTTCCTGTAATTTTTCAATCATATCTGCATTTAATGCATTTCTTGCTTCAGGGCGGTTCAATCGAATAACCGCAATATTGTTTTCATAGTGAAGTTCAGCAGGCATGTTCCATTTCCTTGGAAAATCAGATTTATAAAAAGCATAGGCTGAATCTTATTTATGTCAATATATAAATATAAATTAATTAAAAAAATACCGTTTATTAGGGTTTTATATTTATATATATGTAATGGTATTGACATAAAAAAATAATTCACTAATCTGAACTGACTGTTTATTCAACAAGTTCGGGTTTTAGTTTCTGTCAGAAATATCCAGAATACAATTGGGTGCCTATAGCTGATAGATTGCTAAAAACAGTAATGAACTAAAACAACAATAACAATCAAGGAGTTGATTGATGAGTCAAGTCGATATGCAGAATTTAGCGAGTGAAGCTAAATTCAACGGTTTTCATGCCACAGTTTTAATATGGTGCATGCTGGTTATTATTCTCGATGGATATGATATTTCTGTTGCAGGTGCAGCTTTACCTTCGATTATGGAGCAAATGAATGTAAGTGCTTCAACTGCTGGATTTATGGCGAGTTCAGCGCTATTTGGAATGATGATTGGTGCTATTTTTTTTGGTGGTCTCGCCGATAAAATTGGCCGTCGCTTAACCATTGCCATTTGTGTATTTTTATTCAGTGCCTTTACTGCGATTGCAGGTTTAACCGATGATCCTGTGACATTCAGTATCGTGCGTTTTATTGCGGGATTAGGCATTGGTGGTGTGATGCCGAATGTGGTTGCGCAAATGACGGAATATTCACCAAAGAAAGTGCGTAATGTCATGACCTCATTGATGTTTTCGGGTTATGCCGTAGGCGGAATTTTAGCGGCGGTTTTAGGCAAGCAGTTTATTGTGCAACATGGCTGGCAGGTGGTGTTCTATGCTGCAGGTCTACCGGTCATTTTGCTGCCTTTTATTTTAAAATCTATGCCGGAATCTGTGGTTTATTTGGTGAAGCACAATAAACAGGCTGAACTGCGTAAGATTGCAGAGCAAATTGCACCGCAAGCACAATTCCCTGCGGATGCAGTTTTTGTCAATGGTTCATCAAATAGTAATCTAAAACCAACAGTGGGGCTGTTATTCAGTGACGGACGTACTTTTAGTACGCTGATGTTTTGGGTGGCATTTTTTACCTGCTTGTTTATGGTTTATGCACTAAGCACTTGGCTCACCAAGTTAATGGCAATGTCAGGCTATTCATTGGGTTCAGCACTTACTTTTGTGATAGCTCTGAATATTGGCGCAATTGTTGGCGCAGTCGGCGGCGGCTGGTTAGCAGACCGCTTCCACATTAAATGGGTGCTGGTCATTATGTATGCCTTGGGCAGTGTCTTTCTGTATTTAATGACCTTACCTATGCCGATTACCATGCTGTATTTGATTATTGCTGTTGTGGGCGCTTGTTCAACAGGTGCGCAAATCGTTGCATATTCATACTGCGGTCAATTTTATCCAAGCGTGATCCGTTCAACAGGAATTGGCATGGCATCAGGTGTTGGGCGTTTAGGCGCAATTGGCGCACCGCTATTAATTGGTTTTATTGTGGCTTTAAATTTACCGATTCAGCAAAACTTTTTTGTGATTGCTTTGGCAGGTTTAATTGGCGCTGTGGCTTTATCTTTAATTAATCATAGACGTGCAGATATGGCGCAAGTACAGAGTAAAACCAATTTTAATTTAAAAGCTGAGGAAGCGTAAAATGAAAACAGTGGTTGCTGTAAAACGTGTGGTTGATGCCAACGTTAAAGTTCACGTTAAACCGGACAACAGTGGTGTTGACTTAACCAACGTTAAAATGTCAATTAACCCATTCTGTGAAATCGCAGTGGAAGAAGCGGTTCGTTTAAAAGAAAAAGGAACTGTTTCAGAAATCGTTGTGGTTTCTATTGGTCCTAAAGAAGCGCAAGAACAAATCCGTTCTGCCATGGCGCTTGGCGCTGACCGCGGTATTCTGGTTGAAGCGGATGACAGCCAACTCGGTGCTTTGGAAGTTGCTAAAATCCTGAAAGGTGTTGTTGAAGCTGAACAACCACAATTAATCCTTCTAGGTAAACAGGCCATTGATGACGACTCTAACCAGGTTGGTCAGATGCTTGGCGCTCTACTTGGCGCAGGTCAAGGTACATTCGCTTCTGAAGTGAAAGTTGATGGCGACAAAGTACAGGTCACTCGTGAAGTTGACGGCGGTTTACAAACTGTTGAGCTTGCACTTCCAGCAATCATCACCACGGACTTACGTTTGAACGAGCCACGTTATGCAGCTCTGCCAAACATCATGAAAGCGCGTAAAAAACCGCTGGATACCAAGTCTCCTGCAGATTTCGGTGTTACTACGACAACTAAACTTAAAACAGTTAAAGTTGAAGCTCCTGCTGAACGTAAAGCTGGCGTACAAGTGAAATCTGTAGATGAGCTTGTTGACAAACTTAAAAACGAAGCGAAAGTGATCTAATACAGAAGGATAAAATCATGAGTATTTTAGTTATCGCTGAGCACGACAACAAAGCACTTAATGGTGCAACTTTAAACGTTGTTGCTGCAGCTCAAAAAATCGGTGGTGATATCACTGTATTGGTAGCTGGTTCGAACGCGCAAGCTGTCGCTGACCAAGCCGCTAAAGTTGCAGGGGTAAGCAAAGTATTACTTGCTGACGACGCTGCTTATGCAAACCAGTTGGCTGAAAACGTGGCTAAACTCGTTGCTGAATTGGGTAAAGGTTATAGCCATATCCTTGCTGCATCTACTTCAAATGGTAAAAACGTACTGCCACGTGCAGCTGCACTGTTAGATGTCAGCATGATCACTGACATCATTGCTGTTGAAAGCCCTAAAACGTTTAAACGTCCGATCTATGCAGGTAACGCAATTGCCACTGTAGAGTCTGCTGAGTCTGTTGTTGTTGCGACTGTTCGTGGTACGGCATTTGATGCTGTAGCAAGCGATGGTGGTGCGGCTAGCGTTGAAGCTGCTGCGTCTACTGGCGATGCGGGTCTTTCTAAATTCGTTTCAGAAGAAATCGTAAAATCTGAACGTCCGGAATTAACCGCTGCACGCATCGTGGTTTCTGGTGGTCGTGGTGTGGGTTCAGGTGAAAACTATCACACTGTACTTGATCCATTGGCTGACAAATTGGGTGCTGCGCAAGGTGCTTCACGTGCTGCAGTTGATGCCGGTTTCGTTCCTAACGACATGCAAGTGGGTCAAACGGGTAAAATCGTTGCGCCTGACCTGTATATCGCTGTCGGTATTTCTGGTGCGATTCAGCATTTGGCGGGTATGAAAGAATCTAAAGTGATCGTTGCGATCAACAAAGATGAAGAAGCACCAATCAATGCAGTAGCTGACTACTGGTTAGTGGGTGACTTGAACACTGTAGTTCCAGAATGGGTATCTCATATTTAAAGATATTTGATGACTTAAATTAAAAAGCCAGTCTGTATAAACAGACTGGCTTTTTAATGGGTTACTATTAATTCAAGTGAGCTAAATAAATGTATATAGACTGAGGTGGGTCAAATCAAATCTTAGTATCGAGTGATCTCACTTACGGAATGACATCGCGGAATTAAAAAAAGCCTTTTTAAAGCGCATTTAACGCATCTTCAATATTTTGAACCATGTAAATCAGACGCGGCCCAATTTCATTTTCAAGCTTTTCTTGATTGACCAAATAGCTTGGTGCGCCGCAGTTAAAGACCAGTAAACCATGAATTGGATGCACCATAGGTACAGCAACAGAATTGACTTCTTTATGCCATTCACTCAAGGAAAGGCAATAACCATAGTTTCGATAATCGTGAAATGAACGTTCTAAACCCCGCTTCATCATTGGCCATTCATCTTGATGGCGTTTTGATAAGGCATCCATAATGAAATTGCGTTCGTTTTCAGGCAGCGCAGCCAAACACGCACGGCCCATTGCAGTATTGTGTAAAGGGATTGTTGAACCAATTGGGCGGCGCATGGTTAAATTTGACTCAGCCTGCACCACGTCTAAATACAGCATATTTAAACGATCACGGGTTGCCATCGCTACTGGCGCTTGCGCATATTTGGCCATTTCTTCCATATAAGGACGGGCATGTATGCGCGCAGAGATATTTGATAAAGATGCATAGCCCAGAGCCAAAACACCTGTATCTAATGTGTATTTTGTTGAATTCGGTAATTGTTTTAAATAACCAAGGGAAACCAGTGTGTTGGTAATCCGTGCAATCGTAGGCTTTGGTAAGCCTGTTAATTGTGAGAGTTCTTGATTACCTAGAATTTGAGTGGTTGCGGTAAAACAGCGCAGAATTTCTAAGCCGCGTGCAAGAGATGCAATAAATTGGGGATTATTTTCACGATGGATATGTGAAATAGGATCAAGGCGAATTTCATCTAAATTTATTTTTTTTTCTAATTGCTCAGGAGTAATCTCATCTTGATGATTCATAGTGTTCCATTCGTTAGTCAAACAATATATAACATATAATATCAATAAATTTCGCTATACAAAACTTTTTAAAGATTTGACTTGAAGATATCTGTATAGCGAACTTTATTATTTAGAGCAATGCCTATTTTTTAAATGCATTTAATTCAGCTGGGTATTTTCAATAACCATGGCTAAACCTTGTCCAACCCCAATGCACAAGCTGATGACAGCATATTTTTTGCTGCGGCGTTTTAATTCACGCGCTGCAGTCAAGGCAAGACGTGCACCCGAGCAGCCCAATGGATGACCAATCGCAATTGCACCGCCATTTGGATTTACCCGCGGATCATCAAACTCGACATTTAAGCCTTTCAGGCAAGATAAAACTTGTGGTGCAAAGGCCTCATTAATTTCAATAATATCCATGTCATCTAAGCTGAGATTGGCGCGTTTTAAAGCTTTATTGATTGCTTCAATAGGGCCTGCACCCATGAGGCGCGGTTCGATCCCTGAAGATGCAGAGGCTAAAATTTTTGCCAAAGGGCGAATACCGTATTTTTCTTCGACACTTTCATTACCAATCAGTAGGGCTGCGGCACCGTCATTTACTCCGGAGGCATTTCCAGCAGTCACGACACCACCTTCAAATAGTGGCTTCAATTTTTGTAATGCTTCAAAGTTCGAAGTTGGGCGAGGATGTTCATCTTCATCAATGACTTTCGGCGGTGCTTTGCGTCCTTGTGGCACTTCAATTGCTAAAATTTCATCTTTAAAAAAGCCTTCTTGTTTGGCTTGTTCATATTTGGCTTGTGATGCTGCTGCAAAACGATCGGATTCTTCACGGCTGATGCCATAAGCTTCTGCAACATTGTCACCTGTTTCCGGCATGGAGTCATTGCCATACATTTTAATTAAAGCAGGATTAGGAAAACGCACGCCTATGGTGGTATCAAAAATTTTCGCGTCACGGCTATACGCCGATTCAGCTTTGGCCAAAACAAAGGGCGCACGGGACATGCTTTCAACCCCGCCGGCAATATAAAGACTGCCTTCGCCGCAGTGTATGGCACGGGCTGCATCAACCACTGCCGCTAAACCGCTGGCGCATAAGCGATTGACCGTTTGAGCTGCAACACTGACCGGCAGCTCTGCCAGTAATAAAGCATGACGAGCTACATTTCTGCAATCTTCACCGGCTTGGTTGGTGTTGCCTAAAATCACTTCTTCGATATCAGCAGCATCTACGCCCGTTTTTTGCACTAAGGATTTAATGACCAGAGCAGCCAGATTATCAGGACGGATACTGGCAAGACTGCCTGCATAGCGGCCAATTGGGGTACGTAAACCATCGTAAATATAAGCGTTCATACTATTCTTTCCTTGAAGTTTTAATTTAAAATTTATTGTTGATGCATCAGTGATAAATTTAGTTTGCAGCGGCGCTGTAACCATGGGCTCGGGCGATAGCGCGGATCGTGGCTAATGCTAGAGATGCGTTCCAGAATCCGTAATATTTTTTCTTTGCCAATCACATCGCCCCATTCAATTGGGCCAAATGGATAGCCGAGTCCAAGTTTTACGGCAGCATTAATATCTTCAACCGTCGCGATTTGCTGCTGTGCCATATCGCACGCCAAATTGATCACCATGGCAAGCACACGCTGCGAGACAAAACCAAGGCTTTCATCAATCACAATGGTTTCGCAGTCTGGCTGGCTGAATAGATCTAGCGCAGCTTCAATCATTTTCTGTTTGGTGATGAGGCTTGGCATTAAAGTGCGGCATTGTTCAAAATTGCCCAGCATATCAATGCAGACCACCTGTTCAGGATTGACCTCTAAACACAACGCACTGTGTGTTGCATCGTCGCCATAATTGGCAATTAAAATCAAATCATCGGCATCTGGTTGGGTATTTGGATTAATCTGAATATTTTTTTGAGCTAAATATGCAGAGAGCTTTTCAAAGTCATCTTTAAATTCAGTGCTGAGCCAAACTGTTTTTAGGTCATGACAATTTGCTGAATATTTTTGAACAATCGGAATCTCTTGTTTGACTTGATCAATATATTTGTAAAATCCTTCGCTTGTTTTACGCCCTAATTTTTTACCGATCAGCATTTGCTGTGTTAATACATTTGGGCGGTAACGCGGCTCTTGATAATACTGGTTGTAAATCGACAGCATGACAGGGTGAGAAACGTCTAAGCCGGTGAGATCAAGCAGCTCAAATGGCCCCATTTTAAAACCCAGTGATTTTTTCAAAATAAGGTCAATTTCAGGAATTGAAGCGATATTTTCACTTAAAATTTTAAGCGCTTCAGTGCCATAAGCACGGCCTGCATGATTGATAATAAAGCCTGGAGTATCTTTAGTGCGTACAGGGCGATGTCCCATATTGCGGGCAAGTTCTGAGAGCTGTTCAATAATCTGTGTATCGGTATGTAAGCCTTGAATGATTTCAACCACCTTCATTAAAGGTACAGGATTGAAGAAGTGATAGCCAACGACCCGTTCAGGATGCTGGCATTCTGCGGCAATTTCAGTAATGGACAGGGAAGAAGTATTTGACGCCAATATACATTGCGGACTGACCATGCTCTCAAGCTGTTTCATCAGCGTTTGCTTGATGTCTAATTTTTCAATGATTGCTTCAATAATCAAATCACACGCATGCAGATCTTGAATATTTTCGACAATATGTAAGTTGGATAAAGCTTGCTTAAGTTCAGATTGAGAAATTTTATTTTTTTCGACCAATCGGCTGAATGTCGTATTTAATTTTTCATAAGCATTTTTCGCCGCATTTGGCTGTGCATCATATAAGTAAACAGCATGATTGGCTTGAACGGCAATTTGAACAATGCCAATTCCCATGATTCCTGCACCGATCACTCCAATGTTTTTGATTCGTCTTTCCATGTTGACCTCAATAGCGTTTAATCAATGTTGCGCTGATGTTTATTATTTACCTTGATAGTTCGGTTTGCGTTTTTCTAAAAATGCTGCCATGCCTTCTTTTTGATCTTCAGTACTGAAGAGCAATTGGAACGCTTTACGTTCAAAGGACAGCCCAGCATGCAAAGGCACATCTTCACTGAGTAAAACCGCCTCTTTAATTTGCTCTAGGGCAATTGAAGGAAGCTTGGCGATTTGCTGCGCCATTTTATAAGCGGTATTTAATGTCTCAGTATCCGCTGTGACTTGAGAAACTAGACCCATGGCGAAGGCTTCATCTGCAGATATAAGGCAGCCCGTCATAATCATGCGCATAGCTTGAAATTTACCGACTGCGCGAACTAAACGCTGTGTGCCGCCAGCACCAGGCATAATGCCAACTTTAATTTCCGGCTGACCAAATTGTGCATTTTGACCTGCAATAATAATGTCGGCATGCATTGCCAGTTCACAGCCGCCGCCCAAAGCAAAACCATTGACTGCGGCAATAATCGGTTTTGGGCAATTGGCAATGGTTTGCCAGTAGCGTTCAGTTCGGCGTAAATACACGTCCATTGAACTTGCTTCCGCAAGTTCAGTTAAGTCGGCGCCTGCAGCAAAAATATCATCACCACCAGTTAAAATAATCACTCGGATATCATCATTTTCAACTTGCTGAGCAACAGCCTCAGCAAGCATTTTACGCACTTGTGTATTCAGTGCATTTTTAGCTTCAGGGCGGTTAATTTTTATTGTTGCTACTGCAGGAAGTGCATAATCAATTTGAACAACTGCATTTTGATTCATTTTTATAAAATTCCGTATAGCAAAATTTAATTTACAAAATAATTTAAGCCAAATTTGTTCATTGTTCAATCAAAATAGCAATAAAAAATAAAATATCTAAAATAAAAGCAAAATTTTGTAATTATTTTTATAAATATACACAATTTTAATTGTCACTATAGGAAAATATTGATAATGTATTTCGTATAACGAAATTAAATGCCTATTTTGATAATTAAAGGAAGTCTCATCCTAAAAATGGACTAGGAGAAAAAATGATTCGTGACGAACAGATGTTAGAGCAGTTGCTATCGACGCTTCGTGATTTTGTGAAAAATGTATTAAGACCGCTAGAGCATGAAGTTGATGAAACAGATGCGATCCCTGAACATATTGTGCAGCAAATGCGTGAAATGGGGCTTTTTGGTTTAACGATTCCAGAAGAGTTTGGTGGCCTTGGCATTACCATGGAAGAAGAAGTCCGTGTAGCTTTTGAGCTTGGTCATACTTCTGCTGCATTTCGTTCTTTAATCGGGACAAATAACGGTATCGGTTCAAGCGGTATTTTGATTGACGGTACGGAAGAACAGAAACAGAAATACCTGCCGCGCTATGCCAGCGGTGAAATTATCGGTTCATTCTGCTTAACCGAACCAGATTCAGGTTCAGATGCCGCAGCATTAAAAACATCAGCTGTGAAAGACGGCGACTATTATGTGTTAAATGGCACAAAACGTTTTATCACCAATGCTCCGCGTGCGCAGACCTTTACTGTAATGGCCCGCACCAATCCTGAGATTAAAGGCGCAGCGGGCATTTCAGCCTTTCTGGTAGAAGCGGGTACCGCAGGTTTGTCACTGGGTAAAATTGATAAAAAAATGGGTCAAAAAGGCTCTTATACCTGTGATGTAATTTTTGATAATTGCCGCGTGCATAAGGATCAGCTGATTGGTGGTGTTGAAGGTGTGGGCTTTAAAACGGCGATGAAAGTCCTGGATAAAGGACGTTTACATATTGCTGCCTATAGCGCTGGTATGGCGGAGCGAATGCTTGATGATGCTTTGAACTATGCCATTGAACGTAAGCAATTCGGTCAGCCGATTGCAAATTTCCAGCTCATTCAAGGTATGTTGGCTGACTCTAAAACTGAAATTTATGCAGCCAAATGCATGGTTTTAGATGCTGCGCGCCGCCGTGATTTAGGTGAAAACATCAGTACAGAAGCATCTTGCTCGAAAATGTTTGCAACAGAAATGTGCGGCCGTGTTGCAGACCGCTGCTTACAGATTCATGGTGGTGCAGGTTATATCAGTGAGTATTCAATCGAACGCTTTTACCGCGATGTGCGTTTGTTCCGTTTATACGAAGGTACCACCCAGATTCAGCAGATTATTATTGCGCGTGACATGATCAAAGCAGCGACTGAATAACACGATAAATTGAGGAAAAACAAAATGAAAAATGCAAAGTTTAACTGGCAAGATCCGTTTTTATTAGAGCTGCAACTGACTGAAGAAGAGCGCATGATCCGTGATTCAGCGCATGCCTATTGCCAAGAGCGCTTACAGCCGCGTGTACTGGAACAGTTCCGTCATGAACAAACCGATCCAACCATTTTCCGTGAAATGGGGGAGCTAGGTTTGCTGGGCCCGACTATTCCAGAACAGTATGGCGGCGCAGGTTTAAACTACGTCAGTTATGGCTTGGTGGCGCGTGAAATTGAATATGTCGATTCGGGATATCGTTCTATGGCGAGTGTGCAAAGCTCACTGGTGATGGTGCCGATTAATGAATTTGGCTCAGAAGAGCAGAAACAGAAATACCTGCCGAAACTGGCGACAGGTGAATACATTGGTTGCTTCGGTTTAACCGAACCGGATCATGGCTCAGATCCAGGCAGCCTGATTAGCCGTGCCAAGAAAGTTGATGGCGGCTACCGTTTAACGGGTGCGAAAATGTGGATTACTAACAGTCCAATCGCCGATGTCTTTGTGGTTTGGGCGAAGGAAGTGTCTGCTGAGGGGAATGTCGGTGATATCCGTGGTTTTATTTTAGAAAAAGGCTGGGAAGGGCTTTCAGCGCCTGCGATCCACGGTAAAGTCGGATTACGTGCATCAATCACGGGTGAAATTGTCATGGATAATGTATTTGTCCCTGAAGAAAATGCCTTCCCTGAAATACGCGGATTGCGTGGTCCATTTACCTGTCTAAACAGTGCTCGTTATGGCATTGCATGGGGTGCAATGGGTGCCGCCGAATTCTGCTGGCATACCGCACACCGATACACTATGGATCGAAAGCAGTTCGGACGACCGTTGGCGGCCAATCAGCTGATTCAAAAGAAACTCGCAGATATGCAAACTGAAATTGCTTTGGGTTTACAAGCAGCATTACGCTTTGGTCGTATGAAAGATGAAGGTATTGCTTCGGTAGAAGGCACCTCACTGATCAAGCGAAACAACTGTGGTAAGGCGCTTGATATTGCCCGTGTTGCACGTGACATGATGGGCGGCAATGGTATTTCTGATGAATTTGGTGTGGCACGTCATCTTGTGAATCTTGAAGTAGTGAATACTTACGAAGGGACTCATGATGTGCATGCATTGATTCTCGGGCGAGCGCAAACGGGTATTGCAGCATTTTGCAATTGAACCGTAACGCTCACTTTTAAAAAGAACCCAGCAATCCATTGTTAAAATAAACCATGGACAGTTGCGCGTTATTTTAAAAGGCTGTTTTTTTAAAGGCATTACTTTCACTGTAATGCCTTTTTTTTATGTCCATAAATCAGCTTAAAGCCTTTTTATGACAAAAATATTAAATTTCATTATGCGGAATATATTTATATTTAAGTCTCATTTTTAAATTTATATGCATAAGTAAAGATGTCATTTTTTTAACTTTTATGCTTTAAAAATGAAATCGCATCTAAATATGTAACAAGTTATTTCAACAATAAGCCTGTATTTTAAATAAATATAATAAATAACAATAAGATATGTTTTATTTAGTGTGTTTTATAAAATTTCGTATAGCAAAATATAACAATGAATAATTGAAATTAATTTCCTTTTTGTCTATGTTGGATTTATTGATTAGAAGATCATAATTCCAAATAACACGAAGAAAGGATACTGGTATGAAAGGCCTAAAGGATAAAGTCATTATTGTTACAGGCGGTGCTGGCGGTATCGGCAGTGCAACATGTAAACGCTTAGCGCAGGAAGGCGCAAAAGTTGCAGTATTTGACATGAATATTGACGCTGCACAAAAGGTGGTAACGGATATTCAAAATGCAGGCGGGAATGCACTTGCAGTGCAGTGCGACATTACCAATAAACAAGTCGTTGATCAGGCGATTGTGCAAACAGAAGCCGAGCTTGGCCCAATCGATGGTCTTGTAAACAATGCAGGTTGGGACATCTTCAAACCGTTCATTAAATCTGTTCCTGAAGAGTGGGAAAGACTGATTCAAATCAATTTAGTCGGCATGCTGAACATGCACCACGCGGTACTCAAAGGCATGGTTGAGCGCAATCAAGGACGTATTGTTAATATTGCATCAGACGCAGCGCGCGTGGGTTCATCAGGCGAAGCGGTATATGCAGCGTGTAAGGGTGGATTGCTTTCTTTCTCTAAAACTTTAGCGCGTGAGCATTCGCGCAATAACATTACAGTCAATGTAATTTGCCCAGGCCCAACAGATACAGCACTTTTAGCTGGCGTAACTGAAGGCGCATCAAATCCTGAAAAACTTCGTGAAGCATTTACACGCGCTATCCCGCTAGGCCGTTTAGGTCAGCCGGATGATCTTGCTTCATCTATCGCATTTTTCTTAAGTGATGACGCAAGCTTTATTACAGGACAAGTCTTGAGTGTTTCTGGTGGTTTAACCATGAATGGTTAAGTGACTTGCAACGCGCAGAGTTAAGTACTGAGCAATGGACTCTATTGAATTTGCAAGTCCTAAAAAATATATGCAGTAAAAGTTAAAAGCAGTTTTCAAGGAAAGGAAAAGATCATGAATTTTGAAGATATTTTATACGAAGTAAAAAATGGCGTGGCATGGATCACCATTAACCGCCCAGAAAAAATGAATGCTTTTCGTGGACAAACCTGTGACGAAATTATCCGTGCACTCAACAAAGCAGGCTATGACCGTGAAATCGGTGCAATTGTATTGACGGGCGCGGGCGAGAAAGCCTTCTGTACCGGCGGAGATCAATCTGCACATGACGGCAACTATGATGGTCGCGGTACGATTGGTTTGCCAATGGAAGAGCTGCATACCGCTATTCGCGATGTGCCTAAACCAGTGATTGCCCGTGTACAAGGCTATGCAATTGGCGGTGGTAACGTTTTAGCTACCATTTGTGATTTAACCATTTGTTCTGAAAATGCAATTTTCGGTCAAGTGGGTCCAAAAATGGGTTCAGTAGATCCGGGCTTTGGTACAGCGTATTTAGCGCGTGTGGTCGGTGAGAAGAAAGCACGTGAAATTTGGTATTTATGCCGCCGCTATAAAGGTCAAGAAGCCGTCGACATTGGTTTAGCCAATAAATGTGTACCTGCAGATCAATTAGACGCAGAAGTACAAGCTTGGGCAGAAGAAATTTGTGAACGTAGCCCAACGGCAATTGCCATTGCTAAACGCAGCTTCAACATGGATACCGCACATCAAGCAGGCATTGCAGGCATGGGCATGTACGCTTTGAAGCTTTATTACGATACAGAAGAGTCGCGTGAAGGTGTCAATGCGCTAAAAGAAAAACGCACACCTGAATTCCGTAAATTTTTTAAGTAAGGAGAAACAAGCCATGAGTAAAAATCCTTACATCACTGAAGATTTAGAGTTCTTAGCAGAAACTGCTGAAAAATTTGCGCAAAAGTATATTGCTCCAGGTTTTTTAGAACGTGATCAAAGCCGAATTTTTGACCGTGATTTAGTCAAAAAAATGGGGGAAATGGGCTTCATCGCACCTGAATTGCCTGAACAATATGGCGGACAAGGCATGGGGCGATTGGCAGCTGGCGTGATTCATGAAGCCGTTGCAAAAGCCGATTTAAGCTTTTCTTATATCAATTTATTAGCATCACTGAATGGTCAAATTTTGGCGGAACATGGCGATCCAGAAGTAGTAGAGCCATGGCTGCGCAAGTTAACTGCTGGTGAAGCGATTTTTTCCATTGGATTAACCGAGCCGCGCGGCGGTTCAGATGCAGGCAGCCTGCGTCTTAAAATTGAACGTGATGGCGATGAATACGTGCTCAATGGTGAAAAGACCTCAATTTCTGCTGCCGACCAAGCTGATGCATCGGTCATTTTTGGACGTACGGGTACGATTGAATCAGGTGCACATGGCGTGACGGCTGTTTTAGTGCCGATGGATTTACCGGGCATCACCACGACCCGTTTCGATTGTCATGGTCAGCGTGCAATTGGCCGTGGTTCAATTTTCTTTGACAATGTGCGGGTTCCGGTTAATCACCGCTTGGGTGAAGAGAATAAGGGCTTCGTTCAAGTGATGCAGGGCTTTGACTTTTCCCGTGCATTGATTGGTTTGCAAGTACTGGCTGTAGCACGTGTGTCTTTGGATGAGGCTTGGCAATATGCTGCGCAGCGAGAAGCTTTTGGTAAACCATTGACAGCATTCCAAGGTGTTTCACATCCATTAGCGGACTATGAAACTCAAGTAGAAGCAGCCCGTTTATTATGTTTACAGACTTTATGGTTGAAAGATAATCACTTGCCGCATACCGCAGAAGCGGGCATGTGCAAATGGTGGGGTCCGAAATTGGCTTATGATGTTGTGCACCAATGCTTGCTAACTTTCGGCCATGCAGGTTATGACCGTGGTGTGATGGAACAGCGTATGCGTGATGTACTTGGTTTTCAAATTGGCGATGGCACTGCGCAAATTATGAAAACGATTATTGCCAGACATAAAGCGGGACGTAAGGCAGTGCCAGCGTAAACAAACGTGAAACAGTTTTATATGTCTATTACCTGAATTTACTTTTGGGTAATAGGCACATTTTGAAATGAAATAAGAAAAGCAGCTGTGCGCTGGCAATTAAGCGGTTTGAAATAAAACGGTTGGATAATTATAAATTGGAGTTATGGAATGGATTTCGATGCGGTTCTTTTACCCCCTCGCAGGGAAAAAATGATTCAAGAAGGCTACTGGCTGAATAAAACTATCCTGCAATCCTTAAATGAAGCAGTGCACCAGTATCCAGATAAAATTGGCTTAGTGAGCTATAAGACAGAAGATCAGTCTGAAACCAGCTTTACTTACCGTGAAATGCTGCATACAGCAAATCGAATGGCTTTAGGCTTGAAGCGTCTGGGGGTGCAAAAACAAGATATCGTTTCATGCCAATTGCCCAATTGGTGGGAATTCACACTGCTTTATATTGCTTGCCGTCGCATTGGTGCAGTGCTGAATCCACTCATGCCGATTTTCAGAGAGCGCGAGCTTTCCTTCATGTTGAAACATACGGAAAGTAAAGTCTTTATTGTGCCGAAAATCTTCCGAAAATTTGACTATGAAAAACAGGCGAATAAGCTTCAAAGCAACATTCCAAGTATTGAGCATGTCGTTGTCATCGGCGGTGAGGGCGAAAACAGTTTTGAAAAATTGCTGCTTAATCATGGTTTAGACAGTGATCCGCAGATTCTCAACACCTTAAATGATGTCACCATTACAGCAGATGATATTGCTCAGCTGGTCTTTACCTCGGGAACCACGGGTGAACCCAAAGGTGTAATGCATACCGCAAATACCTTATTTTCCAATATTGTACCTTATGCTAAACGCCTGCATTTAAATAAAGATGATGTGATCTTCATGGGTTCGCCAATGGCACATCAAACGGGCTTTATGTATGGCCTAATTATGCCTGTATTGCTCAAAGCCAAAGCTGTATTGCAAGATGTATGGGACGTTAATACCGCAATTGATCTGATTCATAAGCATCAAGTGTCATTTACCATGGCATCTACACCATTTTTAAATGATTTATCTGAGGCTGTTTTGGATAGCCATCAATCCTTAGATAGTTTGAAATTATTCTTGTGTGCAGGTGCGCCAATTCCAAGTACTTTGGTGCAAAAAGCGCGTCAGAATATGGGGGTTAAAGTGATTTCGGCCTGGGGAATGACCGAGTGCGGCGCAGTGACCATGACGCGCCCTGAAGATGATGATGAGCGTTCATTTAATACCGATGGACTGCCATTGCCTGGTGTTGAAGTGAAAATTGTCGGTGATGATGGTAAAACTTTATCCCCGATGCAATCGGGCACACTGATGATTCGTTGCTGTTCGAATTTTGGCGGATATTTAAAACGTCCACAATTAAATGAAACTGATGCCGAAGATTGGTTTGATACTGGGGATATCGCTTATCAAGATGAACAAGGCTATATCCGCATTGCGGGACGTAAAAAAGATGTGATTATCCGTGGCGGAGAGAATATTCCAGTTGCAGAAATTGAATCTCTTATTTACCTACATCCTGAGATTGCGACAGTCGCTTTAGTACCGTATCCAGATGAGCGTATGGGGGAAAAAGCCTGTGCAGTAGTCAAACTGAAAAATCCAGAACATGAGCTGACGCTGCCATCACTATTGGAATTTTTGAAAACGCATCAACTGGCCAATCAGTATTTACCAGAACGGCTAGAAATTTGGGATGAACTTCCAATGACGCCATCGGGCAAAATTCAAAAATTCAAAATTCGTGAATTATTAAAGAATTAACAAATACAGAGACGTATTTTACCAACCAAAATCTGAACAAATCTATTCGATAAATATTATTTTTTATATTTATCAATAGTTTTTTTCGGTCTGTAAAAAATGTGAGTATCCAAAATTAAACATTTGGGGAATAAAAGGACTTTAACAATGAAAAAAAATGTACAGCTTTTTGCTAAAAGCACTCTGACCTTATCCATATTGGTTTTCACGTCATTGGCTCATGCAAAGGTCAGTTTGGAACAGCAAGTTACACAATTGCAGCAGCAAGTCCAAGCCCTGCAGGAATTGGTGCAACAACAGCAAAAAGCCAATGATCAAAAGTTCAATGAACAGAAAATGGCAGCTGTGCCTGTATTGGTTGAAAGTGCTGCACCACAAAAATCACCAGCACCTGTTTTAAAGCATACGACAAAGGGCGGTGCTGAATTTGAACTATACGGCAATGTGCGCGCGGACATGAGTTATCAAATGAAAGGTCCAAGCACCATGTATAACTTAATCAGTGCTGTACCGCTGGAAGGAACAGATGCTGAACACAAAAACTCAGATAAATTTCAAAGTACTTTAAATGCCACACGTTTTGGTTTTAATTTTAAAACATCTCAACTTGGCGATCACGCAGTTGGCGGTAAGGTAGAAATGGATTTTTTTGGTGGAGCTGGGCGTGATACTTTCCGTATTCGTCATGCCTATATGACTTATGATCAATGGCTCTTGGGTCAAACATGGTCTAACTTTAACGCTGTAGAATATTTCCCTGAAACGGTAGATGCATCACTTTCTGTTGGTGGGTCATTAACCCGTGTACCGCAAATCAAATATTCAGTCCCTGTGAACCCTAACCTGAATTTGGCATTTAGCGTGGAAGATTCCAAAGCTGAAACGGTGACACGTACAGGTACGCAGAATTTTACAACAGATCCCGATGCGAAATTAAAATTACCATCAGCAACTGGACGTGTGAATTATAAATTTGATAATGGTTCGGCGCTTTCTGGACGTGCTTTCATTACACAAAAAGCAACCAATCATGAAGGCAATGATGATTTCTTAGCATGGGGTATGGCATTAGGCGGAAAATATCAGGCTGGGGAAAATACCTTAATTCGTTTCGACTACAACCACATTAAAGGAGATACCAAAAACTTACTTTGGTCTAATATGGCCTATGTCTTTGATGAAAATAATAAAATGCGTGCCAATCAGTTTGATGCGATTAGCGTCGGTTTAACGCAAAAAATCACGCCTAAAATCCGCTCAACATTAGGCTTTGGCTATATGAAAGCAGATGATAATAATGCCTTTTCACAGCTGGTGCATAATGATGAAACCCAAAATGCCGAGCTGAAAGAAGGCTGGATCAATTTATTTTATAATCCAGTGAAACCAGTGAATTTTGGTCTGGAGTATATGTATGGTGAGCGTAAAACATTTAATGATAAAAAGGGTATCGATAATCGACTGAATTTTACAGCGATTTATGATTTTTAATTCATCATGCCGTTCATTTGATTATCCATCTTGTTATAAATTTTATGCGCTTAAAGCTTAAATAGGGTTTATAGCAGGGTGGATATTTAAATGAGTTGAAACGATTCAATAGCCAATAATAAATCCTATCAAATATATCGCGGTTTATTCCTTATGAATTTAGCTAAACAGCAAAGACACTTGATGAATATCCATAATATTCTGGAGGCTGCAGAACAGATCATTATTGAAAGTGAACATGAGCTGGTAGTTTTAGACCTGGCAAAACAAGTGGATCTGGCAAAAGGGACGGTATATAAATACTTTAAAAGTAAAAACCAGTTATATCTTGAAATATTAATAAAAAACGAAAAACGTCTGCTCGAAATTTCCATACAACACGATGGAAATATTCATAAGTTTTTATCTACGTATATGAAATACCATTTGTATGCGTCGCTTCGTACAATTAAATTTCATCATTTAGAAGAAAAAATTACCAATAAGGAAAGAAACCTCAATGCCTTGTTTCAAGAGCTATATGCGATACGGGAAAAAAGAATTGTTGAAATGAAAGACATTACAGCGGAGCATTTAAAACGGGTGGGAAGTGGATTTTCTGTGCGTGATTATTTTTCTTATATTTGGAGTATTACCTATGGGGCTGCTCTGCTGATCAGTTCAAACAATTGTAAACTATCAGTGCTGAATAAAGAGAAATTGATCAACTTTTACATCGACCAAGTCATGAATATTTAAGCTTGAAATCTATACATTATTTTTGAGCAAGCAGCTAGTAGGTGCTTTGATATTTGAGTAAGCTTGTTAGATATGTTTTTAATCCTAATCCTTTAACTGATTCATCCCAGAAAATGACATAAGGTTTTTTATCAGGGCATGTACATTGGTTTAAGCGATTGGTTGTAAATTTAAATGTTGTAGTTGTCATAAAAAAGGTAGCAGATAGAATCAATTTTAAGATTTTATTATCAACTCAAAATAGATTAGATTTTTATAATTCTATCTATAACCCAAATCCTGTTTAAGCCAATCATTCCATTACTTGAATAGCTGGCTTGTTTTGATGGCATAACTGGTAAGCACATAAAGAGGCATAAATTCCAGCTAAGTATCCTTCAATGCTTCTCGCTTTACTCGTCACCAAATGATATTTCCCTTTTAACAGGCTGAATAAAGTCTCTATTTTATTACGCTACTTTAAGTGATATTCATCTGATATTGAG
>NZ_NEGA01000021.1 GCF_002135315.1 Acinetobacter sp. ANC 3903 | reverse complement strand
AAGCAGCGTAATAAAATAGAGACTTTATTCAGCCTGTTAAAAGGGAAATATCATTTGGTGACGAGTAAAGCGAGAAGCATTGAAGGATACTTAGCTGGAATTTATGCATCTTTATGTGCTTACCCGTTATGCCATCAAAACAAGCCAGCTATTCGAGTAATGGAATGATTGGCTTAAACAGGATTTGGGTTTATTAATTTAATTAATCGTATTTTTTTGATCAATTATCACTTAACTTCTTTCAAACAATCCCGGCAACTTTGATTTCTTTATCATCAATCGTGTAATCGATTTCAGTGGCATCATGCAGGCCGAATAAACACATCAAGAATTGGAGCATCATTTTTCTCCAGGCAAAAAAACACTTTGGTAAGGGTGATTGGACTTATATAAACTAGAAACCCTCCAGGGGATTGGGGCTCCTGGAGGGTAATTTAGAAACTATAGCTGTTTCTGATGGTTATTTTGCATACTATTCAATAAATTTTCAGTGACATAATATGCCAAAAAAATAAAATAATATTAACCAAATCAAACTATTAATCGATGCTAATTAATGATTTATCAAGCATTAAAAATGCCATATCAAATATCAATAATAGAGATAGTATTTGTTATATGATGCTATTTGATTCGGTCTACATAACAACTATAGGTAATCCACTTACACTTTTTACATTGCCATTCACTACGGGCATTTAATTGATTAATCTGATCCCCATGAATAGTTCGAATCAATTTGTAATCATGCTTGCAAAAAATAGATTTGATAATTTTCTTAATCATACCCCACCGTTTTTTTAACTGAATTCCTGAAACCCCACTCACAACCCATGCCTAATACAGTGCGAGTGTTAAGTGGAATTAAATAAGATCTACAGCTTTCCCTCATATAAAAAAAGCCCACACTTAGAATTGGTATGGGGCTTATAAAATAAGGACCATGGAAAAGTCCTTTTAGAAACTACAGCTAGTTTCTATTGGCTATTTTGTACACTAATCAAATAATATTCAGTGGCTTAATATGCCAAAATATAAAATAATGTTAATTAAATCACATTATTAGAAAAACTTAATTAATGATTTATTAAATATTAAAAAAGCCCGCTTAACCAGATGGAGGTAAGCGAACTAGTATTTTATAACCATTTAATTCTTTTTACTGAGCGCGTTTCCACCATGCATTAAAAAATTTAGCTGTTTGCTCAAATTAATTCCTCTGAAAAATCAAAAAACCTCACGAAATTATGAGGCCTTTTAAAGACCATACTCAGTTGGTGTTTTAATTATGATTGTCATTGTTTGGAACAATTAAAATCTTTATAAGATTTAATAAAACAACTCCAGTCCTAAATAAATGATTTTTAAGACTTTAAAAATTTTGTACCCAAATTAGATTTAGTGTTTTGAATTACTTAAAAATCTTGTTCAAATCCTGTCTTGGGATTTGAAATGGTGTACTAATTGCATCAGCATTGACAGTAATATAAAAATGATGTGGCATATCATTAATTTAACGTTTTTTTTGATGTATTATTTTAGACATACTCACGGATAAGGTAATTTTTTAAATCTTAATGATGAAGCTCGATTTATGAAAAAGTTTCAGAATAAATAATTTCACCATTTATAAAATACAACATTAAATCCACAAATATTAAAAAAAATATACAACCACTGTTTATAAAATAAAAAATAATTATTATAAATCAATAATTTAATTTTGGCATGGAAAATGCCAATACAAAAGACTTATTTTTTCTGGAACTTTACTATGGCTCAATCAAAATCACGTCTTAAGCACTATATTCGTTCTAGTTTACTGGCCATGATGTCTTTATCAAGTATCTACAGTTATGCAGCGACTACTGGAAATATTAGTGCAGTGAGTGATTATTATGCCCGGGGTTTGGATCAAACTGGAGGAGTAAGCCTTCAAGGCAGCATTGATTATCAACATGCTTCTGGTCTTTATTTAGGCAGTTTTGCTTCTAATGTAAAATGGTATGATAAAGATGGCAATGGAAATGCAGACAGTGATGTTGAATGGGATATTTATGGAGGTTATGCAACTCAGCTTAATAACAATTTGGGAGTTGATGTTGGTTTATATTATTTAAATTATCCCAATCAAACAAAATACAATACTTATGAAGTATATGCTGGACTTAACTACAAAGTAGAAAATGTACATCCTGTTAATTTAAGTGCGAAAGTACATTTTACACCTGACCGTAATGCATATTTACCAGATCCAAAGAATCAGGATGAATCTGCATGGTATATTACAACTCAGGCAGATATTCAGCTCAAACCAAGTGTGACATTAACTCCTCAACTTGGCTATGCATTCGGTGATACCTTTGATCAGGAACGCATTGGTGGACTAGATGAGTTTTTCACATATTCTCTTTCTCTAACCAAATCCTTTAATGATGGTATTTCTGCAAAATTCTCTTATGTCGGAATTGATCTTGATGGTCATGACAATAAAGTGATCCTAGGATTAAGTAAATCCTTTTCTTTTTAATTGATTCTGTTACGCCAGCCTGTTTTTATGGGCTTAAAAAATAAGAAAGCTCCATTATTTTAATAATGGAGCTTTTCACTGATAGGCTATGCCCAAGGATGTCGTGGTGGTTTAACACCATTTAAAAAGTAATTTCCTACTAAATGATATTTCCAGCGCACTGGATCGTGTAAAGTATGAGTCCGCGCATTTCTCCAGTGTCTATCAAGGTTAAGTTCTGCCAGAGTCGAACGTGTACCACTTAATTCAAACAATTTATTCGCTGCAAGAATAGCTACTTCCGTTGTTAGTACCTTCGCTTCAGCAACCAGCACAGATGCCTCAGCAACACTTTCTTCATCAGCTTGATTCGTGGCTACTTCAATCTGGTCTGCCGCCAAATCTAGAACTGCCTCAGCAGCACGCAACTTAATTTTCAAATCCCCAATTGCTGCAATCGTATAGTGATCATCTGTTGCCTTTTCTTGATTGGCATCAATCCATGGGCGAGCATACTGTTTAACGTATTGAATCGTTTCCTGAATAGCGCCTCGTGCAATTCCTGCATCTATAGCCGCTTGAATAATTTGTGAAACAGGTCCTGCGACTGTTGGCTTTGCAAAGGCTTGATAAATTGGAACAACATGTTCAACAGGTACTTTTACTTGCTCAATTATCACAGTGCCACTAGCTGTGGTTCTCTGGCCAAAACCGGACCAATCATTAATCACAGTTAAACCATGAGTTTCTCTTGGAACTAATGCTAAATGTGGAAGGCCTTCTGTATTCACTGTTACGATAGGTACCCAATGTGCTAATAAAGCACCTGTCGCAAAGAATTTTTTACCATTCACTTCAAAACCATGTTGATTAGCATTATCTGCTATAGGCTTAATAATAGTTTTAAAATCAGCAACATGTTTATTGCCTATTTCTGAGAATGCATTACCAAAACGTACACCATTTAGCACTAACTCAAAAAAGAACTTTTTCTGTGCTTCTGTGCCATCTAAACGAATATGTTCCAAAATGACCAAGTGATTTTGTGGTAATTGGCCTAATGACGGGTCAACAGATGAAATAATTTTGATGACTTCTAAAGCAGTACGCCATGAAACACCAGCACCGCCATACTGTTTAGGAACTGTAATCGCCCATAACCCACTCTGTGAAAAAGCATTCAATTCATCAACAGGTAGTTGCCGTTTTTGATCACGTAGAGATGCTTCTTTTGCAAATTGTTCAGCCAATTGTTGAGCTATACGAATTGCCTCATCCTCTGATTGAATACGATGAGCTGCTTGTGTAGGCAAAGTTTGAATAAATTGATCGATATTTAAGTTTGTCATTTTATTTTCCTGTTCAGTAGGATTTGATAACCCATAAAAATTGTTTTTTGTTAGAAACGATAGCCCACATTTAAACTATATATAGTTGGATCTACATCCACACTTCCCACTTTATCGCCATTAATTTTGACATCAGTCTTAATATCGGCATAACGAACATCTGCACCCACACTCCACTCTGGTGTTAAGCGAATATCCGCACCAAGCTGTGCTGCCCATCCAACAGAGCTAGAAAGATGTAAATCCCCTCCACTTTTCAATTTTTCATCAAAGAAGTAGGTATAGTTAATCCCCGCACCAATATAGGGGCTAATTTTTGCGTTGGGTGAAAAGTGATATTGCACACTTAAAATGGGAGGTAAATGTTTAGTGGTCGCCGCATTGGCACCAGCAACAATAATGTCGTGTTTTGGAGGTAAGCCTACCAACAAATCTAAAGCAACATTCGGAGTAACAAAATATCCAATCGTTCCTGTTAATCCGAAAGTATCTTCAATATCAACTTTTGCAGTTTTATCAAAAATACTTCCTGGAGATGATGTTGGATCTATATTGCTAACTGCGCCACGAATTTGCCAACGATAGTCAGCGGCATTCGCCTGAGTATTAACTGCCCCTAAAATTAGAATGGTATTTAACAATGTAAAATATATTTTACCTTTCATTTGTATGCCTATTTTCAATAAATACCTGATCTGTTTTGCATAAAACGTACCAGAAATAAGATATTGTATTTATTACATTTTTATTTAAAATATATACTTATATTGCTCAATTTTATTTTAATATTGATGAATAGCTGCTGTTCACTCAACAGGGCTTTGTTGCACAAACGTATCTCTAAAGACTTATTCCACAATATAATTTTCAAATGAATAAGCTCACACCAAAAATCTATCGTACAACCAATTGGTCGACCTACAATAAAGCCTTGATCAATCGAGGAAATATATCAATTTGGTTTGATTCAGCGACCCAATGGTATGCTCCGTCCATCGGTAAACAAGGGCGAAATCAAATCTATTCTGATGCAGCAATCCAATGCTGCTTAATGATTAAATCCTTATTTCGTCTGTCTTTACGCATGGTCACCGGCTTTGTTCAAAGCCTGATTAAACTATGTGGTCTAGATTGGACAGCACCAGATTACACCACACTTTGTAGAAGACAAAAGCATATTGATATTTTGATTAGCTATCAGAAAAGTAGTGATGGGCTACATCTATTAGTGGACTCTACTGGCTTGAAGTTTTTAGGCGAAGGTGAGTGGAAACGTAAGAAACATCAACCTGAATATCGTCGCCAATGGCGTAAACTACATATCGGCATAGATGCTAAAACTCTGCAAATACGGGCTGTTCAGCTCACAACAAATAATGTGAGTGACGCTCAGGTTCTTGGAAACTTGCTTGATCAGATCCCTCAAGATGAGCAGATTGACTTTGTTTATACGGATGGCGCTTATGACACCAAGCAATGCCGTCAGATCATTGCAGATCGGCAAGCGCATGCGGTGATTCCACCAAGAAAAAATGCAAAGCCTTGGAAAGGTAACAAAGTTCATTCGCGAGAGCGAAATGAATTACTTCGAACAGTTAAACGTTTCGGCAGGACATTATGGAAAAAATGGTCAGGCTAGCATCGCCGAAGTTTGGTCGAAACTAAGATGCATTGCATCAAATTATTAGGCGATAAACTCAGCGCAAGGAGTTTTGATAGTCAGGTCAATGAAGTTCATGCACGTATAGCCGTGTTAAATAAATTTACAGAATTAGGCAGACCTCATACCCAAGTTGTCACTTAAATTTGAGCAACTTAGGAAAGCTCTATCTTTAAAATCTTTATGCAACAAAGCCCTTAACGTTGCCGAAATACCTGAATCAAAGATCTCATACTTGGTCTTTATGGTTCGCTGAGCTGTCTTTAAAGACTTTAACGTTTCATCGTAGTTAAAAATAATATCGACCAACTCTTGAGCTTGATTTTCAGCAAATGCTTTAATCTTATTCGTCGTATTAATTTTATCTTTAACCATCTGTCGCACAATCGGGTGAGCAAGCTCAAGCTGTGCTAACTCAGTTTTCGCCATTTCCTCTTGTTGTAGCGCTTTTTCATATTGACAGTAATCGGCTGCATATGCTTTTGGTGCAGCATCTAAAATTTCTGCCTGCCAAAGTTCTTTTACATCTTTAATCCCTTGCTCAAGGATATCTTCATCACCTGAATGATTTTCTTCATGCTCGGTTAGTTCTTGAGTGAGCTCATCTAGCTTCGCTTGTTCACGTACCAGCTCATTATGACGATCTTTGAAATAACGATTAATTACGCTTTCTTTTGTAACAAGATCAGCTTTCCAACCCTTATCTTTAACTTGGTCTTTACCACCTTGTTTTTTAGCTTTTACTGTTTCAATAATACGTTCAGCATTGACCTTCCAATCATCGGCAGCAATGATATAAGCATCATCTTGCATAATGCCTTCCCAGTAATCCATCAAGATTTGGTAAATACTGTAATGATTGACAAGATCTTGACCTTGGTAGTGGGCAAGTAATGATTCTGACAGTTCGGTAATTAATTCTTTAGGCTCGAATTCATTCGCTTTTAGTGCTTTCAGTTTAACTTCAGCTTGATCTGCCCAGACTTGGAAATGCGCTTGCATTTTTTCTTTAAATGCAATGAATTCTGCATCTTGGTTAATAAAGCTTTTTACTTCATGTGTCGCACAATTAAGTGTGGCATAACCATCACGTAGTGGGCTAAAGAGTTTGGTCTTAAGCTGAGGACACACTTTCCAATAGTCGGCTAAATCTTCAACGTCGGCATTTGGAATACCGCCTTGTAAATGCGCTTCAATATCTTGGATATCTTCAGCTTCACTATTGTCGATATAACGTGGCAAATTCAGGTTATAACCATTTTTAATGATTTCATCTAAACCAACCACACGAGCATAACGTTTGTCATGCTCTTCAGGATGTTTAAAGGCATCAATGATTTTATGCAAATCACGCTCACGCAGACGGTTTTTTGCGCCATCTTTAATAAAGCCTTGGCTCGCATCAATCATGAGAATGCCTTTACGTGCTGAGGCATTGTCACGATCAATCACGATAATACAAGCAGGGATACCTGTACCATAGAACAAGTTAGCAGGTAGACCAATAATGGCTTTAATAAAACCATAATCTACTAATTTTTGGCGAATATCTGCTTCAGCATTACCACGGAATAAAACGCCATGAGGAAGAATACATGCGGCTTTACCTGTCGATTTTAAAGATTTGATGATATGCAGCAGGTAAGCATAGTCACCTTGCTTTGAAGGAGGAATACCAAACTCTTCAAAGCGACCATATTGATCTGCATCAGCCGTCGAAATATCTAAACCCATCGACCATTTTTTATCAGAGAATGGTGGGTTGGCTACAATGAAATCAAAGTGTTGTAGCTCACCATCGACAATAAATTTAGGACTTGCAAGGGTATTGCCTTGGCGGATTTCGGCCAAGGCAGAACCATGTAAGAACATATTCATCTGTGCCAAAACGCTAGTCGAAGCATCTTTTTCTTGACCATACAACGAAATATCATCACGGTTGGCTTTAGCAGCTACACGAAGCAATAATGAGCCTGAACCACAGGTTGGATCGTAAACAGTGGTATCGCCACGAGCTTCAAATTCATCAATTCCAACAATCGAGGCAACAATACGGCTGACCTCCGTTGGTGTATAGAATTGACCTTTACTCTTACCACTTTCAGAAGCAAAGTGACCCATAAGATATTCAAAAGCATCACCAAGTAAGTCATCGCCATTAGCAAGATGATTTGAGAAGTCAAGTTCTGGACGCTGGAAAATTGCAATTAAGTCGGTTAAACGGTCTACTTTTTCTTGACCATCACCAAGTTTGGTTGAATCGTTAAAGTCCGGCATTGCCTTAACATTGAGGGCACATGCTTCGGCAAGTGGCGCCACAATTTGCTTGTTAATCAGGTCGCCGATTTCAGCATTACCTTTTAGCTCAATCATGGCACTAAAAGTTGCAGACTCTGGGATGTCGATAAAATCTAATTGTTCTTTTTTATCGCTGACATATTTAATAAAGAGTAAAACTAAAATGTAGTCTTTATATTGGCTTGAATCCATGCCTCCACGTAGGTTGTCACAGCTTTCCCAAAGTGAAGAATAGAGTTCTGATTTTTTAATAGCCATAGTAACTGCAATATAAAAGATTAAAAGAAAGTTGAAGCAAATATTAGCAAAATAAAATTTTAAAAGTACGTAAGGCTTAAAAAAAATAAGAATTAGTTGAAATGTGCGTCAACTTATGTCGTATTGTTAGCATTTAAATGAGTTTTATACTTTGGCAGAATTATTCAAATAACTTGGATTTATTTAAGTTGTTGTAAGAAAATAACTAAGTGAAAGTAATTCAGATTTCACTTAATAAAGGGGGCAGGGTGACACATCAAGAAAACTACGATTGGATAAAAGCATTTAAAGAAATTAAAACGCTAGTAAAAGGATTTAGAAATAATCAACAAGCTTTAATAGATCTGTTAAAAGATGCTGGCATTGCTGTGCCGGCAGATGAAAATCCTAAAGGCACCAAAATTCCATTAGAACAAATGGATCCTTTCTCGTTTTTATCACTCATTAATAAATTCCCAAATGTGAGTCGACGTGCTGAATTCGTAAATAAAATTTTGGGAAAAGACCTGTTAAATGTAGATGCAGAAAATTTTTCAGGTGTACCAACTGCACATGGAACTGCAGCACTATTTTTCCCTTACAAATACCATCGTAACAGCCATGATGTAGATTTATTGTGGGACTTATTTGAGTGTATAGATAGCCCTGCAAAAGTATCAGCTCAACTGTTCGGAGATATTTTAGGGATTCATTCGGTCGGCTTTTCCAAATTGACTCAAGGGTTATTTTGGTATGCACCAGAACTATATTTACCCATTGATGGTCAAACAGTACTTTATTTAGAAAATATACAATTACCACAAGCGAGCAAAGTTAAAAATACCAAGACTTATCGTCTAGCGTGGGAAGAATATCAAAAATGTTTAGCTGAAATAAAACAAAAATATAGTGATTTTTTTGCTAAGTTATCATTTGATGCATGGGCTAGACATGGTAAGAAATATTCGGCAACACAAGCAATTCAATATTTAGAAAGTCGTTATGGTGTTGCTAGAGGTTCTACACACATTCAGGTTTTTATAAATAACCAAAATCGTGAAATCGCTCTAGATCCAAAATTACATAGCGCTAAATTATTTATAGAATGTTTGCCTCAAATTGACTTTTTTAACCAAATTGATCGTATCTATGGAATAGCTGAAAAACGTAATCATCATTTAGAGATTTATAGTGATCGCTTAGGCATAGCGCGCCCAAGTGTACTGATCAGAATTTCAAATGAGGAAGATTTAGCAAGTCTTTGTGATTGGTATGAACTTCCTGAAGCCGGTGGTATTGAAGAGCGCATTGATCAGTTTTTATCGTTATGGCCTTTAGAAAGTATTCAAAAACTGAAATTTAAAGATTATTACCATGTAAAACAATATGATAGCTTTGCACGTTACTTGGATTTATTTGACATCAGTATGGGTGAGACCTACGGAAATAATTTTCATGTATGGAAACCTGCGGATGAAAAGAAAGAAACGAGAGAGCATGAAGTTTATCGATATGAAAATAAACTCGCTTGGGAAAAGAAATTTGGTCAGACCTTTGATGAAGCTTTTGAGACAGTTAAAGACCGAGTACTATGTATTGCTGAATTAGCAAGACAGGGAGATTTTGCTGAAATTGAAACAATAGAGCTTAATAGTGCATTAAAGTGGAAAATTGCATTTGTATATCAGGATTTTATCCAGCCGAATATTTATCCAATTTTTACCAAAGAAGACTTCAAAAGAGCAGGCTATGAGCGCTTGGTAAAATCCTCAGCATTTACTTACTTAACGACCTATAAAGAGGTTGAGGCTGATAGAGCGCAGTATTCCTATTTTGACTATGTGAAGCAATTAAGTGAGCGGATTCTTGAGCAAAGAGCGACTGAAATTGGAAAAAAGAAATCTAAAAAATTCAATGGAAATGTGGACACAATAAATATGAAAGAATCAGAACATGCTTTAAACCGTATTTTATTCGGTGCAGCAGGAACCGGTAAAACTTATCATAGCATTAACCATGCCTTAGCTATTTTACAAAACAAGACAATAGATGAAATTGAATTAGAAGAAAAACAGCCTGATGGCAGAAAAAAGTTAAAGGATCATTTTGATCGATTTAAAAAAGAAGGTCGGATCGAATTTGTGACCTTTCATCAGAGCTTTAGTTATGAAGACTTTGTTGAGGGAATTCGTGCAGAAACCGAACAAGGTCAGTTAAGTTATGATGTAAAAGCTGGCGTATTCAAAAAAATATGTGATCGTGCTAAAGAAAATAAAAAGATAATGAAAGATCTGGGCGTACGATCCAATGCAAGTGTTTGGAAACTTTCAATAGGGGATCTATCTACCCGACAATATTGTTTTGGAAATAATCAGATACGTGTAGGCTGGGGGCAAACGGGTAATTTATTGAATGAACAAACTAAATATAGTGAAGACTATCAGCAATTCAGTGCTACGGATCACCATACACTTGAACAATTTGTCAGTGGTGTGGAAGTAGGTGATGTCGTACTTTGTCTTAAAAATACAAGTGAAATCTGTGGTATAGCTATAGTAACAGGTGATTATTTCTTTGATGAACAACGACCAAATGCAGTTCGAGAGGACTATCTGCATTGTAGAGAGGTAAATTGGATATTGAAGGATATTGCATTCAATATTCGTGAACTGAATGATGGGGGTGGTCTGACATTAAAGACAATGTATCGTTTATGGCGTTTCACTTGGAATGATTTGTTGGAAGCACTTAATCAGGCCGGTTATCTTTTGGATCAAGAAGAAAAAAATAAAGATCCATATATTTTAATTATTGATGAAATTAACCGAGGAAACATTTCTCGTATTTTTGGCGAACTGATAACCTTAATTGAGGACTCAAAACGATTAGAGGCTGATGAGGAGCTAAGAGTTACTTTGCCTTATTCTAAAAAAGAATTTGGTGTGCCAAAAAATGTTTATATTATCGGTACGATGAACTCATCTGATCGGTCCCTTACTGGTTTGGATATCGCTTTACGTCGTCGTTTTACTTTTGTGGAAATGCAACCAGATCCTCAAAAGATTAAAGATGACACGGGGAATCTCATAACGATTACGGGACTAAATCAGAAGGGACAGCCTGAGAAAATTGTTGTTGCAGATATACTCAAAAAAATGAATCAACGAATTGAAGTATTACTAGATCGTGATCACTGTATTGGGCATGCAAACTTCATGTCATTGAAGAAAACACCTTCATTGGCGCATTTGGCAGAAATATTTAAGCAAAAGATCATTCCACAACTTCAAGAGTATTTCTTTGATGATTGGGGGAAAATTGATTTGGTGCTAAACCGAAATGGTATGCTGAGCAAAGATCGTCACTCTTCAATTTCGGCATTATTTCCAGCAGATGTGTTGGAAGAGTTGGGATACTTAGATCAAAAAGCAGTTTGGAAAATTGAAAAAGATGCATTTGATGCGATAGAAAGTTATAAAACAATTCTAGGAACTCAGGTGGCTTCGTAATGAAGGACATTACGGTTCGAGAATACGCTTATCTTTGTGTTGAATTTAGCAACCATCCGCCTAATAACTTAGATTGTGCTTATATCAGTCAAAGTACTTTTAATGCCATTTGTGATTTGTCAGCGTCATTTTCAAAGCACGGTGCAAAAGTGTTCGAATTGGCTGGACGTAAGAAAATTAAACTTGATCAATATGTGGGTATTATCGAAACTCAATGCGGAACACGCATTGAGATTTTGCCAAAGCATATTGTGGTTAGTGAGGGGCAAAGTGTAGAAGAGGTGATTAAAAAGGAACGCCTTCTTTTACAGCGTATGCTTCGTACTGCACTAGATCTCAATTATAGAGAAGCGGGTGAAGCATCATTAAATAAATTTGTACAACCTTTGCATGAATGGATCATCAAGCAATTTCTTAAGTGTTTTGAAAACTTGATACAACGTGGTTTACGCTTTGACTATAATCGTGTGCAAGAGGAACAAAAGTTTTTAAGGGGGCAATTACAGCATGCTCAATATATGCGTCAGCCACCTGCAAAAAGGCATATATTTCCAATCGAGCATGATGTTTATGAAATTAATCGAGCAGAGAATCGTTTAATACGAACAGCACTTGAAGTAGTGTGTAAAAAAACTAAAGATGCATCGAATTGGAAGTTAGCTCAAGAACTGCGTTTAATGACCGGCGAGATTCCGCGAAGTCAGAATATCAAAAATGATTTTAGACAGTGGCAGTCCGGTCGATTGCTCACTCTGTATGAAGATATTAAACCTTGGGCTGAGATTATTCTAGGCGAATATATGCCAGTTTCTACGCATGGTGTGGCACGAGGAATAAGTTTGTTATTCCCTATGGAAAGGCTATTTGAGGTTTATGTAGGTCGTAAAATCCAAAGATTATTACCTGAATGGAATGTCTCATTACAAAAACAAGATCGTTATATGTGTGAGCAAAATGGACGATCAATGTTTAAGTTGAAACCTGATATTTACATGCAACATAAATCAGGTCATGACATTAAAGTTTTAGATACCAAATGGAAGTTAATTGACCAAGTAGATACTAAAGCTAAATTTGGGATTAAAGATAGCGATGTGCAGCAAATGTTCGCTTACAGTGCTTATTATTTAGGTCTTGAACATGAAATTGTGATGGTTTATCCGGCACGCAAGGGTGAGTTCGATCAAGCATTGCCAATCATGAAGTTTAAACATGGTAACTCTAGGTTAAGGGTGATTCCTTTTGATTTGGATGAAAGTCTTGAAGGAAAGCATTCGTCATTTGTAGAGCATTTAATTGATCGAACTATTTGAGATTCATAACTTGTGATTTTTCGCTTGGGTTAAATTGGGTAACATCGGATATGTTAAATATCGATAGATGAGATATTTACATGTTGAGTTAGGCTGTCACCACCGCAGCTGCACCTAGTTGAGGTGCACTTAAGCTGGACAGGCTACCTTGGAAGTTGCCCATAGCAATACGGCTAGCAGCAATGACAATTTTTTTCATGCGATTTCTCGTTATTTCAGCAGTATAAATACAATCAAAGCAGCCGAAGCTGCTTTGATGAATATGTAAGGGGGGAAGCTTAAGCAGCTTCCAGCGCATCCGTGATGAGTTCAACACCTGTAGCAGCTTTGATCTGTTCAAGAGTCACATCTTTTGCTAATTCAACCAATACCACTCCACGCTCAGTGATGTCCAATACGCCAAGATCGGTAATCACGCGATTGACGACACCTTTGCCAGTTAATGGCAGAGCGCATTGAGGAACAACTTTCGCGCTGCCGTCTTTGGCATTGTGTTCCATAAGCACCACAACTTTCTGAACGCCAGCAACCAAGTCCATTGCGCCACCCATACCTTTGACTTTCTTGCCTGGAATCATCCAGTTCGCTAGATCGCCGCTTGAAGATACTTCCATAGCGCCAAGAATAGCGATATTCACGTGGCCGCCGCGGATCATGGCAAACGATTCCGAGCTAGAGAAGAAGGCTGCACCTTTGCGGGCAGTGACGGTTTGCTTGCCAGCATTAATCAAGTCAGCATCTACAGTTTCCGCAGTTGGGAATTCATCGATGCCCAGCAGGCCATTTTCAGACTGCAGCCAAACATTGATGTTTTCTGGAATGTAGTTGGCAACCAAAGTCGGCAAGCCAATCCCCAAATTGACATAGAAGCCGTCTTCAAGTTCCAAAGCAGCGCGCTGCGCCATTTCATTGCGAGTCCAAGCCATGATTATGCCTCCGCTTTTAAAGTCATTTGTTCAATGCGTTTTTCAGGTGAAGTATTCACCACTATGCGGTTGACATAGATGCCAGGCAAATGAATGTCATCCGGATCAATATCGCCAATTTCAACCACTTGTTCTACTTCGACTATCGTGAATTTGCCTGCAACAGCACATTCAGGGTTAAAGTTACGCGCAGTTTTGCGGAATACCAGATTGCCTGCCTTATCTGCTTTATAAGCTTTCACCAAAGCAACATCCGCAGTCAGTGATGGTTCAAGAATGTATTCTTTGCCATCAAATTCACGCACTTCTTTGCCCTCAGCAATTAAAGTGCCGACACCTGTACGGGTGTAAAATGCAGGAATACCAGCACCACCTGAACGTAATTTTTCGGCTAACGTGCCTTGTGGAGTAAGTTCAACTTCAAGCTCACCATTTAAGTACTGGCGTTCAAATTCTTTGTTTTCACCAACATAGGATGAAATCATTTTTTTGATCTGCTTGGTTTGGAGTAATTTGCCCAAACCAAAATCATCAACACCAGCATTGTTGGAAATACAGGTTAGATTTTTAACGCCTGTTTCTTTTAATGCATCAATCAGTGCTTCAGGAATACCGCAAAGACCAAAACCACCAACGGCTAAGATTTGTCCATCTGCTATGATGCCATCAAGTGCTTCAGCAGCACTTGCAACCAATTTATTCACGTCTCTAATCCTTTAAAAATCAGTGATCAACTTTTGCAGTAGCAGAATTATTTTCTAGCTCATCTGCATGAAGGAAGTGTGTGTGGTGTGGCGCACGTTTGGTCTTCGACCATTCTTCCAGCATTTCGTATTTCATTTCTTCAGTAATCATGGCGATTTTCGCTGGCGCTTTTTCGTCGTCATACGCCAACTCTAAGCGGTGACCATTAGGATCGAAGAAGTAAATTGAGTGGAAGATACCGTGATTGGTAATACCAAGAACATTCACACCATTGGCTTCTAAATGTTCTTTTGCTTCAATCAATGCAGCACGGTCTTTGACTTTTAATGCAATGTGCTGAACCCATTTAGGCGTGTTTTCGTCACGGCCCATTTCAGGTTGTGTTGGAAGCTCAAAGAATGCCAAAACGTTACCATTACCTGCATCCAGGAATAAATGCATGTATGGGTCAAAAGCTTTGGTTGAAGGTACATAGTCTTCAGCAAAGGCCAAGATGAAATCCATGTTGAGGTTCTTTTTGTACCAATCCACCGTTTCTTTGGCATCTTTACAGCGGTAAGCCACGTGGTGAATTTTTTCGATTTGTATCGCCATATGAATGTCCTTATCTTAAATTATGCAGCTTCTTGCTGTGCTTCTGGGGCAGCATTTTTAAATGCTTCAAGCGTATTGCAGTGGTTATAAATGGCTTCGATTTTTGGATATGCAGATAAATCCACATTGAAGCGTAGTGCGTTGTAAAATTGAGGAATTAAGCAACAATCTGCAATGGTTGCTTGTTCACCGAAGCAGAACTTGCCATTCGATTGAGCAAGTAGGGCTTCAAGTGTTTTAAAACCTGTTTCAACCCAGTGTTTGTACCATGTGGTTTTTTGCTCATCAGTCACTTGTAAAGTGCCGCTGAGATATTGCAAAACACGTAGGTTGTTCAATGGGTGAATATCACAAGCAATTGTTAAGCTGAATGCACGAACCAAGGCACGTTGCTGTGTATCTTGAGGAGGGAGCAAAGCCACCTCAGGATGTTGTTCATTTAAGTATTCTAGAATGCTCAATGACTGGCTCAGCTGAAACTCATCTTCAACCCATGTCGGTACAAGTTCAGAAGGATTCACTGCTTTATAGGCATCGCTATGTTGTTCGCCGCCGTTATTGACCAAATGCACAGGAATATAATCGGCATTTAAACCTTTTAAATTCAGCGCAATGCGTACACGGTACGCTGCTGAACTACGAAAATAGGTATACAGTTGCATGTGATCTGTCCTATGACCTTATTGGAAATCGAATTTCACTGCAGGCAAAATCTTACCTGTCACTTCACCGAAACCAATACGTAGACCATTTTTTTCGCAGTGACCTTTCATGATCACGGTGTCGCCATCCTGAATAAAGGTACGTTGTTCGCCATTGCTCAGAGTTAAGGGTTTAGTCGCATTCCAGCTGATTTCGAGTAAAGACCCATAAGAATCTGGAGTTGGACCTGAAATGGTACCTGAGCCCATCAAGTCACCCACTTGTACGTTACAGCCAGCAATGGTGTGGTGTACAAGTTGCTGTGCCATCGACCAGTACATGTATTTGAAGTTTGTTTCACAAATCACGTCAGCCTGTTCAGCCTGCTCGGCTTGAATTTCTACAGACAGGTGAATGTCGTAGCTGTTTGCTGAATGGTCTTCACGTAAGTAAGCCAATGGCTGTGGTTCTTGAACAGGTGAGCTGATTTTAAATGGCGCAAGTGCTTCTAAAGTCACGATCCATGGAGAAATTGAAGATGCGAATGTTTTTGAGTTGAATGGACCGAGTGGCACGTATTCCCATTGTTGTAAATCACGAGCAGACCAGTCATTGAATAACACCATCCCGAAGATGTGATCCCATGCATTTTCAATTGAAATTGGCTCGCCCAATGTGTTTGGTTTACCAATGATAAAGCCCGTTTCTAATTCAAAGTCGAGCTTACGACATGCTGAGAATTGAGGACGATCTTCAGTTGGAAGTTTGATTTGACCAGATGGGCGAACAATGTCAGTACCGCTGACAATCACAGAACTTGCACGGCCGTTATAACCTACAGGAAGCTCTGACCAGTTTGCTAAAAGTGCATTTTTAGGGTCGCGGAACATGCAACCTACGTTTGTTGCATGTTCTTTAGAAGAATAGAAATCTGTATAGCCAGGAACATGAACAGGTAGGTGCAATGTTACCTCTGCTTGCTTAAAGAACACCTGCTCACGAAGTGCAGTGTTATCACGTAATTCGGCATTGTCTGCAGATAACAAGTTTTGTAGTTCTGCGCGTACTTTCGACCAGTTGGCTTTGCCTGAATCAATAAATTTGTTCAAGGTCGGCTGATTAAAATACTGTTCCCCCGACTGAATGGCTAAATAGCTATTTGCTTCCAATGCTGCAAGATCAACCACCCATTCACCCAAGGCCACACCAATACGGCGTGGGCCTTCAGCCGTCTCACTAAATACGCCGTAAGGCAAGTTCTGAATGGGGAAATCTGAATCTTGAGCAACCTCAATAAACGATTTTAATTGGCGAGTCATGTCCACGTTCCTTATGTAAAACCACCAGGGTTGAATAAAACCCTGATATCAATTTTTGTTTCAAATCGGCTTAAAATCAGCAGGTAAATTAAATATAAAAATATTAAAAACAATAACTTATATATTTTTATAAAAAATCATGAATCTGAAGTCTAAGACCTATTGATTTTTGGGATTAATCTCATCATACTGATTTTCATAAATTACGCAATACATAAATAAATTACGTATTACGTAAATTTAAAATTATTGAATAGAGATTTCTCGATGCTCTCATGCGGTTTGATTTTTGGTAATCAGATGGCTTCGGGTAGAATAGGCGCCATTAAAAATGAGAGTTATCGACTAATGTCTGAAGAAAAAACACAAGCTGGTGTGCAATCCTTGGAAGTGGGTCTAGGTGTGCTTGATGCCTTAATTGCACATCGTAATCCCATGATGCTGAAGGAACTGGCTGAGGCTTTGGCGATGCATCCGGCAAAAGTGCACCGCTATGTGGTGAGTTTGGTGCGCATGAATTATGCCAAGCAGCTTGAAGACGGACGTTATGCATTGGGTGATCAGGCATGGCGACTGGGCTTGCAATGTATTCAGCGTACCGATGTGATACAGGCAGCGCAGCCCTATATTCAGGCTTTGCATCGTGAAATTCATTGTGGCTTGCAAATCAGTCGCTGGACCTCGCAAGGGCCATTGATTGTGCAGTTTATTGAACCTGATCAGCCGGTTTCGGTCATCACCCGAGTGGGTTCAATCATGCCATTACTCAATTCGGCAACGGGTCGTGCATTTGCGAGCTTTATGCCAGAAAACGTGGTTCGCCCTTTACTTGAACGTGAATGGCGGGACAAACAGAAACAGGGTGTGCAGGTTTATCCGGCAAACTGGAATGAATTTTTAGACATGAAACAGGGCATTGTTGCTCAAGGTGCAGCAACTGTTTCAGGCGATATGTTGGTAGGTGTGAACTCGTTTTGTGTCCCGGTTTTTAATATTCACGGTGACATTGAGTTCTGTATTGCAGCACTGGGCAATGAGGCGTATTTACCGATGGATTTTGAACATGAAAAAGTCCGTATTTTAAAAGCCACTGCTCAGGCACTTACAGATTTTGTGACCAAAGGACAAACATAGAAAAGGGCTATGAAGGTTCATCGGGCTGCAAAGGATCTGCCAGCATCATTGCGAAAATGAAAAGATGATAAGAAAACATTCAATCTCAGTGTTTAACTGAATTGCATGTGCATGATTTTAATTAAACGATTGATATCGTTTTAGCATAATAAGGACAAGGAGTTCGAAATGCATTTTCCAGCAACGCAGCCACGAAAATCTCTTTATTACGATTATCAGGTGTTTCCGCATTTTCACAGTCAAGAACCTGTCATCACTGATGCAGACACGGTAACAATTGTCGGTGCCGGACCAATTGGCATGACCACTGCGCTGCTGTTGGCGAAACAGGGTGTGAAGGTCATTTTGCTGTCTTCAGAATTACAACTGTCTGAAGGTAGTCGTGCTTTGGTTTATACCAAACGTTCTATGGAGATTTTACAGGCTGCAGGCGCTGCTGAAAAAATCATGTCTAAAGCATTGCCTTGGACACATGGTAACTCGATCTACAAAGGTCAGGTGGCATTCCGTATGGAATCACCAACCAATGAAAATGACCAATTTGCTCCATTAAATAACCTACAACAAAACTGGTTAGAGCACTTCTTGCTTGAAAGTATCAAAGAAAATGACAACATCGAAGTACGTTGGGGTAACAACGTTGTTGATCACGTTCAAAAAGATGACCAAGTGACTTTAACCATTCAAACACCTGAAGGCGAATACAAACACATTTCTAAATGGGTGGTTGCAGCTGATGGTGGTCGTTCACCAATTCGTGAACGTATGAAACTTCGGATGGAAGGTGCAAGCTACGAAGGTCGTTTCGTGATTGCAGATATCCGTATCAAATTGGATTATCCAACTGAGCGTTTGGCTTACTTCTCTCCAGACTGGAACCCGGGCAATACGATTTTAATGCACCGTGAACCAGACAGCATTTGGCGTTTTGACTATCAATTAGATACATCAATTACACCTGAAGAAGCATTAAAACCTGAAAACCTGCATAAAGCGGTTCAAGATCAATTAAAAATGATTGGTCAAGATCACCTTGAATGGGAAATGGACTGGAGCACAGTGTATTCAGCGCGTGCTTTAACGCTTGATAACTATGTACACAACCGCATTATTTTCGTAGGCGACTCTGCACACTTACTACCAATCTTTGGTGTACGCGGCGCGAATACAGGTTTCCAGGATGCGCAAGATTTGTCATGGAAATTGGCAGGGGTTGTAAAAGGTTGGGCAACTGAAAAACTTCTTGAAAGCTATACCTATGACCGTGTCGGTGCAGCGCGTGAAATCATTGCAGAAGCAGGTAAATCAACACGCTTCATGGCGCCACCAACATCAGGCTTTACATTGCTTCGTGATGCAGTACTTTCATTGTCTTTAGAGCATGAATTTGTACGGCCGCTTTATCATTGGCGTACTTCACGACCGCATGCCTACACACATTCACCATTAAATAGCCAGTTTGATGACAATGCACAAATGGCAGAGCAAACTGAAAATGGTGCATTAATTCCAAACATCAAATTTGCTGATGGTGCATTCTTATATGATGCGATCTCAGGTAAATTCTCAGTGCTTGCGATTACTGAAAAAGGACAATTGTCACAAACATTAGTTGCTGAAGTTGCAAGCTTAAAAGCGAAGGGTGTACCTGTACAACTGATTGCTTTGGCAATAGATGCACAAGCTGTTGAGGGTGCGGATCGTACTTTAGCAATTACAGCTGATCTTGCTGAAAACCGCTTACTTGCAGATGTGGGTGCTATTTATCTTGTTCGTCCTGGTCACCATATTAACGGCCGTTGGATCAGCTACCGTGAAAATGCGTTGACGCAAACTTTCCAACAGTTTACTGAAGTTGCAGAAGGAGCAGCAGCATGAGCACAATCTCAATTGATGATTTAGAAAAAGTATATGACCACTTGGCTGAAAGTATTGATGCAATTCCAGTGGAAAAGCGTGAATTATTTCTAGTGAAACTGGCTTTACTCAGTGCTAATCAAATCCAGGATGGCTCTGTTTTTCTACAGCTGATTAACCAAGCGAAAGTGTTTGAGAATTAAAGTCTTTTATCCCATAAACTCCCTAAGCAGCAAGCTTGGGGATTTTTTAACATTAGTTGAGGGAAAAACGCGAAACAACAAAAGTTATTTAAATAATAAGTAGGTTCATTGTTGATAGGAAACATAGCCCAAGTCCAGGCAAATGAAGAACAGCATTGTCCAGCTATAATTTAAAAGATTAGGTGGCGGGTTAAAGCACTTTGATTAAACCTGCTTAGGCTTAGGACCTTTTCGATATTCTAGAAGAAAGCACTCTTAAGCCGAAACCAACGATATATGGAATGATCAATTACAAAACCTAGGATTAAAAAATCCTGCCTTGACGCTTAAATTAAATCTTTGCTGTCAAATTCAGAAAAAAGTTCAAAACAGATTTTTCTCAGCCATTGCAGATTAGGATTGTTATGTTGTCGGGCATGCCAATGCTGCTTGACGCTGTATTGAGGAAATGAATACGGCGGGGTCAAAATTTTTACGTCACCGCGGGAGGTGAGAAAATGACTCAGATACAACGGAATTGTCGCGATTGCATCTGTGTATTTAATCATGAGCCCAACCCCCAGATAGCTGGGCAATTTCATTAAAATATTGCGTTTAACCCCAATTCTTTGCAATTCATGCTCAATCACATAATGCCCGCCAGTCGCTAAAATATCGATATGCAGTTCCTGGTTAAATTCTTCCTGAGACAAAGATGTATTGCTTAGCCTCGGATGTTCGGGACTGCAAATGACCGTATATTCCTGCTTGAAAAGCGTCTGCTGATAAAAACCTGCTTCCAGCTGCGGTATAAAACCAATCGCCAAATCAATGTCACCTTCCGCCATTTTTAACGGCGTATCGGTATCAATCGGCACAATATTCAAGCGAATATTCGGGGCATTTTCACGCAGAAAGTTGACCAGTTTAGGCAGCAGTACCAGGTGGCTGATATCGGTCATGCTGATCGTAAACTCATAATTTGAGGTCAGCGGATCAAAATCAACATTAAAATGATTGATCAGTTTCAGATTATTTAAAAAATCGACCGCAATTGGATAAATATCCCGAGCCAGGTCGGTCGGTTCCATACGGTTGCCAATGCGTACAAAAAGCGGATTATTAAAATGTTCGCGCAATTTATTTAAGCCAATACTGAGTGTCGATTGACCAGTGTTCAAGGCATCTGCAGCCTTTGAAACACTTCTATGTTTATAAATTTCAAAGAAAATTTGAACCAGTCTTGAGTCAATATCCATATTGAGGGGGTGCTGTATTGATTTTATCAATACAGCCTATTCATTTTCACTTATGTATTCAAGACATTCTGATTGTTAGATTGAGTCCAAGTAATTTTTTTATAGCTTTCAATGAATGAAAGCGATTTGAGCGAATCAGGACGAGATTAAGCAGATGGAACAACTGGCGAGATTAGAAGATTTACCTCAAACCTATATTGATCATTTAACCCAATCCAATTTAGTACCGCTATGGCCAAGCCTGCGCAATGTATTGCCACCTAAACAACCTGTGCCGCTGACTAAAGCAACCGCCTGGCATTATCGTGACATCAAACCTTTACTGCTTGAAGCGGGTGAACTGACGCCGATTGAAAAGGCAGAACGCCGCGTACTGGTTTTGGCCAATCCGGGTCATGGCCTGGAAAACATGAAAGCAACCTCGTCGATTTATCTGGGTATGCAACTGCTGTTGCCAAATGAATGGGCACCATCACACCGACATACGCCAAATGCAGTACGTTTGGTGGTTGAGGGTAAAGGTGCCTTTACCACAGTTGAAGGGCAGAAATGCATCATGGAACATGGCGATCTGATTTTGACCCCATCTGGGTTGTGGCATGAACATGGTCATGATGGGGATGAGCCAGTGATCTGGTTGGATGTCCTTGATCTGCCACTAGTGTATTACATGGAAGCTTCCTATGTGGAAGGTGGCGATGTGCAGCAGGTTCAAGGTACAGATTTGGGGCATCACTATGCCAAAGGCGTGGTGCCAACGGTACATTTTGTAAGGCAAAACGCTAATTTTCCGCTGTTACGTTATGCATGGACAGACACCAAAAATGTTCTGGATGCCTTGGCTGCAGATGCAAATCATCAGGCACCTGCACAAGTTAGCTTTATCAATCCCGAGACAGGTCAGGACTGTCAGAACATTATTGGTTATTCCGCAATTCGTGTTGCGCCGAATGAAACGGTACAGCTGACGCGTCGATCTGCTGCACAAATTTTTCATGTGATTGAGGGTCAGCTCAGCATTACAGTCAATAGCGATCATTTTGATCTGGCACGTTCAGACACCGCTTGTGCGTCGTGTTTTGCCCAGATTGATTTAATCAATCGCAGTGAACAGCCAGCCTATGTATTTGTTGCAGATGAAGCGCCGCTGCAGAAGAAACTCGGTTTGTATTCAACCCGTCCACGCAGCGTCTAGTTTTTAAGGAAGAAAAACATGTCAAATCAGAATATGCCGATTTTAGTTACCGGAGGCGGTATTGGTGGCTTTGCAGCTGCACTCGCTTTGGCTAAGCGTGGTTTTAAAATTCAGATTTTTGAACAGGCACCGGAAATTGGTGAAATTGGCGCAGGTATCCAGCTGGGGCCGAATGCTTTTAATGCTTTTGATGCATTAGGCATCGGTGATCGTGCCCGTGCCCGTGCAGTCTATACCGATTATATGGTCATGCATGATGCCATTGATGAGTATCAGGTGGGTCGAATTGAAACTGATGAAAAGTTTATTCAGCGTTTTGGTAATCCCTATGCCGTGATTCACCGTGCCGACATTCATGGCTCTTTAGTTGAAGGTGCGCAGGAAGTGGGTGATATCGAGATCATCACTGATTGCCGTATCGTCAATGTCGAGCAGGATCAGGACAGCGTAACCATTACTGACCATAAGGGAAATAGTTACACCGGTCAGGCACTGATTGGCGCTGATGGCGTGAAATCGGTAGTGCGTGAAAAATATGTCGGTGATCCAGCCTTGGTGACGGGCCATGTGGTATACCGCGCCGTGGTACCAAAAGCGGAATTTCCTGAAGATTTACAATGGAACGCGGCCAGCATTTGGGTCGGACCGAATTGCCATTTAGTGCACTATCCACTGCGTGGTGGTGAAGAATATAACGTCGTGGTGACTTTCCACAGCCGCGAACAGGAAGAATGGGGCGTTAAAGATGGCTCTAAAGAAGAAGTGCTGTCTTACTTTGAAGGCATCTGTCCAAAAGCCCGTCAGTTGATTGAATTGCCACAATCATGGCGCCGCTGGGCAACTGCTGACCGTGAACCAATTGATCAGTGGACTTATGGCCGTGTGACACTGCTTGGCGATGCTGCTCATCCAACCACCCAGTATATGGCGCAGGGTGCATGTATGGCGATGGAAGATGCAGTGACCTTGGGAGAAGCACTGCGGATCACCAATAACAATATTGTTGAAGCATTTGAAATCTATCAGCGTGCGCGAGTGGCCCGTACTGCACGCATCGTTCTGTCGTCACGTGAAATGGGCAAGCTTTACCATGCCAAAGGCGTACAGCGCATGGTTCGCAATGATTTATGGCGCGGTCGCAGCAGTGAAGGCTTTTATGAAGCGATGGCCTGGCTCTATAGCTGGAATGTCGATAACTGTCTGGACGCCGCTAAGCACTATTCAGGGACAGCAGCATGAAAATGTATGGGTTTTTCCGCAGCGGGACATCACATCGTACCCGTATTGTACTGAACTTAAAGCAGATTTCTTATGAATTGCTGCCTGTCTCACTGATGAAAAATGAGCATCATCAAGCAGCTTTTAAAGCCATCAATCCGCAGGGTTTTGTGCCGGTGCTGGCGGTCAATGATCAGCAGCTGATTCAAAGTCCGGCCATTATTGAATGGTTAGAGGAAACCCATCCTGAACATCCGCTATTACCGACTGAGCCTTTTGCCCGTGCGAAAGTGCGCGGTTATGCCGCGCTGATCGGCTGTGATATTCATCCCATTAATAATAAAAGGATTTTGGAATATCTACGCAATACCTTATCGCTGAATGATGAGCAAGTACAAAACTGGTGCCAGCACTGGATTGATGAAGGCTTTAGTGCGCTGGAAAGTCTGCTTGCAGCAGATCTGGAGCGTGGTGATTTTTGTTATGGCAATACCCCGACATTAGCCGACGCTTACTTAATTCCACAGGTGGATTCATCAAAACGCTTTCAGGTGGACATGAGCAAATATCCACATATTCAGCGTGTTTATGATGCATGTATGGCTTTGCCGGCATTTCAGAAAGCAGCGCCCGGCAATCAACCTGACGCTATTTAAATAGACTATCGAATTTTAAATTAAGGAAAGAACATGAGTTTTGTATTTAACCCAATGCCAATTGTCGGTCTTGCAGTCCAAGATAGCCAAGATCTATTCCCGGTACGCCGTGTTTATTGTGTTGGCCGTAACTATGCAGCACATGCGCGTGAAATGGGTTTCGATCCAGACCGTGAACCGCCATTTTTCTTCTGTAAACCCAATGACCCGCAGTCAATTGTGCCGGTGCCTGCAGGTGAAGAAATTTCAATTCCTTATCCAGAGATGACCTCAAATTACCATTATGAAATCGAGCTGGTCGTAGCGATTGGCAAAGACGGGAAAAATATTTCAGTGGAAGATGCTGCCGACTATATTTACGGTTATGCAGTAGGTCTAGACATGACCCGCCGAGATTTACAAATGGCGCAGCGTGAAAAAGGTCGTCCATGGGAAGTGGGTAAAGCATTTGATTACTCGGCGCCAGTAGGGTTGATCCACACTAAAAGTCAAACAGGTGAGCTGAATACAGGAGAAATCCATTTAACAGTCAATGGTGAAACTAAACAGCGTAGCGATGTGAATCATTTAATTTGGAATATTGCAGAAACCATTGCCAATCTTTCGACTTTATTTGAACTGAAGCAGGGCGATTTAATCTTTACCGGCACGCCAGAAGGTGTAGGTGCTGTGGTGAAAGGGGATGTCATGCGTGCGGATATTACTGGGCTGACTGGCATAACTGTGAATGTAAGCTAATCAGAAAGATAGTTTTTTGAAATAAATCTTGAGGTCTCAAACCTAACAGGCAGTGGATGTATAAAGTTTGATAAATGGCAAACTTTCTAGTTGGCACAGAAAATGGATGATGTGGCTGTATAGTGTGGCGACCTGATGAACAAAAAGTGATCCGACTAAAGTATTGAGCATTGTCGAAGTGCTTGACGCTATATTTCCACTGCCTTTGAGGGATTTGAAATTCTTGCATTCATGATCACTTACGGTATTTGCGGCCCTTGCATTGTAGGCACCGGAAAAGGAAACCTGCATAGGTTCAGTCAAATGATGCAGTTGATTATAAAAATCAGTGAGATTCAAAAAGACCGCCGTTGAGTCTGCTGAGGCATGAAGCCTGGCTTTAAAGATAAATCGGCTAAACAGGAATTATAGGCGTGTTGAACAGAACTGCATGATCTGATCACCGCATATTAAAAGGTGGGCTTTACGACAGGGATGTTGTTTAGCTTCTCATCCGCTTTGTATTCATAGGATTGAAACAAGGGTAAGAAGTATTTCCGCAGGAAGGCGGAAACATTTTTCATGGATATGAAGAATGCACAATCAACAAGGCAATGGAGATGAGTCTAAAAGCTCTCAAGTATTCTGAACGAGAAGAACGAGGGAAACTCCATTGCAGCTACGGAAAGTTGGAAAGAAAGCAAAGAGGATTGCTGATATGAAATTAAAATTACTTACTTTGGGGTGCTTGGTGTGTTCAGCGGGCGCTGCTCAAGCAGATGTAGTCAAAGATGCGCAGGTTCAAGCGGACTTTCGCAATTTTTATATGCATCGCATACCGGACACCCAACCTGTTCCGGAATTTGAACATTGGTCTCAAAGTGCATCGCTAAGTATTAAATCAGGCTATGCGGAACCGATTGGTCCCGTTGCTTTTGGTCTGGATGGGACGGTTATGCATGCCGAGCGCTTGATGAAAAATGACAATGAACTGGTACGTGATGGAACCATGCCAAATAATCCGGTTACAGGCGAACAGGAGCAAGCTCAGACTCAATTAGGATTAACGCTAAAAGCCAAAATAGCGAATACTGAAATTCGATATGGTCAGTTGATGCCGAAGCTACCGGTTGTGCATATCGATTACAGCCGAAACTTACCGACGACTTTTAAAGGGATCATGCTGGAATCCAACGATATTCAAAATACCCGAATTACGGCTGGACGTATTAACCGTGTTTTGGCGCGTGATAAAGAAGACTATGCCAAACTGACACTGGACGTGAATAAAACCGGTCAGGTTTCCGATGGCTTAAACGTATTCGGTATCGATTATAAATTGGCTCCAAGTCTGGATGTTTCCTATTTTTATGGTGGCTTAGAAGACATTTATGATCAGCACTATATCGGACTAAAGCATCAACATAAATTTTCAGATCAATTGAAGCTGACGACAAATGCCGGTATTTACGATACCCAAGATTCTGGCGACAGCTTACAGGGCAAAATTGATAACCAAGCCTATAATTTCATGACCATGCTGCATTACGGTCCGCATAAGTTCGGTCTGGGCTATCAGCAAATGTCTGGCGATACGGCATTTCCTTTGCTCAGCGGCTGGACACCTGCACCGTATTTAACCCAGTGGGGTAGCATCAGTTTTTATAAAGCGCAGGAACGTTCGGTTCAATTCCGCTACGACTATGATTTTTCAGATATCGGCATTAATGGTTTAAATATGATGACCCGTTATATTATGGCGGATCATATTAAAAATCCGGCCATTGATGATGTCAAAGAAAGCGAGTTCAACCTGGTCTTGAATTACGGGATTAAAGAGGGCCGTTTCAAGGGCTTGGGCTTTCAATATATGCTGATTAAAACCGACTTTGAAGGTGCTGGCATCAAATTGGATGAACATCGTTTCTATACCAACTACACCTACAAATTCTAATGACTGGATGATACAGAATTAGATTTTTTTTAAATTAAAATATCAACCGAATAGTTGGTTGTATTTTTTAAAAATATGCCGTATGTTTATTGTCAGTTATCACTGGCAATAAACACAAAACAAGAAACAGGGAGTTGTTTACATGAATGTGCTCAATCAGGATCAGTTAAATCAGCAGTATATTGATGGCAAGTGGCAGCCGGGTTCATCATCCCGCACAACTGAAAATTTCAATCCCTATAATCAGCAGCTCATTCATCAGTTTCAGCTGGCAAGTATTGCAGATGTGGACGCAGCCTATGCAGCAGCAAAAAAAGCGCAGCCTCAATGGGAAAAAACCTTGCCTGCCGAGCGTATTGCACTGATTCAGCGTTTGGAAGAGGTGTTGAAAACACGTGGTGAAGAGATTATTGACTGGCTGATTCAGGAGTCGGGCAGTACACGTTTAAAAGCCAGCATTGAACTGGGTGCAGCTCAAGGTATTACTGCGGAAGCCAAAACCTTTCCACTGCGTATCCATGGTGAAATTCTGCCAACCAGCGTTCCGCATCAGCAGAGCCGTATTTACCGCAAAGCTTTAGGCGTGATCGGCGTGATCAGTCCATGGAATTTTCCATTTCATCTCAGCATGCGTTCAATCATTACCGCTATTGCTTTGGGCAATACCGTGGTGCTTAAACCAGCAAGCGATACGCCCGTAACAGGCGGTACTTTACTGGCAAAAATCTTTGAAGAAGCGGGTTTTCCTGCAGGTGTCCTCAATGTCGTGGTCGGTGCCGGCAGTGAAATAGGTGACTATTTTGTTGAACATGCTGTGCCAAGCCTGATTTCATTTACCGGTTCTACAGAAATTGGCAAACGAGTCGGTCAGCTTGCAGTCGGTGGCAAGTATATTAAGCGTATTGCGCTTGAACTCGGGGGCAATGCACCGATGGTGGTTTTAGATGATGCCGATTTAGCCTTGGCTGTAGAGCTGACGGTCATGGGCCGTTTCATGCATCAGGGGCAAATCTGCATGAGCACCAACCGCGTGATTGTTGATGCAAAAGTATATGATGACTTCATCTCTTTACTGGAACAAAAGGTTAAAACATTAGTTATCGGTGACCCGAACGAGATGGGAACTTTAATTGGTCCAATTATCAATCAAAGTCAGGTCAAAAACATCCAACGTATTATTGCAGAAGCAAAAGCTTCTGGCGCTAAAATGATTATTGGTGGCGAGACTCAAGGTCAGGTGATTCCACCGCATGTCTTTATTGATGTTGATCCGCAATCAGCTTTAGCGAAAGAAGAAAGTTTTGGTCCAGTTTTGCCGGTGATTAAAGCACGTGATGAAGCGCATGCTCTGGAACTTGCAAATGACACCGAATATGGTCTCTCCAGTGCTGTATGCACCACCAATCATGAACGTGGTGTAAATTTTGCGTTAGGCATAGAAGCAGGCATGACCCATATTAATGATATTACCGTGGATGATCAGTCACATGCGCCGTTTGGCGGTGAGAAAAATTCTGGTTTAGGTCGTTTCAATGGTCGCTGGATTATTGAAGAATTTACCCGCACGCATTGGGTGACGGTACAAACTAAAGCGAAAGATGCGGTTTAAAGCGAATTCCTCGTTCAAATTTGTTCAACTTTAAACTTTGGTATGAAAGCTGTTAAAAACGTTTTACAGCTTTCATTATTTCACACATAATGATTTAAATAACCAACTGGTTGGTTGAAATAAAACAATGGAGTGTTTATGCAAAATAACAATCAGGGTTCTTTAAAAGGGCTACGTATTCTGGACTTAACTCATGCCCTGGCAGGTCCATTCTGTTCACAAATGCTGGCGGATCATGGCGCTGATGTCATTAAAGTTGAACCTTTAGAAGGCGATTTTTTCCGTAAAATGGGACCATTCCGCCCAGATGATAAGGACCGTTTTTTTGGCGGTTTATTTCAATCCTGTAACCGTAATAAGCGTTCAATTTCACTGAACCTGAAAACCGAATTAGGCCGTGAAGCGCTGATTGAACTGGTCAAAAATGCGGATGGTCTGGTGGAAAACTACCGTGCCGGCGTTCTTGAAAAAATGGGACTTGGCTATGAACAGTTGAAAGAAATTAACCCACGTTTGGTCTATACCTCAATCCGTGGTTTTGGTGACCGCGTAGGTGGTGAAAGCCCGTATAAAAACTGGCCAGCATTTGACATTGTTGCACAGGCAATGGGCGGCTGGATGGGCGTGACCGGTCAGGATGAACAGCATCCGGTAAAAGTCGGCGGTGGTGCAGGTGATACAGTATCTGGCTTGTTTGCTGCCTTTGGTACAGTATCAGCGTTGCTGCATGCGAAAAATACAGGTCTGGGCCAATATGTAGATGTTGCAATGACCGACAGTATTCTCGCACTTTCAGAAATTGTGGTGAGCCAATTTTCATATTTAGGCGTGTCGGCTAAACCGGTTGGCAACGGCATTCCGGGTCTGGCGCCATTTGGTACTATTAAAGTAAAAGATGGCGTTATTGCTATTGCTGCGCCACATGATCCACAGTTCCATTTGCTCTGTGATTTACTCGGCTGTCCAGAATTGAAAGATGAACCTAAATACTTAAATGAAGGTACGCGCTGGGCAAATCATCTGGAACTGAATGCGACCATTGAAAAGTACACGGTACAGAAGACCAAACTGGAATTAAAAGAACTCTTTGGTGGACGTGTTCCATTTAGCCCAATTTATACCGGTGAAGAGATCTTCAAGGATGAACATTTCGCTGCGCGCAATATGTTACCGCTAGTTGATCATCCAGGCACGGCAACCCCAACAGCTGTACCTGGCATTCCCGTGAAAATGTCGTTAACGCCAGGCGAAGTTCGTACGCGTGCACCTAAATTAGGTGAGCACACACGTGAAATTTTAAATGAAATGGGATGGGACAATCAGCGTATTGAACAGCTGCTCGAAAATGGCATCTTGTATGCTGCCTAAAATCTAAAAATTGTTAATTAAATTGCAACAATAATCCGTTTAGGCGGATTATTGTTTTTAGCTGGATTAAGCTTTCTTTCGCTTATAAAATAAGCACTATTAAAAATAATATAATTTATTTATAATACTGCCAAATAGTTGGTTGATAATATTCTTTAACCTGCTGATATAATTTATATTTGAAAATTCATATTTTATTTAAAGGCACTTATGTTGGTCTACAGGCTAGATTGCTCTCAAATAGCTTAGTAAGCAATTTTTTTTGCACATATTGAACCATGGATTTTATTTTTTAGGATTTCTAAATGTCCGAAGTAGATACAAAACAGATTGAAACGTCTAAAGATTTGAGTAGTCATGGTGTACTTACGAAAACCCGCCAACCGCGTAAACGTCGCCCAAGTACAGATGCGCGTCATGAAGATAAGCGCTTATTGATTCTGATGACGGCAGCAGAACTGTTTTCAACTTTGGGTTATGAAGCAACATCTTTAGATTTAATTGCAGAGCATGTGGGCATCCATAAGGCGACGCTCTATCATTATATTTCAAATAAAGAAAGCATACTTTACGATTGCCTTCAGCTCTCATTCAAAGATTTGGATGAGATTATTGAAGAGATGAAAGATAAAGATGTTTGTGTATTCGTGCGTTTGCGTAAATTTTCCCGTTTGCTTGCAGTCGCACAAAATAACGTATTTGGGCGCTGTCTGGTGCTTGTCGGTGCTCGACCGCTGGATATCGGTTCTGGACAGCAGATTAAATCGTTTCAGCGCCGTCTGGATTTAACCGTACGTGAATTGATTCAAGAGGGCATTGCTGATGGTAAAATTAAGCCATGCTCTCCGGGCATGTTCTCGGCCATGTTGTTTGGTGCTTTGAACTGGGTGCCACGCTGGTATAAAGAGGATCATGAACTCAATGTATCTGAAATTGCAGATGCGTTTATGGATACATTTATTGATGGGATCCGTGCCTAAGCGGTGAGATGAATCCATTCCGTTTATATAACTTAGATTAGCATTTTAAGCCCAAAATCATTTTGGGCTTTTTTATGTCCGAAATGCTGTTCAAGCAATTCAATAAACAGGTTTAAGTTTAATCCATATACTGTCATGGCTATTGATATAAAATTTCTGCTGCAATATTGGTGCTGAATGGGCTGACCTTTAGCCTAAGATAATGACAATAAAAAAGAGGCCATGAAAGCCTCTTTTTTTATGAACAAAGCTGAAATTTTACATTGAACGTGCGATCACGTCTTTTAAGGTCTCATTTGAACCGCCGTAAATTTTCGCGACACGTGCATCCATAAACAATTGTGCGATTGGGTATTCAGTACAGTAACCATAGCCGCCAAATAACTGCAGGCAGCGGTCAATGATCGAACATTGCTTTTCTGAACCCCACCATTTTGCCATCATGGCATCGTTTGGCTGTAGCTCTTTACCATCCACCAAATCTTTAATAATGGTGTCAATAAAGACACGTCCAACACGTGCTTCAGTCAAGCATTCAGCCAGTTCAAATTTGGTATTTTGGAAATCCCACAGGGTTTTACCGAGCATTTTGCGGTTTTTCGCATGTTCAACCGTCATTTCAATTGCGCGTTCAGCGCAGGCAATACCGACAATACCAATAGATAAGCGTTCACGGGTAAACACATCCATTAACTGGAAAAAGCCTTTGCCTTCTTCACCGCCAATCAGGTTTTCAGCTGGAATACGTGCATCATCCAAGAAAATTTCAGCGGTATTCAGTGCATTTTGACCGATCTTATCAATAATATTGTTTACTTTAAAACCTGGACATTTATCTTTTTCAACCAAGAATAATGAAATACCTTTGGCGCCTGAACCTGAATCGCCTGTACGCGCAGCCACCAATACATAATCTGCCTGATCGCCCAGGGTACAGAATGTTTTTGATCCATTCAGTACATATTCATCACCTTCACGGCGCGCAGTGGTACGCAGCGCTTTCACGTCTGTACCGGCATCTGGCTCAGTAATCGCAACAGCAATCATTTTTTTGCCGCTGGCGATACCCGGCATCCATTTCAACAGCTGTTCATGTGTGGCGGTGCCCAGAAAAAATCCAGGACTGTTTAAAGAACCAGGAATAAAGCCAAATGTGGTATCGCATATTCGCGCCTGTTCTTCCATCATGATCACTTCATGTGCAAATGAAGCACCGAGACCGCCATATTCTTCTGGAACGCTCATGCAGAGCAAGCCTAACTCGCCAGCTTTTTCCCATACATCGCGGTCAATATAATGCTGTTTGCGGAATTTTTCCGCTTTGGGTGCAACTTCCTGTTCAAAGAAGCGGCGTGCTGTCACGCGTAATTGCTCAAGTTCTTCTGTCATCCATGGAGAGCGATATCCGTAAATCATGTTCAGTCCTTTTTGTTTCTCATCTAATAAATATTTTTGATCATGGGCAATTTTGCTTTGCCTAAATTTATGACCAGTTCCTATGAAAGCTAGTTTTAACAAATAAAAATTATTTGTCAACCGACAGGTTGGTTGATTTATTTAATTTATCAACCAACTTGTTGGTTGACATTTTTAAAATTCGTATTTACATTACTGAAACACCGCTCGGAATACTTATTTTGGTAGATGAATGGAAATAAAATTTCGAGAGGGTGTGTAGCAGAGGCAACAAAAATCAGGTTTGCCAAAGCTGAGAATCTATATGGAATCAAAAAATTTACAGTGATATCAGGACGCAGTTTTAGCTCATAGATTTGAGCGGCGCTTGATCAAAAAGCTAAAACAAGCAAGAACAACGGAAGGGATTGAAGTATGCCAAAGATTGTAAAAGTAGAATGTTTTCCAGTATCTACCCCACTGAAAAAGCCAGTTATTATGCCGAACACGCGTATTACCTCTATCGATAGCGTTGTGTTAAAAATCACATGTGATGATGGAACAGTGGGTATTTCAGATTCAGGAGATACATCTTCTTGGTATCGCGGTGAATTGCAGGAATCAATTATTGCCATGATCACGCGCGTGATTGCGCCACGTATTTTGATTGGTGAAGATCCACGCAATATTGAAAAAATTGTGGCAAAAATGGATTTGCTGGTACGTGACAATAATCAGGCAAAAGCGACTGTAGATTTCGCGCTTCACGACCTGAAAGGCAAGTTGTATGGCGTACCAGTATATGATTTGCTAGGCGGACGTACCTCAGAAGGTTCACGTCAAGGCTGGGTGCTTTCTGCAGGTAAGCCTGAAGATGTAGCTGCTGAAGCACAAAAAGCTAAAGCGTTGGGCTTTGAATTGTTCAAGATGAAAATCGGTCATGGTACGCTGCAAGATGATATTGATATGGTGCATGCAGTTCGTGACACAGTAGGTCAGGATGCCGTATTAACCATTGATGCTAACGGTTTCTGGAGCTATGAAAAAGCACTGCACGTGATTCGACGCATTGATTCAGCTGGTTTGGATCTGATTGAACAGCCGCTTGCGCATTGGGATATTGAAGGTATGGCGCGTTTGCGTGCTCAGGTGAAGACCCCAATTTATGCTGACGAATCTGCTCAAGAACTTCACAATCTTAAAGAAATCATTGACCGCCGCGCAGCTGATGGTTTATTTATCAAACTGCAAAAAGTAGGTGGTTTGGTGAAAGCACAGCGCTGGCTGACTATGGCACGTTTAGCTGGTTTGCCAGTTCACTGTGGTTGTATGATCGGTTCCGGTTTGGAACATAGCCCGGCAGCACATCTTTGGGTTGCAAATGAATGGGCATCTCAAGGTCTGAATGAATCTATTGGGCCGTTATTGATTCATGGCACGATGGAAAGTAAAAATATTGCGGCAGGTACTGATATTGCACTCAACATTCCTAAATTCGAAAATGGTATGTGCTATCCAAATGAAGGTCCAGGCTTGGGTATTCAGCTGAATGAAGAATTTCTTGTGAGCCACAAAACTCAGGGTGTTCAGGGCCGTGCGGTAGAAGGAAATAATGAGGTGGCTGCATAATGGTGCGTACAGGGCCATTATCCCACCTGACTGTAATTGAGTTTGCAGGTCTTGGACCTGCACCTTTTGCAGGAATGATGCTTGCTGATCAAGGCGCACGGGTGATCCGAATAGATCGTCCGGTGAAGCCTTCAAAAGGTGGGATGGCTGCATTAACAGCAAGAGACGCTGATGTGCTGGCACGGGGACGTGAATCTATTGCCCTGAATTTGAAAGCACCTGAGGCGAAAGGAATTGCTTTAAAGCTGATTGAAAAAGCAGATATTTTGATTGAAGGATTCCGACCGGGCGTTATGGAATCATTAGGTCTAGGTCCAGATATCTGTTTAGAATGCAATCCTGCACTGGTGTATGGCCGTGTAACGGGGTGGGGGCAAACTGGACCCTTATCTCAAGCTGCAGGTCATGACATTAATTATATTTCACTGACTGGCGCCTTGCACTCAACTGCGCGTGCTCATGGTCAACCGACGCCAACACCTGGTTTAATTGGTGATTTTGGCGGGGGCGGCATGCTGCTGTTTTCAGGGGTGTTGGCTGCAGCTTTACATGCAAAGCAGACAGGTGAAGGTCAAGTCGTAGATGCTGCAATTACAGACGGTTCAGCCTTGCTGACAGCGTTGATTCAGGGCTGGAGATCTTCTGGCTTATGGAATGATGAAGCTGGAACCAATAATGGTGATGGTGGAGCGCATTTCTATGATAGCTATAAGTGTTTGGATGACAAATATATTTCTATTGGTCCAATGGAACCGCAATTTTATGCGCTGTTTTTGGAAAAGTTAAATTTAAGCAATGATTCTGAGTTTCAGCAGCAATGGAACCAGAAAAAATGGCCGCAGCTGAAACAGCGTTTAACCGAGATTTTTCTGAGTAAATCGCGCGATGAATGGTGTGAAATATTTGAAGGAACAGATGCATGTTTTTCACCTGTATTGAGTTTGTCGGAGGCACCAAACCATCCGCACAACCAAGCACGTGGTACCTATGCGGTGGTCAATGATATTTTACAGCCAAGTCCAGCACCAAAATTCAGCAAAACTAAAATTTTGCAATGTAATCCGGTCAATTCGGTTGCAGTCGATACGCTGGATATTTTAAATGAGCTTGGTTACAGCACTGAAGAGCGCGAACAATTGTTAAAGACCGCGGCGCAGCAGTTGTAACAGATAAACCTTCATACGTTTTAAAGAAAATCAGTTTTCTTTAAAGCAGCTTTAAACCATGGTTACTGAATAACAAGGATGTGAGTTCAGTTATAACAAAATCTAAAATTAAGTGAGATTCAGGATGACTCAGCACACAACAGAACGAATGGACGTTCAACAATTTATTGATGGCATTCCCGTTTCAGGACTGCAAAAAGTAATCATTTTACTGTGCTTTTTTGTGGCGGCATTAGACGGTTTCGATATTGCAGCAGTCGGATTTATTGCCCCTGCATTAATAGCCGAATGGTCATTGACTCCAGCCGATTTAGCACCTCTATTTTTATCTGGCGTATTTGGATTGATGCTGGGTTCATTCATATTTGGGCCATTAGCAGATAAATTTGGCCGTAAAAAAATTATCATCTGGAGTGTCATTATATTCAGTATTGGTACTTTAATTTCTGCTTTTTCTCCAAGCTTAACTGTATTAATTGTATTACGTTTTCTGACTGGTTTAGGCTTGGGCGGTGCGATGCCGAATGCAGTGACCATTACCTCTGAATATTGTCCAACCAAACGCCGCTCGACTTTGGTTACCGTGATGTTCTGTGGCTATACCATTGGCGCAGCAATGGGCGGGTTGTTGGCAGGTCAGCTCATTCAGATGATTGGATGGCAGGGAATTCTCATCATTGGTGGAGTTGCACCATTAGTGATTTTACCTTTGCTGTATTGCTTTATGCCTGAATCATTACGCTTTATGGTGTTGAATAAATTCCCTAAAGAAAAAATTGATGCGGTGATTCAAAAAATGTCACCAAAAGGTCAACCAATTCCTGAGCTGGTGGCTTCTGTAACTGAAAAGCAAAATGTCAGTGTACGTGAGTTATTCAGTAAAGATTATTTCCTAGGCACTATCTTGTTCTGGTGTGCTTTTACCATGGGCTCAATCATCATTTATATGATCTCCAGCTGGATGCCAACGATTCTGAAAAATGAAGGCTTTGATATGCAAAGTGCGTCATGGATCACTTCAGCATTCCAAATTGGCGGTACTGTAGGTGCGTTAATCATTGCCTTTTTCATGGATAAATTGGGTCATAGCCGCACTTTAACAATCTCTTATATTGTTGGGGCAATTTGCGTATTGGCACTGAGTGCTGGCGTAGCCAACTTAAGTACCATGCTAATTGTTCTGGGTATATTTGGTATCGGTGCAGGGATCAGTGGTTCACATGTGGGCATCCATGTGTTCTGTTCTAGCTATTATCCAACACATTGCCGTTCAACCGGCGTGAGCTGGGCAGGTGGGGCAGGCCGCTTGGGATCATTCGTGGGTTCTGGCGCAGTTGGCTGGCTCATGGTTTCTGGTTTATCAGGTGAGCAGATTGTGAATTTATTGACAATTCCTGCATTCTTGGCAGCAATTTCAATGTTCTTGCTGACTCGTTTGCTGAAAAAGAACAAGAAAACTGAAGCACTCAATTTACAGAATGCAAATGTATAAGTTCAGATAAATCTCAACGCAAGACAGCTAAACCAGCGATGAAAATCGCTGGTTTTTTATTTGGATTAAAGCAAAAGAATTTGAAGCCATTACACACTCCAATTTTAAATTAGCGAATATTCAATATTGTCCTGGCTCTATAAAGATTTTAGCTCCAACGAACCTTAAGTTAGCGTTATAGGCTGTCATTGTTCAAAATGAATAAAATACAATCAACAACAGCAGTACATTTCAGTCAATATCATTACATCTTCAATCGATGTTTATCTCATTCCAAAAATACAATTCATATATATGCGTTTGACCATCGAAATATAATGTTGTTGCATCATCCTATGTGAACAGGCATCAGTATAATTATGATATTTAAGTGAATATGCATATTATGATTTTGAAAGTTTTCCTGAATGCATAGAGATACTATACGTTTTAAATTTTTATGGATCTGAGCGATGACTTTTAGAAAAATCAAAAGACAAGTATCTGGGGTTATTTCCCTGGAATATTTTTCCTGATTTAGTTCAGCTCATTTTTATAAGTTTTAATATTCCAAGATCAATCCATACACAGGGTATGATTTTCAGCTATTCACAATTTGATGAGTCAAAAAGCAGCCAATGCTGCTTTCATATTCGACTGGAAAAGGGGAGTATTTCTACGATTCACGTTCTTACTTGAACAACTCGCAAGTGATGATGTGAAAAATAAACACTCGGTAAAGCGGTAATGAACATGATAATGCTCATGTTTTGCAGAATATTGAACGGCAGTAAAGATAATAGTACCGTCATGACAAAGCCGCAGAAAAACTGGACGCTGCCCATTAAAGCACTGGCAAGACCCGCTTGTTTTGCTTGATTCTGCATGACGATCGCCATGGAATTAGGGCCTGTAAATCCTATACCGCTGACCAGTAAAAATAACCCTGACAATATCAGGTACGGGGAGTCTGTATATACCCAAGCACTAAAACTGACGATCAGAATGCCTGTCATTTGAATCAGTGCGCCAGATAAAAATAACTGACTCACTGAATAATATCGGATTAAGCGTTTATTTAAGAATGCAAACAGCATTAAGCCCAAAGCATTCATTCCAAACAAATAGGCAAAATATTGCTCTGGTACATTTAAGAAATCTATAAATAAGTTGGAAGATGCGCTGATATAGCAATACAGTGTCCCGTATAGCAGGGCTCCGGCACACATGGGTAATGCAAAAGATCGATCTTTAAATAACTTAATGTAGTTGCGTGCAATCTCTTTGGCTGAGATATTTATGCGGTTTGACGGAGCAAGTGTTTCGTGAAAAAAAAGATGTACCAAAATTAAAGTAACTAGGCCAATTGCAGTGAGCAAATAAAAAATACTGGACCAATGGAAATACTGAATTAATAAAGCACCTAAAATGGGTGCCAAGATTGGTGCTAAGCCTAATGCTAATAACATGGTTGAAAAAACTTTTGCTGATTCTTCCATATTCAGCCGGTCACGAATAGCCGCCCGTGCGATCACAACGCCTGCACAGCCGCCTAAAGCCTGAAACACACGACAAATTAGCAGAATAGTGTCATTGGGTGCTATTGCACAGCAGAAACTGGCAGCAATATAAATAAATAAACCTAAATACAGTGGAGGTTTTCGTCCATAACGGTCACTGAGCGGACCATAGATTACCTGTCCGCCAGCCAGTCCTAAGAAATAGGCACCGAGCGTATTTGCAATGGTTTGTGTGCTAACGTGATATTCATCTGCCATGATGGGCAAGGCGGGCAAATACATATCTGTTGATAAGGCGCTGAACGCAGTCAGTAGCGTCAGCAAAAATACCCAACCGAGTGTATATGAAGGTGCGGCTGAGGTTTGATTCATTTTCTGCTGCCTAAAAATTGTAAGTTAATATAATTTAATAAAATTATTTTATGGTTCGATGAATTTTGTCATCAGTACTGTAATAGATGAAAATTTAAGTTTTCATGGTTATTCACTCGTATTCTATAAATATATTTTATTTCTATCAACTGGTTGTTTGGTTTTTAGTGAGTTTAATTTTCTTATGTTAATTTTTTAATATAATTATTATGCAGCTTCAAATCTGATTGGGTTAAAAAGAGGGAAATGTATTTTTTATTCAATAAAATCTATTTTTAATCAGTAAGTTAGTATCTTATTTCAATTGGTGTTACCTAAGTTTACTGGAATTAAAATCGAACTTTATGATCGGGCTAATATTTTAATAAAATAATTTAATTGTTTAATTATATTGATCAAATAGATCGAGTAGTTTTTAACGGTATTTAATACGGTATATTTAAAAATATTTAAAATTAAATGTTTTTAAATCAATATGTTATCAAGCGATTATTGTGCGCGCTGAGCGCACCACAACTTATTATAAAATCAATAACCTATATATGCTTTGGCGTAATATTGGCGTAATCCATTTTTTAGACAAGAAAAAACCCGCTATATTTTTCGGGGTCTGCCTACTGCTTTTTTCAAATCTTCCGGCCTTTCATTTAGCCAGTCAGATAATTGTTTCAAGTTCCATCTTCGGCCTTTTACAGTTTCTGTAACATACTTTGGTTTTGGGAATCCTTTTAAGCAAATAATAGATGCTTTGAAATATCCTTTTTTCATAACTTAAAAATTCTGCCGCCTGATCATCTGTCAACCAAATGTCTGAAGGTGGTAGGGCAACAATAAAGTTACCCATGTTTGCCATTGCTGTCATTGATTCACCTCTATACAATTTTCTATATCTGGCATCTTCATAAAAGTAATCCAATGCGTATTTACTGTTGATGTGGTGTCAGCATTCGATAAGCCCACAAGGTCAGCAGCCACCTGATCAACCAGAACATCAAGTCGAGCCAGTTCAATTTTCACTAGGTCAATATTCAGCAGCGGAAAACAAGGAGCGAACAATTCAGGTTTAGTTTGAGCGTTCATGATAGGTCTCCATAAGTTGCTAATGGCATTGCAACTCTTTCCTCTTTCTCCCTTTTAGCTCAAACTTCTGCTTTTTCTTGCTCAAGCTTTTCTATTTCAGCTCTGCGCTCAGCTATAAGTTTGTAGAAATCTTGCTGCCAAGGGCCTTTATGAATCCAACCATAAAATTCAGTCCAACCAGGGTGACCACCAAGAATTCCATAAACCTCAATACAACCATGTGGCGCATTAATTCCCCGGGTTTAATCTGAAAACCTTCAGGAACGACAAATATTTGGAATGTTTGTCCACGAGCATGGTGATGAGAAAGAAGGTAGAGATTCCCATACTGAGCAGATTTAAATAAACCTGCATATTCATGTGCACCATTCATTTCCCCACCTCCATCTGAAACTTAACTACCTGCACAGTTTGACGATCTGCATCATCTGAACAGCTGCGAACTGTAAATAGGGTTGAAACAACGGTGATGCCAATTAAAGAAATAGCAGCAAACTCTTTTAAAACCGCCTTAACCTTGGCAACTTTATTTGCCTTAGCAATCTGCTCACTTGATGGTGGCTGTTGGTAAAGAATCCCTGTTGATGGGATGTGGCCAAATACTGGGGTTTGACTATCCAAAGATATGAAGTTGTGCGATGCCACAGATCAGGCTGAAGTGTATATACGGAAGCCAAAGAATTGAATTTAAGAGCTCACTAAATAGTGGGTTTTTTTAATGCCCTGAGAAATGTTCTGTGTAAGCAATATCAGGGTACCTTATGGCGGCTTCCCCTATTCGTAGTGGTTTAAGATTAATTGCCGCCACTAGATTTTTTTTGATCACAAATTTATATAAAAAATTTACAACACAGAAAGATGGCACTTCTATAATTCTTTGGAAAAAAATAAAAAGAGTTATTGGAAATGTCTAAAATTTTTATATTAAAAGAAGTAAAAGCTATAAGTCGTTGTGGTATGAAGATAGTGGTAAAGCGGGTGTTTGAAAAGATTTTCAATGAATACGGAACAAAACCTGTATGTGTACCTTTGCCTCAAATAGTGATTAATGAAAAGGTGATTGGTCTAAATGATGAAAATACTTTTATTCATCCTGGAACAAAAAAAGAGTTCAGGGTGACAAAAAATGAAGTAATGTTTAAATCAAAGTTGCCATACCTTAAAAAGAAAAATAACCCAAAGTAGACGAGTAAAAACAGTTCCTGTGCATTCTCTATACGTTGTAAATCAAAGCATGGTGATATATTTTTTTTGCTCCAAAGAGAAAGTGCAATAAAAATAAAAAAGATGATACCCCGTACTAGTCCGCTTAGCTTCCCCAGGTTAAGTGGACTTTTTTAATATTTAACAAATCATTAATTATGTTTTTATAATATATTGATTTATTTTGTATTATCTTAATTTTTGGAATATTCAGCCAGTGAAAACTATTTGAATAGTGTACAAAATAACCAATAGAAACTGCTGTAGTTTCTGAATGACCTCCCAAGGTCCTTAGTTTATAAGCCCACATCACTTTCCTTGAGTGGGCTTTTTTTTGCATGCGGGAAAGCTGTAGACCTTATTTAATTCCAATTCCCAATAGTACTGTAGGTTTAGATTGTGAGTTGGGTGTAGGGAATTCAGTTAACAAGATGGTGGGGTATGATTAAGAGAATTATCAAATCTATTTTTTGTAAGCATGATTACAAGCTGATTCGAACTATTCATGGGGATCAGATGAACCATTTAAATGCTCGCAGTGAGTGGCAATGTGGAAAGTGTAAATGGATTACATATGGTCGCTACTTAGATCGAATTAAATAAATCCTGTTTCACCATAATTAAAATATCCTGATGGTACCTTCATATATTTTTAACTAGAAATACATTTGTGAAGGGACCATATCGTTGAGGGTAATATATGCTCCGATTCTTAATGTATTTATTCGGCCTGCATGGTGCGACAGAAATCGATTACACGATTGATGATGAAGAAATTAAAGTGTGGCGGGATTGTTTGAAAGAGGTTAAGTAATAATTGATTAAAAAAAATGCGATTAATTAAATTAATAATCATGTTTTTTATTATTTTAATAATCTTGAAATAATTTAATTCTATATTCAGTGAAAACAAATAATAACTCCAAAAATTCTAAGGTATTAGTAGAATTAGGCCTGTTTAATTTGGGAGAGTTAAGCAGGTTTTTTATTGAAGATTTTTATATTTTGTCGAAAGTATTACGACATATAAGCCTCGTCATTCATATGTCGGGGCTTTTCTTTTTCTAGGATATGTATAAAAACCAAGGTATGAGAATACTCTGGTTTTTATTTATAAACTTTCATTTTTTATAGATTTGGTAGTTTTTGCTATTCATATATTTTAAATACATATTTATAATGCGCCAACGAATTGAAACGCTGTAGTTTCTCTTGTTTTAGTCCTATGCATCCCTCGCATGGGACTTTTTTTTGGAAAAAATTATGCTCCAATTCTTAATGTGTTTATTCGGCCTGCATGGTGCCACTGAAATCGATTACACGGTTGATGATGAAGAAATCCAGGTGTGCCGGGATTGCTTGAAAGAAGTTGAATAATACCAAACCAGATAACATAAGCCTGATCATTAATTTGATTGGGCTTTTTTATTGGCTAAAGGATAATGAATCAATGAAAACAAAACTACTAACAGTTGGCTCTTGATGTGTGCAATTGGAGCTGTAGGTTGTTCACGTGATGCTCAAGTTGCTTCGCGTAAATTGTCATATGCCAAGATCGCCGTATTGTTTTCCACAATTGGCATCACTGGTGAATACATCTAAACAATTGAAGGTAAGTGTTCTTTTGATCCAGTTGGTGAGCGCAAAGTTGATGTGACTTGTAAGACTGGTGCGGATGAGTTCAAGAAACACTCATGAGGTATTTCCGATAATGTCACTTATTTCTCCGAGCAACTTAATAGCAAAGGTGTGAGTACATATCGCTATAAAGTTGATTTCAGACCAAGTACTGTAATTCCAGACGTTGATTTGAAATTACCAAAGTAACTTTTGCCGGACGTATTTAGTAGCAATGATATTTTTAGTACTTATAAAATAAGAAAATTTTAAATCTATCTGCCAAAAATTTTGATAATTGTTGCATATAAAACAGTAGTTCAACATTTTTTAGAAAAAAATAAGCAAGGCGCTGTATGCCTATTAAATAAGTGATTGATATTATTGATAATGATATTTGGCACATAAATTGAAATAGATACTGCAATATTTATTCAAGTCTCACATTGTTTTTACAAACGATATGAGGAGGAAGTTTTGCAGAATGTCGGCATCTATGCACAGTCTTATTTCTTTGTTGGCTTATCACGCACAACTTAGACCGAAAGCAATAGCACTCAGACATAAAAAATTAGGTCGATGGGAGCAATGGACCTGGCATGAATTACTGAAAAGAAGCGAAAAATATGCATCAGCATTGGATAAATTGGGTTTAAAAAAAGATCAGGTTTTTTTAATTTGTAGTAGTCCCAATGTTGATATTGTTGCAATCAGTCTGGCCATACAGGCATTAGGTGGAAAGGTTCAATTATTTGATCAAAGCTTTGAAAATTCCATTAAGCATGATTTTGTCAAATATTTAGCAGCATTAAAACCTGACTATATTTTAGTTGAGCAATTGGAGTGGCTGGTCTCAATCGAGTCTTTAAATTGCGATCCAGCGTATATTTTTTATCTTGAACAAAATAATCTGAAGCAGATTCAGCACGAACATATTGTCGACTTGACAAGTTTGCTAGCTGAAAATAAAACGCCATTGATTGATTTTAACAGTATAAATATTCCAGCTTCACAAATTGCATTTAGTTTTGAACATTTTGAAAACAATCAAAGATTCAGTATTGATTACTCACATCAAGATCTAATTCAGGAAGCAGAGTTACTGGTTCAAACCCATGAGCTAAATGAAGATGAAGAAGCATTTATTGCTCGAGCATTTTCAAGTATTGGGCATATTCGTTATTTGTGGTCAGCATGGTTACTTGCTGGATTCAGCTTAAATATTCCTGAGACTTTGCAAACACGGGATCAGGATAGACAAGTTATCGCACCTACCTTGGTACTTGGAACGAAGTCAACTTATGAGCGTGTTGAACAGCTCATTATTCAACGTTTGCCACAATCAGGCAGTTGGCTCAGAAAAGCTTATTACACTGTATTACTGCAAGCTCAGCAGCAGTTACCGTTGAGTCTTCTCCAAAAAATTCTTCTTGGATTATTCAAACGAGCCATTTTGGAAGAGTTAGGATTTTCTCGATTAAAAACAGCTTTGATTGTAGGAGAAGGGCTTGATGAAATTACTCAACGTTTTTACGAAAACTTGGGCGTAAAAGTAGAGTATTGGGGACAGCAGGCAGAATGGAATATCACCCAGTTTGCTGACTTTAATCATGAGACAACAGTAATTTCAGTCAGCGTAGTGCAGTAGGAGATGAGTATGACATCAATCACTACGACCTATCTAGAAGTCAAGGATATTGATCTGGCTTTTGGCACATCTCAAATCCTGAAAAAACTGAGTTTTAAGGTAGATAAAGGACATATTTGTTCTTTGATCGGGCCGAACGGTGCAGGAAAAAGTTCTGTTATCAACATTATTAATGGTATTTACCAGCCACAGTCGGGCCAGATTATTTTATCTGGAAAAATGCTTAATCACTATAAAGCGAAGCATGCACCGCATTTAGGAATTGCTCGAACCTTTCAAAATCTGGCTTTATTTAAACAAATGTCGGTATTGGATAATGTCTTGGCGGGGCGAGTATTAAAAAGTAAGTATTCGTTATTTGCTGCAATTTTATCGTTACCACAAGCTAAAAAAAATGATGATGAGCAGCGTCATAAAGTCGAAGAAATTTTAAAGCTGCTTAATTTACAGGAATATCGTGAGCAGATTGTCAGTACCTTATCGTATGGCTTGCAAAAAAGGGTTGAACTAGCACGTGCTTTGGCAGCTGAACCTGAGTTATTGCTTTTGGATGAGCCAATGGCGGGTATGAATCATGAAGAGAAGCAAAGTATTGCTAATTTTATTCAAAAGATAAACCAGCGTTTGGGAATCACTATTTTAATGATTGAGCATGATTTAGGTGTGGTTATGAATATTTCTGATCACATTGTTGTACTGGACTATGGGCAAAAAATTGCAGACGGCTCAGCAGCAGATATTCAGGCACATCCAGAGGTGTTGAGTGCTTATCTGGGGATGCAAGAGATTGACGCCAGTTAAATACTTAAAAATTCATTAAAAAATTAAGGTCTATTTCATGTCTTTCTTTCTTGAAGTATTACTCGGTGGGACTTTCGCAGGGGTTATGTACTCTTTAGTCGCCATCGGTTTTGTGTTGATTTATCGTGCATCTGGAGTATTTAACTTTGCTCAGGGAGCGTTAGTACTTTTTGCTGCATTGACCTTTGTTAATTTAACAGAGCTCGGCATTCCATTCTTTGTCGCATTCATTGTGACTTTATTCTCGATTTTTATTTTAGTTTTGCTGATTGATGCATTGATTTTACGGCATTTGATTAACCGCTCTGTGATTACCTTATTTATGGCAACGCTGGGATTAAGCTATGTCATTGAGGGTGTAGCACAAACCCTATGGGGAACACAGGTTCATGGTCTAGATCTGGGAATTTCTGACACTCCTATTGATGTCTTTGGAATTATGCTCAGCAAATTTGATCTTTTTGCGACTGCGATAGCAGGAAGTTTAGTCATCATTTTATCTTTACTTTTTAGCAAGACGCGTTTTGGTATTTCCCTTAGAGCAGTTGCTGATGATCCACTTGCAGCTCAGTCAATTGGGATTCAGCTCAATAAAATTTGGATTCTCGTCTGGACTGTAGCAGGCTTTGTTGCATTAGTTGCAGGCCTATTGTGGGGAGCTCGTTTAGGTGTGCAATTCTCATTATCACTGGTTGTACTGAAAGCATTACCGGTATTGATCATCGGTGGCTTTACTTCAATTTCAGGCGCTATTGTGGCAGGGCTTATTGTTGGTGCAAGTGAAAAGCTCGCAGAAATCTATTTAGGCGGATTAATTGGTTCAGGTATAGAAAACTGGTTCCCATACTTGCTCGCCATCCTGTTCCTATTGGTACGACCAACAGGCTTGTTCGGTCAGCAGCAAGTTGCGAGGGTCTAATATATGTTTCTTTTTAGTCAATCAGGACAATATCCTCAGCATTATCAAGATGAACAGCGTATTTTTCGTTTAAAAGAACATCGCATTTTGTTCTATTTTGGTCTGTTAATCGCTTTTGTCTTCCTGCCTTTTGTGGGTTCGGACTATTTGTTTAATGCCATTTTAGTCCCTTATTTAGTTTTGGCATTAGCAGGGTTAGGGTTAAATATTTTGACCGGCTATGCAGGGCAATTGTCATTAGGATCTGCGGCGTTTATGGCTGTGGGAGCATTTGCAACTTATAACCTGGAGTTACGTGTTCCTCAATTGCCGTTACTGCTGAGTATTCTCTTGGGGGGACTTATTTCAGCTCTCTTTGGGATTTTGGTGGGTTTGCCTAGTTTGAGAATTAAAGGATTTTATTTAATTGTTTCTACGTTGGCTGCTCAATTTTTTGTTCCCTGGTTATTCACGCAGTATGGCTGGTTCACTAATCACAATGCTTCAGGGGTGATTTCTGTCCCACCTATGGAAATATTGGGTTATTCGCTGAGTAGTCCGGCTGAACATTATCTGCTGACATTGAGCATTGTGGTCGTACTGACTTTTTTAGCCCGCAATCTTATCCAAAGTCAATATGGGCGGAATTTTAGAGCCGTCCGAGACATGGAAACAGCTGCCGTCACTATTGGTATTCCAGTCGGAAGAACCAAGTTACTAGCATTTGCCATCAGTTCCTTTTATCTCGGAATTGCCGGTGCACTGTGGGCCTTTGCCTATCTTGGAACAATTGAAGCGAATGGACTTGATCTGAACCGCTCATTTCAAATTCTATTCATCATTATTATTGGTGGGCTAGGCAGTTTAGCAGGCAGCTTCTATGGTGCAGCTTTTATTGTATTGCTTCCGATTTTTTTGAGTGTATTTGGCCAAGCTATTTTTGGTCAGGGGATTGACCAGGCGCTATTACAAAATCTGCAAAAAATTATTTTTGGTGCTTTGATTATTTATTTCCTTATCAAAGAGCCTGAAGGTCTGAGCCGTTTATTACGCACGCTTTATCAGCGATTAAGAGCCTGGCCATTACGTTATTAATTACTTTGAATGAATTCCATTGATTTACTTATCTATTTAGAGGCATAAAATGAAATTGTTTAAATCCTTATGGTTCTGGTTGGTTGCTATTGCGATCATCCTTGTAATCATTGTTTTGGTCACCAAAAAGGATAAACCTGAACAACCATTAGAAAAAGCACCAGCACAGGCACAAGCAACTGCTGTAGAACCAGCACAATTGTCTGATCAGAATGCACAATATTTCCCATTACAGAGTTACCGTGTTGGCCCTTATGCATCAGGTGGAACAGGTTTCTTTGGCGGCTTTATTGATTATCTCAAAGCGATTAATGCCAAAGGCGGTGTGAATGGTGTAAAGATGGTCTGGTCAGAATGTGAAACCGAATATGTTGTTGAAAAAGGGGTTGAGTGCTATGAACGCTTGAAAAAAGGTTTAAATGGAGCACCAGCAGCAGCAACCAATCCATTATCTGTGGGAATTGCCTATGCAACACTAGAACGTTCTACAAAAGACAAATTGCCGTTGATTACCATTAACCATGGTCGTACAGATTCTACAGATGGTCGTGTTTTCCCTTATGTATTTCCCTTGCAGTTAAACCCCTACAGTGAAGTATCTGCGATTGTGAATTATTTAGGACAACAAAGTGGTGGTATTGAAAATCTTAAAGGCAAGAAAATTGTCGTGCTTTACCATGGATCACCTTATGGTAAAGAAACAATCCCTGTAATTGATATTTTATCTAAAAAATATGGTTTTGAAGTCACCCATATTGAAGTACCACATCCTGGTAATGAGCAACAATCACAATGGTTGAACATTCGACGCATTCAGCCAGATTGGGTTATTTTACGGGGCTGGGGGGTAATGAATCCAGTTGCCTTAAAAACGGCACAAAAAGTTGGCTATCCAACAAATAAAATTATTGGGAATATCTGGTCAAACTCTGAAGAAGATGCAGCGCCAGCAGGTAATGCTGCAAATGGCTTTATTTCTATCACCACCCATCCATCAGGAACTAATTTTCCAGTATTACAAGAAATCAAATCTTTAGTTTTAGATAAAGGCCAGTCAGACTTAGCTGATAAAAAACGTTTTGGTACGGTTTATTATAACCTTGGCGTTGTGAATGGTATTTTAAATGTAGAAGCTGTTCGTGTAGCTCAAGAAAAATTTGGTAAGCGTCCTTTAACGGGTGAAGAAGTTCGCTGGGGCTTTGAAAACATCCATTTAACAGATGAGCGTTTAAAAGAACTTGGTGCTTATGGTTTGGTACAACCTCTAAAACTGTCCTGTGAAGATCACGAAGGTGGTGGAGCAGTGCGTTTCCAACAATGGGATGGCCAAGCATGGAAAGTGATTAGTGACTGGGTACAGGCAGATCGTGAATTATTGCGCCCTATCATTGAAAAATCATCACAACAATATGCTAAAGAACAGGGTATTACTGTCCGGAACTGTGCTACTGAAGATTAAGAGAGGGATTGCGGCATGTCCGGATTATCAAACACGATTGAATCAGCCAAAACTGGCCCGCTATTAAATGTCAAAGATATTGAAGTTGTTTATGAAGAAAGCATTTTAGCTGTAAAACAAGTCAGTTTGACTGTACCTAAAGGTTCAGTTGTAGCCTTATTAGGTGCAAATGGCGCAGGGAAAAGCACGACACTCAAAGCAATATCGCAGCTGATTTTTGCAGATAATGGAAAAATTCAGCAAGGTGAGATCGAATATCAGGGAGAGTCAATCCGTGGTAAAAATCCGAGTGATATTGTGAAAAAAGGCTTGGTTCAAGTTCTTGAAGGCAGGCATTGTTTTGCACATTTAACAGTGGATGAAAATCTACGGACAGGCGGCTTTATACAACACTTATCTACGAAAAAACTCAATCAGGCTTTGGAAAAAATTTATCATTATTTTCCAAGGCTGGCTGATAAAAAGCAGACATTAGCTGGTTATACTTCAGGTGGAGAACAACAAATGTTGGCCATCGGTCGGGCATTGATGACTGAGCCTGAATTGGTTTTACTGGATGAACCATCTATGGGATTAGCACCAAAAATCAGTTATGAAATTTTCGAGTTAATTCAACAATTACGTCAGCAGCAAGGTACAAGTTTTCTGGTTGCAGAGCAAAATATACGTTTGGCACTTGAATATACAGACTATGCTTATGTAATTGACAATGGATCAGTTTATGCTTCAGGCCAAACAAGGGAATTGTATGAAGCTGGCGAAATTCAAAAGGCCTATTTAGGTAAAGCAGTATGATTCTGTGGATAACAGTTCTTTAGGTCATATTTCAAGGTCACTTGAAATATGCTGCTAAGTTTTATAAAAAAGCGCTGATTTATCAGCGCTTTTTTTTTGTATGACAAAATAAATAAGTGTTGTTAGGGGAACACTATTCCAACAAATAATGTATTTAAGAAGAAATAGGTTTTAATATTATTTTATTTAAGTTATTGAAATATAAGTATAAATATATTGGCATGATTTTCGCGTATATAAACCTAAACGGAATACTGATTTATGTATTTTAAGCCCAATTCAGGTTATTTATGATGAGTTTAATATCTTCTTTTCACCCTTTAAAGCTAGTGGCTGTTACAGGCTCAGCTCAAACACCTTCAAAAACAGAAGCATTGGTCGATGCAATATTAGCCGAGTTACAGCAACACATTGATATCGAAATAAAATATGTAAAATTAAGTGAAATTGGTCATTTAGTGAATGGTGCCACCAGACGGGATTTGCTTGCAACTGAAGTTCAGCAGGCACTTGATCTTATTGAAACAGCAGATGCTTTGATTGTGGCTAGTCCAGTATACCGGGCTTCATATACGGGGTTATTTAAACATTTGTTCGACTATGTCGATCAATTTGCATTAGTTGATAAGCCAGTATTATTGGCTGCATCTGGGGGCAGTGAGCGTCATGCCTTAATGCTTGATCATCAATTTCGTCCCCTATTCAGCTTTTTTCAAGCCCAGATTTTACCTATAGGCGTGTTTGCAACAGACAAAGATTTCGAAAATTATCAAATCGTAGATCAATTATTAATTGAAAGAATCAAACTTGCTGTGAGCCGCTCAATTCCCCAATTATTATTTGCCAGCAATTTAGCTTTTAGTAGTAAAGATCAGGCTGAGAAAGATATTAAGCTTAATCAGTATATTAGCGATAATCGCACCCTGTTTTTTAAACATATTCCAAATTTAAAAGTGACCCAAAAGGTGGGTTAGTTCTTATCTATTTAATTTATTTTCTAATGATACAAATTAAGGAGTTTTAACATGGCTATAGAAAATACGAATAATTCTCACGACATCCGTTTTGCATATTGGGTGCCTAATGTTAGTGGTGGCCTTGTAGTCAGTAATATTGAACAACGTACTGAGTGGAATATTGATTATAACCGTCGTTTGGCACAGGTTGCAGAAAAAAGTGGTTTTGATTATGCATTGTCTCAAATCCGTTTTACTGCGGGTTATGGTGCTGAATTTCAGCATGAATCAGTTTCATTCAGTCATGCAATTTTGGCTGCAACTGAAAAATTAAAAGTCATTGCAGCTATTTTACCTGGTCCTTGGAAACCCGCATTAGCTGCGAAACAGTTGGCAACAATTGATCATTTAACTCAAGGCCGTATCGCTATTAACGTAGTCAGTGGCTGGTTTCAGGGAGAGTTTGATGCGATTGGTGAAGAATGGCCTACGCATGATGAACGCTATGCCCGTTCTGAAGAGTTTATTCGCGCCTTAAAAGGAATCTGGACTCAAGATAACTTTAATTTTAAGGGTAAATATTATCAGTTCAAAGATTACACATTGAAGCCAAAACCATTGCAGCAACCGCACCCGGAAATCTTCCAAGGCGGGAGCTCACGTGCTGCACGAGATATGGCATCAAGAGTATCGGACTGGTACTTTACCAATGGAAATACGGTTGAAGGTATCGAAGCACAAATTCAAGATATTCGTGAAAAAGCTCAAAAAAATAATCATCAAGTCAAGATTGGTGTGAATGCTTTTATTATTGCTCGAGATACAGAAGAAGAAGCAAGAGCTGTTCTACAGGAAATCATAGATAAAGCCAATCCAGAAGCGGTTCATGCATTTGGTGATGCAACGCGTCAGGCTGGTGCAGCCAGTCCAGAGGGTGAAGGCAACTGGGCAAAATCAACTTTTGAAGACCTGGTGCAGTATAACGATGGTTTTAAAACCAATCTTATTGGAACACCGCAGCAAATTGCTGAGCGTATTGTTGCATTAAAAGCGGCGGGTGTAGATCTGATCTTGTCTGGTTTTTTACACTTTATTGAAGAAGTTGAATACTTTGGAGCAAAAGTTCTGCCTCTAGTGCGTGAACTGGAAGCACAAGAAAAAGAGCAAATTAAGGCAGCGGGTTAAAATTGGCCAAATCAACCATAAGAAAATTCTATTTTTAACATCTTGTTTAAAGATGTATACAGGAAGCAGATATGACAACTTTGCAAAATATTACTGATTTAAACCATAGTGCGGATTATGAAGTACTTGCACAAAAATATCGTCCCATTTTTACTAAAATTGCAGAAGGGACAGTACAGCGTGAACAGGATCGTATTTTACCTTTCGAGCAAATCAATTGGTTAAAAAAAGCAGGTTTTGGAGCAGTCCGTGTACCAGTTGAACAGGGAGGGGATGGTGCTTCTATTCCTCAATTGTTTAAGCTTTTAATTGAGTTGGCTAAAGCGGATTCCAATGTAACTCAAACATTGCGTGGTCATTTTGCATTCGTAGAAGATCGACTGAATGCGCATCGAGATATAGATCAGAGCCATTGGTTTCAGCGTTTTACTGATGGTGAAATCGTTGGTAATGCCTGGACAGAAGTTGGTCCGGTAAAAATTGGTGATGTGATTACCAAAGTCTTTCAGGAAGGTGAAAAATGGTTAGTCAGTGGGAAAAAATATTACACTACTGGCAGCATTTTTGCGGATTGGTTAGATTTATATGCTCAAGATGCTGATACGGGTGAATCTGTTATTGCTGCAACTCGTACAGCACAGCACGGGGTGAAAATTGAGGATGACTGGGATGGTTTTGGTCAACGAACTACGGGAAGCGGAACCACAACCTTATTGAATGCTGAAGTAGATGAGGTGATTTCCTTTAATACCAGATTCAAATATCAAACCGCATTTTATCAGTTATTTCATCTATCTACACTTGCAGGTATTGCACACGCAGCTGTTGAAGAATTTAGCCATCAAGTCCGCCAACGGACACGCGTGTTTAGTCATGGTAATGGAAGTCGTGTGGATCAGGATGTTCAAGTTTTGCAAGTCATTGGGAAGGCATCCGCTCAGGCCTATGCAGCTGAAGCTATAGCTTTGCAAGCTGCCAGAGCATCTCAGCAGGCATATCAATCACATTTTTCTCTGGATCAGGAATCGGAAAAACAAGCTAATCTTCTGGCCGAGATAGAATCTGCACAAGGACAAGTTGTAATTTCAGATTTAGTATTAGAGTTAACCAGTAATTTGTTTAATGCATTAAGTGCATCAGCAGCGAGTCGTGAAAAATCCTTAGATCGTTTCTGGCGTAATGCTCGTACAGTGTCTTCTCATAATCCACTTATTTATAAAGAAAAAATTATAGGGGACTGGGAAGTTAATGGAACAGAACCGGTTTATGTATGGCAAATAGGTGGTGGAAGTAAAGAATAGAATCAAAGTTCTCAATAGTAGAACATGCAGCTCTAGGTGAAAATCAGAGTTGCATGTTTAAAATTCCATGAATTTCAATTATTCTGCTCCACGTTTGCTCACAATGAGTTCACCTAATTCAATAAGACGTGATCTAATTACATTGCGGCTTAGTCCCAATAGTTGTGCTGTTTTAACCTGATTTTGATGACAATAATGATATGCAATGCGCAATAATTGATCTTCAAACTGAGCATAAACTTTCCCTTGATGTTGCTGGAATAGGCTATGAAAAACTTCTTTTAATTTTGGATCAATTACTGGTTCAATTTTATGTTCATCTAGCTTAGGTTGATGTGACTGTGAAGGTGATTTAAGCAGGCTAAGGTCATCACTTTCAATCATGTTATTTTGACAAATAAGCAGGGCATGATGAATCGCATTTTCTAATTCACGGATGTTGCCAGGCCATGAATATTTTCTGATTTTATCTTTTGCAGCATCTGAAAACTCAGCTTTATTATAACCAAGCTGGGCATGGTACTTATCAATGAAATGATAGGCTAGGGGTAAAATGTCCCCTTTACGTTCACGTAATGGTTTAATATTTAAAGTAATAACATTTAATCTATAATATAAATCTTCACGGAATTGGTCAGCGAGGATAGCCTGCTCCAGATTAACATTGGTTGCTGCCAGTACTCGAACATTGATGGGAATACTTTTACGTGAACCTAGCCGCACGACTTCACGTTCTTGTAGTACTCGAAGCAATTTGACTTGAATGCGTTTTGATAGGTCTCCAATTTCATCCAATAATAACGTTCCTCCATTTGCTGCCTCAAACCATCCAGCATTACTTGAAAGTGCTCCCGTAAATGCTCCTTTTTCATGGCCAAAAAGCTCACTTTCAACCAGTGTTTCTGAAAATGCACCGCAGTTGACTGCAATAAAAGGTTTATTTCTGCGATGACTATGATCATGTATTTGGCGTGCAATCAGCTCTTTGCCTGTACCGGTTTCCCCATGAATGAGTACACTGGCTTCACTTGGGGCTATTTGTTTAATATATTCCAGTAATTTTTTTGATTCAGGATCATGAAAAACCTGTGCTGTCGCTTTATGTGAATGGCTCCGTTCCTTAATTTCGGGTAGCGTAATAATATCCTGATGCATCTAATTTATTCCTTCTTCCATATACATGGACCGATCTGTTCTTTATGAGAGATTTGCTGAGTTTTAATATGATTATGAATAGAAGGATGCTTTGGGATAAATATCATTCAATGCCCATTGCCCCAAGTCCTTAATTTTATATTCCACGGGATCATGCAGACTTTGGGTTCGAACATTACGCCAAAAACGATCCAAGCATAAAGCAGCATGTGTGGCTCGGGCTCCTGTAACCTCAAAAATGCGATTACTGATGTCCAGGCTGGTACGAGTTGCCGCTACTTTTGCTGTAGCTACAGCCAGAGCAACCTCTCCACGTTGTGCTTCTGTTAAATTTTCAGCGATATCCCATGCCTGCTGTAATTTAGCGATAGCATTTTGATTAAGTAATTTTAATGACTCTAATGCTAACCAAAATTCACCATAATGACGCAATATATATGGGTCTTCATTTGCTTGATCAACACCTGATAAAAACCAGGCCTTAGATTCATTTCTTGTATAATGCTTGGCTTCTGTAAAAGCACCTTCTGCAACACCTAAAAACATGCTGACAAAAACCAGCTGGGCAATCAGAGGTCTAAGAGAAGAAAAAGGGGTACTTAACGGCCCAGGATCGAGCAGCATATCTTTAGCTTCGACACGTACGCGTTCAAAAATTGAACTCCCACTATCTGTTTGGCGTTGCCCAATATTATCCCAATCATGATAGAGTGTAATACCTGAACGGGAAGTAGGCACAGCAGCAATCAGTAATTTACCATTATTTTCATCAATGCCTGATGCAATCAACATCTCAGAATCTAAAGCACCAGAACAAAAACTTTTTTTCCCTGAAAATTCGTACCATCCATTTTGATGTTTAACAATTGTCCGCTTATCAAGTGGGTTTAAGGCATTACCCCAAAACCATGATTTTTCTGCAGTGACTTTATACCATCGTTGCCATTGTTGAGCATTGCCAAATAGGCGGATAGTTGCAAGTAATAAGTGATGAAAACCAAAGACATGAGCGATTGAACTGTCAGTCTGAGCAAAAATTCGGACAACATCAAAGGTATCTTTCCATGTACCTGAAAAACCACCAAATTCCTGAGGAATGGATAAAGCCAATAACCCACTTTGACGGATTAGATCTCGTTCATATTTTGGCGTACCACCAGTTCTATCTCGGTGTATAGCAGTTTGGGCGAACTGTTGAGCTAAAAATTGTGCAGATGGAATGACATCTGAAAGACTACAAAGACGATGACTCTTATTTAAAATATTCACAATTTTTTATCCTGTATTTGGGTTAGCATTAGGTTAGAAATATAAAGAGGATTTTCATTTCCAATTTTTGATATGAATTGAAATGAGGATCACATTATGAATCGTCACATGAACGTTCAGTTAGAATAAGAAAGCCGTACTATCCCAAAAGTATCCGCACTTAGATTTGTTCTAAGAAATTGCCTATTACCATAGGTAAGTAAAAAACAAAAAATATCCATACTTCATTCTCAAATTTATGATCTCATTTAAGCTGAGTACAAACATTATTAAAATTAAATAATTTTTAAATTCAATTATTTACAGTAAAATTGTGGCTCATTGGTATTCTCCGGAAGAATAAAATATTGATTTTCTGTTGAAACAGAAACACTTATTACGAACATTATAAAGAGTGTGGAATAAATCAGAGTAAAAAGGTAAATAATTAAATTTAATATTAATAGCAGTTAATATTATTGGTTTCTTATTATTAAAACTTATTTAATAGCCATTACTGAACTTATTTACTGATGTAATTATTGAAACATCATATATAGATCATTTTTTTCTTTATCAATATGATTATATTTGATAAATCGGTTTGCATTTAACTTATTTATTTTGAATTTTGGAGATTAATTTGGATATCGTAAAACATCCCGAATCTCGTCAACTGATGCGTACGGTGAAAGCCAGTGCATATGTATTTGAGGACCAAAATTCAAAACGGCTTATGTCTTATATCGAACAAATTGCCCCGAGTGAGGCGACTGCTCTGATTATTGGTGAAACAGGTACTGGTAAAGAGTTGGTTGCTCGAAAAATTCATTTACTTTCAAACCGAAAACATCAGCCTTTTGTCGCGGTGAATTGTGGGGCGTTGTCCGATACTTTGGCAGAAACAGAACTATTTGGACATGAAAAAGGTGCTTTTACCGGGGCAATTAACCAGCAAATTGGTTGGTTTGAAGCAGCACAGGGAGGAACGATTTTTTTAGATGAAATTGGAGATTTATCACCTAACATTCAAGTTAAACTCTTACGTATTTTACAAGAAAATGAAATCGTCCGTTTAGGTTCTCGAAAGACGCATAAGATTGATGTCCGGATAATTGCCGCAACAAATATTCGTCTTGAAGAAGCCGTATATGCTGGAAATTTTAGAGAAGATTTATATTTTAGATTAAAAGTCGCCTCTTTGAATATTTTGCCATTACGCTTACGTATAGGGGATATCCTTCCATTAGCACAACATTTTATTGATGATTACTCACAGAGTCTGAAACGTAAATCACCTGAATTGAGTCCAGAAGCTCAACAGTTATTGCAAGATTATCATTGGCCTGGAAATATTCGTGAATTAGAAAATGCCATACATCATGCTTTGCTGGTGTGTAAAAATGGTGTGATTCAAAGTTATGATTTTCAGCTATCTGGTTTCAAACATTCTTTGTTATCTAGTGAATACAATTTGTCTATTTATCAAAATTCGGATCAAACACTAAAACATATATTATTTAATTGGTTTGAGCAGGGCATTGAAGATCTTGATGAACAGTTTGAAGCAGAGATTACTGAAGCAGCTTATGAGTATTGTCATCAAAATCAATTACACACGGCTAAATTATTAGGTGTAAGCCGTAATATTATTCGAGCTAGGTTAATTAAACATGGCTTATTGTCACCGAATACACGTATACAAGCTTCCGCATAAAATACTGCTTTAAAATATTCATGACCTCAAGAGATTACTCTTGAGGTTTTTTTTATTGAGTATGAAATTACTATTTTTCAATAGATTGCATTTTTTACGAAAATTTAAGCTTTATAAAAAATTTCTTTCATAAATCATTTTAAAAACTAAAAATTGTTCTTAAAACCAAAATTGAAAATAGATTTTTAGCAAATATTGGATTCATGAGGGTGGCATGGATGCCACACGTTTCCCATCCCTTGCGCTGCATTTTAAAGCAGTGCTTAAAACTGGCTCAGGAAGTCGTGTATGGGAAACAAAAGGTTTTTCTTGCGGACTCAAAATATATTTTGAGATCCTCATTTTGACCTTTCAAAAGTAGAGAGATTGCCTACGAAAAGGTAAAAAACTAAATCAATAAAATGAGGCCGTGCTGATTTAAAAAATCTAATATTGAACATTTTTTGATTTATGAAAGAGATCTAAAATTCACAGAATATTTTGAGAGATACTGGTTTTCATCAATTTGATGATTTTTTTCATTTTATGATACACATTAATTTGTGCTGTTGAGTGGCTTTGTTGCATAAAGATTTTAAAGATAGAGCTTTCCTAAGTTGCTCAAATTTAAGTGACAACTTGGGTATGAGGTCTGCCTAATTCTGTAAATTTATTTAACACGGCTATACGTGCATGAACTTCATTGACCTGACTATCAAAACTCCTTGCGCTGAGTTTATCGCCTAATAATTTGATGCAATGCATCTTAGTTTCGACCAAACTTCGGCGATGCTAGCCTGACCATTTTTTCCATAATGTCCTGCCGAAACGTTTAACTGTTCGAAGTAATTCATTTCGCTCTCGCGA
>NZ_NEGA01000020.1 GCF_002135315.1 Acinetobacter sp. ANC 3903 | reverse complement strand
TTAAACTCATTTGGTATCAAGTACGGCAAACACTGCAAAGCAGTTAAATAAGACCCGAACAAGTCCATAAACAGTTGTGCTGGCGACAATAGCAAGAGTGAACCACCTGATCCCTTCCCGAACTCAGAAGTGAAACCTCTTAGCGCTGATGGTAGTGTGGGATTACCCATGTGAGAGTAAGTCATCGCCAGCTCATTATTCTAAACACCCCCTGATCAAATCAGGGGGTGTTTTTTTGTCCGGGGAATAGAAGAAAAATCTATAAACTACAAATGATTTGTTAAGCTGAGTTGATTCTCAGTTATCTTATTTAAATGATGAAAATTATAAAAAAGAGGTGAGCGTGTTTGAGGTATTCATACAACTTTGTGGTGGGATAGGCTTATTTCTGCTGGGCATGACTTTGATGACCGATAGCTTGAAAGATATAGCGGGTGAATCACTTAGACAATGGCTAGGAAGGTTCACAGGCTCACCTCTAAAAGCAATGAGTTCAGGCATTATCTTTACCCTAATTGTTCAGTCTTCAACCGCCACAACGCTCGCGACGATTGGTTTCGTGAGTGCTGGGATTCTAACCTTTGCACAGTCGGTTGGGGTAATTATTGGTGCGAATATTGGCACGACCAGCACAGGTTGGATGGTAGCACTCTTAGGTGTAAAATTTTCAATTGGGCAGTTTGCCTTACCTATGATTGCATTAGGAGCATTATTAAAAATTTTGGCTCAGGGCCGGGCTGCCCTGACAGGGTTGGTGATTGCAGGCTTTGGTTTACTTTTCTTTGGTATTGAATTATTGCAAGTAGCGATGTCTGGTCTGTCTGATCGTATTGACCTTTCAGTATTCACCACTGAAAGTTTTTTCTCCAAGCTTTTACTGGTCATGATTGGCTTGGTTATGACAGTAATTTTGCAGTCATCAAGTGCCGCAATTACAGCGACAATTACCGCATTGGCTAGTCAGGTCATTCAGCTGGAGCAAGCACTTTTGCTGGTCATTGGAGAAAATATTGGAACTGTGGCTACTGCAGTACTAGCCGCCATCGGTGCCAATAGCAATGCACAAAGAACGGCTGCCGTGCATGTAAGCTTTAATATTATGAGTGCCATATTTGCATTTTTTGTATTGTATCCTTTGTTTCTTTGGTTGTACCCACGAAGTGGATGGCTCTCTTCTTGGGATGCGGTGGTGATTGTGGCTGCTTTTCATACTGCTTTTAGTTTATGTGGGGCCGTTTTATTAATGCCTTTTATTGATCAATTTAAGCAGTTTTTGACTAAACTGATTCCATCAGATGAAGACTGTTTGATTCAGTCTCTTGATGAATCTAGCCTTTCAGTTCCTGCGGTAGCTATAGCGAATGCAGAACATGTAATCTTTCAAATTATTTGGCAACAATATAGATGGTTTATTGAAGCGTTTAAAGATGGGAAGCTGGTTGCCGCCAATCAACTTAAGCAGCAAGATGAACTCATCAAAAAACTTAAGGAATATTTAACAAAAATATCGGTACCTGAAAACACTGAAGAGCAAAAAAATTTATTGGCATTGCTTAGAATAATGGTTTATCTAAACGTGTTACGCAGTGATTTGGAACAGTTGTTTTATAGTTTGGATATCCGGACGCAGCCTTCTCTTTATCAGGTTGCATTAGACTTCGGTGAAATTCTTGGTAATTATTGGCATGCTGCAGCGGATTTGTCGATGGATGAGAAAAATCGACTACTGCACGATGAGTTGATTTTTCTCGAAAATTGGACTAAACAGCATCATGCTGAGCTTCGTGAAAAGATCAATCAGTATGCCGCTAGCCATCATTCAGGTGCAGCCAGAATCCTGGAATTACTTGCAGCACATCGCTGGTTGGATCGGCTAATTGCACATAGTCAGCGCTTTGTAAATGTTCTATGTGAAAAGGAAATCAGGACGGATAAGGTAACAGACGACTTGCGTGCTTAAGTGCTGGCTAAGCGTTATTTCAAGGTTGGATGATAAAAAGTTTATGCAGTGCTTCATCTACACTGACTTTTGCATTGATCATCCAAGCCAACAGATGGACAGAGTGTTTAGCTGTAGAACTGAATATTTTTCTCTATAAAATCAATCGTGTTTAACCATCGACATAGGTTTCAGCAGCTTTGTCTTGTCAATAAGAAAGAGATTGAGCTGTGCTGAAATATAACGGTTAGATCAAAGAACAAGCCCTCACTTCTGTCGAGGCTTTTTTATACAAATTGTTGAAGTATCGCTGCCATCATCTCTCACAATTTTCATATTCCGGCCAGTCAGTGTAGTTTTTATTAAATTACGCTTTCACGTTGTAGATCTGTCCAATTTTCTTTACTTAAAAGCGGGGGAATTGGATCATAATGTGAGAAAACTTGCTCTTGTCATTTTATGATCTTCGCTCTACAAACTCTGACAATCTTTCAATCAAACCTTCTTTAGTCTAATACGGAATTTTAAATTTTTTAATATATTGTTTTAAATGATAAAAATAACAGTGAACGAAAGTTCACCCCAAAAAATGTAACAAAAAGCCTTAATTTTAGTCTATTTCGGTCTGACATTTTCTGCCAAAAAATATTTGTCATACTTTGAAGGTATGGATTTATGCCTTTCAGGTTTTGGACAAAATTCCGTCTAAAACCCATTGTAAGTTGAAACTTAAGTCTCACAACTGGAGGTGAGTACAAATGACAGCGACAACAATGAATGTAAATGCTGTAGTGGACCAAGCCAAGTTTAAGTCGTTTCATCTGAAACTTGTGCTGTGGTGCCTGTTTATCGTCTTATTTGATGGTTACGATTTAGCAATTAATGGGGTGGTCTTGCCCTTACTGATGAAAGAGTGGGGCATGAGTGCCGTACAGGCCGGTATGTTGGCGAGTACCGCCTTAGCTGGCATGATGTTTGGTGCAATGGGCTTTGGCATGCTGGCGGACAAAATTGGCCGCAAAAAAGTGATCTTAATTTGCGTTTCATTGTTCAGTCTGTTTACTTTCTTAGGCGGATTTTCCTCTAATCCACTAGAATTTGGAATATTACGTTTTGTTGCAGGTCTGGGCATTGGCGGCGTATTGCCGAATTTAGTGGCTTTAACTTCCGAATATGCACCGCAACGTGTGCGCAGTACTTTAGTGACCACCATGTTCAGCGGCTATGCCATGGGCGGGATTATGGCAGCTTTGTGCGGAACATGGTTTACTGCAGACTATGGCTGGCAAATCATGTTCCAGATAGCGGTTATTCCTTTACTGTTTGTGCCATTATTCTGGAAATTCCTGCCGGAATCTTTAATATTTCTGGTTAAAGCAAAGAAACAAGATCAGGCGCGTTATTTTTTACAAAAAGTTGAGCCGGCTGCGCAAGTATCAGCAGATACACAATTGGTTTTAGCTTCGAATGATCAAAGCGGAAGTACCTCAGTAAAAGAATTGTTCACTGAAAATCGTGCTGTAGGAACATTCCTGTTTTGGCTTGCGTTCTTTATGTGCTTATTAATGCTTTATGCATTAGGCAGCTGGTTGCCAAAACTGATGATGGCAGCTGGTTATTCTTTAGGCAGCAGCTTAATGTTTTTACTGGCATTGAATGTTGGAGCAGTGATTGGAACAATCAGTGGAGGGGTTTTAGCTGACCGCTTTGACTTTAAACGCGTTCTGATCAGTATGTTAATTGTAGGCGTACTTTCTTTAGTTGGATTAGGCTTCAATTCGCCACAGCCGGTTATTTATTTGCTGGTGAGTCTGGCAGGTGCATCCTCAATTGGCAGTAGCATTCTACTGTACAGTTATGTTGCACAGTATTATCCGGTGGCAGTGCGTTCAACGGGTATTGGCTGGGCATCGGCAGTGGGCCGTACCGGGGCGATTGTCGGTCCAATCGTGATTGGCATGCTTTTGGGTATGGAACTGCCGCATAAATGGAATTTTATCGCTGTTGCCATTCCTGGAATTATTGGGGCAATTGCCATATTCTTGATTCGTACACCTAAAAAAGTTCAAGTTGAAGCACAACCAGCCGTTTTGGCCGCGGCAAAACCGCGTCGTTCTTATAGCAGCTAAGTTTTTGCAGTGAACTGATTGAATAGCAAAAGCCTCTTTCGAGAGGCTTTTTTTATTTTAGATGCGATAAATATGCAACAGTGTAGCCATAAAAAAGCCCCGACATCCTGTCGAGGCTTTTTCGTATTCGTTAAAGGTATCACTCCTGTTCTACCTCAGCATCCAGCTGCTTTATACTTTTATTATTTTTGTTTTTTAGAAACATCCTGTTTCTGTATGAGTTCAATATAGTCTGAATTCAGTTTCAGGCCTAGCCTTCATTTTCTGCAGTCTGTGTAAGCAAAAGCGTACAGTATTACTTTAAAAATGTGCTTCTACGCCAAGATAGGGACCTTTAAATTTAAGTTTGGTTTCTGCATTTGAACCTTCTTCCAGCTGAATGTCCAAAATGCGATATCCGACTTTAGCACCCACGTCCACCAACACGCTATCGATGAAGTTGTATTTGAGTTCTGCTTGAGCATCGGTAATTTGCTCATCATTCAGTGCAGCAAAACTGGCTTCGGCGCCCACACTTAGACCGGTAAAGGGCAGTTTTACCCCAGCCTGGGCATAAAGCATAGGGATCGTACTACTCACGTCCAAGGTGTTGGTAACGTTCTGAACAATATCTCCGCTCAGGCGTTTGGCTCCAAAGCCCACATCGGCAGAGACAATATTGTCCAGCACTTCGTAATAGAGAATGAAATCTGTATAAGTGAGATCGACCTGATGGCTGTTTACCCCGGCAAAACTTTGCTCACTGTCTGCCTGTAAATGGCTATGCTTAATTTTTGCATTGGGTAAAAATGGCACCGGATGTTCGACTGCAACCGAGAATGACAGACCGTGATCATCTTGCATTTGTGCTTGTGGAAGTGGCGATGCTGGCTGGGTTAAATCGGTGCTATAGTTCCAGTAATCAATACTGCCTTTAACTGCAATAAGGTCAGCTTGAGCAGAACTGAAAGCACCCAGTCCAAGGGTTAGGCAAAGAATTTTGAATGGTTGCATGAGAATCCTGAAGTTGTGTAATCCATTATTTTTGGAAAATCTTTTTGTTACTTAAATAGCATGAGTTGAGATCCAACTCAGCGCATCATATAGTGAATGATAGAAAATTGCATTGTGGTTATTTGTCAAAATTAAAGCAAATCTAATCCAAAGCAGAGAGCAAAATAGTTGAAAAGCCATGCTGGCATTTTCGATTATTAAAGTACGATCAAAAAGTAACGAAACTATATATTGAATAACCCTAAGTTTTTATATTCAATTAATTTATTCCAAAAAGTTTTTTATTGAATGGTCAGAATGGCGTATAAATCAGCCGATTAAATGAACATTCGCATTCAATATATTATAAAAAATAGATGCGTCGTAGAGAAATTACAGAAATTATTTTTAAAAGTGAGTATTGTTAAATTCATACAAAAGATGAGCTTGGATTTAAATTTTTAACCAAGATTCAATTTCAGGCTGATCTGTTTGCCATTTAGAACACGGCACCCACAAGGTGTGACCTCTAAATCAGACACAAGAATTATTTTTAAAGGTACTTTTTTTGCTCGCGATATAACCCAGATAACAAGCAGCATCTAAAGATACCTAAGGTTTAGGTGTTTTATGACAGATTCTCGTGAAAACTGGTCATCACGATCCGGCTTTATTATTGCCGCGGTCGGATCGGCTGTCGGTTTAGGTAATATTTGGCGTTTCCCCTACGTGGCCTATGAAAATGGCGGTGGCGCATTTCTTATTCCTTATTTGATTGCTTTAATTACTGCAGGCTTACCGCTGTTATTTCTCGATTATGCAGTCGGGCATAGAAGTAATAGCTCACCGCCAAAAGCCTATCGCAAACTGTTCCGTGGCGGTGAAACCCTGGGATGGTGGCAAGTCAGTGTATGTATCATCATTGGCCTGTACTATGCCAGTGTTTTGACCTGGGCAGGCAGTTATGTGTACTTCTCCATTGGTCAGATGTGGGGCAGTGATCCGGAAGGTTTTTTCTTTAAAACCTATTTACAAACCTCCGAAGCCGCAAGTTTTGACCCACGTTTTGTCAGCCATATTTTCTGGCCACTGGCAGGAATTTGGGCCTTAACCCTGGCGATTTTATACGGTGGGGTAAAAAAGGGCGTGGAACTTTCCAACAAGATTTTCATGCCATTACTGTTTGTTTTATTTACTATTCTGGTGATTCAAGCACTGCGTTTACCGGGTGCGGTCGATGGCTTAAATGCCTTCTTTACCCCGAACTGGGCAGCCATGATGGACTACAAGGTGTGGTTGGCAGCCTATGGTCATACCTTCTTCTCGCTTTCAGTCGGTTTCGGGATCATGGTGACTTATGCCTCTTACTTAAAGCCGAAAACCAATTTAACCGGTTCGGGTTTAATCGTGGGCTTTGCCAATGCTTCTACGGAAATTCTAGCCGGTATCGGAATTTTCTCGGCGCTGGGCTTTATGGCCTATACCGCGAACAGCAATGTTCAGGATGTGGTGAGTGGCGGTATTGGTCTGGCATTTATTGCGTTCCCTAAAATCATTTCCAGCCTGGGTGCGGGTGCAGACCTGTTCGGTATCCTGTTCTTCTCTTCACTGTTTGTGGCAGGGATTTCATCGATGGTGAGCATTTTGGAAGTTCCAATTGCTGCCATGATGGACAAGCTGAAATGGGGCCGCAAGAAAGCGGTTACCATTGTTGGTGGCGGTAGTGCTGCTGTATCGATCGTTTTATTTTCCAGCGTGAACTCGATTAAACTGGTGGATATCATAGATCACTTCATTAATAACATTGGCATTATCGGTGGTGCATTACTGTCGATTATCAGTATTGCCTGGTTCAAGCGTTCGGCACTGGCTGAGATCCGGGAGCACGTGAATGCCATTTCAACGGTACAATTAGGCAAGGGCTGGGATTTCACTCTATCTGTGATTACCTCGTTGATTTTGTTAGTTACTTTAGTAATGACCATTTACCACTTGTTATTAAAAGGCTATGGTGATTATAGTGTCAGTATGCAGTGGCTGTTTGGCTGGGGCTGCGTGATTTTCTGTGCTGTGGTGGCGTTTGTTTTAGCCAAAATGAAAGATCGCTAGGAGAATAAACATGAATACTTCTGCAATCATCATGATGATAATTTCCATGCTGTTTTTGTGGGGCGGGTTGGTGTTATCCATTCTGCACTTGATGAAACATCCAGAAGAGCTGGATGAGGTGCTGGAAGAAGTCAAAGATCAGCATACACTTTAAATCCGCGAATACTTCAGTTTATACTGTTACAAATGAAAGTCATTATCATTTAAGATGATGGCTTTCTTGTTTTTAAAATGGAGCATAGCAATGCACACCATTTTGCAACACCAAGTCTGGATCGCATTTGCAGTGACCTTTCTGGCTGGACGGAACACACCAATAAAAAGGTGGCTCAAAAGCCACCTTTTTTGCATTTCAGCTTAAGCCGTTTTTTCAATTCGGCAATAGAAGAAACCATCGCCATAACCCACTTTCGGGAATAATTGACGACCGTGAATTTGTTCAATGCCCCAATCCGCTTCAATTTTCACTTCTTTGGCATCTGGATGGGTGGCGAAGAACTCGACCATTTGCTGTTCATTTTCTGCTTTTAAAATCGAGCAGGTGATGTAAAGTAAGGTGCCACCGACTTTCAGTTGCTGCCACATGTTTTCCAAAATTTGCTTTTGTAAAACTACTGTTTTGGCAATATCGCCAGATTGACGCAATAAACGGATATCTGGGTGACGACGCATGACACCAACAGCTGTACATGGTGCATCCAGTACGATGCAATCTGCAAGTTCAGGTGCTGTATAAGTCACAGCATCGGCGGTTTTGAGTTCTACATGCTTGCCGTCTAGAACCAAACGATCAAGGTTTTCCACCACGCGCTTCAGGCGTTTTTCATCCTGGTCTAGCGCGATGAGTTTCTTAGGCTGGAACTTCTCTAAAATGTGTGCCGTCTTGCCGCCCGGTGCTGCACAGGCATCAATCACAAATTTACCATCAAGGTTTGGCAGTAAAGTTGCGCAAAGCTGAGCGTGTTCATCCTGTACCGAGAAACCGCCGGCTTCAAAGCCCGGAAGGCTAGGAACATGCAAACTTTCATCCATCACAATACCGACTTCTGAAATTTCACAGCGATGTGCATCGATGCCTTCATCTTCCAAAATATCCAGATATTCGTCACGGCTGACTTGGCGTGTGTTGACACGTAAAGTCAGTGGCGCAATTTGTTTAAGCTCATAGCTGAGTTCATCAAACTGTTCGCCCCAGTCTTTTTTCAGACGTTTAGATAACCAGCTTGGTAAATTGGTCGCTTGCTCAAGTACGTCATAGAACTGCTCAGTTTCACGTGTCGCACGGCGTAAAATCGCATTGATTAAGCCACTGAGACTTCCCATACCCAGTTGTTTTGCAGCTTCTACTGTTTCAGAAATCGCGGCGTGAGCAGCTACACGGGTACATAAGAGTTGGTATAAACCAAGGTACAAACAGGTTTCAACCACTTGGTTATCAACTGGTTTAGAAAGCAAAGGTAAAGTCAGCTGTTTCAATGCATACCATTGACGTAAACAACCCAGTACCAATTCATGGAACAAAGCACGGTCTTTGTCTGACACAATGTTCATTTGCTGCGCCAGGACAGATTGCAGCGATTGACCATTTTGGACAGCCAATAACGTCTTCACCACCTGAGCACGTAAATTAAGATCTCGGGTAGAGGCGTTGGGAGATTGCTTCATTATAAAATTTGTCCAATAGTCAGTTTTTGGGTTTGTAAAATTTGTACAGGGTTAAGCGGTTTAGCGCCCGGCCATTGTAGCGAGCTTAAAATAATCACACTGCCATTGGCACAGGCAACATGCACGCCTTTTTTATCAATGGCAAGGATTTCACCTGCTTGAGCTTGAGGGGCAGAGGCTTCTGAACGTTCTGAATGCCAAACACGCAAGTTGTTTTGTTCATCTAACTGAATGAATGCCACAGGCCACGGATTAAACGCGCGAATATTACGGTCAATTTGTACAGCATCTATTGACCAATCAATTTGAGCTTCTGCTTTTGAAAGTTTATGTGCATAGACAGTCAGAGCTTCATCTTGCACTTCACGCGTATCTAAATAGTGCTGCAAGCTTTGTTCAGTTTCTAGAACAGCAGCAATTGCAGTTGCACCTTGTTCAGCCAGTTTGTCGTGCAAGCTTGCAGAGGTGTCGCTGGCTTCAATGGGGCAGATGGTTTTAAACATCATGTCGCCGGTGTCGAGGCCAGCAGCCATTTTCATGATGGTTACACCAGTTTCAGCATCACCTGTAGCAATGGCACGTTGAATCGGTGCCGCACCACGCCAACGCGGCAATAAAGATCCGTGAATATTCAAGCAGCCATATTTAGGGGTGTCTAACACCACTTGCGGCAGAATTAAGCCATAAGCAGCCACCACCATGACGTCGGCATTTAAAGCTTTGAGTTCAGCTTGAGCAGCCAAGCCTTCTTCAGTCGAAGATTTAAAATGCAGAGGCTGATAGACTGGAATATTATTGGTTAAAGCCAGCTGCTTTACAGCAGAAGCAGTGAGTTTTTGTCCTCGTCCAGCTTTGCGGTCCGGTTGAGTATAGACCGCAACAATTTCATGTTCGGTTTTAAGCAGTGCAGCCAATGCAGTGGCGGCAAATTCTGGTGTACCCGCAAAGATGATTTTCACACAAAAGCTTCCAAATAAACGTGATGTCTATTATAAGGCAAAAGCATTTATTCACCTAAATTGGGTCTTAACGCATAGAGAATGAGTTTATTTTTTATAAAAAAAAATTATGCAAAATTTAAAAATTATTCATGAAAGTTTTGCATTGTCTGGCCGGGGATGGCGGTATAGTAGATTTCAGTTAAAGATTTTTGTCGTCAAATCACGAAGTTCAATTTATAGATCCATCTGCCCATATCTAAGATGAAAATGCCATCTTGAAAAACAATGGCTTGGTGTATGATAGGTTGGAAATTCGACTGATTTCATGCTCTCGATCGTAAGATTTCGCCAGAGTGAATGAGCTCATTCAACTCAAGCACAACTTTGTTGGAATAACACAATGCCTGACTATCGTTCAAAAACATCGACACACGGAAGAAACATGGCGGGTGCGCGTGGCTTATGGCGCGCAACTGGAATGAAAGATGAGGACTTCGGTAAGCCAATTATTGCCGTCGTCAACTCCTTCACGCAATTTGTTCCAGGTCACGTTCATTTAAAAGACCTTGGTCAACTCGTGGCTCGTCAAATTGAAGCGTCAGGTGGTGTGGCTAAAGAATTCAACACCATTGCAGTGGATGACGGGATCGCAATGGGGCATGACGGCATGCTGTATTCATTGCCTTCACGTGACTTGATCGCAGACTCTGTGGAATACATGGTTAGCGCGCACTGTGCCGATGCCATGGTGTGTATTTCTAACTGTGACAAAATTACTCCGGGGATGCTCATGGCTGCGATGCGCCTGAACATTCCGGTGGTATTCGTGTCTGGCGGTCCAATGGAAGCGGGTAAAGTCAAAATCCGTGGTAACGACAAAGCCATCGACTTGATTGACGCGATGATTGTTGCGGCAGATGACAACTATACCGACGAAGAAGTGGCTGAATACGAACGTTCTGCATGCCCAACCTGTGGTTCATGTTCAGGCATGTTCACAGCAAACTCAATGAACTGCTTGACTGAAGCTTTGGGTCTGTCATTGCCAGGTAACGGTTCAACTTTGGCAACTCATGCCAACCGTAAAAAACTGTTTGAACGTGCAGGTTCTTTAATTGTTGAATTGGCTAAACGTCATTATGAACAAGACGATTACAGCGTATTGCCACGTTCAATTGCCACCAAAGCATCCTATGAAAATGCCATGACTTTGGATATCGCCATGGGTGGTTCAACCAATACCGTACTGCACTTGTTGGCGGCTGCCAATGAAGCGGGTGTTGATTTCACTATGGATGATATCGACCGTTTATCACGTAAAGTACCGGTACTGTGTAAAGTAGCGCCAGCAAAACAAGACGTGCATATGGAAGATGTGCATCGTGCCGGCGGTATTATGTCAATTCTGGGCGAACTGGATCGCGCAGGTCTGTTAATCACTGATGTTCCAACGGTTCATGAAAAAACCTTAAAAGACGCTTTAGACAAATGGGACATCATCCGTACTGAAGATCCGGACGTGTATCAATTCTTCCGTTCAGCACCGGGTGGCGTACCGACTCAAACAGCATTCTCGCAAGATCGCTACTATCAAACTTTAGATGGCAACCGTGAAACAGGTGTGATCCGTAATGTAGAACACGCCTTCTCGAAAGATGGTGGTTTGGCTGTGCTTTATGGCAACATCGCGCTGGATGGCTGTATTGTAAAAACGGCTGGTGTAGATGACTCGATTCTGAAATTTAACGGTACAGCTCGCGTATTTGAAAGTCAGGATGCTGCTGTAGAATCGATTTTAGGTGGTGGCATTAAAGCTGGTGATGTCGTGGTGATTCGTTATGAAGGCCCACGTGGTGGCCCGGGTATGCAAGAAATGCTGTACCCAACCAGCTACCTGAAATCGAAAGGTTTAGGTAAAGAATGTGCCTTGCTGACTGATGGCCGTTTCTCTGGCGGTTCATCAGGTCTGTCGATTGGTCACGTGTCTCCTGAAGCGGCTGAAGGCGGTGCCATTGGTCTGGTTGAAGACGGCGATTTAATCGAAATCGATATTCCAAACCGTACCATCAACCTGGCTGTGGATGAAGCAACCATGGCTGCTCGCCGTGAAGCTCAAGAAGCGAAAGGCTGGCATCCGGTTGAAGAACGTCCACGTAAAATTTCAAAAGCATTGAAAGCGTATGCCATGCATACCACCAGTGCTGCGAAAGGTGCGGTACGTGAAATCTAAACTCTAAATTTTAGAGAATTTAAAAGCACTCCTTATGGGGTGCTTTTTTATGATTAGTATCAAAACATAATAGAAGTTCAGAAAAATGTTGATACGTGGAATGCGACAGGATGTCGCACGTTTGCCCGTATGGCAGGGATGCCATATCGGGGAAACAAAGGGATTTTGTTTACTTTTGGCCCATCAAAAGTAAAGTTTGCCTACACAATGAAAAGTAGATAATACACATAATCGGAGGCTGTATGAAGTCAACAGTTATTGGATTTGATCTGGCCTTGCACACCTACTTTTTTGTGAATATCAAATGTCAGAAAATAGTTAATTGCTGTATTGCACTGTTTTATTTCTATACAATAAATGCAGAATAATTTGCCAAAGACTGAAGCTGAAAATCAGTCATCGCCAAGGAAGAAACCAATGAGTAAAGACAATATCCGCGAGCACTCTGCCCCGGTTTACGAAGGGATTGAAAATGCGCCAGCACGTTCCATGATGCGTGCTACCGGTTTTAAAGATGCCGACTTTAGCCGTCCTTTTATTGGCATTGCCTCGACTTGGGCCAATGTCACGCCGTGCAATATGCATATCGATGGCTTGGCGCGTGAAGTGGAAAAAGGCGTGAATGCCGCAAATGGCAAGGGTATTATTTTCAATACCATTACCATTTCAGACGGGATCTCGAATGGTACCGAAGGGATGAAATACTCATTGGTCTCTCGTGAAATTATTGCCGACTCCATTGAAGCCGTGGTGGGTTGTCAGGCTTACGACGGGGTGATTGCGATTGGCGGCTGTGACAAAAACATGCCGGGCTGCATTATGGGGCTGGCGCGTTTAAACCGCCCGGGCCTGTTTATTTATGGTGGAACCATTAAACCGGGTGCTGGCCATACCGACATGATTTCGGTGTTTGAAGCTGTGGGCCAGCATGCCAAAGGCGAAATCAACGAAATTCAGGTCAAACAGATTGAAGAGGTTGCATTGCCGGGACCAGGTTCGTGTGGGGGCATGTATACAGCCAACTCGATGGCTTCCGCAATTGAAGCCTTGGGGATGAGTTTGCCGGGTTCATCGGCTCAGGAAGCAGTTTCAGAAGAGAAAAAAATCGACTGTCTGCGTGCGGGTGAAGCCGTGATGAACCTGTTACGTCTGGACATTAAACCGCGTGACATCATGACCAAGGCAGCCTTTGAAAATGCCATTAAAGTGCTGATTGCACTGGGTGGCTCGACCAATGGTGTGCTGCATTTATTGGCCATGGCGCATACAGCCGGGGTGGAACTTACCCTGGATGATTTTGTGCGCATTGGTAAGGACATTCCAGTGGTGGCGGATGTGCGCCCATCAGGGAAGTACCTGATGTCGGAACTGATTGCGATTGGCGGGATTCAGCCATTGATGAAACGCATGCTGAATGCCGGCATGCTGGATGGTTCCTGCCTGACTGTAACCGGTAAAACCTTGGCGGAAAACCTGGCGAATGTCGAAGACTATCCGGAAGGACAACAAATTATTCAGCCCTTTGATGCCCCGATTAAAAAGGACTCGCATCTGGTGGTGCTAAAAGGCAACCTGTCACCAACGGGTGCGGTAGCAAAAATTACCGGTAAAGAAGGACTGTATTTTGAAGGTCCGGCACGCGTGTTCGAAGGCGAAATTGGCGCCATGCGCGGCATCTTGGATGGTGAAGTGCAGGAAGGCGAAGTAGTGGTGATTCGTGGTGAAGGGCCGAAAGGTGGACCCGGCATGCCGGAAATGCTGAAACCGACCTCGGCCATTATTGGTAAAGGATTAGGAAAATCTGTGGCACTACTGACCGATGGCCGTTTCTCAGGTGGCAGCCATGGCTTTGTGATAGGTCATGTCACGCCTGAAGCCTATGAAGGCGGACCAATTGGACTGGTGAAAAATGGCGATAAAATTTCTATTAATGCCGAAACCCGTGAAATGACGCTGCATATTTCCGATGAAGAACTGGCAGCGCGGAAAGCAGCCTGGGTCAAGCCTGAACCGAATTATCGCTATGGCGCTTTGGCGAAGTTTGCCAAATTGACCACAGGTGCTGAAAAAGGGGCAGTGACCGATCTAAATTTAGATGTATAATTGATCATTACCTAACAAATTGTTATAAACCCTTGTAGCACACAAGGGTTTTTTTTCGAGGCTGATCTCATGTCACTGTTACGCCGTTGGTTTGATCCACTTCGATCGAGTTGGTTTTATCAAAAGCCGACTCGTCAGGTGGAATTATCTACGGAGCAGGGTTTAACCATCCACTTGCGTCTGGATGATGTCTATAGCTATCTGGCTGCACAGCAGTTACCTGAACTTGAAGAAATCTTGAGTGATGAGATCAAACCCTTAAAGGTGATCATTTCCAGTCGAACGGCAGAACCTCCCAATAACATGTCAGAAATGGAGTGGCAAAGTTACTGCTTGAACGATGCCAAAATTCTGTCCAAACAGCATCGCTTTAGTTTTCATGAAACCCCCGAACAGCCGCCGCTTGAGGCCATCGCTCAAGCAGAAACCATCCTTCGCAATACCCCCTTACGCGGTCAGGATTTCCTGTATTTACTCGAAGACGTGTTCCACATGCTGTGGCAAAAACAGTATGGCAAATTGCGTACCTTGCATGCTATGGCTAGTCGCCATCATCCAGCGCAAAACTTTCCGGAACGAATTTTTAATGATGACGAAGTTCTGGTCAGCTATTTTGAATTTGGTGAACGCAAGTATCATGCGGTAGATGATCTGCTGCGTTTGACCCGCCGTTTAAAACAACAAAAATTACTCACTGGTAATCCGATCTTCCTGATCAACCATATTGAATGGCGTGAACACCTGATTAGTGATGCGGAAGAACTGAATGAAATTCAGGCGCTGGATCCGGAACTGGATTTATATATTGCCCTGGAAGACCCGATTTCCTGGCTATTGTTGGCCTATATTAAAGAAGAGCTGGCCAATTTTTATAATATCCAACTGAATGTTTATCCATTGTCTTATCATCGACGCGATTTGTTTGATTGGGGTCTGGCGACTCGTCTTTCAAAACGTACCGAAGTGAAATTTACCCCATTTTGTCGTCCTACCCAGCAAGCGACTTATGAGATGGCGAAACTGTTCTATAGCGTGCCTGAAGAGCAGCGTGTGGAAGCCATGTACAGCATATTGCAGGCGGTCTGGACCAAAGGCAAAGACCTGTCATTTAAGTCACATTTTGATCAAATCCAAAGTGATTTAGAGATCAATCAACTTACGACCGAAGATATTGCTGCCAAATTAAAAGAAAATGACATACTCTGTGAAATGAAGTCCCAGCCTGATTTTCCAGTCCTGGAGCTGCGCATAGATGGTCAAAGTTATGTGTTTAATAGTTTGTACCGGGTCTGGATGATTGAAAGTATTTTTAGTAATGTTTTAGAAGACCAATATAAAAGTGAAAATGATGATAGCAAAGATGAAGAAAGAGAAATGTGAGTCTTTAGAACAGGCCCGTGCACAGATTGATGCAATTGATACCGCACTGATTGAGATGATTGCCACCCGTCAGTTTTATGTCGATCAGGCTACGCGTTTTAAGCGTACTGTGCAGGACGTACAATCTCCGGAACGGGTAGAGCAGGTCATTCAGAAAGTACGTGCTCAAGCGCTAGATTTGGGAACCGATCCAGATCTGGTGGAACATTTATACCGTGAAATGATTCAGCGTTTTATTCAACGTGAATTGAAAGAAATTCGTCCTTAATTTTATCCTGTTAACGCCTATAAAAAATAAGACACCTGAAAAGGTGTCTTATTGATGACTTAATCTATTATGCTAAACGGTAATAGGTATAGCGGACCTGATCATTCTTATAAACCGCATGACTTTTTTGGCGGAAATCAGAAACCCATTGATTACCGGCATAGGCAGCAATATGCCCATAGACATGCTTCTGGGTACGGTGAATGATATAAATATCACCTTCTTTTGGATTATCAAAAGAGGGATTGATTTTTTTATAACCAATCGTCTGCAGGGTGTTGCCCCAATCTGAAGCTGCCACAGGATGGTTTAAAATTCTCGCACCAGCCGACTGTAGTGCAATTCGGATGCTTCGTGCACATTTTTTGGTACTGGTGGCTGAGGCCATATTGTGTAACTTTTGGGTGAATTTACGTACATTCAGATAGGGAATACCTTTATTTTTAGAATTTTTGGTGCCTGAACCTGCTTGATGCTTCTGGAAATTTTGGGAGATTACCGCAGTATTCTGATCTGCAGTGTTAATCATATTGCTATGATGTCCATCATAAATCATTCTAAATCTCTACCTGATCTTCAATTGCTTTTAGAAAAAATAGACAGCATTTTCAGAACTAAAACCGAATATTTTTTCCCTAAATAGTAAACATGCTATGTTATTACATAGCCTATTCATGCGAAGCGCGTACTTTAAAGAGCTTTTGTTTAAAAATCTATCTGGTTTAGCCTGAAAAAAACTTAATTTTGGGCGAAAAAAGAGCTTAATTTACCGAAATTAGGGTAAAAAATGACCATAATATAGCTCGCAAATCATGCAGTTAACCTCAGCTTAATAATGTTTTATTAATTGATGGAATCTTTATGTAAACATGCAATCAATCGGTTAATTATTAATCTAAAATTAACAATTTGTCATATTTATAGGGCTGGTTTTTAACATTCCACGACCGAAAAGCCTCAATTTTTTATTGAGGCGGAGTCCCAAAAACAGTGATTTTTTAATCTGCTCCATTCACCTAGCATAGCTTTTGAGTTTTTAAGGATGCTGAAGATGATTGGCTTTGTGATTGGAGTATTTGCCATTGCCGGCATGATTAAAGGTACTTTGGGCCTGGGTTTACCAGCAGTTTCCATGGCTTTGCTGACGATTTTTATGAGTCCCTTCCAAGCGGCTACCTTGCTGATCGTACCGTCGATGGTCACCAACTTCTGGCAACTGTTTGCCGAAGGACAAGTGCTGAAACTGGTTCGCCGTTTTTGGCCCTTATTGCTCGGGATTATTGCCGGTTCCATCTGGAGTATTTTCCCTACCCTGGGGCAGGGGGAATTTCAGAGTGAGGCTTTACTGGGTGCAATGCTGGCATTGTATGGCGTGTATGGCCTATTTGCGAAAAATATGCCCAATCTGGCCGCGCATGAAAAATGCTTATCTCCGATTATCGGCTATCTCGGGGGAGCATTAACTGTAGCTACAGGGGTGGTGATGATTCCTGTGGTGCCTTATTTGCAAACGTTGCATTTAAAACGCGATGATCTGGTTCAGTCACTCGGCTTGGCCTTTACCACTTCAACCCTTTGTCTGGCCGTATTTCTGCATCAGAATCCGGTGGAAAATATTCCAATGGACTATAAGATGTCGTTGATCGCCTTATTCCCTGCATTAGTGGGAATGTGGCTGGGCACTAAAATCTGCTATCGCATTCCGGAACAAAAGTTTCGCAAGATGTTCTTTTGTGGTCTGGTAATTTTTGGCGCGTATATGGTGCTGCATCAGTTCGGCCTGATCTAAAGTCATCGCTAAAATTAGCTGGAAAAGAATCAGTTTTAATTCAACTTATTAACTCAGTAACCGGGATTTTTGCGAAACTAAAAACTGACTGAAATGTTGATAAGACAGCGGCAGGGCATCAAAGTTTTTTGCTGCCAATAACAGCTTGCGATTGGCCCAGTCCCCCGTCAGTTCAATTTGCTGAAATGAATAAACCGAACTTAAACGGTTGGCCGCGCGTTTTGGCATAATCGCAATGCCGACACCATTGGCCACCACCTGGGCAATGGCGGAAAAATTGGGTAAACGTAAACGGTACTGAATCGCGCAGCCGAGCAATTTGGCCTGTGTTTCAATCGATTGCTGTAAGGAGTGATATTGCATCAGGCCCACGAATGGGTAATTCAGTATATCAGCCAATTGCAGGACAGATTGATGCTGCAGTTCATGCTGCATGGGGCAAATCAGTACCAGAGGATCATCGAAAAATTCCAGGGTTTGTAGATTTTTTGCATTAAAAAAACTTGAAATCAAGCCAAGCAGTGCGCTGCCATTTTTCAGTGCCTGAATAATATCGTTACTTTCCGCTTCTTTTAATTCAATCTGGATATTCGGGTTTTCGAGCAGATATTGCGGCAAAAGCAGGGGCAGATATTCACTTTGTGCAGAGGAATTACACCACAGCGTCATTTCACTTTGCGAACCTGTAGAGAAGGGCAGCATCTGCTGTTGCAATTGTTGAGCCTGATGTAACAACACCTGAGCCTGCGAGGCAAAAACCTGTCCAGCAAGGGTGAGCTTGACTCCAGAAGCATGTCGGGTAAATAAATGCACCGCAAACTGATGTTCGATTTTTTTAATCCGTTCACTGGCGGCTTGCAGGGAAATTGCGGAGCGTTCTGCACCTTTAGTGAGACTGCCGGTCTCTACAATATTCAAGAACAGTTGCAAATCAAAAAAGTCGAGACGCATGTGCTGAGTCTGCTCAGTGAAATTTGACTCATCATACTAAAATTTCCTCAGCATCAGAGATAAAAAAAGCAGCCTTGCGGCTGCCTGAAATTTTTAAAATATTTTAAATGGCTATTATGATTTATCGCCCAAGCTAAAGAACCAGTTCAGGATTAATGCTGCAAAAGTCGCAGTACCAATACCACCCAAGTTAAAGTTACCAAATTGCAAAGCAAAGTCACCGGTACCTAAAATAATGGTTACCGCAGCCACCATCAGGTTTTTGTTTTTAGAAAAATCGACTTTGTTTTCAATCCAGATTTTCGCACCGGCAATGGTAATTAAACCAAACACTACAATCGATGCACCGGTTAAGATGGCCGTCGGAATAGTATGGATAATGGCACCAAATTTGGGTGATAGTCCGAGGAAAACTGCAAAGATACCGGCAAAGACAAAAATAATGGTGGAGTAGACGCGGGTTACCGCCATCACGCCAATATTTTCACCATACGTGGTCATTCCGGGACCACCGACGCCACCGGATAATGTGGTGGCAATACCATCTGCCAAAAAAGCCTTACCGATGTGTGGGTCCAGGTTTTCACCAGTCATGGCACTCACCGCCTTAATATGGCCCAAGTTTTCAGCCACTAAAATCAAGGCAACGGGTGCAATAATCAAAATGGCATTGGCATCGAATACCGGTGAATGGAAGGTTGGCATACCGAACCAGGCAGCCTGTTGAATGGGAGTGAAATTAATCGGCGTGCCATGCCCCATGACATTGGAAACAATGTAATAGACCAAATAAGCCAATAATAAACCGATCAATAACAGCAGACGTTGCAGCAGACCTTTAGTAAATACCGCAATCGAGCCCATGCACATCACCGTGACCAGTGACATCCACATATTAAAGTTATTGCCAGCGACACCTTTTACCGTAACAGGTGCAAGGTTTAAACCAATGATCATCACCACGGCACCGGTTACCACAGGTGGCATGAGTTTCTCAATCCAGTTGGTTCCGGTTGCCATCACAATAAAACCAAAAATGGCATACAGAATACCGCAGGCCATAATACCGCCAGCGGCCAAGGCCAGATTGGCATTGGGTGCACCTGTACCCGAAGCGGCATAACCGGTTGCAGCAATGACCACACCAATAAAGGCAAAACTTGAACCTAAATAACTCGGTACACGACCACCGGTCATCAAGAAAAACAGAATGGTACAGATCCCTGACATTAAAATAGCCAGATTAGGATCAAAGCCCATCAAAAATGGTGCGAGTACTGTCGCACCAAACATGGCGAAAGCATGTTGTATGCCTAAAACCACACTTTGTGCAGGCGGGAGATATTCATTGGTACCTACGGGTTGTGCATCGATGCTACCTTTATAGGGACGCCATTGGGGGAACCAATTGGACATTTTTTGAGCACTCAAAAGCTAAATTGTGCACATCATACGCTTCTTTTTTAGAAGATTTAATCGCTATAATAAAATTTTGTTTAAATTAATGCCCTGACTTTTCAAATATTTTTACCAAATGGTAAAAGTTTTAGTCTTTAAAAATAATGTGAAATCAATAGCTAATATTATCATTTGTACCATTGATTTATCATGAATTTTTGTTATTCCATTTATAAAAAAATATTAAAATTTTATTGTATGGTCAAAAAAAGCACACTCAAGGAGTGTGCTGGTCCTGAGAAAAATAGGCTTATCCCGTATTGCGCAGTCCTGCTGCAATACCTGCAATACTGACCATCAAGGCATGATCGACCGGGGTATGCTCGGCCTGACGTTCTGCCAAATAGCGACGGCGGCGTTTCATCAGTTCAGCCTGCAATAAATGCAGCGGCAATAAATACGGTTTACGTACCCGCATAGATTGGTCCAGCACTTCATTGCTGCTGAGCAGTTGAGATTCACCTTTTAAAGCCAGTAAGGTTTGTACCGCATCTTTTAAGCGCTGACGTAGTTCATTGCCCAGGATTTTTAAATCTTCATCATCAGTTAGATGTGATTCGTAATAGAGCGCCACATGACCATCGGCCTTGGAAAGTACCATTTCCAGCATATCAATCAGGGTCTGGAAATATGGCCATTGTTGCAGCATTTCATCCAGCAAATCTTTTTGGCCTTGGTCAATCACCTGATTAATCGCCGCACCTGTACCCAGCCAGGCCGGAAGCATCAAGCGGATTTGCGTCCAGGCAAAGACCCAGGGAATGGCACGCAAGGACTCAATACCGCCGCTAACCTTACGTTTTGCAGGACGTGAACCGAGCGGTAACATTTGCAGTTCAAGTTCCGGTGTCACGGTACGCAGGTATTTTACAAAATGCGGATTTTCACGCACGGTTTCACGATAGACCTGTACAGACAGGTCGGTCATGCTGTGCATTAACTGACGCCATTCATCTTTAGGCACCGGTGGCGGTAACAAGGTCGCTTCTAAAGTGGCTGCGGTATAAATCTCCAGATTTTGTAAGGCAATGCCTTCCAGACCAAACTTGAAGCGGATCATTTCCCCTTGTTCGGTCACGCGGATGGCACCGGAAATAGAGCCCGGCGGTTGTGAAAACAGCGCTTGCTGGGTCGGTGCACCGCCACGGCTAATCGAACCACCGCGGCCATGGAACAGGGTGAGTTGCACCGCATGTTTTTTTGCAATGGCAGTCAGTTCTTCCTGCGCACGGTATTGCGCCCAGTTGGCCGACATGAATCCGGCATCTTTGGCTGAGTCAGAATAGCCAATCATCACTTCATGTTTGCCCTGAATATGCTGTTTATACCAATGCATATTGAACAGGGTGTTCATGGTGGCGGCTGCGCCGTCTAGGTCTTTCAGGGTTTCAAACAGGGGAACAACACGAAGCGGATGCTTAATGCCGGCTTCTTTTTGCAGCAGTAACACCGCCAAGACATCGCTTGGATATTCCGCCATGGAAATAATATACGCACCCAGACTTTCTTCCGGTTGTTCGGCCAGCGTGCGCATGGTGGCAAACACTTCCTGCACGTCCGGATGTTCAATCAGGCTTTGTTTCGGTTCATTCAGATGTTTGGGCAACAACGGACGTTTGCTTTGCAATTCCTGCAACAGGAAGTTTTGACGTGCCTGTTCGGTCCAGGTTTCAAAATTGCCCAGACCCAGATATTCGGTAATCGCTGAAATCGCCTGACGATGGCGACCAGATTCCTGACGGATATCCAGTTTGAGTAATTCAATGCCAAAGCAGTTGACCCGATGAATAAAATCAAGCAGTTTGCCATTTGCAATTTCAGGCAGGTTGCAGGCAATCAGTGAACGGTAGCACAGCAATAAAGGTTGCAATAATTCATCTTTGCTTTTAATCACCAGGCTGTCATCGGCATCTTGCCCTTGCAGCTTTTGTGCAAGCCAGTGACGGGTGGCCTTTAAGCGTTCTCGGGTATCGCGCAGATATTCACGGTACGGTTCAGGATGCGCATGACCGAGTGCCTGCATCAGTTCATCGCTACAGTTCTGAATCGACAATTCCCAGCGCAAGTCTTCCATATCACGCAGATATAAATCAGCCGCTTTCCAGCGCGATAACCACAACACTTCCTGGGTAATGTTATGGGTAACATTCGGGTTACCATCACGGTCACCACCCATCCATGAGGCAAAACGCACCGGTGCAACGGTTAAGGGTAAACGCTGACCACAGTGGTCTTCAACCATTTCATCCAGTTCACGAATGAACTTGGGAACTGCATTCCACAGGGTTTGCTCAATAGTGGTAAAGCCCCATTTTGCTTCATCGACTGGCGTAGGGCGGTGCTGACGAATTTCATCGGTCTGCCAGGCAGAACAAATCAATTGTTTGAGTTCTTCTAGTACAGCTTTGCGTTCACGTGGAGTCAGCTTTTGTTGATCAGACTTAAACAGGCAGTCATTAATGTCATCATATTTTTGAATTAAAGTTCGGCGGCTGACTTCTGTCGGATGCGCCGTGAGCACCAGTTCAATTTTCAGTTCACAGATTTGTTTGAATAGAGTGTCGGCTGAAATTTCATGGTCTTTGAATTTTTTGAACAGGTGATCGAGCGGATTGGGAGAGGGTGCATTTTCATCAAATTCACTCTTACGGCGACTTCGAACCACATTGTACTGTTCGGCAATATTGGCAAAATTCAGAAAGTGGGTGAATGCACGGGTGAGCGGAAGAATTTCATCATCTTCCAGACTCAAGAACAGTTGTTCCAGCTGTTTTTCGGCTTCAACCTGGCCATCACGCGCCCCCTTAGATAGGGCACGAATTTGTTCGACCTGATTAAACAAATCTTGTCCAGCATGCTCCTTGAGGGTTTCTCCCAGCAAGTTCCCAAGTAAGCGTACATCCTCACGCAGTGGAGCATCAATTTGTTGAATCATTTTTTTCATTCTCCTAGGCTACTCCTTTGAATATACCCCGATTCAATGACATTCCAAGTAGGGGACAGACAAAAGTCGGTATTTTTTGCTGCTAAAACTCGCAATTGAGGTGCTGTTTGCGCAGTCAGTAAAATGGAACAATAGCTTTTAAGGTTTTTTTTGATATTTCAGCATAAAAATTTCAATGCTGTACTGAATAATCTGCTGCCTTTCTTCAGCAGTAGGCACTTCCCGAACCCCAAGCAGTACCTCATGATGACGCATGCCAAACAATAAAGAAAGGATCAGTAAGGTCAGGTTTTTTAATGCTTCTGGCTGAATAAAGCCCAATTCGATGGCCTGCTGAAAAAAGTTTTCCCACAGCGCATTCATACGTAGATGGCAGGCATTATAAAATGTCTGTGCCAGTGGATTCTGTTCTGCCGCCAGTTCCACCAATAAGCGTTCCAGTTTGATGGCTTCTGGCAAGTTTGTGATATTGAGGGCCAGCTCACAGGCATGCACAAATTCTTGATAAAAATTACTGTCGGCTTGCAGGTTTAAGGGACGAGCACTGAGTAATTCTTCGCATGTTGCAACAATGGCACAGACAAATAAATTGGCTTTGTCCTGAAAGTGATTGTAGACCGTCAGTTTGGTGACACCCGCTTCCTGGGCAATCTGGTTCATGCTGGAACCATGGTAGCCATACCTTAAAAATAAGCTTTTTGCTGCAGTTAAAATGCGCTGACGTTTTTCTAAGTCTTTGGGGCGACCCACATTTATTTGCACAATTTTTTCCAAAAAAATGAAAAAGGTCATTGATTTGACCCTCGATTCCCAATTAATGTACCGATAAGTATATTAATTAAAAAACGATCAGTTTAAGATAATGCTTATTTTGCCCTAAAAAACATTTTGAGATAAGAGCCAACCTCATGAGCACAGTAAAGATTGCAGTAAAAACCGCCCTTGCCAGCATGATGATTATTTGCAGTGTGACTTTATTGGGCTGCAGCACGGAGGCAACCGAAACAGAACAGGTCCCGTTGGTGATGGTGACTCAGCCGAACAGTACTCATAACGAGCAGAAAAGCTATGCTGGAGATGTGCAGGCACGCCAGCAAACGGCTTTGGCTTTCCGGGTGGGCGGACAGATTATCGAACGTTATGTCGATGTCGGTGATCAGGTCAAAGTGGGGCAGGTACTGGCAAAACTGGATGTGAAAGATGCCCAGCTGCAGCTCAATGCAGCAAAAGCTCAACTGGAAAGTGCTCAGTCGGCCGCAAAAATTGCCGCAGATGAACTGCAACGTTTTAAACAGCTGCTACCGATGAATGCCGTGAGCCGTTCACAATACGACGCGGTTGAAAACCAGTACAAATCGGCGATGTCAGCTTTAAAGCAGGCACAATCCAATTATGAAGTCAGCAGTAACCAGACCGGTTATAACCAGCTGATTGCCAATAAAAACGGGGTGATTACCGCGCGTAATATTGAAGTGGGGCAGGTGGTCGCTGCTGGACAGGCGGCTTATCAGATGGCGATTGCCGGTGATCGTGAAGTGGTGATCGGGGTACCGGAACAGGCCATTTCAGAGATTAAAGTCGGTCAAACGGCGTGGGTCACCTTGTGGTCCAAGCCTGAAGACAAATTTGCCGCCTATGTGCGGGAAATCTCTCCGGCAGCCGATCAGTCCCGTACCTTTAGTGTCAAGGTGGTTTTGCGGGAAGGCAACTCTGCCATTCAGCTGGGTCAGAGTGCGCGGGTGTTTTTTAACCACACCCAAAACAATGTACTCAGCGTGCCGTTGTCCAGTGTTTCTGCCAATGACCAGCAGGCTTATGTCTGGGTGGTGAAACCCGATCAGACCATTCACAAGGTAGCAGTAACATTGGGGGCTTATGGTCGCGACAGCGTGCCGGTATTGTCTGGCCTGAATCCGCAAGATTATGTGGTGATTGGCGGCGTGCACTTATTGCGTGAAAAACAAAAAATCCAGCCGATTGACCGTGAAAATCGTGTCGTGAAAATTTCGGCAGGAGCTGCATCATGAATTTAGGCATGAACTTTAACCTGTCGGAATGGGCACTGAAAAATAAAGGCCTGATCCTTTATTTCATGCTGCTGCTGGGTATAGTCGGGATCGTTTCCTATTCCAAACTGGCACAAAGTGAAGATCCGCCGTTTACCTTTAAGGTGATGGTGATCCAGACCTACTGGCCGGGTGCAACCGCACAGGAAGTGTCCTTGCAGGTAACGGATCGTATTGAAAAGGAACTGATGAGTACCGGCAATTACGAACGCATTATGGCCTATTCGCGTCCCGGTGAGTCATTGGTGACTTTTGTCGCCAAAGATTCATTACGCTCCAGTCAAATTCCCGATGTTTGGTATCAGGTGCGTAAAAAAATCGGTGACATCCAGCATCAACTGCCGAGTGGCGTACAAGGGCCTTTCTTTAATGATGAATTTGGCGATACCTTCGGAAATATCTATGTCTTGACCGGTAAGGATTATGACTACGCCATATTGAAGGAATATGCCGACCGTTTGCAGTTGCAGTTGCAGCGTGTCAAGGATGTTGCAAAAGTCAATCTGGTGGGCCTGCAAGACCAGAAAATCTGGATTGAACTGTCCAATACCAAAGCGGCACAACTCGGCATCCCGGTCACCGCGATTCAGCAAGCGCTACAACAGCAAAATAGCATGGCCAGTGCAGGTTTCTTTGAAACAGGGACCGACCGTATTCAAATGCGGGTGAGTGGCCAGTTGCAAAATGTTGATGAACTCAAGCACATGCCGCTTTTGGTGGCAGGCAAAACCATTCAACTGGGCGATGTTGCCGACATTTATCGCGGCTTTAGCGAACCGGCCCAGCCACGTATGCGCTTTATGGGTGAAAATGGCATCGGCATTGCAGTTTCCATGCGTAAAGGCGGCGATATTCTGGCTTTAGGTAAAAATCTGGAAACTGAATTTGCCCATTTACAAAAATCTTTGCCTTTGGGCATGCAGCTGAAAAAAGTCTCCGATCAACCTGTTGCAGTGAAACGCAGCGTTAATGAATTCATGAAAGTGCTGACAGAAGCAGTGATTATCGTGTTGCTGGTCAGTTTCTTTTCTCTGGGTTTCCGTACCGGGCTGGTGGTGGCATTTTCCATTCCACTGGTGCTGGCCATGACCTTTGCCGGCATGAATATATTTGATGTCGGACTGCATAAAATTTCACTCGGCGCTTTAATTCTCGCGCTGGGCCTGCTGGTGGATGATGCCATAATCGCGATTGAAATGATGGCGATTAAAATGGAGCAGGGCTATAGCCGGCTTGAAGCCGCAGGCTTTGCCTGGAAAACCACGGCTTTTCCAATGCTGACAGGCACCTTGATTACCGCAGCCGGCTTTTTGCCGATTGCCACTGCAGCATCCAGTACTGGGGAATATACCCGTTCCATTTTCCAGGTGGTGACCATTGCCTTGGTGGTGTCATGGTTTGCAGCGGTTCTTTTTGTCCCATATTTAGGCGATAAGTTACTTCCAGATTTTAATAAAGATCTGCTTCAGAAAGCGCCGTGGTATCAGCGCTTATGGGCACGCTTACGCAAGCAACCCGAACCTCCGGCGGTGCTGCATCATGCCGGTGAACATCATGATCCTTATCAAACCAAGTTTTATCAAAAATTTAGAGGATTGGTAAATAAGTGCCTGACCTATCGTAAAACCGTGATTGCCACCACGGTCGGCATTTTTGTGCTGTCGGTGCTGATGTTTAAACTGGTGCCACAGCAATTCTTCCCGCCATCCAATCGTGCCGAAATTCTGGTCGATTTAAAATTGGAAGAAGGTGCATCGCTCACGGCCACAGAAAATGCCGTCAAGAAAGTGGAAAAATTCCTGTCGACCAAACAGGGCATCGACAACTATGTGGCCTATGTCGGCACAGGTTCCACCCGTTTCTATTTGCCGCTGGATCAGCAATTGCCACAAGCCAGTTTTGCCCAGTTTGTGGTCTTGGCTTCATCTCTGGATGACCGCGATGAAATCCGCAGATCTCTGGATCAGGAAATCCGCAAACTGCTGCCAGATGTGCGTACCCGGGTCTCACTATTGGAAAATGGCCCGCCAGTCGGTTATCCATTGCAGTACCGCGTTTCCGGTGAAGACCTGAATCTGGTGCGTCAGTGGGCGCATAAAGTGTCTGCGGTCATTGCAGATAATCCAAATACCAGCAATGTCCATCTGGATTGGGGCGAGCCAAGTAAGGTCATTCAGCTGCATATTGATCAGGACCGTGCCCGTCAAATGGGGGTATCAAGCTTAGATTTATCACAATTCCTGAACAGTTCTATCAGCGGTGCCGTGATTAACCAGTATCGTGAAAAACGTGAACTGATTGATATTCGTTTGCGTGGTGATCAGAACGAACGGATTAGTGTGGAATCATTGTCCAGTCTGGCGGTACCCACTGCCAATGGGGGCTCGGTGCCATTGGCGCAAATTGCCAAAATTGAATATAAATTTGAAGATGGCCTGATTTGGCATCGTAACCGTTTGCCGACCATTACCGTGCGTGCAGATATTCGCACCAACTTGCAGCCGGCTACCGTAGTGAATGAACTGGTCGATCAAATGGATCAGCTGCGTGCCGAACTGCCAAGCGGTTATCTAGTTGAAGTGGGCGGTACGGTCGAAGAGTCAGCTCGTGGACAGAACTCGGTCAATGCCGGTATGCCGTTCTTCCTGGCGGTGGTGATGACCTTGCTGATGATTCAGCTCAAGAGTATGTCACGCGCGTTTATTGTGTTTTTGACTGCGCCTTTAGGGTTGATCGGGGTAGTACTGTTTCTATTATTGCTGAATAAACCCTTTGGTTTTGTGGCGATGCTGGGAACCATTGCCCTGTCGGGAATGATCATGCGCAATTCTTTAATCCTGATTGACCAGATTGAACAGGATATTCAGGCTGGACATGACCCCTGGAATGCCATTATTGATGCAACCGTGCGTCGTTGCCGTCCGATTGTGCTTACAGCGCTGGCTGCAGTACTGGCGATGATTCCATTATCACGCAGTATTTTCTTTGGTCCGATGGCCGTTGCCATTATGGGCGGTTTGATTGTGGCGACCCTGTTGACGCTGTTCTTTTTACCGGCATTGTATGCGCAATGGTTTAAAGTGCAAAAAAATAGCCAAACGGAGTAATTTTTTGACAATAAGCAGGTGCGAAATGTTGAAAATTTCAATATAGTAGCACCTAATATTTGTATACATTTTTATCAAGCAATTTACTGCATATTAAAACTCTAAACATGCGGTAAATGGGGTTGAAACGCACATGAAGCAAGACAACTTAAGCCGACTTCGCCGTTCCGTTGCGATTTCCTATGTCTTGATGTTTTTCGCGTTATTTACTGTGATTAGTGGCATATTTGCTTATTGGTTTGCGCGAAAAGTCACACAGGTGGATGAAGTGGAGGTCTGGCTTGAAGCCCAAGCCCTCTGGATCATGCGTAATATTGTGATTTATATGATTCTGGTGTGTTTTGCAGCACTGTGGTTTATTCCGCTGATTTTCTTTTATTGGGATAGTGCAGTTTGGGTAAAAGGTTGTACTGTTGCAGGCGTAGTTTTTGCCATGATTGCCTTTTTATTCCTGTTGAATGCCTGGCTTAAAGGGATTTCCCGATTTTTCAAAAATAAAGCCGTTTTCTAGGCTGGATAAATTTTTTTCCCCTCGTCCCCTTGTAAAATTTGTTTGCATCCCAATTTCACTCCACAGTTAAGTATTAAATAAAATTCCGTGAGGAGCATCGCCAGACATGGCTAAACGTGATTATTATGAGGTTTTGGGCGTCGCTAAAACCGCTAGTGATGATGAAATTAAAAAAGCCTACCGTAAGTTGGCGATGAAATATCATCCAGACCGTAACCCGGACAACCCTGAAGCTGAAGAAAAATTTAAAGAAGCTGCTGAAGCTTATGAAATTTTATCCGACAGCGAAAAACGCAGCATGTATGACCGTATGGGGCATAACGCCTTTGAAGGCGGCATGGGCGGTGGCGGCTTCGGCGGCGGTTTCAGCGCAGAAGACATTTTCAGTCAGTTTGGCGACATCTTTGGTGGTGCGTTTGGTGGCGGCGGTGGCCGTGGTCAGCAACGTGCACGTCGCGGATCAGACCTGCGCTACGTTATTGAATTAACCCTTGAAGAAGCGGTTAAGGGCGTGAAGAAAACCATTACCTTTACTGCACCGGCACCTTGTGAGGCCTGTGATGGTAAAGGTTCTAAAAACCCGAACGATGTTGAAACCTGTAAAACCTGTCATGGTGCAGGTCAAGTGCGCATGCAGCAAGGTTTCTTCTCTGTTCAGCAGACTTGTAGCACCTGTCGCGGTCAAGGCAAAATCATCAAGAACCCATGTAACACTTGTCATGGTTCAGGCGTAAAAGACCGTCAGCAAACCCTTGAAGTCACCATTCCTGCAGGGGTGGACAACGGCGACCGCGTACGTTTAAGCGGTAAGGGTGAAGCAATCCGTGATGGTCAGTCTGGTGACTTATACGTAGAAGTGGTTGTGCGTGAGCATGAAATCTTTCAGCGTGACGGTGCAGACCTGTATATGGATGTGCCGGTATCTATTGCCGATGCAGCACTTGGTAAAGAAATTCAGATTCCAACCCTGGATGGCCGTGTCAGCCTGAAAATTCCTGAGGGAACTCAAACTGGCAAAATGTTCCGCCTGCGTGGTAAAGGGGTTAAACCGGTACGTACCAGCATGCAGGGTGACTTGCTTTGCCGCGTGGTAGTCGAAACACCGGTGAACTTGACTGCACGTCAACGTGAGTTGTTGAAAGAATTGCAAGAAACCATGGATGGTGACGACAATAAATCATCGCCTAAGAAAAAATCGTTCTTTGGCCTGTTTGATTAATTTCAGACACAGTTTGAAAAAAAGGGGGGAATATTGAATAGTCCCCCCTTTTTTTATAGCCATTTGAGCGCTTATTCGATGATCGGTTTGTCAATAGCCTCAACATCTACCAGTTGCGATACTGTTTCAGAATGGGGGGTTGACTCAGTTGTTACCGATTTTTTTTCTGAGCCTTGATCTTGCATAGTCGAATGTGTGCTGACGCTAATTTTAACTTTCGACAAGCTTTCTAAAGTATCCCCTGCTTGGACTGTAGGTTCTGCCCATGCTGTGGTAACCAGTGTTGCCACAAAAACGGTTAACGCAATTTTTTTCGAATGCATGCTGATCTCCTTATAATTCATCTTTTGATCATTCGTGTTGCGTAGTCTGCGCAGTGATGTTTACAGGGAGATGAAAATCAGCAGTAAAATCATTTATTTTTAACGCTGAACTTTCAATACATGAACCAGTTGAGGCTGAGCTGTTACATTGTGCCTAGGCATAAGCATTAGTCAGAACCCGTTTCTCTTTTTTTCAATAAAATATTTCAGACTGAAACTTAGTGTTAGTACAGAGTTTTGATATAGTAAGAACAATTTAGAATCAACATTGGGAATATGTTATGTCAGCAGCTCCACGCATTGGTGTATTGGGTGCAGGCGGCCGTATGGGACGCATCCTTATTCAGGCAGTGAAAGAAGCAGGTTACCAGCTTGCAGCAGCAGTTGAACGCCCTGAAAGCAGCCTGATTGGTGCAGATGCCGGTGAGATGGCAGGTATTGGTGCTGTTGGTGTAAAAGTGGTGGGTAGTCTGCAAGAAGTTTTGCAAGACTGTGACGTGGTGATTGATTTTACTGCACCGGTTGCAACTGCCCAGCATTTAAAATTGTGCCGTGAAGCAGGCGTGGCAATTGTGATTGGTACCACTGGTATGAATGACGAACAAAAAGCCTTCCTGGATGACAGTGCAACTCAAACTCCTGTGGTCTATGCGGCAAACTATTCGGTTGGCGTAAACGTTTCCATCAAACTGTTGGAACTTGCTTCCAAAGTGTTTGGTGATACTGTTGATATTGAAGTAATTGAAGCGCACCACCGTCATAAAGTCGATGCACCGTCAGGTACAGCATTGATGATGGGTGAGGCGATTGCCGGTGCTTTAGGTCGTGACCTGAAAAAAGATGCAGTTTATCATCGAGAAGGGCATACGGGTCCACGCGAACGTCAAAGTATTGGTTTCCAGACTATTCGTGGTGGTGATATTGTCGGTGAACATACCGTAATGTTTATTGGCGAAGGTGAACGTGTTGAAATTACCCATAAAGCAACCAACCGTATGAACTTTGCCGCTGGTGCAGTACGTGCCGCAGCTTGGGTGGTGGGTCGTGAAGCGGGTAAATATGACATGAAAGATGTACTGGGTTTTAACGATATTAAGGTATAAAAAATCGTTAAAATCATTTATAACAATACACAGCAAAATTAAAATAAGAAGCACAATGGAATGAAAAAAGTGATATTTATGGCTTGTACAGTAGCAATGCTTGCTACTGTACAGGCTAAACCTGTAGATAATGCCAAGCTCAGTATTAACAAGAATAATATTAAAGTTTGGACCTATCAAAACAGTCAAAACCCGGTATTTTTATATAAAGCTGAAACCACCTACGATACGCCTGTTGAAAAAGCTGTTGGTCTGATTCTGGATGTCGACCATGCGGTGAAATGGGTGCCGTATATGGGCAGTATCAAAGTCCTTTCACGCGACGATAAAAAAGGTGAGTTTTTATTGTATATGGTGCTGGATTTTCCTTTTCCGCTGAAAGATCGCGATTTAGTGGTACAAGGTAAAATGATGAAAGATGCACAGGGCATCATCAGCATTAAAAACAAGGCAGTCGATAAAGGCTATCCGAAAAATCCCGATTATATTCGTTTAACCCATTATGAAGGGGATTGGACTTTTCAGAAGTTAGCTAACAATAAGGTTAAAGTTTCAACGTATGGTTATGCCAATCCGGAAGGCTCTATTCCTTTAACTTTTGTGAATATGTTTGTACAGCAACAACCTTATCAGATGCTGCAAAAGATGAAAGCAGAACTCGTCAAATCCTCGAATATTCCGCTGTTACCTGAAGCTTTACGTTAATCAGGAAAAATAAAAAGTCCGCATGATGCGGACTTTTTCTTCGCTTTATTTTATCAGCAGGGCTGATAATCCACTGCTTTATGAGCTACGAATTTGATTTGAATCAGTACCAACAGCAAAGCAATCAGACTGAGTCCAGCACCGGAAAATGAAACCGCCGTATAGTTCAGTCCCATATTCAGTACGGTTGCGCCTGCAATTGCACCTAAGGCATTTCCGAGGTTAAAGGCACCAATGTTGACTGAAGATGCCAGACCAGGAGCATCGTGTGCAACTGACATTACCCGCATTTGTAGGGGGGGAACCACAGCAAAGGCAGCCGAACCCCAGATAACTAAAGCTAATGCTGCACCGATCGCCGTCGTTGCTAAAACTGGAAAGAGCAGCATCATCAGCATTAATAGTATTAACAGCATTAACAGTATTAAAAAGCCAATCAGGGTTTTATCTAAAGACAGGTCGGCAAACTTACCACCCAAATGATTGCCGATGGAACAACCATAATGGACTCAGTATTTAAGTTTTAAGATGATCGCGATTTTGAACAATTTATTGTTGCTAAAAAATAGGTGAATTTGCAAAATATTATTGATCAAAAATCAATAAATGAGTGGAAGATGAAATCGACCATCGATGAATTACAGGCCTTTGTGACCATTGTAGATAGCGGCTCGATTGTCATGGCAGCCGAGCGCTTAGCGCAGACTACCTCAGGAGTCAGTCGTGCTTTGCAACGTCTTGAAAATAAGCTGAATGTGACCTTGTTGGAACGCACTACCCGTAAGCTTAAATTGACCCAGGAAGGGCAATTATTTCTAGAAAAAGCCCGTAAAATTCTCAATGATCTGGCTGCAGCCGAAGATGCATTGCTGCAATCGGATAGTGATACTTCCGGTCTGATTCGGGTGGACTCCGCTACACCCTTTATTTTGCATGTAATTGTGCCGCTGATTCAGGAGTTTATCCAGCATTATCCGAATATTGAAATTGAACTGAATACTCATGATCAAATCATTGATTTGCTGGAACATAAAACCGATGTCGCGATCCGTTTTGGTGAATTGCAGGATTCAAGTTTGCGCGCCAAATTATTGTGCCGAAGCCGACTCTATATTGTGGCTAGTCCGATCTATTTAGAACAGAAGGGAATACCGCAATCCGCTGCGGATTTATCGCAGCATACCTTACTGGGTTTTAGTCAACCGACACATTTAAATAGCTGGCCAATTCAGTTGCATGGTGAAGATTTTAGCGTACATCCTAAAATCAAGGCCTCCAGTGGTGAAACAGTTCGCCAGCTGACTTTAGAAGGAGTCGGAATCAGCTGTTTATCACGTTTTTTGGTGGAAGAAGATTTACAGACCGGCCGCCTGAACGCCTTATTTGAAGATCAAATTCATCCACGTGAGCAAAAAATCCATGCGGTTTATTATCGGCAAGAGCACCTGCCGAAACGGGTGCATCTATTTATCGAGTTTCTTGCGCGGAAGCTTGCAGGATATTTATAAGCGATTTAAATGTGAAGTATCTATGGAAATCTACCCAACTGTATTGGTTGGGTAGACTAAAATTTAGCAAGATGAAAGAAAAATTAGAAATCAGCTTTTAACACAATACGATAACGGGCTTTACCGGAATGTAGGTGTTCAATTGCTTGATTGAGTTGTGACATCGGAAAAACTTCAATTTGCGGTGCAATATTTTTACGCGCAGCAAATTTCAATAACTGACGCAGTGCAGCAGGAGAACCTGTCGGTGAACCAGTTACTGATTTGGCACCCCCAATTAGCGAACCAGCTGAGATCTGCATAGGCTCAAGAACCAGACCCAGCATATGCACAGTACCGTTTGGGGCTAGGGTACTTAAATAGGCCGACCAGTCTAAAGTGACATTAACGGTACTCAGCAATAAATCAAACTTGCCGCGTTGCGATTTAATGGCTTGAAGGTCACGGCTATTCACCACATGATCTGCGCCCATGGCTTTCAGTTCTTCAGTTTTGTCTAAATTTGAAGTAAAGGCGGTAATTTCACAGCCCCAGGCTTTCAGCAGTTTGATTGCCATATGACCTAAGCCGCCAATCCCGATCACACCCACATGATGTATGGCTTGAATTTGATGTTTTAGAATCGGATCAAATACGGTAATACCACCACAGAGTAGCGGTCCAGCACTTTCAGGATCCAGATCTTCAGGTAGAGGAATCACCCATTGCCAGCCGGCACGGACTTTGTCGGCAAATCCACCGGCATGTCCAACAATGGTCGCCGTTTGTCCGCCAGTACATAGCACTTGCTGACCCGATATACACGGATCGCAATATTGGCAACTTTCAGCAGTCCAACCGATGCCAACGCGTTGTCCCACTTTCAAACCTTTGGCTTCTGAACCCACCTGGGTAATGGTGCCAATAATTTCATGCCCGGCCACCACCGGATAAACCGAAGATTTCCAGTCATTGTTGATTACGGAAATATCAGAATGACATAGGCCGCAATATTCGACTTTAACTTCCACTTGATGCGGCTGCAGTTCTCCGGCATCAAATTGGTAGGGCTCTAGTGCTGCACCTGCCTGCATGGCTGCATAGGCATGGATAATATTATTACTCATGGCAAAATCCTTTCATGATCATTTTAATGATGAACTTGTTTTAAACGCGCAGTGATTTTCATGGTCATTGACCATACCCACCGCTTGCATAAAGGCATAACAGGTGGTGGGTCCAACAAATTTAAAGCCTTTCTTTTTTAAGGCTTTGGATAGTGCAAGGCTGGTGTCGGTTTGGGCGGGTGCCTGACGATAATCAGGAACATCATTGACTACAGTCTGGTGATTGACGAAACTCCATAACCAGTCGCTGACATTGCTGTGTTGTGGTTTTAATTGTTGTGTTAAATGTTGCCAGGCAATGGCATTGTCTCGAATCGCTTTGAGCTTGCCGATATGCCGGATCAAGCCGGCATCCTGCAGTTTGTCTTCAAGTTCTGCATCACTGAACTGGGCGATCTTGGCAATCGGGTATTGAAAGAAATGTTCACGGTAAGCTTCACGCTTTCTCAGCACGGTAATCCAGGACAAACCGGCCTGTTGTCCTTCCAGACACAACATTTCAAATAAGTGGGCCTCTTCATGACTGGCTTGGCCCCACTCATGATCATGGTAGGCCATATACAGTGGATTATTCGAGCACCAGCCACAGCGTTGAATCGACATTTTTGATGCTCCCGACTAGATTTAAAGCTTGAATTCAGTCCATTGATCTTGCTGGTTATCCCAGTAATACAGTTCAGCTTGCGGTAAGTCAGTGAATTGAATCCACATGTCTTTGCCTGCTTTTTCGGCAAAACCGGTACTGATCAAAAGCGCTTCTTCAGTAATTTCCATCACCCAGCCCTGGTGGGTTTGTCCTGCCAAAACAATTTTTTGCTGGTTGCCTGATTCAGCAAATTCGACCAAACGGTTGATCAACGCTTCTGACATGAATAGTTCCTAAAAATTAACGTAAATACGGATAGGGATTCACCACACCACGACCTTTACCCTCAAGATAAATGCCGTAATGCAAATGCGGGGCAGTATGGCGTGCATTGCCGGTATTGCCGACATAGCCGATGAGATCGCCCTTTTTCACATAATCACCAACATTTAAATTGCGCTTATGATCATCAAGATGCGCATAGTAATGCCAGCTTCCACCCGGTCCCAAAATCCAAACCACTTTACCACCCAAATTGTTATTGCGTAAGTCGGCAATGAGGCCTTCTGTGGCACTAAACACTTTTGTTCCACGTGGAGCCATAATATCAATGCCTTCATGGGTGCGGCCACTACTGCGGGAAGCGCCCCAGGTATCTTTTAACTGTTTGGCCTTGATATTTTGTACAGGAATAGGCAAGGATGATTTCAGTTGCATACTCTTCAGCTTTTGCACCTGAACGGGAGGAAGTGGGGTAGTGGAAGGCTTTTTCGGCGTCGAGGTACATGCCGCAATCCATAAAATGCTCAAACCCAAAAATAAGGCCGAAATAAAACGTAGCACGCGGCATCCTTTTTTCATGCTTATGACTATGAAAATTCTTTTAAAGTCTTATGCCTGACTATGTCATAAATTTACAGCAGAGATCAATTTTTTCATTGCAGTGGGCAGGCCCATGGCTGTTGCCTTTTGTGGCGTTAACCATGTGCCATTCAGCTCGATTGCAAGATGTTCCTGCTGATCCGCATCCAGCTCAAAACACAGGGCTTCCAGTTGCCAGGTGAAATGGGTAAAACTATGACTGATTGCAGCGCGATGCAGCAGTTTTTTTAAGCCTAAAGATTGGCACAGTTGCTCAAATTCGGCAGCATCTTCAATAATGGGCAGGCACCATAAGCCACCCCATAATCCGCTATTCGGGCGTTGTTGCCATAGCCATTGATCATGCGACTGAATCAGCAAAACTTGTGCTGATTTTACCGGAACAGGTTTTTTGGCCTTTTTAAACGGTAGTTCGGTTTCTAGCCCCTGCTGATGTGCTTTGCAGGGCTGTTGCATCGGGCAATATAAACAGAGCGGTTTTTTCGGCGTACAGATGGTCGCACCCAGATCCATAATTGCCTGGGTATAGTCATGATTGCGTTCGACCGGGCAAAGCCGTTCTGCCAGCTGCCACATGGCACGTTCATGCACAGGCTTGGACAGATCATCTTCAATGGCAAAGAAACGTGCCAAGACCCGTTTGACATTGCCATCCATAATCACGCCGTACTGACGCAAACCCAGTGACATCAATGCCCCTGCAGTGGATGGGCCAATACCGGGAAGTTCCATCCATTCCTCACGTGTTGAGGGAAAATGACCTTGACGAGCCACTATTCCCGCAGCTTTATGCAAATTTCGAGCGCGGGCATAATAACCCAGACCGGCCCAATACGGTGCCACATCATTCCAACTGGCCTGTCCTAAATCTTCAACTGTGGGAAAGCGCTCAATAAAACGCTGAAAATATTGCAGCACAGTCTTAACTTGGGTTTGCTGTAACATGATTTCAGAGACCCAGACCTTATAAGGATCGTCTACCACTTGCCAGGGCAAATCATGACGACCATGAATATCAAACCAGGAAAGCAGGGCATCGGCAAAAGAAAACTGTGACATGTGAACCGTAGATTGGGAATAGATGAATAGTATAACGAAAATTATCTGGGACTGCGGTGGTGCTATAAGCAAAAAAATGATGCCGAAGCATCATTTTTTGATTGATAAAGCCCAGTCCATTTTTATTCGCTGAGCATACCCCAACGTTCATCCAGTTTCAGGGTTTGGCCTTCATAGCATGGAATAATATGGATGTGCAGATGTTCATCCGCCTGACCAAACACCGCACCATCATTAAAGCCAATATGGAAACCTGAAGGATGGTAACGTAACTTTAATTCATTACGGGCAAGCTCAAGCAGGGACATCAAACTTTTACGTTCTTTATCAGTGATATCAAAAAAAGAGCTGACATGGCGCAGAGGAACAATAACCGAGTGACCTTTAGATAAAGCATTTGGCTCGGGTAAAATTACACCGAAATCATTTTTATCAATGATGTCATATTCATCAAAGTTACAATATGGGCAATTGTTTTCAGTCATTGTTCTATCCTCTCTTAAATGATCCATGTCACTGGATGGGTAAAAATAGCAGAGCCATTTTCACCTTCATCGTTATTCACCAAGTCGCTTTTTAAATAGTTGGTACATGGCAGATAAACCTTGCTGTTCAGCTGCCGCGTTATAACCCAAATCAACACCATTGGCTTTGGCACGCTCGTCTGCAAGCGGGTTGCTAAAGCCATGTTTAGCACCTTCGAAGATAATGACATCATGCTCAACTTGAGCAGCCTGCATTTCTTCTTTAAAGCGCGCTACATCTTCCAGGCTGACCATGCTGTCCAGTTCTCCGTGGAGCACTAGAATTTCTGCTTTCACCTGTCCGGGTTGTGCCGGGGCTTTCGGGGTCAAGTTGCCATGAAAGGTCGCTACAGCCTGTAGATTTGCTCCGGAACGTGCCAGATCAAGTACCACCTTACCACCATAACAAAAGCCTACAGCTGCGAGTTTATCTGCATTTACCTCGTCTTGCGCTGCTAATGTTGCTAAACCTGCGGACGCACGAGTCACAATTGTTTCAGGATCTTCAAAGGTTTGCATCATCCATTCGCTGGCTTGAGGCACAGCCGTGGTGACTTTTTTATCTCCGTACATATCAATGGCAAGAGCTGCATAGCCGTGTTCGGCCAGCTCGCGCGCACGTTGTTCTGTGTAATCATTTCGTCCCCACCATTCTGGTACAACAATAATGCCCGCGAGCGGTTTTTCTGATTCAGGTGCGGCAAAGTATCCAATCAAATGTGTTCCGTCTGGCGCGGTGTACTGAATTTCGCGGGTTTTAATGCTGAAAGTCATTGATTCAATCCTTGTAATGAATAAAAAACGTATTGATTAAAATATAGAAATGAATTTCTTTAATGATTGTACAAGATTGGACAATTTTGACGGCATACTATTATGCATAAATTGAAACATGCTTTTAATTCGCTACATAATTAATCTAAATATTGAATAAATATAGTTTTTAATTTTATCTAAGAGGGAGGGGAGAGATAGCTAATTGAGAGGCAAAATTTAGCAATAATGGCTTCTTTAATGAGCAAGCGCATGATGGGGTATGATAAATCCTGATAAAAAGCGAGCAGCCATGACTGTTGGGGAGTCTGAGATTGACTCACTCGCTATTTTCTAGTGAAAAGTGACCAATCCATTATTTGCTGGATTTAGGTAACACCTCAAGCAGTTCAACATCAAAAATTAAGGTGCTATTCGGTTCAATCACATCACCAGAACCAATTTGGCCGTAACCCAGTTGCGCTGGAATGAAAAAGCGATATTTGGCACCTTCTTTCATGAGCTGTAGACCTTCAGTCCAGCCCTGAATGACTTGGCTCAGCTGAAACTCCGCTGGCTGATTTCGGGCAATTGAACTGTCAAATACCGTTCCATCAATCAATCGGCCTTCATAATTGACTTTCACCATGGAATTGGCCTTTGGTGATTTGCCATTACCCTGTTTTAAAATCTGATATTGCAAACCCGATTTGGTGGTCTGAACGCCTTCTTTTTTAGCATTGGCAGCTAGAAATTCAGCCCCAGTCTTGGCATTGGCTTCGGCTTTTTGTTTTAATTCAATTAGTTGTTTAGCTTCACTCTGTTTTTTCTGTTGATTCAGAACCCGAGCCATTTCCTCATCGGTCAGGGCAGATTTACCGCCTTCAGTGGCTGTCTTTAAACCAAGGATGAAAGCCTCCAGGTCTAAATCTTTAAACGATTCAGCATTGCTACGTGCCATTAAATAACCAAAGCTGTAACCAACTTGTTCCTTTAAACTGCTGGTATTGGTCACCGGTTTTGCAAAACTTACCGTGGTGCACATGCATAAACAAAGTAGTGTTATAGGTGTTTTCATTTTCTTATCTCAAGATAAATAAGGAGAGCAAAAGCTCTCCTTCATTTTTTATTTTACTTTAATCAGTTCAACATCAAAAATAAGGGTGCTATTGGCAGGAATCATGCCAGGAACGCCCTGTTCACCATAGCCTAATTGTGAAGGAATATAAAGGGTAGCTTTACCGCCTTCCTTCATCAGTTGCAAGCCTTCAGTCCAACCCGGAATCACCTGATTGAGGGGGAATTCAATAGGTTGACCACGTTCAATCGAGCTGTCAAATACCTTGCCATCGACCAGTTGGCCTTTGTAATGCACGGTAACAACAGAAGTTGCAGTCGGCTGCTTACCTGTACCTTCTTTGATAATTTTGTACTGTAAACCTGAAGCCGTGGTGATTACACCTGGTTTATTCTTGTTTTCAGCCAAGAAATTGTCACTTGATGATTGAGCTGTTTTTGCTTGATCAAGCTGTTTCTGTTGCATCTCTTTTTGGAACTGCTGATAAGCTTGTTGAAGCTCTTGTTCTGTATAAGCCGGTTTATTACGAGCATGACCTTCACGTACACCTGTAACAAAGCTATTAATATCTAATTCAGGTGGTGTTTGATGTGCGACTTCATAACCAAGTGCATAACTGATTTTTTCAACAGCAGAGGCATTTTTTGATGCTTTTGATGTCGCAGTAGCCGGGTTTTGAGTTGCATAATAAACAGGTACAAGTGCAGCACCGCCTAAAATAACAGCGACAGCGATGGGTAAGGCTTTACTCATAGGTTTTCCCAAAATCATTTTATATTAAAAAAGTTGCATTAATTTTAGCAGACTTTTCTATTCAACACGTTTCGAGGGAATCGTGGTGTACAGAAATCCAATATATTCTTATCAACCCAACTATTCTATAACAGTCTGAATATATAAAACATTTCTCATACAATAAAATATCTGTTTTTTATTTTCCATAAAAATAAGCCTCAAAAGCAAAAGCCAGTGATTTCCACTGGCTTTTAGCCTACACCGCTTTAAACGATATCGATAAAAAAGATTTAATCATTATCTTTCGAGGCCTTATAACCATAAGTATAGTTATAGCCATAGCCATAGCCATAAGCGCCCGGGCCACGTTGAATATCATTCAGAATAAAGCCATTGACCTTAACATTGACTTGTTCAAAACGATTGACCGTCAATTCCAGTTCTTTCATCTGTGATTTTGCATATCGTGCGATGACTAAATTTACACCCGCATATTGTGAAATGATAATACCGTCTGTTACTGCCAGTACAGGTGGGGTATCGATAATAACGTGATCATACCGGGGCGAAATTTGCTCTAAAAGTTCCGAGAATTTTGCCGAACTTAAAAGCTCTGAAGGATTCACTGGACTTTTGCCGCGAGTAATTACATCCAGGTGGGTAACGTCAGTAGATTTAACAATACTTTCAAGTGTTTGTTGACTATTTAAATACTCAGCCAAACCGGATTGGTTGTCATGGTTGAAATACTTATGTAAATAACCACGACGCATATCACCATCAATAATTAATACCCGCTTATTACTTTGTGCCAAAATTGTCGCTAGGTTGGTCGAAATAAAGGACTTACCGACTTCTGGAGCAGGGCCGGAAATCATGATGATATTGTTTTTAGCTTTGCTTAAAGCAAAGTGAATGGCAGTACGCATACTGCGTAAGCTTTCGATGGCAATATCATCACTATTTTTAACGGCTAAAATAGGAATATGCTTTTTCTTTTTCAGAAGCTTAATTCGACTTTCTTGAATCGGTGAACGCGGAACAGTGGCATAGACCGGTAAATCCAGTTCATTTTCAATTTGATCGGCATCTTTAATCCCTGAGCGCATCATATTGCGTAATAAAGCCAGTAAGGTTCCCAGGAAACCACCCAGGAATATGGCCAAAATTAAAATTTGCATTTTTTTCGGCGCAATTGGCTTAATTGGCTCAACGGCTGTATCTACAACCCGGACATTGCCAATTTCACCGGCTTTAGCAATACGCAATTGCTGGTATGAGTTAAGCAGGGCCGTATAAAGCTGCTGTTTGACTTCAACTTCACGGTAAAGCTGCAAATAGCGGCGTTGCAAGTCTGGCAACTGTTTTAAGGTGTCATTCAGCTCGGCAATTTTCTTATTGATTGCGCCCAGTTGAGCATTCATTTGCTCCATCACCGGATGTTCATTGGTGTATTTTGCAGAAGCTTCCGCCAGTTTCTGCTCCAGTTCAGCTTTGGAGGTTTCAAGCTGAATGCTCTGGGTTAAATACAGTTCGGATTCTTTAGTCACATCAACAGTATTATACTGTTGGCGGAATTTGTTGAATTCACGTTCAGCTACATCAAGTTGCTGTTTTAATTCTGGTAACTGTTCTTCAAGAAATTTAAGCGTTTGCGCAGTTTCAGCAGAGCGGCGTTCAATGTTCTGGTGGCTATAGGCAACCAGAATTGAGTTGAGAACTTTGGTAATATGTTCTTTGTCTTGACCTTGATAATTTAGGCCCAAGATGCCGGTCAGTTTGCCTTTTTCGGCCACAGAATAGTTATTTGTGATAGAACCCATTGCTGCGGGTAAAGACATTTTTTGAATATTATAGCGGTCTTTTAACTGGTCTTGAGTGTAAATGGCGACTTTCCAGGTTCCGGATGCTGAGCTGTGTTGGCTCTCCTGGTTGATAGGGCCACTAATAACTACTTGCTGGGTTGCTGCATCCGTTAGAGTGAATTTATTGCCATTAAAATCAAGCAACAAATTTTTGTCTAAATAGTCAGCTGGAACTTCAAACTTGCGAATCTCAAAGGACTGGGCATCATCCTTAAATAAAACAGATTTGTTTTGATATTGGGTTTGATAATTGTGTGGATTTAACAAACGATCAAAAAAACCGTTTTTTGTCCCAGAAATCTTTAAATCCAGGTTTAGGTTTTTAATGACAGAACCCAGCACCAAACGGGATTTTAGCAGTTCTATTTCAGCTTGAGCCGGTTGCTTCTGCTCAATCATATTGGATAAATCACCCAATAAAGCAGCAGATGTTCCCTTACTTTCCTCTACTTGTACCAGAGCATCCACTGAATAGGTATCAGGCGTTGTTTTTAAATACAGCAGTGCAGAAACCAGACTTAAAATGACACAGAGTGCAATAAGTTTCCATTGCGCAATCAGTGAAAAGAACAGCTCTTTTAAATCAATAGTATCTTCAGTATTGGTATTTTGGCTCATAATTTTGCTATCAAAAAGTTAAATATGTTGTGTCCAGTCACTAATACAATCCCGTATTAACTGACAGGTTTCATCAAAGACCAATTGCTCATGCTGGTAAGGGTCAGGAACGTTTCTGCCTTGCCAATGCCCTAAGCGAAAAGTTTTTCCTTTCGCGAAAGGCCAGGTCTGCTCTATATGCTTTTGCTGATTTTGACTCATCACTAAAACCAAGTCTGCTTGCTTGATTTGCTTTGCATCCAGTTTTTTTGCAATATGAGTACTTATATCAATACCTAGATGCTGCATACAAAGTGTCGCTTTGGAGTCTGCGGTATGGCCGACTAAAGCGGCAATACCTGCAGACTCAATATGAAGGTTTGGATACTGCTGTTTTAAGAAATATTCAGCCATCGGGCTACGGCAGATATTGCCTACACAAACCACAAGAATATTTTGAATATTCATATTAGTTGCCCAAATTATTAGCCGTATTAACTAGGCTAGAAAAAGGCACCATCTGGTTAATTATACGTTGCCAACGCGCCAGGCCAGAGGCATCGACATAGACAATATCATTGCTGCGCATTTTGAACTTATTGGCTAAACCAAAATCTGCAATACTGGTTAAATCCAGCTGATAGACTTCAGTCAAGGGATTCATCGCATTGCTACGGACGACATAAATTTTACTTCGGCTCGCAGACAGCGGATTTAAACCTAAACTTTCACCTAAAACATCACTTAAACTCATACCCTGATCACGCATCGGCAGGGATTGGTTTTTACCCGATTCCCCCATGACATAAATTTTTTGGTTTTCACGTGAATTGACATATAAGGTGTCATTAGGTTGGATCAGCAGGTTATGTAAGGACAGTCCAGCTTTTTCCAGCTCAATACTATTGAGCTGATAGCTATGGCCCTGTCTGACCAGGGTAATGGAGGTATTATCTCCTTGCTGGGAATTCACTCCACCTGCCATGCCTAAAGCGGTATACACACTGACAGGTTGATCGCTGAGTGCAAATTGTCCACCTTTCATCACATTACCTTGTACAGAAAAGCGCTGGCCTTGATAGGACAATACCCGGGCAATGACATCCGGTGTTTTTAAATAACGAGAGAGCTGATTGCGTAATTCCTGATTAACCTGTGTTAATGATTTTCCTGCTGCTTTATAACGGCCAATCATGGGAAATTGAATATAACCACTTTGGTCAATTTGATAACCATTAGCTTGAGCAGATTGTTCACTACTAATTGAACTTGTAGGAGGGGTTATGTCTGGATAAGCCCAAAGATAAATTGAAAGAATATCTCCGGGACTCAATTTATAATTTTTATGGGAAGTATGAAATAAATGGGCATAATCCTGACGAATATTAATTTCAGCCGGCTGTACGGCAAATAAAGAGTCTTGGGTGAGTTTTATTACATTGACTTGAGTGCCCAAATCCGTTTGATAAACCCCTTCACTAGGTAAATCATAAGTTTGTAAACCAGAAGTGATTGCACAACCAGTCATTCCTAAACTCAGTGCAAACATAACGCTATAACGGTAGTAACTCACTCTAAATCCTGTTTATAAAAATAATTTGAAATTAATATATAGGCGTAACTTGTCCAATAAATAAAATTTGAACAATAATATTTTATACCATTAATGTTTTGTTACCTAGTTTAAGATGTTGTTGAATCGTAAGATGTTGGGTATAGGCGTGGAAATACTACTGGGTTATCCTTAAATAAGGAATAGCAAGAAAATTAAATTTATTTATTGTGTGATATTTTTGGCATTTATAAGCTCTCATTTTAAGATTCACATAAATTGCCCGTTTGAATGATCTCTCCCATAAAGACAATATTTTACAATTAAAATTACTACAATTTCTGTTATATTATAATGCTATTTACAACGTCACGATGATCAAGAATTCATCGATCGCATAGGCTTCTATATGTTACAACTCTCTGAACTGAAAATAGCAATTATTGGGCTAGGTTATGTCGGTTTACCCTTAGCTGTAGAGTTTGGAAAACAAGTCCCTGTTGTTGGTTTTGATATTCATCAAAAGCGTATTGATGAATTAAAAAGCGGTCAAGACCATACCTTAGAGGTTTCGCCTGAAGAATTAAAACAAGCCCATCAATTAGCCTATAGTGCAAATTTAGAAGATTTAACAGACTGCAACTTCTTTATTGTGACAGTGCCGACTCCGATTGATGAATATAAACAGCCGGATTTGACGCCATTGGTCAAAGCCTCGCAAAGTATTGGTAAAGTGCTGAAAAAAGGCGATATTGTTGTTTATGAGTCGACGGTTTATCCGGGAGCCACTGAAGAAGTCTGCATTCCTGAACTGGAAAAAGTTTCAGGCTTGAAATTCAATCAGGATTTCTTTGCTGGTTATAGCCCAGAGCGCATTAATCCGGGTGACAAATTGCACCGCGTGACCAATATTCTCAAAATCACTTCAGGTTCTACTCCAGAAGTCGCTGATTTTGTCGATCAGGTTTATAACCTGATTATTGAAGCTGGAACCCATAAAGCGTCCAATATTAAAGTCGCCGAAGCGGCAAAAGTGATTGAAAATACCCAGCGTGATGTCAATATTGCGCTGATTAATGAACTTGCCTTGATCTTCAATAAAATGGGGATTGATACTGAAGCGGTGCTTGAGGCTGCGGGAACGAAATGGAACTTCCTGCCGTTCCGTCCGGGTCTGGTTGGTGGTCACTGTATCGGGGTTGATCCTTACTATCTCACCCATAAAGCACAAGCGATTGGTTATCACCCTGAAATTATCTTGGCCGGCCGCCGTTTGAATGATGGCATGGGCGCTTATGTGGTGACTCAGCTGGTGAAAGGCATGCTGAAAAAACGCATTCAGGTGGAAGATGCCAAGGTGCTGATTTTAGGCTTAAGTTTTAAAGAAAACTGTCCCGATATCCGTAACACCCGCATTATTGATATCGTCAATGAACTGAAAGAATATCACGTGAATGTAGATGTTTATGACCCATGGGTAGATCGTGCTGAGGCCGAGAATGAATATGGGATTGATCCTGTTTCGACATTAACAGAAAACAGCTATGACGCCATTATTCTGGCGGTGGCACATCATCAGTTTAAAGAGATGGGCGTAGAGAAAATTCGTGCCTTGGGCAAAGCGGAACATGTTTTATATGATTTGAAATATGTACTTGCACAGTCTGAATCTGATCTTCGTTTGTAATTTAAAAAGTGTTAGGAAGTATCGTCATGAGTCAATATCAGCTGGTTTGTGAACAGTTAAAGCAAGCACCGAAAACCTGGCTGGTCACGGGGGTTGCCGGTTTTATTGGCTCCAATCTGTTAGAAACACTATTAAAACTTGATCAAACTGTTATTGGTTTGGATAACTTCGCTACAGGTCATCAACATAACTTGGATGAAGTACAGTCATTGGTCAGTGCGGCGCAATGGGCAAAATTCACCTTTTATGAAGGCGATATCCGTAAAATCGAAGACTGTCAAAAAGCCTGTTCTGGTGTGGATTATGTTTTGCATGAAGCCGCTCTGGGTTCAGTACCACGTTCGATTGCTGACCCGATTACCACTAATGCCACCAATATCAGCGGCTTCCTAAACATGCTGACTGCTGCGCGTGATGCCAAAGTCTCCAGCTTTACCTATGCAGCCAGCAGCTCAACCTATGGTGACCATCCGGCATTGCCGAAAGTGGAAGAAAACATTGGCAAGCCTTTATCGCCTTATGCCGTGACCAAGTATGTCAATGAACTCTACGCTGATGTTTTTGCTAAAACTTATGGTTTTAAAGCGATTGGTTTGCGCTACTTTAATGTTTTTGGTCAGCGCCAAGATCCGAACGGGGCTTATGCGGCGGTGATTCCGAAATGGACCGCAGCCATGATTGCCGGTGATGATGTATTCATTAATGGTGATGGTGAAACCAGCCGGGATTTCTGTTTTATCGATAACACGGTGCAAGCCAATATTCTGGCAGCGACCACACAAGATAATGTCGCAAAAAATCAGGTCTATAACGTCGCAGTGGGTGACCGTACCACCTTAAATGATTTGTATCGTGCAATTCAGGCGGCACTTGCGGAAAATGGCGTAAATTATACCAAAGATGCAGTATACTGTGACTTCCGTGCCGGAGATGTGCGTCACTCCCAAGCCAGCATTGCCAAAATTGAGCAAGCCTTGGGTTATGCACCTGAGTTTCGAATTGATGCCGGTATTCAGCTGGCGATGCGCTGGTATGTTAAAAATCTGACATGATTGCGCGTATTTTCGCCAAATATCAGTCGATTGGCTTAATCACGTCGAGTTTATTAGTAGGTGCGATAATCACATTTATCGCACTTCCTTTTTTAACGCGTCTTTATTCGGTTCAGGATTTTGGTGAATATGGCATTGCATTGGCTGTGGTCAGCGTTTTATCGACCATTGCCAATTTGCGTCTCGATCAAGCCTTATTGGTCGCGGAAGAGCAGGACAAAAAAAGCCTGATCTTTGAAGGAATGATGTTCTCCACAGGTATTGTGGCGGTCAGTGCCATCATCTTAAGTTTTATTTTTAATGCGGCTGTGGTTGCTGCCATCTGTAGCGGTGTGTTGGCTAATACCCTGATTCAAACTATCTATAACTATAAATTTGCCGCGCATGCCGAATATTTCTGTGCCGGACTGAATATTTTGCGTAGCCTGATTGTGGTGCTGGTACAGCTGGGTTTGCCCTTCTTGATGAGCATCAGTCTGGTCAACAGTTACAGCATCAGTTCAGTGCTGATGCTCCTGTTTATATTGATTTATATTATAAAAAATCAGCTTTATCAGGTCAGTTGGCAGGCATTTAAGCACTATAAAGATTTTATTTATTCCAATACTCCGCATGCCTTGCTGAACAGCTTTTCGCATAACTTGCCTTATTATGTGGTGTCACATTTTGTCGGTGTGCAGGCGATGGGCTTTTATGCCATTGTGGAGCGGACTTTGCGGGTGCCGATTAATTTAATGTCGCAAACCATTCGCCAGTTCTTTATCCGCAAATTTAAACATCTGGAAAATAGCCAGGAAGCCCTGAAAAGCAGTGTGCTGCTCAGCCTGCTATCTTTGCCGCTATTTGCTGCATTCTTTGTGCTGCCAGAGTCGCTGTATTTATGGGTGTTTGGCAAAGACTGGGTCGGCATCTCCACTTATTTCCAGATTTTGGCTTTGGGCTATTGGGCCATTTTCTGTAATCCGCCCAGTTCGGCCTTCCTGATTGCGCAGCGCAACAGCCATGTGCTGTTTAGATTGCAGATCATCGAATTATTGATTAAATTCGTTTTATTTTTCAGCTTGTATATTCTGGTAGAAGATAAAATTTATATGCTGCTTGCCGTGCCAGTTTCCTTGATTTTTTATAACTTTTCCATTTTATTCTCTGTGTGGAGTAGCAACAAGTGATGTTTTTTAAAGCTTTAAAACTCATGAACTGGTTCACTGCACAATGCCGCAAGGTTGTTTATAATCAGGCCTTTGCTACTCGGTTTAAATATTTTGGCAAAGGCACCATGCTTGAAATTGCCGGACAGGTGCGTATTGGTAAAAACGTCTATATCGGCGATCAGGTCAGCCTGATTGTGGAACCAGGCGCAACGCTCACTATTGCCGACAACAGCTTTATTGGTGAAAGCTGCTATATCAAATGTTTTGGCGGTACTGTCAGCATTGGTCAGGATGTCAGCATCAATTCCAAGTCATTTATCAATGGCTGTGGTGGGGTTAGCATAGGCGATAACACTCGTATTGGTACGCAAAGTATTATTATTGCCAGTAACCATAAATTTGGTGAACCTGATCTTTTAGTTAAAGACGCAATTACCAAGCAAGGGGTCAGCCTAGGTGAAAACATCTGGCTCGGTGCCCGGGTGACGGTCCTGGATGGCGTCAAGATTCCGGACAATAGTGTAATTGGAGCGTGCAGTCTGGTTTCCAAAACGCTTGCTGAGCCGGGAATATATGTCGGTATTCCTGCCAGAAAAATCAAATAAGCCCGGCAATACAATCATATGCCTAAAGCCAATTTAGGCGTAAAATAGCCCACTTCTCGCATTTTTTGTTTTGCTGCTCTAAAGGTCATGCGCATGGCATTGATAAAATCCGTCTTCAATACACTCTTTGACCTGGTTTATTTTATGGCCAAAGGCAGTGTGGCTTATGCGCGGAAAAAAGGTGTCAGCATAGGTGAACACTGCCGAATTTATATTAAAAGCTGGGGTTCAGAACCCTTTCTGATTGCTATTGGTGATCATGTCACAGTGACTTCCGGGGTAAAATTTATTACCCATGATGGCAGTACCTGTCTGGTCAAAGATCAGTACGGCAAACGCTATCAACGCTTTGCCCCGATTCAGGTTGGTTCGCATGTGTTTATCGGGGTTAATACTATTGTTATGCCGGGGGTGAAGATTGGCTCCAATGTCGTCATTGGTGCCGGTTCGGTGGTGACCAAAGATATTCCGGATAACAGTGTTGCGATTGGTGTGCCCGCCAAGGTGGTTTCAAGTTTTGCGGACTACGCCACTAAGATTCAAGCCAGCTGTGCCAGCGATTCTGAATTGGCTGACATCAGTGATTATCAGCAGCGTGTGCAACGTGCAATGGTTCTGCAAGCTTCTAAAAGCACCGATTAATTTCTTCCATTTTTAGGTATTGTTATGCTCAATAAAATCATGTTTTTTTTGCCGACCTTAGGTGGTGGTGGGGCAGAACGTACCGTGATTCAATTGGCCAATAACCTGGTCCAGCAGGGGCGTAAAGTGGATGTGGTGGTCTGTGACATCAGCGGGGTAAAAGGTAAATTACTGCCTGAGGTAGATCCGCAGATTCAATTGATTGATTTAAGCTGTGGCCGTGTTGCCAATGCCATTTTCCCACTGAAAAAGTTGTTGCAGGCTGTGGATTATGATGTGCTGGTGGCGACCCAGACCCATACGAATATTATTACTGCCTTGGCCAGACGTTTAGCTAAAAGTCAGGTCCGGTTGATTTTGCGTGAGGTTTCCACGCCTTCGAAAAATTTGAAATTGCAGGGCATGGCAAAGTGGCTGCTGAAAACCTTGGTCAAAATGACCTATCCATCCGCGAGTCAGGTGGTTTGTGTGTCCAATGGCGTGCTAGATGATTTTCGTGAATATTATGCCTATGCCCAAGACAATTTAGTCACCATTTATAACCCGGTGATTGACGAGACCTATGCTGAAAAACTGCAAGTTGCGGTTGAGCATCGTTTCTTCCAGCCTGCGCATAAAGTCATTCTGGCGGTGGGGCGTTTAACCGAAGCCAAAAATTTCGGTTTTCTGATTCGTTCTTTCCATGCTTTGTATCAACAACACCCGAAAACCCGTTTGATTATTCTGGGAGAAGGGGAATTACGCGGTGAACTAGAGCAATTGGTTCATGACTTAAGCTTAAGCGATGTGGTCGATCTGCCCGGCTTCGATCCCAACCCCTATGCCTATTTTAAATATGCCGAGCTGTTTGTCTTGAGTTCCAACTGGGAAGGCTTGCCCGGGGTGCTGATTCAGGCTTTGGCCTCAAAAGTTAAAGTGGTGAGTACCAATTGCCCGAGCGGTCCAATGGAAATTTTGGCTAATGCTAAATTTGGCTTACTGGTGGAATGTAATGATCAGGCGGGCATGACTGCGGCAATGCAGCAGGCAATTTTCGGTGAATATGTCACTTATGATGACACTGAGTTGACCGAACATTGTCTGCAATTCCATAAACATACCGTGCAACAGCGTTATCTGGAGCTGATGGAGTCTTCCGCATGAATCAGCAGAAACCAACTGTGGTGCATGTGATTACCAACTTTGCCGGAGTGGGTGGGGCCGAAATGATGCTGGCACGCCTGATTCAGCAGACCCAGGATCAGTATGCGCATGTGATTATTGCGCTGATGAAAACTTCGGAGGTGTATGCCGAAACCCTGAGACAATGCCAATCCTATTATGCATTGGGCTGGAATGGGCTGAATACACTGGAGACAATCAGCAAACTGCGGCATTTACTCAAGTCTATTGCGCCAAAAACGGTGCAATGCTGGATGTATCATGCCAATGTATTGACCAGTTTAAGTTGCATCGGTCTCAGCCCAAAACCCGAGATTTTTTGGGGCATTCATCATTCACTGGCCTCTCCTAAAGAGGAGTCGCTGAGTACCAAAGTCGCCTTGGTCATGAGTAAAGTTCTCGCTGCGCAGCCCAAAGGCGTGATTTATTGTGCGCATTCATCCTTGCAACAGCATCAACGCTTTGGCCTGAAAAACAACAATGCTCAGGTGATTGCCAATGGCGTGTTTCTGGACACATTCCAGCCCAACCCTGAATTGCATGAACCCTGCGTGATTGGTTTTGCCGGGCGTTATCACACTGCAAAAGGCTATCCCTATCTTTTTGCGACTCTGGCAAAACTGAAAGATCAGCCGATTATTTTTAAAATTGCCGGCAGTGGGGCAAACTTAGAGAATCCCGAAGTAAAAGCTTTATTTGAGCAATATCAACTGGATAAAAATAAAGTCCATTTGCTCGATCAGGTTTCTGATATGCCGGCATTTTATCAGTCGGTGGATGCCTTTTTGATGACCTCGATTACCGAAGGCTTCCCTAATGTTCTGGTTGAAGCCATGGCATCCGGTCTGCCTTGTATCAGTACTGATGTGGGCGATGCCAAATATATTGTCGATCAGTTGAGTGCCATTGTGCCGCCACGCGATCCTGAGGCGTTGGCCAATGCCATTTTGGATTATGTCCATTCGAGCCAGGCGGACAAATTACAGTTGAAACAAGCCACTCGTGCACGGGTGGAACAACATTTTAGTATTGAGAGCGTGAGTCAGCAGTATCTGGGCATGTGGAGACAAGGTGCATGAAGTTTTTGATGATTTGTAGCTATCTGCCTTCAGCCTTGAACTTTAGGGGCAAACTGTTAGAAGCGATTCATGCTCAAGGTTATGAAATTCATGTGTTTGCACCGGACCTGACGGATTTTCCCGATGAATTAAAGCAGTTGCAGCAGTTGGGCTATCAGGTTCATTGCATCCCCATGCAACGCGCAGGCACCAATCCACTGGCCGATCTCAAGCTGCTTCACACTCTGTATCAGATGATCCGCCAGGTTCAGCCGGACATAGTGCTGAGCTATACCATTAAACCGGTGATTTACGGAACACTGGCGGCATGGCTGGCGCGGGTACCACAGCGTTTTGCCTTAATCACTGGACTGGGTTATGCCTTTCAAAATATTGAATCGGGCAAACGCAGCTTGTTCCAGAAACTGGTGCATGGCTTATATGCCCAGGCACTGAAACATGCCGATAAAGTGTTTTTCCAGAATCCTGACGATTTAAAACTTTTTCAGGACATGCAGCTCTTATCTGCAAACAAACTGACTGTGGTGGTCAATGGTTCAGGGGTGAATGTGCAGGATTTTGAGCTCATGCCTTTACCGCTAAATGAAGATGGACAAGTGAAAGCCTCATTCCTGTTGATTGCCCGTTTACTCGGTGATAAAGGTGTACGCGAATATGCTGAAGCAGCCCGCATCATCAAGGCCCAATATCCTGAAACAGAATTTCATCTGGTCGGCTGGATCGATGACAATCCTTCTGCGATTTCGCAAGCTGAGCTGGATACCTGGGTACAGGAAAAAACCGTGAAGTATTGGGGTAAACTGAGTGATGTACGTCCAGCCATCGCAGCAAGTTCGGTCTATGTATTGCCTTCTTACCGGGAAGGAACCCCACGTACCGTGCTGGAGGCCATGGCAATGGGTCGAGCCATTATTACCACCGATGCCCCAGGCTGCCGTGAAACGGTGAGTAATGGCGTGAATGGGTATCTGGTGGCGGTTAAATCGGTCGATGATTTGGTGCAAAGCATGCAGTATTTTATTGAAGATCCCCAGCTGATTACCTATATGGGACAGCGTTCACGGGAAATGGCACTCAATAAATATGATGTGCATCAAGTGAACCGACATATGCTGACAGAAATGCAGATCATTGCTAAGCCATGACCGAGATGAATTGGCTGGACAGGATAAATAATTCAGAGATGGTCTTATGATCGTGAAATACATTAAAAGTGACTTGTATCGCTATACCGGAAAGATCAGCTTTAAACTCTTTTTAAAAAACTATTTGTTTAATCGTGGTTTTAACTTTTCAGTCTGGTTGCGACTCGCCAGCGCAAAAACCATTTGGGCAAAATTTGCGTATCCCATTTATTATTACAAGAAAAAGCAATACGGCATTGATATTCACATCACCACAAAGATTGGCTATGGCCTGTATATCGGTCATGGTGGCCCATTGGTGGTCAATCCTTCAACAGTCATTGGGAATAATGTAAATTTGTCGCAATTTAGTACCATTGGTGCGAATGGGGGACGTCAGGCTGCCGAAATTGGTGATAATGTTTATATTGGTCCTCAGGTCTGTATTGTGAATCAGGTTAAAATTGGCTCTAATGCAACGATTGGCGCGGGCAGTGTCGTCACCAAAGATATTCCAGAAGGTGCCACCGCTGCGGGCAATTATGCAAAAGTGTTGCATATGAACAATCCGGGTGGATTAGTGAATAGACGTTGGACTGATCTTTAATATATATAATGAGTGAAATGAATGTTAAAGCGTGTTCTGGATGTGGTGATTGCTTCGACGGCCTTGCTGCTGCTGTCTCCAGTCTATTTTTTTGTGGCCTATAAGGTACGTAAAAATTTAGGCTCACCTGTCCTGTTCCGTCAGGTACGCCCGGGACTGCATGGCAAACCCTTTGAAATGATCAAGTTTCGCAGCATGAAAGATGCGGTGGATGAGAACGGAAATCCATTACCCGATAGTGAGCGTCTCACCCCATTTGGTCAAATGCTGCGTGCCACCAGTCTGGACGAAATGCCGGAACTGTGGAATGTGATTAAAGGCGAGATGAGTATAGTTGGACCACGGCCATTATTGATGGAATATCTGCCTTTATACAATAGCGAACAAGCCAAGCGTCATAACGTACGTCCGGGCATGACAGGACATGCACAGGTCAATGGGCGCAATGCCATCAGTTGGGAAGAAAAATTCAAGCTGGATACCTGGTACGTCGAAAATCAGTCGCTGTGGCTGGACTTTAAAATTATGCTAAAAACCGTGAAAAAAGTGCTGGCCAAGGATGACATCAGTGCCGAAGGCGAGGCAACCATGACCAAATTTACCGGTACACCGGAACAGAAAAATGACTAAACTCTATGCCATATATGGTGCTTCAGGCTGTGGGCGTAGCCTGATGCCGGTGGCGCGGCAGCAGTTGGCCCGTGAACAAGACAGTTCTGAAATTGTCTTTATTGATGATGCACAGACAGCCATCACAACGGTCAATGCTCATCGAGCCATGAACTATGCAAGCTTTCTGGCTGAACCCGCTGCGCAAAAATATGTGCTGATTGGGATTGCCAATAGCCAAGTCCGTGAAAAAATCGCCAATCGCCTGCAAGCGGATGATATTCAGCTCTGGTCAGTTCAGGCAGATAATGTGGTGCTGATGGATAATGCCCAGATTGCAGCTGGCGCAGCCCTGAGTCCATTTGTGACTATTACCTCGAATATTAAAATTGGTAAATGCTTTCATGCCAATTTATACAGCTATGTGGAGCATGATTGCGTGATTGGGGATTTCGTTACCTTTGCGCCAGGGGTAAAATGCAACGGCAATATTCATATTCAAGACCATGCCTATATTGGTGCAGGTGCCATGATCAAGCAGGGCAGCCCCGGTCAACCTTTGGTTATCGGTCGTGGTGCGATTGTCGGTATGGGCGCCGTGGTGACCAAAAGTGTCCCGGCTGGCGTTACCGTGGTGGGCAATCCGGCGCGTATAGTTGAATCCAGATAGAATTTAAAGCTAGGAAAATTCCATGTTAAACAGTGCATTTGAGCCGTGGCCAAGTTTCACGCAAATTGAGGCGGATGCGGTTTCAAAAGTTCTCTTATCCAATAAAGTGAATTATTGGACCGGTCAGGAATGTCGTGAATTTGAAAAGGAATTTGCACAATTTGCCGGAACGGATTATGCCGTCGCTGTGGCGAATGGCACTGTAGCACTGGATCTGGCTTTAAAAGCACTGGGCATTGGTCAGGGTGATGATGTGATTGTCACCTCACGTACCTTTTTGGCTTCGGCAAGTTCAATTGTTACGGCCGGGGCCAATCCGGTCTTTGCCGATGTTGAACTGGATTCACAAAACATTTCAAGCCGTAGTATTGAAGCCGTATTAACACCAAAGACCAAAGCGATTATCTGCGTGCATCTGGCCGGCTGGATGTGTGATATGGACCCGATTATGCAATTGGCCGAGGAAAAAGGCCTCTTCGTAATTGAAGACTGTGCCCAGGCGCATGGTGCGATGTATAAAGGCAAATCTGCCGGTTCCATCGGTCATATTGGTGCATGGTCCTTCTGTCAGGACAAAATCATGACCACAGGTGGCGAAGGTGGCATGGTCACCACTAATGATGAAGCACTTTGGAAAAAAATGTGGTCCTATAAAGACCACGGCAAAAACTTTGACAGTGTCTACCACACACAGCATCCACCAGGATTCCGCTGGTTGCATGACTCCTTTGGTACCAACTGGCGCATGATGGAAATGCAGGCGGTGATCGGCCGTTTACAGCTGCAAAAAATGCCGGAATGGACAGCAAAACGCCTTGAGAATATGCATAAAATTCAAAGTGCATTTGCCAATAGTCCCTATTTTACCGTTGCTCAACCTTCAAGTGACTATGTGCATGCGGCTTATAAATGTTATGTGCAAGTCAATACCGCTGCATTGCCTGAAGGCTGGTCACGTGACCGTATCATGGCTGAAATTAATGCTTTGGGTGTACCCTGTTTCAGCGGTTCATGTTCGGAAGTGTATTTGGAAAAGGCATTTGACCATACCCCTTGGCGTCCTGAACAGCGTTTGCACAATGCGCAAACTTTGGGTGAAAGCAGTCTGATGTTCCTGGTACACCCCACTTTGTCTGAACAGAGCATGCAAAAAACCATAACCGCAATTCAGACGGTGATGGCAGATATTTAAAGCGGAATGGGCGTATAATATGCGCCATTCAGTTATCTGACTTTTACCGATTTAGAGCCTTTTGTGAAAGACATCATCCGATATTTAGCATCTTTGCCGCGTCGTCAAAAACAAATCGTGTTAGGGGCGATGGATATCTGTATTTTGCCTGTGATCATGTGGCTAGTGTATGCCATCCGTTTGGCCACACCAAACGTTGCAGTCATGCAAGGGCTGGATTTCTGGTATGTCTATGTGGGTGTTTTTGGCGTTCTGGTTTTTACCTTATTGGGTATTTATAGTGCCATTGTCCGTTCATTTAACGAAGACTATTTACTGCGTCTATCCATTGCGACTTTTATCCAGATTGTGGGTTTGTATGCCATAAAAAAACTTAACTTGGCATTTATTCCCATGAGTATTCCACTCATGTACGGCTTTGTGCTGTTTTCTTACATGTGGTGGAGCCGCGCGGTGATTCGTTATGCCACGCTGCGGACTTTTGCCAAAAAACAGAACCGTAAGCGGGTGGCCATTTATGGCGCAGGGCTGGCAGGTCAACAGATTGCGGCTGCCCTGCATCGATCGGATGATTATCTGCCAATTTGTTTTATTGATGATAAAGCCTCGCTGCACGGTCAGTCCCTCAGCGGTTTAAAAATTTATGCGCCGAAAAAAGCTTTGGGTAAATTAGGTAAATTTCATATTGAAGAAATCTTGTTAGCTATGCCCTCGGTCAGCCGGGCGCGTAAAAAAGAGATAATCGAGTCTTTTGAGCTGGCTGATGTCAAAATCATGGAATTGCCCGGTGTGACCCAACTGGTCGGGGGGCAGGTGCAGGTTTCCGATATCCGTGAGGTAGATATTATTGACTTGCTGGGCCGTGACCCTGTACCGCCAAAGCCTGAGCTTCTAGAAAAAAACATTAAAAATAAAGTGGTGATGGTGACCGGCGCAGGGGGCTCGATTGGTTCGGAACTGTGTCGTCAAATTGTCAAACATCAGCCCAAAATATTGGTTCTGTTTGAAATGTCTGAGTTTGCGCTGTATTCGATTGACCGTGAGCTGCAAAATTCGGGTATCCAGGTTGTTCCTGTTCTGGGTTCTGTCACCAATCAGGCCAAATTAGAACGTATTATTACCGAATATCAGGTACAAACAGTTTATCATGCCGCAGCCTATAAACATGTACCATTGGTGGAAGCGAATCCATTTGAAGGCATTTATAATACTTCGATTGGTACCGCACGCAGTGTGGATGCAGCGGTGAATCAGGGAGTGGAAACTTTTGTTTTGATTTCCACCGATAAAGCCGTGCGCCCGACCAATGTTATGGGGGCGTCTAAACGGATGGCGGAACTGTACTGTCAGGGTTTGGCTGCAACAAAACCGCAAACACAAATCAGTATCGTGCGTTTTGGTAATGTTTTAGGTTCATCGGGTTCAGTAGTGCCGCTGTTTAAAAAGCAGATTGCACAAGGTGGACCAGTCACGGTGACGCATCCGGAAGTGACTCGTTACTTTATGACCATACCAGAAGCTGCACAGCTGGTAATTCAGGCAGGGGCCATGGGTACGGGTGGTGACGTATTTTTGCTGGATATGGGAGAGCCGGTAAAAATTGTCGATTTAGCCAAGCAAATGATTCGTTTAAGTGGTTTCCGCCCGATCGATGAAAATGGCATAGGGGATATCGAGATTCAGTTTACCGGACTGCGTCCTGGGGAAAAACTGTATGAGGAATTGTTGATTGATCAGGAAGATGTTGAAAATACACAGCATTCTCGAATATTGAAGTCTTATGAAAAATATTATTCATTGCAAGAGATTTTAAATGTTTTTGATCAATTGAATATACTGAGTAGAGAAAATGCTGAAACAAAAACATTATATACATTATTAAATAAATATGTAGTTGGTTTTAATCGCTAAGTATGAATGCGGTTATTTTAGTGGGGGCATCATTATATTTTTTAGTCCAGTAGTCCCATAAATAAAGTCGTGATAAAAAAAAGTAAACAAAATCTTTTATTTAAAATACCAATTAATATTGCTAGAATATTAGCCTTAATTAAATTTTATTTTTACTATAATTTAGATAGGGATTTTACGTGAAAAAAGTTCTACTTGTTTTTGGTACACGGCCCGAAGCAATTAAAATGGCGCCTTTGGCGTTGCAGTTAAAAGAAAATAATGAAAACTTCGAAACAAAGGTTTGTGTAACGGGTCAACATCGTCAAATGTTGGATCAAGTACTTGAACTATTTAATTTAACTCCTGATTTTGATTTAAATTTAATGAAGCCAGGTCAAACACTTTCTGATGTGACTTCTGGTGTTTTAAAGGGCTTGGAAGCTGTTTTTGAAGAATGGTTACCAGATGTAGTACTGGTGCATGGTGACACAGCAACCACATTTGCAGCATCACTGGCTGCTTATTATCATAAAGTGAAGATCGGTCATGTTGAAGCTGGATTACGCACAGGTGATATTTATTCGCCGTGGCCGGAAGAAGCAAACCGTAAGTTAACGGGAGCATTGGCAAATTATCATTTTGCACCGACTCAGTTGTCTTATAATAATTTAATAAAAGAAAATATTAATCCGGAAAATATAACAATTACAGGAAATACTGTAATTGATGCTTTATTAAAGGTGAAAGAAAAAGTAGAAACTGATCACAAAATTATTGCAGATTTTAAAGCCCAATTCAGCTTTTTAGATGAAAGCAAAAAATTGATTTTAGTTACTGGTCACCGTCGCGAAAATTTTGGTCAAGGCTTCTTGAATATTTGTCAGGCATTGGCAAATATTGCTCAAAAATATTCAGATGTACAGATTGTATATCCGGTGCATTTAAATCCAAATGTGCAAAAGCCTGTAAATGAGCTTCTATCCGGAATTTCAAATATTCATTTAATTGCACCGCAGGATTATCTGCCATTTGTGTATTTAATGAATCGCAGTTATTTAATTTTGACCGATTCTGGCGGTATTCAGGAAGAAGCACCTTCATTAGGCAAGCCGGTATTGGTTATGCGTGATACCACTGAGCGCCCTGAAGCTGTAGAGGCAGGGACGGTTAAACTGGTAGGAACGGATGCGGCTGTGATTGAAAAATCTGTAACGGATTTATTAATAAATACTGAACTGTATCAACAAATGGCAGAAGCTCATAACCCCTATGGTGATGGAACTGCATGTCAGCAAATTATTGAATTTTTAAAGAATAACTGAGTAAATAAGTAATATTATGAATAATCAATTTAAACATATTTGTGTCATTGGCTTAGGGTATATTGGTTTACCTACAGCAGCGACTTTTGCTGCGCATGGCATTAAAGTTACAGGGGTAGATGTCAATCAACATGCTGTCGATATGATTAACCAAGGTAAAGTACATATTGTTGAACCAGACTTGGATGCCTTAGTGAAAGTGGTTGTTGCAAAAGGTATGTTATCTGCACGGACAACACCAGTTGAAGCAGATGCTTATATTGTTGCCGTACCGACACCGTTTAAAGATGATTATCAGCCAGATCTTAAATATATTGAAGCAGCTTCTAAAGCGTTAGCACCTTATTTGAAACCGGGTAATTTAGTTATTCTTGAGTCAACTTCACCGGTAGGCGCAACCGAACAAATGGCGGCCTGGTTAGCTGAAGCACGTCCTGATCTAACATTCCCTGAGCAGGCAGGTGAAGCAGATATTTTAGTAGCACATTGTCCTGAACGTGTGTTGCCAGGTAAAGTTTTACAAGAGCTGATTAGTAATGACCGAATTATTGGCGGGATGAATCAGCTGAGTTCAACAGCAGCAAGTAATTTGTATAAAACATTTGTGCAAGGCGGTTGCATTGAAACCAATGCACGTACAGCCGAAATGTGCAAGCTTACTGAAAACTCTTTCCGTGATGTAAACATTGCCTTTGCCAACGAATTATCTGTGATTTGTGACAAGCTCGATATTAATGTGTGGGAACTGATTGCTTTGGCTAACCGTCACCCACGTGTCAATATTTTACAGCCGGGGCCAGGTGTGGGTGGGCATTGTATTGCAGTTGATCCGTGGTTTATTGTGGCAAAAACACCTGAGCAAGCGCGTTTAATCCGTACTGCACGTGAAGTGAATGATGCAAAACCTGAATGGGTGATTGATCAGGTAAAAATTAAAATTGCAGATTTTTTACAGGCACACCCAGAAAAAACCATTAAAGATGTAACAGTTGCCTGTTATGGCCTAGCATTTAAACCAGATATTGATGACTTGCGTGAAAGCCCAGCTTTAGAAATTACAAAGAAATTGGCAGAACAAGGTTTAAATATTTTAGCCATTGAGCCGAATATTAAGACCTTACCTAAAAATTTAGAAAAAGTAAATTTAGTCGATTTGACAGAATCTTTAAATGCTGACATCAAAGTGGTATTAGTTGCTCATAAACAGTTTAAAGAACAAAATATTATATATAATGTGAATGCTGTTGGTATCTAATAATGAATAAAGTTATTTATTCATTAGGTGCAAGTGTATTTTCTAAACTAATAATATTATTAATTAATATTATTAGTTTTAGGTATATTTTACCTGATGAATATGGTTTTATTGCGCTTGTGCTTGCGCTTACAGCAACAATTGGTGCTGTTTCAAATATGGGAGCATCTGTCGCAGTTAACAGTTTTGTAGCAAAAAATAAAAATACCAATTTGTCAAAATTGTATGTGAAATATAACTATATATTATCTACATTTCTTTCTTTATTTTTAAGTACTCTAATATTTTTCTTATCTGTTGACCGACAAGGAAGCATTGTTGATTTAGGAGTATATTTATTTTTACTTTTATTTACATTATTCAGTGCTTATAATTCAATAAGCGAAGCTGTACTTAATGGAATGAAAGGTTTTGATAAAATATTTAAAAATAATCTAATTAATTTTTTTATTTTTTTACCTGTAAGTATATTTTTTATATATCAATTTAGTGTTTTAGGTGTATTTTTATCTTTAATCTTATATCGATTTAGTTTGTTTGTTTTTAATTTTTATTCTGCAAAGAAGATTTTAAGTATTCAAGCCACTAAAATTTCGAAAGCTGATTTAAGTATTATAAAAAGTAGTTTTAGAAATTTAACATTTCCAGTAATATTCTCTGGAATATTGGTTGCACCTGTAATTGGTTTTTCATTTAAGTTAATGTCAAGTCAACAAGATGGTTATGAAAACTTAGCTTATTTTAATATTATATATCAAATGTATCTGGTGGCAGTTTTTATTCCAAATGCATTAAATGGTTATTTAATTTCTAAGTTTTCAAGTGAAAATGGTGAAAAAGATTTTTCGAAAATTGCAAAATACAATATTGGTTTTTCCATAATTGTTGCAGTAATGCTGTTTTTATTTAAAGATTTATACTTTTACATCATTGATAGCAAAAATGATGTAATTATAAATAATTTTTATATCATGCTTTTAACTATTATATTTTTTAGTGTGAATGCCATATTTGCTAGCCTTTGGCCATCTGTCAACCGGGCTTGGTTTGGTATGTGGATGAATTTGATTTGGGCAGTAACTCTTTTGTCTGTAACCTATATCTTATCAAGCCAAAATGTAGCTGAAAGTTTGGCATGGGCATTTCTAGCCTCGTATTTAGTATTAACGATTATACAATTTTTGTTCTATAAGGGGGTGAGCAATGAAAAAATCTAAAACAATTTGGGTTTTATTAAGGTCTCATGTTGTAAATTTACCACCCATAATGACAGTTATGCAGTGTTTACTTGATTTTGAAGAATATGAAGTAAAATTTATTTCTACTCAAGATAGTGGGTTAAATAAAGAAAATTTTCAAGAATTTATATTGCAGCAGTCACATCAAGTTAATAAGTTAAGAAAACTAAAAAATTATATTGATTATAGATCCTTTGTTAAAAAAACTTTAAGTAAGTTTGCAAGTAATGAAGACTTAATTTGGCTGGGTTCTTTAGATACAGCACGTGCATGTAAAGGATTAGAATTCTTAGAGACTAATGAATATATTCTTCATTTACATGAGTTATACGATACTCATCGTGGTCTTTTAGAAAGCATAAAGCCAATTGCTCAGAAAGCAAAAAAAGTCGTAAGTCCTGAAATAAATCGTGCTGCTATTTTACAAGTTTGGTTGGAATTAAAGGAAAGACCGATTGTTTTTCCAAATAAACCTTATAGTCATCCTCGTACAAAGAGAATGCAGCCGACGCATGAGAAAACAAAAGCGATTTTGGAGAAGTTTGCTACTGATAAACCAATTATTTTGTATCAGGGGCATATTGGTGGTGATCGTAATTTGATGCCTATAGCGGCGGCAATGAAAGAGCTGCCTGAATATGAGTTTTGGTTAATGGGACCAGATCATGGTTATGCAGAAAGTTTAGTTAAAGTTTCGAATAATATTAAATATTTAGGAATGGTTCCAGCACCATTTCATTTAGAAATTACCAGCTATGCTTCTATAGGTATTATGAGTTATGACCTTATCAATTTAAATAATTTATATTGTGCTCCAAATAAAGTATGGGAATACTGTGGCTTTGGTATACCCTTTATTTCTAATCACTGTATCTCTCTAGAAATTTTATCTGAAATTAATAAGATTGGTATAGTTATATATTGGACTACTGAAAAATTTAAAAATGCAGTAAATATAATCAATCAATCTTATAATTTATATATGGATAAAAATAAAGACTTTTTCGAAGATAATGATATAAGATCAATAGTTGAAGGGTTGTTAGTTTAAAATGATATTAAAAAGAAAATTTTTATTTTATTTTATTTCAATTTTTTTTATAATTGCTAACTTGTATTGGTTTCCTTTTGTATCAAGCCAATTAATATCTGATTTTAAAATTATAATGCTGAGTGGTATTGTGGTTTTATATCTAATTTTCTTTTTTATGAAAAAGAATTATTATAATAACGATGATATTTTTATTATATTTTGTCTAATTATTGCTATTTTTTATAATTTAATTTCAAGTGTTAATGATTTAAAATATATTATAATGTTTACTTCATTTGTAATCTTTTATTTTTTTGGTAAAAGTATGAGTTTTTTATATCTCTCAAATAAAGTATTATTATTAACTAGTATTTTATTCTTATGGGTATTTTTATCATTATTTTTTCCAACTTTAAACTATAAAAATCAACTATGGTTGGATTATGAATTTTCTGAGGTAATGCTTAGCTCTTCTGGTTTTTCTATCGCTAGAACTAGTTGGGGAATTGGAGTCGCCTTACTTACATTATACTTACTAAACTTTGCAAGGTCATCAAAATTTAAAAAACTACTATTTGTATCTGCTTTTCTGTGTGTTTTATCAACAGGTTCAAGGGGGGGGATGATCTATTTTTGTTTGGCATTATGTGTATTTATAACTATGTGGGAGGTAAGTTGGAGAAGTAAGTTTTTAACTTTTCTAATTACTTTAGGATTATTTTTAACGATTTTTATTTATTTTGGTAAATACTTAAGATTATCCGGAGTGGAAGATATTACTACGGGTAGATCTTCACAATATGTATATTTTTTAGAATTATTTAAAAATAATTATTTATTTGGTTATTATAGTAGTGGTGGTTATAGTTTAACTAATTATGGTTTTGAGTATAATCAAATTCACAATGCTTGGCTAAATTTTATTTTAAATTATGGTTTAATAGGCTTTTCTCCATTATTTCTATTTTTATTTATTTCTTTAAGAAAGGTAATTATTAATTTTGAAAAAATAAATTATAATTTATATCTGGTTTTATTATGCGGTTTGTTTTCAACTTTATTAGAACCAGATACTATTTTTTCAAATGGTTATCATGTTTTAATTTTTTGGTTTACTCTTGGTTTTTTATCTAGGTCTAGAAATTTTTTATGAAATTAGTTATTTGGATGAATCAACCTTCCCATCATCAGGCACAGTTTTTTGATGAGTTAAATGAAAAGTGTGAATATTTTCAAGTTTATTACTATGATAAAATTCCTAGTACACGTAGTGAAATGGGTTGGAACAAAGACTTTCAAATTAAATCCTATGAAAAATATATAGATCATCAAGAATTTAAAATTAATCTAGATGAACTTAAAAATTATATTCATATTCTACCGGGTTATGGGCATTCATTATTGCTGAAATTGCGCAAAGAATTTTCAAAAAATGGTATTAAGTGGATTCATTGGAGCGAAAATGCGACGCCGGGGTGGAAATGGTATCTTTCCTGCTATAGAAAATTTATTCATGCTCATTATATTAATAATTTTGCTTTAGGTGCTTTAGCAATTGGTGAGCATGCAAAAAATGATTTTATCAAATGGGGAGTTAAGTCTAATAAAATAGAGATTTTACCTTATTCGTTTAATTCATTAATTTCTAAAGATCCTGATAATGAAATCATTAAATTTAAGGCAGGTCGTAAAGCCTTTTTATGCATAGGTGTACTTTATCCTCGTAAAGGAATTGATTTATTAATTAAAGCTTTCGCACAAAGTTATAAAAATGATCCAGAATGGTGCCTTGTCTTAGTCGGTAATGAGAAAGAAGGCTATAATTATAGAAAATTAGTAAGTGATTTGGGGATTGAATCACAGGTATTATTTCGTGGGGTAATACCAGCACAAAATATCTCATCAGCATATTATGCTTGTGAAATATTTGTATTACCAAGTCGATATGATGGTTGGGGGATGGTGGTCAATGAGGCAATTTGTTGTGGCCTACCTGTTATTGTTTCTGATGCAGTTGGAGCTTCAACTCATTTAGCAACAAAAGATAATGGATTGATTTTTAAATCTGAAAATATAATTGAACTAGCCAATCATATGAAAGCCTATGATAATCATGAGTTAATCATTTCACATAGTTTAAATTCAAAGAAAGTATTTGAATCATTCACAAGCACATTTTTTTCAGAAAAGTTAATTAATGTAATTAATATGTGGACCATTAGATGAAAATTTTAGTTGATTGTAGCCTTCTTAATATTGGTGGAGGGGTTCAAGTAGGTCTTAGTTTTTTAGAAAATTTATCTAATGATAAATCTATTGAGGCTATTGTAGTCGCTACAGTACAAATAGATCAGCAACTTTCAGATAAAGCCAAGTTAGCATTTAAAAATTATCAAGTTATACAAAGCAAAAATAAAATAAAACTATCTAAAATAATGAAAAATATAGAAGCTATATATAATCCAGATTTAGTTTTCACAGTCTTTGGCCCTTCATATTGGCGTTCTAAGGCACCAAATTTACAAGGTTTTGCTTTAGGTCTAATGTTTTATTCTGAAGTACAGGATTACTTAAAATATAGCTTTTTAAAAAAAATAAGAATTAAATTAATGTATGTTGTTAAGCAGTATTTATTCAAAAAAAATGCAGATTATTATGTGGTAGAAACAAATGTTGTCAGAAAAAATTTATCTAAATTATTAAATGTTAGTTTAGATAATATTTTTGTCGTTGAAAATTGCTACTCACCTATTTTTGAAAAAAATATTAAAGAGAATAATATTTCTAATAATAAAGATAAATTTAATTTAATAGTGCCTTCTTCTTATTATCCTCATAAAAATTTAGAAGTTGTTGCAGTAGTATGTGATATTTTAGTAGAGAGAAAAATTTTTGATATTAATTTTAACTTCATGTTGAAAAAATCTGATTTTGATAAAATTAAAAGCTTATGCAAAAATCAAGAAGCGAAGAATCTATTAAATAATTATGGCCCAGTCGATTATAAAATGTTGGCTATAAAGTATTTAGAAAATAATGCAGTATTTTTGCCTACATTAGCGGAATCTTCTACCAGTGCTTATCCTGAAGCATTTATTAGCCAAAGACCATTATTGACTTCAGATAGAGATTTTTCGCGTGGGTTATGTGAAGAATCTGCAATTTATTTTGACCCGTTTAATGCAATAGATATTGTTGAAAAAATAATTAGCCTTAAAGAAAATGAAAATTTAAAAAAATTATTAATAGCTAATGGCTTACATCAGTTAAGTACCTATACTACACCAGAAACTAAATGGTTAAAGCAGAGGGAAATTTTTCACAATATTTTAAATATACATGAAGGTAAGCAAGATGAATTACATTGATTTTATGAAGAAAAATTTAGTCAATTTGCCTTATAGTGTCGGTAATATGGTTGCTAAAATTCCATATGGTATAAGGCCTTTTATGGGGGGGATTTATAAAAAGAGAATTATAGAGATAAATCAATTTGATAAATATAATGCTGCAAAGAAAAAAGATTTTATATTTAATAAAGTTAAATATATTTCTATGTATGCATATGATAATATTCCATTTTATAATGATTTTTATAATGATTGTAACTTTAGACCTGTTGATCTTAAATCATACGATGATATTAAAGAAATTCCTGTTATAAATAAATTAATTTTACAAGATGTACCATTAGAATATCGTTCTAATTATAAATTAAAGAAAAGCTTAGCTAATACAGGTGGTAGTAGTGGAAAACCATTTGCATTTTATATTGAGCCTAGTTCAGTACCTCATGAGTGGGCACATATGCATCACATTTGGGCTAATTTAGCTTATAAACAATATCATTTAAAAATTATGTTTGGTGGGCGGTCTGATATAGAAAATGTAGTTTCTTACGATTCTATTCGACATCAATTGACTGTTGATATTTATAAGCCATTTCCTGTAATAGCAGATCACTTGTTTAAAGCTTGTATTAAATATAATCCTGTTTATTTACATGGCTATCCTAGTGCTATTTTTGATTTAATTTTTTGGCTGAATGAAAATAATCATCCATTACTTAGTTACTTTAAAAACAATATAAAAGGAATGTTTTTGGGATCTGAACTTCCATCCCCTATTGCCAGAAATAATGCAGAACAGTTAGTTCAATGTTCATCTATCTCATGGTATGGTCATACTGAAAGATGTATTCTAGCTTATGAAAAAAACAAAAAGTATAGCTATACGCCATTCCATACGTATGGTTTTGTTGAGACTATTTGTATAGATAATGCCGAAAATCTTGTCGGAACTAGTTATTATAATATGGTATCACCCCTAATTAGATATAATACGGAAGATATAGTAATTCCTAATTATAAAGAAAATATTTTAGATTGTTTTGAAATTTCTGAAGGACGATCTGGTGAATATATATTAGATAAGAGCAATAATAAAATTTATTTAACTGGATTTATTTTTGGTAGGCATCATAAAATTTTTGATTGTGTCAAGCATATACAAGTGCATCAATCGGAACCAGGTTATGCAACAATTTATTTCAGTTCTAAAAATATATATTCTGATGATTTTATCAATAGCACTTTCGATTCTAGTAATATTGACATAATTTTTAGTTATAAATTTATACCTGAACCTGTAAAAACAAGTGCTGGTAAAGTACCTTTAATGTTGAAGAATATATCATGAAACAAATTTTCCAAGATTTATCTAAAGGCGGTACTTCAATTGTTGAAGCCCCATCTCCTCAAGTAAATACAGGTCACCTTATTATTTCTACCAGAATTTCTCTTATTTCTGCTGGTACAGAACGTATGTTGGTTGATTTTGGTAAAGCAAATGTAATTGATAAAGCACGCCAACAACCAGAAAAAGTACGTATGGTACTAGATAAGGTAAAGACAGATGGTCTGCTTACAACTTATGAAGCTGTACAATCAAAACTTAATCAGCCTTTGCCATTAGGATATTGCAATGTAGGGGTGATTCAAGAAATTGGTAAACAAGTTGAAGGTTTTAAAGTTGGCGATCGAGTTGTTTCCAATGGTCATCATGCTGATGTAGTTAAAGTACCTAAAAACTTATGTGCAAAAATTCCAGATAATGTTTCTGATGAAGCTGCAAGTTTTACCGTATTAGGTGCAATTGCTTTACAAGGTATCCGTTTGGCACAGCCGACTTTAGGGGAAAGTTTTGTTGTCATTGGTGCTGGTCTTATCGGCTTAATGGCGATTCAATTACTTAAAGCAAATGGTTGTCGTGTTTTAGCTGTCGATTTTGATCAAAAAAAATTAGAGTTGGCAAAAAAATATGGGGCTGAGATTTGTAATCCTGCTTTAGGTCAAGATCCAGTAACAGTGGCAGAAGTATTTGCACGCGGCTTAGGTGTGGATGGCGTAATTATTACCGCCTCAACCAAGTCAAATGATCCTGTACATCAGGCAGCATTAATGTGTCGTAAACGCGGCCGTATTATTCTTGTTGGTGTTGTGGGTTTAGAATTAAATCGTGCTGATTTTTATGAAAAAGAATTAAGTTTCCAGGTTTCATGTTCATATGGTCCAGGCCGTTATGATGAATTCTATGAAGCGAAAGGTAATGACTATCCAATCGGTTTTGTTCGGTGGACAGAGCAGCGTAATTTTGTTGCTGTATTGGATATGATGGCATCAGGAGCTTTAGATGTTGAAACATTAGTGAGCCACCGTTTCAAATTTGAAGATGCAGTTTCTGCATATGAGGTGCTTACCAATGTGCGTGATAGTCTAGGTATTGTTTTACAATATGAACATCAGGTCGAAAATAGACATTTCAAACGTTTAGATTTACCGAATTATCAAATCAACTCAGTTGCTAAAGTTACTTTGGGTTGTATTGGTGCTGGTAACTATGCGTCACGTGTACTCATTCCGGCATTTAAGAAAACCAATGTTAATTTGCATACCATTGTGACAGCAAGTGGCATGAATAGTGTAATTCATGGTGAGAAAGCTGGCTTCAAAATTGCCTCATCAGAGCTCAATGATATTTGGCAAAATAGCGAAATTAATACCTGTATTATAGCAACTCGTCATAATACACATGCAAAATTTGTTCTGGACGCATTGAATGCGAATAAAAATGTTTTTGTGGAAAAGCCCTTAGCATTAAATTTAGCAGAAGTAGATGCGATTGAAGAGTTCTATCATTCTAATCCATCTACAGCTAAACCGCATTTAATGGTTGGTTTTAACCGTCGTTTTTCACCTCAAATTCAAAAAATGAAGCAACTGCTAGCAACAGTAAAACAGCCTAAAACTTTTATCATGACTATGAATGCAGGTGCTATACCAGCAGATCATTGGACTCAAGATCCTGAAGTAGGGGGTGGCCGTATTATTGGGGAAGCATGTCATTTTATTGATTTAATGAGATTTCTTGCGGGTTCAAAAATTGTAAGTTATCAAGCACAAGGGCTGGGAAGTCAATTCGATCAAGACTTGGTTGAAGATAAGGCTTGTATTACTTTGGCATTCGAAGATGGTTCGTTTGGTACAATTTTCTACTTAGCTAATGGCTCTAATGCTTTTCCAAAAGAACGAATTGAGGTCTTTACTGGGGGTAAAGTTCTTCAACTAGATAATTTTAGAAAAATGGTTGGCTATGGCTGGTCAGGCTTTAAGAAAATGAACTTATGGCGGCAGGATAAAGGGCAGGAAAACTGTGTCCAAGCTTTTGTTGAAGCAATTGAAAAAGGAGAAAATACTCCAATTCCTCTAGAGGAAATTTTAGAGGTTGCACGAGTCACAATCCAAGCAGCGCAATTACTTAGAGAAAAGCAGGCATAAGTTTTATTTGCTATGAAACTACTAAAATTAATTCATACTATTAAATATTTAAAATTTGTGCAGTTGTCTTATCGGCTGCACTATCTTTTGCTTAAGCCAAAAACCAAGCAAACCGTATTTAACATTCAGCTTAGAAATTGTTCGAAAAGTTGGGAAAATAAAATCGCTAAGCCTATTAGTATGCTTAGTCCAACCCAATTTTTATTCTTAAATCATTTAGGTCAGTTAAACACGGCTGAGGATTGGAATACTCCGCAGCAAGAAAAATTATGGTTATACAACCTGCATTATTTTGATGATTTAAATGCAAAAAATACAATTGAGCGTAAACACTGGCATAATGATTTAATTCATAAATGGATTGATGAAAATCCTTATTCTTCAGGTAATGCCTGGGAACCTTATCCAAATTCTTTAAGAATCGTGAATTGGGTTAAATGGTCACTTCAAGGAAATACACTCAACGAGGTTCAGCTCCAGAGTTTAGCTTTACAAGCTGAACATTTATCTAAAACCGTTGAATGGCATATCTTGGCTAATCATTTATTTGCCAATGCAAAAGCGCTGATTTTTGCAGGACTGTATTTTGATACTATGGAATCGAAAAAATGGCTGAACTTGGGGCTAAAAATTTATAAAAAAGAAATTGACGAACAGGTTCTTGCCGATGGTGCAAATTTTGAATTAACACCAATGTACCATGCAATTTTTTTAGAAGATCTTTTAGATATTTATCAATTAATTGCTGTTTGTTATTCAGCTAATGACTTAATTGATGTTAGCCATTTAAAAAATAAAATTATTAAAATGCTTGAATGGCTGAAGCATCTATCCCATCCAGATGGCGAAATTTCCTTTTTTAATGATGCTGCCTTTGGTATTGCATCCACCTATGAAAATTTGCGAAATTATGCTGAAAACTTAGAAATAAATGTAGCCTTAACAGATATGACGGATGTCAGTTTAACTAACAGTGGCTATATTGCTGTCCAACGTGAAGCTTATAAATTTATTATGGATGTTGCTGAAGTCGGTCCAAGTTATCAGCCAGGACATGCCCATGCAGATACTCTCAGTTTTGAATTAAGTATCGGGGATTCAAGATTTATAGTAAATTCTGGCATATCTCAATACGGTTTAGGTGCTGAAAGGCTATATCAGCGCGGAACGTCTGCTCATAATACAGTTGAAATCGATCAGCAAAATTCCAGTGAAATTTGGTCTGGTTTTAGAGTTGCGAGAAGGGTAAGTCCTAAATTAAATACAATCCATTATAATGATAATAAAATAATCGATTTTTCGTCATCTTATAAAAGCTTAACAGGCGTGACTCATACTCGTTCTGTGGTTTTCCAAGAAAACCGAATTCTCTTGAAAGATAATTTATGTGGTACATTTAAATCTGCAATTTCATATATTCACTTTCATCCTGACGTGAAAATAAAAAAAGAATCAAATCACGATTTTGTATGTGAATTAAATGGTCACATCATTGATATTCAAATCAAAGGTGAGGTTGAAACTATATTTAAGGATGGTTATTGGAACCCTGAGTTTGGCAAATCAATTTCAAATAAGTGTTTGAAAATAAATTTATTATCAAATACTTATGAGATTTCAATTTCTTGCAGAGATACAGATTTTTAAAATGTCAAATATATGTATTATTAGTGCCAATAGTCTGGAAAATGAAAATGCTTCAAGAAATCGTGTACTTAGTTTTGTAAATTCGTTTCTAGCAGCGGGACACCAAGTTAAACTGATTTCTATGGATGATGAAAAATTTCAGCTTTTAGAGCATGAAAATTTTTCACATTTTAAAATTCCATTTGTTGATACAAAAATTTCATCTTTTATAAAACGTGCTTTTTTGGAAATGAAAATAGCTTCATTGGCATTAAATAAAGCTAATGAACTCAATTGTGAGGTAAACTTAATCACAATTCCATCGATGTTTTTACTTCATTTAAGCTTTTTACTTAAATCTGGAAAAACTAAAATTTTAGATATTCGTGATTTAAGCTGGGAGTATTTGGATACAAAGTCATTAGTAAATAGAATTGCGAAAAGAGTTTTTACTCAAAGTGCTTTGGTTAATTTAAAGAAGTTCGATCTTATCAGTGTGACTAATGATCATGAGTTTGATTATATTTCTAAATATATCTCTAATAAAGAATTAATCGTTAAAGTTCCAAATGGAGTCTCACTTTCAGTTTTTGAAAAGTTAAGTCACGTTCAGCAGAATCACTCTAATCAGTTTACTGTAACTTATATTGGTAATGTAGGTTTGGCGCAAGATTTATCAACACTGATTGAAGCAAGCAAACTGTTACCGCATGTTCAATTTAATATTGTGGGTGCGGGCACAGATTTTGAAAGAATTAATACATTAGTTGATTCTGACCAACAGAATTTAAATTTCTGGGGCCGTCGTCAATTTAATGAACTTTTAGAAATATATAATCAATCTGACATTCTATATGCACAATTGACTCCAGAATTTGCTACTGCTATGCCTTCTAAATTATATGAATATTTATCTACCGGAAAATATGTTTTATATGGTGGCGTTGGTGTAGCTGGAAAAACATTAGAAAATTTTCAGAATGTGTCTTTAATTGCCCCTTGCAATATTCAGGCCTTGAGGAATGAAATCCAGCAAATTCAGGAAAGCGGTAAATATCAGCAATTATGCTTGGAAAATAGAGAAAAAATAAAAGCTGAGTATTTACGTGATGTTACAGTTGAAAAGCTTATATCTATGATTTAAGTAAATTTACATCAAAAATAAACCATTTCAAGATATAATACTTTTTAAGAGAAAAGTTGTGGAATATGAGCATCTTCATAAAAATTGCTGCATCAATAAGCATTGAATAATTTTAGTTTAATAACTTTCTTGAGGACTAAATAAGGATAATTAAGGTTATATAAATGAAACGTTTAATTGATTTTCTAATAGCTTTAACAGCATTAGCTCTGTTGAGTCCAATTTTCCTTTGGGTTGCTTATAAAGTTCGTAAAAATATAGGTTCACCTATATTTTTTCTGCAGGAACGACCAGGGCAGGATGTAAAAATCTTTAAAATGATTAAATTCAGGTCTATGTTGAATGCAACGGATAAAGAAGGAAATCCTTTACCTGATGATCAACGCATTACTCCTTTTGGCCATAAATTGCGTTCTACAAGCCTGGATGAAATGCCACAATTGATTAATGTCCTAAAAGGCGACATGAGTATTGTGGGCCCTCGTCCTCAAATGAAAGAATTTCTTGAACATTATACTCCTCACCAAATGCGTCGCCATGAGGTGAAGCCGGGTATGACAGGACTTGCACAAGTGAGTGGTCGGAATCATTTATCCTGGGAAGAAAAATTTGATCTTGATGTTCAATATGTCGATACACAATCGATATTGCTCGATTTTAAAATCATGATTAAAACAGTTAAAGTTATGCGGTCTAAAGAAGGCATTAATGCGCCAGATCAAGAAGTAGGTGCTACAAGATTTTCCAGTCAAAGTATATCTCAAGCAGATTCTTCCCAGAAATAACCTTATTTTTAGCAAGTCAAATCTTATGATCAAAAAAGCCATTCTCCCAGTCGCAGGCCTCGGTACACGTTTTTTACCTGCCAGCAAATCCATCCCTAAAGAAATGGTCACTGTGGTCGACCGTCCAGCCATTGAGTATGTGGTACGTGAGGCTGTCGCAGCTGGGATTGAACAAATCATCTTGGTGACTCACTCTTCCAAAGCCTCCATTGAAAACTATTTTGACCGGAACTTTGAGCTGGAAACCACTTTAGAAAACAAAAAGAAATTCGATTTGCTGAAAGAAATTACCGAGATTTTACCCCCGCATGTCAGTGTGATTAGCGTACGTCAGCCACAACCACTAGGTCTAGGTCATGCCGTGCTCTGTGCCAAAGATGTCATTGGAGAAGATGACTTTGCTGTTTTACTGCCTGATGTACTGGTTAAAGACAATGATCCGGTCAATGACCTAAGTTTGATGATTCAACGTTTTAACGCATCTCAATCTTCACAAATTATGGTGGAAGCTGTGCCGGATCATCTGGTTGATCAATACGGTATTGTGGATGTGGTTGCATCCCCTGCAGAAGGTGAAAGTATTAAAATGCAAGGGATTGTAGAAAAACCGGCGGTTGGGACGGCACCCTCCAATCTTTCTGTCGTGGGTCGTTATGTCCTGCCTGCCAAGATTATGCAACTTTTAGAAATAACACCTAAAGGTGCAGGGAATGAAATTCAGCTGACCGATGCGATTGCAGAATTACAAAAGACGGAAACGGTTGAAGCCTATCGAATGAAAGGTCAAACCTTTGACTGCGGCAGCAAACTGGGTTATCTCAAAGCCGTGTTACATTATGGTGTAGATCATCCTAAATTGGGTGAGGACTTTAAAGTGCTTATCCAGGAACTTGCATTATAAGGCGGTAAATGATGAAGGTTGCAGTCTTTGGACAAACCCTGTATTCAGGTGTCCTGTCAGCATTGTTGGCCGAATGTGGGCATCAGGTGTATTGGTGTGATTTTCTAAAAAAAAGTGCTTTAGAACAAGCTTATGCCCAAGATGATGCTGTCAAACAGTTACTGGATAAACAGCAACAAAATGGATTTTTAAAATACTGTCACCTGAATGATATTGCCCTGGATATGGATGCTTATTTCTTTAGTTTTAATCCGACTGAAGAACATCTGGGGATTGAAATATTAAAAGAAATCGGTCAGCGTCAAATTATTCATCCTAAACTGATGATTAATGCGTCCACGCTAGGCTTGCATGGTACGGACAAATTACAAAAGTATTTACCTGAAGATGACTGGGTGTATTTACCTGACATCATTCAGGAGGGAAATGCCTTGACCAGCATGACTCAAGCCGAACAGTTGATTGTGGGCTGTGAGCAAAGTAAGGTTCAACTCAAAATCCAGGAATTACTGCGTCCATTATTTCCGCGTCATCAGCAATATTTATTTATGCCCATTTTAGATGCTGAATTTACCAAACTCAGCATTTCAGGCATGTTGGCGACACGCATTAGTTATATTAATGACCTCGCCGTAGTTGCGGAAAAACTGGGCATTGATATCGAGCATGTGCGTCAGGGTATGGCAGCAGATAGTCGGATAGGGTCGTCGTATCTGTATCCAGGTGCGGGTTTTGGTGGAGAGAACTTCTCGCATGATATTCTCACTTTGGCCAATACCGTGTCCGGGACAGGGGCTAAAAGTCAGCTATTGGCGCAGGTGTGGGAAATCAATGAACAACAAAAAGAGCTGCTGTTTAGAAAACTGTGGAATTATTACCATGGCGATTTAAAAGCTAAAACGGTGGCAATTTGGGGTGCCTCTTTTAAAGAAAATACGGCACGTATCCAGCAATCCCCTATTCATATCATGCTGAAAGCCTTATGGGCGCAAGGGGTGACGGTCAAACTGCATGATCCGCAGGCATTGGCGGAAATTGAGAAAGTCTATGGTCATCGTGAGGACTTGATTTATTGTACCGACCAGTATGAAGCCACGAACGGCGCACATGCTTTATGCCTGTTAACCGCCTGGAAACAATATTGGAGTCCCGATTACCCGACTTTATTAAAAATAATGCAGCATCCCGTGATTTTGGATGGTCGAAATATTTATGATCCAGACTATGTAAAAGCGCAGGGATTTGCCTATATGGGGGTAGGGCGTTAATGATGAATCAAATACAACCTTATCCAGTAGAAGCGACTGATACAGTTTTAAGCAAGCTGCTGAACTTGAAAAATGAACTTGGGAACAAGCATTTAACCGATTTTTTTGCAGAAGAAGATGACCGTTTTCAAAAATTTTCTGTAAATTTAGACAATATGGTTTTTGATTTTAGCAAGCATCGGGTCAATCAGGCGGTAATTGACCGGTTGGTTGAATGGGCCAATGCACAAGAACTCAGGTCCTGGATTAAACGGCTGTTTTCTAGTGAAGCCATTAACTATACCGAACAGCGTGCGGCGATGCACTGGGCATTACGTTTGCCTCTACATAATCAACAGCATGCTAAAGTTGCAGCGCAGGTTCATCAGCAACTTCAGCGCATGTATGCCTTGGTGGAAAAAATCCATGCCGGTCAATTTCGCGGTGCGACCGGTGAAGTGATTCAGGATGTGGTCAATATTGGTGTTGGCGGTTCGGATCTTGGGCCAGTGATGGTCAGTCATGCGCTATCTGATTTTAAAAAACAGACCACCAAGCCTTTAAATGTACATTTTGTCTCGACTATGGATGGCAGCCAGCTGTCAGCATTGCTGCATCAGCTGCGCCCTGAAACCACTTTATTTATTATCTCATCCAAGTCTTTTGGCACCATCGATACCTTATCCAATGCGCAAACCGTGCGTTTATGGCTGGAAAAAGCTTTAGGTCAGCATCCGCATATTCTCAAACACCATTTTATCGGAGTCTCGACCAAACCTGAGAAAATGACCGAGTGGGGTATTGCTCCTGAAAATCAGTTGTTGCTTTGGGACTGGGTCGGCGGGCGTTATTCACTCTGGTCATGTATTGGTTTGCCCGTAGCGCTCAGTATAGGGGTTGCGGGCTTTAAGCAGCTGCTGGCCGGAGCTTATGCGATGGATCAGCATTTCCAGAATGCTCCTTTTACACACAATATTCCGGTATTGATGGGCTTGCTGGGCGCTTGGAATACCAACTTTCTAGATATCCAGACCCATGCCATTTTGCCTTATGATGGCCGTTTAAAATACTTTGCAGCCTATTTACAGCAGCTGGAAATGGAATCGAATGGTAAATCGATTCAACGTACAGGTGAACACGTTGAAACCAATACTTGCCCGATTGTTTGGGGTGAGGTCGGACCCAATGCCCAGCATGCTTTTTATCAGTTATTGCATCAAGGTACACAAGCAGTCAGCTGTGATTTTATTGCACCAGTAAAACGTTATAATGCCCAGCAATTTACTTATGTGGACAATGCCGATGCCTTGATTGAGCAGCATCATTTGGCCTTATCAAACTGTCTGGCACAGTCACGCTTGCTGGCATTTGGTAATCAGGCATTAGATCAGACTGAACTCAATAATTTACCTGCCTATAAACAATATGCAGGCAATCAGCCCAGTAGCACCATTTTACTCAAAGAGCTGACACCTTATAGTCTGGGTATGTTGATTGCCATGTATGAACATAAAGTGTTTGTGCAGTCTGTACTCTGGAATATTAATCCCTTTGATCAATGGGGGGTTGAAAAAGGCAAGGAAATTGCCAATCAGCTGCTGCCGATTTTAAGTGGTGAAAGTCAGAATATTTCAGATTTAGATGCCTCGACTCAAGGCTTAATACATATATTATTAGGAAAAACCCATGGCTAAAATTTTAGTGACCGGCGGTGCAGGCTTTATTGGCTCACATACCTGCGTGCAACTGTTAAATTCAGCGCATGATGTCATTGTGCTGGATAATCTCTGCAATAGTTCGGAAGAATCTTTAAACCGTGTACAACAGATCAGTGGAAAAACCCTCACTTTTGTGCAGGGTGACATTCGTGATGCACAGGTTTTAGATCAGGTTTTTCAGCAGCATCACATTGATGCCGTGATTCATTTTGCCGGTTTAAAAGCGGTAGGGGAAAGCCAGCAAATTCCACTGGCTTATTTTGACAATAATATTTCTGGCTCCATTCAACTGGTACAGGCCATGCAGCGTGCTGGGGTATTTAATTTAGTCTTCAGTTCATCGGCCACAGTGTATGATGAAGCCAATGTATCGCCTTTAAATGAAGACATGCCTACAGGTATGCCAAGTAATAACTATGGTTATACCAAACTGATTGTTGAACAGCTTTTACAGAAATTATCCGTGGCAGATGAACGCTGGTCGATTGCCTTACTGCGTTATTTCAACCCGGTCGGTGCGCATAAAAGTGGTCGTATTGGAGAAGATCCGCAAGGCATTCCGAATAACCTGATGCCATTTGTCACTCAAGT
>NZ_NEGA01000002.1 GCF_002135315.1 Acinetobacter sp. ANC 3903 | reverse complement strand
TGAGAACACTTATACCAAATGGCGATAAAGGTGATTTCAGAGATACTCAGTTGTGCTTTTCGGATTCTTAAGCAGTGATTGCTTTGCTTTAGAAATTTCCAATAAGTTGCTTCAAATTTAAGAAAGAAATCATCAATTACACAGAATAATTCGGTACTATTGAACATAAGGACTAGAGTTGTGAGTTTGGTGTGGTAACTCAACTGATGGCTCTAGTCCTCCCGTTTTTCAAGTTAAGTCTTATCCGCGATTCGGGTTAAATAAAAAACTCAGCATGCAGAAAACCATCTTTTCTGTATGCCTCTCAGCAGGTCAAGCACAGCCTCACTTTTAGCTTATTTTCTTCAGCAAAAAGAATCGAGTTAAAATTCGACAACACTGGCGTTTATGTGCGTAATCAAGGAAAATAGCGAACTTTTAGCGGCGAACTGTTTTTTCGCTCTTGCACTGCACGCAGTGCTTTGCGCTTGTTCAGGATATTTTATGAAGTTTGAGAAATTAGGTCAGTCGGGTCGTGCCCGTCGTGGTCGTTTAACGCTTGAACACGGCGTGGTGGAAACCCCTGTGTTTATGCCGGTCGGTACCTACGGTACAGTCAAGGGCATGCTCCCACGTGATGTAGAAGATATTAAAGCTCAGATTATTTTGGGTAACACATTCCATCTTTATTTACGTCCAGGTCTGGACGTAATTCGTGAACATGGCGGCTTGCACGAGTTCATGAAATGGAATAAACCGATCTTAACCGATTCAGGCGGCTTCCAGGTTTTCAGCCTCGGTGCAATGCGTAAAATTAAAGAAGAAGGTGTAACCTTCCGTTCGCCAATTGATGGTTCAAAAGTCTTTTTATCACCTGAAATTTCAATGGATATTCAACATACCTTGAATTCAGATATCGTGATGATTTTTGATGAATGTACGCCTTACCCGGCCACTCGTGAAGAAGCGCAAAAATCTTTGCAGCTGTCTCTACGCTGGGCCAAACGTTGTAAAACCCATCATCATGATGTGTTAAAAAATAAAAATGCCCTGTTCGGTATTATTCAGGGTGGTATGTATGAAGATCTTCGTGATGAATCATTGAAGGGCTTAAAAGAAATTGACTTTGATGGTTTTGCCATTGGTGGTCTTTCTGTCGGTGAACCTAAAGAGGAAATGATCAAGATCCTGGATCATCTGCCACCAAAAATGCCGGAAGACAAGCCACGCTACCTGATGGGCGTGGGTAAACCGGAAGACATCGTGGAAGGGATCCGCCGTGGTGTCGACATGTTTGACTGCGTGATGCCGACCCGTAATGCACGTAACGGTCATTATTTTGTGACAGACGGTCTGGTACGTATCCGTAATGCCAAATATCGTCATGACCAAAGTCCGCTTGATTCTGAATGCGACTGTTATACCTGTCAAAACTTCACCCGTGCCTACCTGTTCCATCTGGAAAAATGCGGTGAAATGCTAGGTTCCATGCTGGGTACCATTCATAACTTGCGTTATTACCAAAGGTTTACACAAGACATCCGTGATGCGTTAGATAATGGTACTTTTGATGAATATGTTCAGGATTTTTATGCGCGTCGTGGTCTAGAAGTCCCGCCTTGTCCTGAAGATTAATCTCTCAGCATTTGCGCTGAAGAAAAAGACAAGGTAAATTGCAGAACAAGTCAGTTTATTTATCATGTAGTTGATAATACATTTTTTAGTTTAGGAAATTGAAATGAGCCTTTTTATTTCTACTGCTCACGCAGCAGGTGAAGCTGCACAACAACCAAGTTTGGTGACCAACCTTTTGATGATTGCGGTATTTGTCGCAATCTTCTATTTCCTGATCTGGCGCCCTCAAGCGAAACGTGCCAAGGAACACCGCACTTTGGTTGAAAGCCTGGGTGTAGGGAGCGAAGTGGTTTTTGCGGGTGGTCTGATGGGCAAAATCACTAAAATTGAAGGTGATTTTGCAGTGGTTGAATTAAGCCGTGGCGTAGAAGTAAAAATTCAGCGCGCAAGTGTGATTTCAATTCTGCCTGAAGGCACATTAAATAATCTCTAATCAAAAATAGTCGTGCCCTTGCACGACTTTTTCATTTTAAGAAGAAAATAGATGCGTTACCCAGCATGGAAATATCTGCTGATCATCGTGGTTTTGCTGATCAGTACATTATATGCCCTGCCTAGTTTGTATCCCGATGAACCTGCTGTTCAAATTTCTGGTGCCAAAGCTGGTACCCAGATTGACCAAAGCATCGTACAAAAAGCAGAGCAATTATTAGAAAGTGAAAAAATTACCAGCCATGACAACAGCTTTAGCAATAATGCTGCCCTTTTACGTCTCGACTCTTCTGAAGCACAGCTAAAAGCTAAAGAAGTGTTACGTCGTGGGCTTGGTGATAATTATGTTGTTGCATTGAACCTTGCTCCAACCACTCCGGAATGGCTACAAAAAATTGGTGCCAAACCAATGAAATTGGGTCTGGATTTACGTGGTGGTGTGCACTTCTTGCTGGAAGTGGATATGGACAAGGCCATTAGCCAGCGCATGGAAACCTCAGCGACCGATTTACGCCGTCAATTCCGTGACAACAAGTTAAAATTCAACAGCCTTGCTTTGAATAACAATACCATTACCGTACAGTTTGCCAATAACAGCGACCGTGAAGCGGTGATGGACTTCTTGCGCCGTAATGGTAATGAATTTAACCAGCAGGCGCTTGCTTCTGCTTCGGGTTCAACTTTACGTCTGAACTATACCGATGTACGCAAGCAGGAAATTCAGTCTTATGCCGTCAATCAGAACTTAACCACCTTACGTAACCGTATTAACGAGTTAGGCGTAGCGGAAGCATTGGTTCAAACCCAAGGTAGCAACCGTATTGTGGTTGAACTGCCAGGGGTGCAAGACACTGCTGAAGCGAAACGTGTCTTGGGTCGTACAGCGAACCTGGAATTCCGTATCGTTTCCGATTTGAATGACCAGTATATCGATCCATATACGGGTCAGGTAAAAGGCACACTTCCACCAGGTACAGAAGCTTTTGCTTATGAATCGCTGGATAGCGGTCGTCAATTACTGCTCAACCGCAACCGTATTTTGACCGGTGAACGTGTACAGAATGCTTCTAGTGGCTTTAGTCAGGATACCGGTGGTGCTGAAGTAAACATTACTTTGGACAGCGCTGGCGGTAAGCTGATGGCCGATGCAACCCGTAATGCAGTTGGTAAACGCATGGCGGTATTGTTCATCGAGAACAAGCAGAAGATCAGTTATGTTCCAGATCCTGTGACTGGTGCGCAAACTGAAGTTCGTACCCCTTATGCTGAATCCGTGATCATCAATGCTGCTACCATTCAGGCAGTATTAGGTTCCCAGTTCCGTATTACTGGTCTGGATTCACCTCAGGAAGCCGCTGAACTTGCATTGATGCTTCGTGCCGGTGCCCTTGCTGCGCCGATGTACTTCGTCGAAGAACGTGTGGTTGGTCCTAGCCTGGGTCAGGAAAACATTGACAAAGGTGTGTTATCGACTCAAATCGGTTTCATTCTGGTCGCAATCTGGATGGTGGTGTTCTTCCGTCTATTCGGTCTGATTGCCAACTTCGCCCTGGTGGCTAACCTGGCCATGATCCTGACAGTGATGTCATGGATTGGCGCATCCCTCACCCTTCCGGGTATTGCCGGTATCGTGATTACCATTGGTATGGCGGTCGATGCCAACGTACTGATCTGTGAGCGGATACGGGAAGAAATGAAATGGGGTGCCTCACCCAAACAGGCGATTGTCGCGGGCTATGATCGAGCCTATAACACCATTTTTGACTCGAACTTAACCACCTTCCTGGTTGCGTTTATTCTGTTTGCCATCGGTACCGGTCCGATTAAGGGCTTCGCGGTCACCTTGATGATTGGTATTGTCTGCTCGATGTTTACAGCCATTACTGTAACCCGTGCGATTGTGCAAATTATTTATGGCAAAAAACGTAACTTGAAAAAGTTGAGCATTTAGGAGATCGAAGATGACTGATATGACTCAACCGAAAAAGAAATACGGTCGCCCAGATGATGAGCGCATCATAGACTTTATGAAGATTGCCAAACCTGCGGCAATCATCTCTATTCTTTTAACCTTGGCCAGCATTTTCTTTATTGCCACCAAAGGTCTAAACCTCGGTTTGGACTTTACTGGCGGTGTGTCTGCCGAGCTGAACTATAAACAACCGGCCAATCAGGTTGAAGTGATCCAGGCGCTAAATCAGGCCGGTTTTAAAGATGCTGTAGTGCAAACCCTGGGTAGCAACAAAGATCTTTTGGTTCGTATGCCCGTTCAAGACATTGAAGTAGAAGATCTGAATAACGCCATCACCAAAGCGGTGCAATTACCTAACAATCCGGCTGAAGTCCACAAGGTAGATTCTGTCGGTGGACAAGTCGGTAATGAGCTTTATATTCGTTCGGCAGGTGCCGTAGCACTGGCATTACTGTTAATGCTGGTTTACGTGACCATCCGTTTCGAGTTTAAGCTGGCTTTAGGTGCGGTGCTTTCGTTATTCCACGACGTCATTGTAACCATTGGTGTTTTTGCCATGATGCAATGGCCATTTGACTTAACCGTATTGGCAGCCATTCTTGCACTATTAGGCTTCTCGCTAAACGATAACATCGTGGTATCTGACCGTATCCGTGAAAATTTCCGTAAGATTCGCGGTGCTACGCCTCGTGAAGTGGTCAATATTTCTTTGACTGAAACTTTACGTCGTACCATTCATACCTCAATGACTTTATTGCTGGTTGTTGTGGCAATGATGTTCCTGGGTGGTGAAGGTTTGCACTGGTTCTCTGTCGCCATGTTTATTGGGGTGTTTGTCGGTACTTATTCTTCAATTTATATTGGTACTGCATTTGCCTTATGGCGCGGTCTGAACCGTCAGGACTTTATTGTTCAGGTTAAACCTGAATTTGAAGAAGAAGAAATTCCTAAATGATCTATGAGGTCTAAGTGATCTAAGTCGTTTCGGTTCATTCTTCTTTAAATAGATATAAAAAAGGCCCATCAGATGATGGGCCTTTTTATGCAGGTCAAAAATACAAAATGCTGTACCTTTAACTAGACATTTTATAGATTGAAATGCTCAAGCTTATAGCTTGGCAATATCCCCTTTTAATGCTACCCCTGCAACCGCCATGCCTTTGGCACATTGATAAGTCGTGCTGCTCTTGGTTTCATTGGATTTATAGAAACTCACGATATTGATCACGGCATTGGCACCCTTTGCCTTGGCAGTGTTCTGGAACTGGATTAAGGCTGAACGCAAAACATGATCGCATGATGTTTCGGCAGATTTGGCAAAGCCATTGGTTTTCTTGTTGGTCACCAAACCTTTTTGTATGACCTTGCCCCCCGCTTTGGTTCCTGCCAAATAAAACTTAACCGAACCGTCCAGCGTACCGTCAGCAACGGCACGACTGACCGCTTCCTGAAAGTTGAAGTCATGCATTTGATCTGCGGCCTGAGCTGAAACGACCCCACCCAAACACAATGCAGCTGTAAGTGCTAATTTTTTAATGAACATGATGTACCCTCTAGTTGTTGTTAGACACGTTTAAAAATCAGGGAGGTATTGATTCCTCCAAAAGCAAAATTGTTGCTCATAATAATATCGGCATGCATATTTCTTGGTTGTTTGACGATGTAATCCAGATCGCCGCAGGCCGCATCAATTTCATCCAGATTTAAAGTCGGGATGAAAGTATCCCGTGCCATCATCTCGATACTGAGCCACGCTTCAATTGCCCCGCAGGCGCCCAACGTATGCCCGAAATAGCTTTTCAGTGAGCTGATCGGTTTTTTGCCCAGTACGTGAGCAGTGGCTTGGGTTTCCGCAATATCGCCTTGATCGGTGGATGTACCGTGCGCATTGACATAGTCCACCTGATCTGCCGGAATTTGCGCATCTGATAATGCCAGTTGCATACAACGTCCCATCATATCTGAATCTGGACGGGTGACGTGCTGACCATCGGTATTGCTGCCATAACCGATAATTTCTGCATAAATTTTGGCACCCCGTGCTTTGGCATGCTCATATTCTTCCAGAATTAAACAGCCAGCCCCTTCACCGACCACCAGACCATCACGCTTAGCATCGAATGGACGCGGTGTTTTTTCTGGATATTCATTTTGGCTACTGGTGGCCAGCAGTACATCGAACACCGCAGAACCTGCGGCGCTGAGTTCCTCTGCCCCACCGGCCAGCATTACCGTCTGCTTGCCATATTTAATCGCTTCATAGGCCTGGCCAATCGCCATGGAACCCGAAGTACAGGCACTTGAAGTCGGCAAGGTTAAGCCTTTTAAGCCAAAATAAACGGTCATGTTGACGGCACTGGTATGCGACATCATGCGGATATAAGTAGTGGCATTGAGCTTGTTCATGTTGTTATCAATCAACATGCTGCCAAACTCGCCAATTGCATCGACACTGCCTGCGGATGAACCAAATGCCACACCGGCTTGACCACTGCTTAAGATTGGGTCATTTAACAGCGCTGCATCTTCAAGAGCCTTTTCCGCACATACGGTTGACATTAAAGCGACTCGTCCCATGCCGCGGGTCACCTTACGATTAAAATGCTTTGGGATGGTATAGGATTCAACTGGACCGCCCAGTTTACTGCGCAAGTCGGTATACACTTCCCAGTCGGGCATGTAGCGGATACCACTTTTGCCCTGTTCAAACTGACTAAAAATCTGCTCTGCGGTTTCACCCAAAGAGGTAATCCCGGCCATGCCCGTGACCACAACACGTTTCATCAAATCAAGCCCCCATTGACTGAAATCACCTGTCGGGTGATATAGCTGGCATCATCACTGCATAAAAATTTTACGGCCTTGGCCACTTCATCAACATGCCCCATGCGTTGTAATGGAATCATCTTCAAGGCATGTTCTTTGACTTCTTCGGTGACCATTTCTGTTTCAATCAAACCTGGTGCCACACAGTTAACGGTAATTTTGCGTTTCGCCAATTCCAGCGCCAAAGCCTTTGTCGCACCAATTAAACCGGCTTTTGCCGCACTGTAATTCACTTGTCCACGATTACCCATCAAGCCTGACACAGAAGATAAAGTCACAATACGTCCGCCTTTTTTCAGACGAATCATCGGCATCACCAGCGGTTTTAAAACATTATAAAAACCATCCAGTGAAGTCGAGACCACTTCATCCCAGTCACTGTCGGTTAAAGCCGGAAATGCTGCATCACGGGTTAAACCTGCATTCAATACCACACCATAAAATGCGCCATGTTCTGCAACATCTTGCTCCAGCAATTGCATGACTTTTTCGCGCTCATTTACGTCAAATAAAAGTGCATGGCTGGATTGTCCCAAGGCCTGAATTTCCTGAACGACCTGTTCGGCTTCTTGTAGTCTGGAGCGTGCATGGACGGTGACATCAAATCCTGCCTGTGCCAGTTGCAAGGCAATGGCTTTACCAATTCCGCGGCTTGAGCCTGTTACTAAAATTCGTCTATTCACACTGACTTCCTGATCTCTTCTTTCATTTCTGGCGGCTCAAATACACTCAACATGGCACTAAAGCGATGTTCCCGGTATTCAATTTCACAGTGAAACTGCCCCAGCCCCTCATGTAAATAGCCTTGTTCGGCTTTAATCCTGATGCTTTCCCCTAAAGCAAAATAAGGCACGGGCAACTGCATTTTACGCGTGCCCAATAAAAACCCGATTTTCGGTGGCAAGCCCGACATTTTTCCTTTATGCCCAGCATAGATGCTAATAGTCTGTGCCATCAACTCAATACTGGTCCAGGTCGGTAGGCCTTCAGCTTCACAAAACATCAGTTCAGGCCGAATCACCAATTCCGCAATGGCAAACACATCATTGGCTTCAATCAGATGATCGACAAACACCATGGGCTGTTCATGCGGGATAAACTGTACTGCATCCATCATTTCAGTTTTGTTCCAAAAATCAAACTAATATTACTGCCACCAAAGGCAAATGAATTGCTCATCACATAATGAATCGGTGGTTGTAATGCTGCTTCCAGCACATAGTTGGCTTCGTCCAGTTCCTGGTCGATATTGCCTGAATGATGCAGTGGTAACCAGGATTGGTCGGCTAGCACCTGCTGACAGATCACTGCTTCAATGGCACCTGCTGCACCCAGACAATGTCCGGTTTTATGTTTCGTACTGCTGATAGGAACATCATGTGACTGAAATACCGTCTGCACGGCTTTGATTTCCATGGCATCATTTTGCGGGGTTGCCGTTCCGTGCATATTTAAATAGCCAATCTCGCTGGCTGTAACACCTGCCATATCCAGCGCTTTTTGCATGGCTTCGGCCGCGCCTTTTCCTTCCGGATGCGGCGCAGAAATATGCCAGGCATCCATCGACTCGCCGGCTGACATCAGCATCACGGGGGCGGTTTCTTTGGACAATAAAAACAGCCCGGCCGCTTCGCCAATATTAATGCCGTCACGCTGTGCACCACAGGGCTGACATAAATCATGAGCCAGGCTTTCCAGACTGTGAAAACCGTTCAGGGTTAGCTTACATAGGGTATCAATACCACCGACCAGTACCGCATCAGCCAGACCGGCATTGATCAAACGCTGTCCTGCTGCCATGGCTTTGGCACTGGAAGAACAAGCGGTGGAAATGGTGTATGCAGGACCTTCCCAGCCCAGATACATTTGCAGGCCTTTGGCCAGACTACCCATTTCCTGTTTGTAGTGCTGAACCTCTACATTCGCCTGATTATTAAAATACTGTTTTAGCAACTTTTCATTATCAGCAATGCCTGAGGTTGAAGTGCCTAGAATAATCGCCAGACGCTTACGATCGAATTGCGCGGTATAGTTGCGGATTTCGCTTTCAATAGCACTTAAAGCGGTTAAGGCAAAACGTAGATTACGCGAATCTACATCTTGCAAAAACTCAGGAATGTTTTCGATTAAAGGCTGCTGATAGGCACCCACCCAGACCTGTTTTTCTGGAATAAATCCTGAAACCAAGCTCAAGGTATTTTGCGGTGTAATCAGCGTCTGTTTGATCTGTTCAGCCGTATTTCCGAGTGCAGATAAGCCGACGCTAAACTGAATGCCCACCGCAGAATGTTGTGTCGTGATTTTATCGTCCATAATCATCCCTTATTATTCAGTGCTGTCCGCATCAGTATTCGCTAAACCATCATTAATAGGACTAATCACCATTTGATACGGCACCTGTACATTGTTCAGCTCAATGGCATCACCCTGCTGCTGAATATTGAGCACATGCTGCTGATTGATAAATACTTTTCGGGCCGGAGCTGAAGTTTCAATACGGACATTCTGCTGCTGTAACTGGGCAAAATTCGGATAAGTTGCATAGAGAATATCGCGCACTACAAATTCAAATGGCAACAACTTCATTGGTGCAATGCGCTGTTCGACATGAACCTTGCGGCCATCAAAACTGAGCTTGAATAACTGCTGCCCAGTCAGGGTTAAAGCCAGCATTTCCAGCTTGGAACCCTGTTGTTGCTGATACAGTAAAAAGCTAAAACTCTGCTCTTTCCACTGAATTTCCAACTGATCCTGACGCTGATAATTCTGTGCAGCCCAGGCCGCCGTGGCCAGACCTGGTGCTTGAGGCAGCATGGATTGACAGCCGCCACACAGTAGCACTGCACTGATTAACATCACCGTCCATTTCAGTTTCATTCTAGGCACCGTTTATCTCGATGTGTTGTAACTGCGGATCACGGCAATATTCTGCCAGCGTGCTTAAACGCTTTTTGGCATTTTTATAAATTGGATTGCTACTGTCCCAGGCATAGCCTGCCAATAGCGATGACACCATACGGCGGATTTTGTCATCCTGATTTTTCGAAAACACCACATCCTGAAATTCACCGCTATACCACGATTCCACATAGGCGCGGAACACCTGAATGCCCGCACGCAGCGGTTGCTCGTATTGCTTCATCCAATTGACCGACTGACCTTGCAGCACCTGATCGACCAGAGGAATCACCAGACTTGAAGATTTCAAGGCAATCGTTACACCGGAAGAAAACACCGGATCGAGGAATTCACCGGCATTGCCGAGCAAGGCATAGTTACGTTCTGCCAGATGTTTAACATCGGCAGAATAGCCCACCAGTGTACGTACTGGCGTGTCAAATTTGGCATTGCACAGTACATGCGACAGGCTTTCCTCATCTGCCAGAATACGCTTGAACAAAGCTTCCAGATCATCATCGGCACTGCCATCAAAGCCATAGTGCGCAAAGAAATCCTGTTCTGCCACTACACCAAAAGATGAACGGCCATCGGCAAATGGAATCAGCCAGTACCAGGCACGTGGATCTTTGGCATGCACCGTAATCAGGATTTTTTCGCGGTCAAAATTAGGATCATCCAGAATGCCATCTTCAATATGGGTAAACACTGCGCGGCGCACCGGAAAATCGGATGGGCTTTCCAGATTCAAAAATTTTGGCAGGATTCGGCCAAAACCACTGGCATCGAGTAAAAATTTACCCTGAATCTGATACACATTTTGCTGTTCATCTTTTACGGTTAACAACGGATGTTCTGGCGCAACATCAACATCGACTACTTCATGACCGAAACGAATGTCTGCACCGTATTTTTCTGCCTGCTGTGCCAGCAAATGGTCAAAATTGGCACGGCGTACTTGCCAGGTAGTGCCTGGACCATCGCTGAATTTCTCGCGGAAATCATAAAAACTGCGCTGCTTGCCCTTTAAGAAGGCTGCGCCATTTTTAAACTGGAAGGCAAACTGTTCGACATGCTCACGTACTGTATCCAGCAGGCCAGCTTCTTCCAGAAATACCATCGATTGTGGCAGCAATGATTCGCCAATGGAAAAGCGTGGAAAATGTTGTTTTTCGATGATCGTGACCTGATAGCCCTTTTGGCGCAGTAATGCTGCTGCCGAACTCCCCGATGGCCCTGCGCCGATAATTAATACGTCTGTATGTTGCATAGTGCTCATTGCACGGTACCTTATTTTCTCAGCTCTTTTGGCTGATACTGTTGAAGCACAACATGTTTGGCATCGGATGATGTAAACAATGTTGCATAGATAAATGAAAAAATAACCCCAAGTAACACGGTCAGACCAAAGCAGTGAATTGCATAGGTATGGCTAAAGGATAATAACCCGAAACCGAGCAAGGTCGACATCATACATAGGAATAAGGCCATGCCCACCACTTGCGGATGATCATGTCCGTGGCGGTAGAAAATGGCATAGTCCACGCCAATCCCGATAATCAGGAAAGTGCCCATAATGCTGAACAGATTGATTTCCACACCCAGCCAGGCCTGAATCGCAAAGGTGGTCATCAACGCCAGACTCACCGGTAGCACCAAAGGCAAAATCGATTTGATGCCATAAATAATGCCCAGACCTATCATCAGGCAGATTAAAGCAGAAACCAGTAACCACTGTGCCTGAATACGATGCTGCTGGAACAGTTCAGACAACTGGTTCACCGGACGCAATAATTGGGCCTGCGGACTATTCAGCTGCTGCAAGGCAGTTACATCATGCACATTTTGCAACAGCACCAGACGCTCGGTTGGGCTGATTTGTAAAAAGGCCAAAGGATGCTGCTTCATTTCAGCAGAACTGAGTAAAGGCTGCTGGGCAAGTTGTTTTTGCCAAGCCAGTACTTCTGCCGGATTCAGTTGTAAGGCTGTTGCATAGTCCTGCAAGGCACTGGCTGGAATGGCTTGCAACAACGCAATATTGTGTTGCTGTATAGCTTTTGATGGCAACCACTGCCCTAAAGCCTGAAAACCGTCCAGCTTGTTTTTCGCCTGTAAAACTTGCAGCTTCTGTAGCAGTTGCTGTTCGTTTTGTTCCAGTTCCTGAGCCGTGTTGCCATGCACCACAAAGTATTCGCTGCTTTGCTGTTGCATAAAGCGTTCACGTAGGTACTGGTCTTCCTGCTGCAGCTTCTTATCCATACTTTGCAAGTTACGGATATCATCATTGCTTTGTAGCAACATCAAGCTGCTGCCAGTGACCACGGTAATAACGGCGATCATGCCATAACGTAAACTATTTCTGGCCTGTACCCAGGCGCGTGCTTTGCCAATAAAACTTAAGCGGCGAATCGCTGGCTCGGCATTTAAAGGCGGCAATCTTGGCAACAATAAAATGCTGGTAATCCATGCCGCAGCCAGCCCCACCATCGAAAATACCGCGATCTGCCTAAAGCCTGGAAATGGAGTAAAACTCAAGAAAATATAAGCGACCAAGGTGGTCATCAGGCCCATAAACAGACTTGGCAGCAGCGGTTTAAGTACTGCGAAGCCATCGATATGCCGATGCTGCGACTGCATGGCCATAAAGTAAAATGAAAAATCGACACAGACCCCGACCAGACTGGCACCAAACACCAGCGTCATCAGGTGAATTTCACCAAATACCCAATGCGTCATGGCGAATGCCACCAGACATCCGGTCCCTACCGCAATCATTTCAGTCAGCATCGGACGAACCGAGCGGAAACCAAATAGCACTAGGAAGAAAATCCCGATGGTCGAACCTACCCCAATGGTGGAAATTTCCTTTTCAGCTGAAGTGGTACCGAATTGGGCAAACAGCAAAGTTCCTGTCCAGTGCGGCTCAACCTGCATCTGTTTCAGTTTTAAATTTACCTGCTCAATCCAGGCTGAAGTTTTTTCCTGGTAATCAATATTGTAAGGGCTATTTTTGAGCTGCAAGACAATAAGACGGGAAATGCCCTGCTCATCGCGAATGGTGGCAAAGCCATCTTCCAGCTCGATATCCTGATCACCCTGTAAACTGGATAAGCCCACGGCATAACGTGGAAATAGTAATAAAGGATCTTGTTGTAACAGCTCTGTAGTCACCGGCATGCCCGGGCTCATAATCTGTAACAAGCCCTGCTCAGTCAGGGAGGCATAATCCTGCTGTTCTAACAGCTTCTGATCAGCCAGGGTAAGTAAACCGGCACGATGCTGATATAAAACCTGGGCAAACTTTTCACTATCCAGCTGTGGATGTAGCGGTTGCCATAAATTGGTTGCTGCCACACTCTGTTTAAAAGTTGTAGTGGCTTTGTTCAGGGCGGCATCATCTTTGGCATTCAGTACTACAAAGACTTTGTCATTCAGCTGCTGACTGACATATTGCTGTGCCCGTTCCAGCCGTGGATCATGATGGGCTTCCGGCAATAAGGCAAAGATATTGGTTTGAATGTGAATATCTTTTTTCAGCCATGCCGTACCCAGCGCGATGGCAATCACGCTGAGTACAATCAACCACAGTGCGGTAAATTTATTTTGCCAGTTGGAAAAGTGCATTTTCCTCAGCCGTTAAAGTTTGGGATTGAGTGGTTTGCTGGCTAAAGCGGATTGTGGTGCTGTTATTGGCTTTCTCACGAATTACGATACGGTCAACATAACGCTGCCCTTGCGCATCGACACGAACAAACAATTTCTTAAACAGACTGCTTTTCGGGGTTAAAGCCACATTCCACTGTGCAGGACTATAACTGGCTGAAACAACATTAAAGTTTTTGGCGATCGCGGCTTCATTACCCGACATCAATTGCAAGAACATGGTCGCGACCGAACCATACGGGGATTTATCAATTTCAATCTGGCTATAAGTACGCTGGGTTTTTTGTACCAATTTACGCGGCGTCACAATCAGGTCGGCTTTGACCGGATTTTGAATTTTCCAGATCACCCCTTGTGACTTGGAAAACAAAACCGTGCCTTTGGACACAAAGGTTTTGTTCATGCTCGCCAGTTTTTTTTGCTGTTCAAAATTGGCCCGCACGGTTGGAGTTTCGGAGAGCTGGCTAAAAATTTGTTTGAGCTGCGGATTTTGTGCATGTACTGCTTGTGACAGCAACGTGATCAGAGACAGCAGTCCTGCCAGGAATAATCCTGCTGCACGTTGTAGATTGATAGATGTCATCTGCTTTACTCCGGTTTAAACTCAGACCAAGCGTGTAAACGCTGCAATAAAATTTGCGGTGACTGGAAGCACATTTCACGGCTTTCAATATGCACCGCCACTTGCGTGGTATAACCTTTAGTCAGCCTTTTACCACTTTCGGCATCAAAAATCTGATACTCAATTTTCAGGCGGTTTTCCCATTCTTTTAAAATGGCACGCACGCGAATTTTCTGTTCAAACAGGATGCCATGCGCATAACGCACATGACTTTCAATCACAGGCCATGCATAGCCAGAAGCGCGCATCTGCTTATAGTTATAATCAAACTGATCCAGCAACTTGCAGCGCGCAATTTCAAAATACTTTAAATAATGCCCATGCCAGACCACGTCCATGGTATCTACATCATGAAAGGGCACTTCAATCATCACATCGGTATGCATAGTCTGTTTCCCATCAGGTTTAGCGAACAAGTGCACTATTCAATAATTCTAAATTTTCCAGACGATCCACCAGTTGCTGCAACTCGTGCTGCAATGGACGGTCTTCTACCACGTAATCAAATGTCTGTAACACCCAGGCCTTAAATGTATCGAGCACTTCCGACAATTTGCCATCCAAAGTTCTTAAATGGATGGCCTGCACACTGGCACAGCACAATGCTGCAATCACCTGTTCCGTTAATACAATCACGCGACTGGCATCACGCGCGGCAATGGTGCCCATGCTGACCTTGTCCTGGTTATGACATTCGGTCGAGCGCGAGAAAATGGATGCAGAAAGCGTCTGTTTTAGGGCCTCTGCCGTCCATGCCGACACGCCAATCTGTACCGCTTTAAAGCCATGATTCAGCGGTAAACGCTCATCGGTTGCACCTGTCAGATTGCGTGGCAAACCATTATTCATCTTGTAATCCACCAGTTGCGCAAATTGGCGATCCATTAAATCGGCAATATTGGCAATCATGATTTTCAGGCTATCCATGGCCTGAGCAATATGACCGCCATAGAAATGACCGCCATGCAACACACGTAAATTCACCGGATCAATCAGCGGATTGTCATTACTGGAGTTCAGTTCATTTTCAATAAACTGGCGTAACCAGGGTTTGGAGTCTTCAAACACACCAATGATATGCGGTGCGCAGCGTAGTGAATAACGGTCTTGCAAACGTGAACTCTGATGTTCGGTTTGCACTTCACTGTTTAGCCAATTCCGCAATTGCGCGGCAATATTTTGCTGACCCGGATGCGGCTTTTGCGCAAACAGCACTTCATCAAAATGACTCGGATTGCCTTCTAAAGCCAATACATTCAGAGCAGTAATGCAGGTGCTGGCCAAACTGATCTGTTCAGCTTTTTTATAGTTCAAGCAGGCAATGGCGGTCATTACCGCGGTGCCGTTCATCAATGCCAGACCTTCTTTAGGACGCATCACCAGAGGCTGTAAGCCTTTTTCTGCATACACCTGACTGACCGGAACGATTTGTCCCTGATAGTAAACGTCACGTTCACCGACCAAAGCACCCGCGATATACGATAACGGGGTTAAATCGCCACTGGCACCGACCGAACCTTCTGAGGGAATCACCGGAATTACATTTTCATTCAGCATCCACACCAGCCGTTGCAGCAGCGCATGCGAAACACCTGAATAACCACGTGCCAGCGAACATAAACGGGTTACCACCACTGCACGGGCAGTGATTAAATCCAGATTTTGACCTAACCCACAACCATGGAAGCGGGATAAATGCAAAGGTAATTCATTGACCTGATGCGCAGGAATTTCGACCAGACAGGAATCACCATAACCGGTAGTCACGCCATAAATCACGCCTTCATCTTGCAGCAACTGATCCAGAAAATCGGCGCCGCGCTGAATCAATTCAGACCATTCAGCACTGGCAGGCAAAGCCACTGATTTTTCCTGACGCGCTACAGCGACGACATCTTCAATTGAAAGTGGATTTTCCCCAACAACTAACACTTGCATTATTGTTTGTTCCAGAAATTATAAAAATTAAACCATTGATAGGGCGCACGAATGCAGTGCTGCTCGAGTAAGGTCACATATTGACGGGTCGTCGTTTGCATGGCTTGAATACGGCTTTTACGCGGAAAATTCAATTGCTCGGCAATCGAGTGAATATGCACTTCAAAGTTGTCGGCCACGCGATAACAAAACACGGCGAGCACCGGAACTTTAAGCAGACTGGCTAGAATCCACGCGCCTTGTGGCCAGTTGGCCTGTTCGCCTAAAAACGAAATTGGCTGTACCCGATCCGATTCCACTGGCACACGGTCTGCTGCAACTATGACCCATTCACCGCGATCCAGTTTTTCTTGCAATACCAAGGCCGTTTCAATGCCCAGTTCATCTACCGAAACCAGATTGACATCGGCATGATCATTGAGTTTTTTCAAAAACTGGTTAAATTTGGTGGCATGTTTTTGATAGACCAAGACATTAATTTTCTGCGGATGTTCCGACTTGATAGCACGCAGCAATTCAATATTGCCGAAATGCGACACCACAATCACCGCACCTTTTTGATAATGTGCACGGAAATGTTCGTGTCCATGCAAAACCAGTTGCTGCTCCGGGATTTTTCCCAGCCAGCCCTCAATTTTATCCAGAATGCATTCACCAAACTGCATGAAATGCTGATAGCTATGGGCCAGACTCGGGGTGTGCGAAAAGGGAGAATTTTTGCCTGCGAAATGGTGTAATCGAGTTAAATATTGCAGCGAAGCCTGACGTGCGACGGTCGAAAATAGCCAGTACCACAGAATCACAAAATACATCAGTGCCCGACACAGCCATCGGCCACCCAGACGATAGAATGCCAGTACCAGACTCAGTGAGGTCATGCCACCACGTTCTTGAATGTCACTCCATTTGTTTGAATTTAGCTCGGCCACAAACTTAACCTTTTACTTTCTGTGCCAGCAATTTTGGCAAACGAATCAGCATCCCGCCCAGCAATTTGGCATGAGCCTTACTCATGCCCAGATTGTCTCGCCAGACATGGTAATGAGAAATACCGCCTTCAGGGTAAATGACTTTGGTCGGCACATTGATAAAAGGCAGATTGGCCCATTTCAGACGCACCAGAATTTCACTGTCAAAGCCCATACGCGGCTGAAATTTTGCAGAATCCAGCACCTTAATGGTAGCGGCTAAAGGATAAACCCGGAAACCGCACATGCTGTCTTTAATATCTAAAGACAGGCTATTGATCCACACCCAGATATGGGTGGCATAACGGCCATAAAGGCGTTTTTTCGGTACAGACTCATCAAAAATTGGCTGACCAATCACCATCGCCTCTGGATGTTGTGCTGAAATATCAAGGAATTTGGCGACATCCTGCCAGTCATGTTGACCATCCGAATCAAGCTGCAAGGCATGGCTAAAACCTAGTTTATGCGCATGACGCAAACCGGTGATCACCGCCTGTCCTTTACCTTGGTTATGGCTATGTTCAACCAGCTCCACGCTTGGATGCTGTTCAGCAATGCGATGTAAAAGCGTAGTACATGCAGCATCACTGCCATCATTGACCAGAATGATCGGCTTCTGAAAATGATCCAAATGCTCAACCAGGGCCTCAATATAATGAGGATGGTTATAAACTGGAATCACAAAACATTGCTGCATATACATTTACCTTTAAATCTGATCGCTCGGTGTTTTAAACAACAATCGTCCAGAGGCCAAGGTCTGATCTGCATGGCTGAGTTCAAAACTGACTTTGTGCAATTTTCTGGTTAATTTTAATTGCAGCACCATAAAAGGCTTGATCAGATCCTGAAATTTCAACTGCTCAAAACCGTTACACCATTCCAAGTCGACCCAAGTCTGGCGGGCAAAATGCTGAATAAACCCGATCTGACCTACACCCGGGAAAATAGGATAGTCCGGAAAATGCCCTTTAAAGCATTCCAGTTCAGGTGAAAACTCTAAACGATATGACGCTGAATCCGCATCATTCTGTTGTTCCAATACAATAGGCAATAACATAGGTTGAAATAAGGATTTCATGTATTGTTTATTCAGCTTAGATTGGGAATTTTGCGGTAATTGTGTCAAAAAACGCCACTGTCTTGGAATGGCAATGCTTTCCAGTTTGGCTTTCAACTGGGCCTTTAAGGCCGCGACATATTGGGCTTTACTGCTATTTTGCAGCTGCTGTCTAGCCTGCTCTGACAATACCGCAACGCAGGCTAAAATCTGACGATGTTCCCGTTCCAGAATCAGCACATGGCATTGCAGCATGTCATCCAACTCGACAATTTTCTGTTCAATTGCATCCAGACTTAAGCGCTTTTCTTCCAGTTTGACAATGCGGTCTAAACGTCCCAACAAATGGAATGGGCTTTTTAAATTATCTGCTTCAAGCAGTTCAACTTTATCGCCAGTCAAAATCCAGTCTGCACTAAAAGCCTGATTGGTTTTAACTTGTAGTTCCTGCTGTTCAGTAGCCTGTATATCGACATTGGCAAACGGTGTCCACAAGGCATCATCCTGCTGGCGATGGGCAATCCCGCCGGTTTCCGAACTGCCAAAGACTTCGGTAATCGGCCGGTTCAGATACGGCCGTACACCGGATTCCAGTTTTCCACCGGATGAATATACCGTTAAGCAATCTTGTAACAGCACATCCTGAGTCCAGCGTTTTAACAATGCCGGACTGGAAATCACATAATTCTCTAGCTTAAAAGCAGCTAATTTTTTCTGAATATCCGCGACATCTTCCGGGAAAGCCAGCTGTGCCTGATAAAAACAGCGCCCGCTTGCCAGTGGCCATAGCAACTTAAACAGCAAACCATAAATATGCTGATGGCTCACTGTCGCGATGGCAATCGCCTGTTCAGCTAACTGAAAACTGGCATCCAGTCCCTGCACTTCATTGAGTAACTGACGCAAGCTGCGCGGGATTTTTTTAGGCTGACCGGTTGAACCGGAAGTGTAAAAATAGATCTGCGCCTGATTTAAAAAAGCATCATCCAGATTCAGTTCAATCGTTTGATTTTGTGAAGCAGAGACTGGCTGACGCTGTAAAAAATAAATATTCTGCTCGGCCAGTTCTTTTTCCAGATCACTGACCCGATTGGGTGGCAACAGCACCTGTTTTTTGGCCAGCAGTGCCGCAAATAGCAGCACTAAAAATTGATAACTGTCAGGCTCCCAAAGCGCCCAACTGTCCTGTGAAAGTGCCTTAATTTCATGCCTTTGTTGTATCACATCCTGCCAGAAATCCTGAAAACAGACCTGGCTTAAATCGGGCTGAATACACAGCGGTTTCAGTGAATGAAGATGATTTTGAAAATGACACAACATAATATTCTGTTTTTATTCCTGAATTTGGTTTAAGCGCTGCTGTCGTTTACGCAAGATAAATTCGCCCAGTAGTAATAGCCCCATCAACACATAGGAAATAAAGCCGTTATACAGCACCCAGGTCTGCATAGAGGCAAACAGCACGGTTGCCAAAGCAATCAGGGCATTTAGCACAAAAAAACCACACCAGACGATGGTCACTTTACGAGTCCAGATCACCCCGGTTTCGGGTAACTCCGGTTCTGCCAAACGGGCAAAACGCTCAATCATTGACGGTGGTCGAATTAAAGTCGAGGCAAAAATTATACATGCCCCTACACTCATAAACACCGGATACAGTTTCAGCCAGGCATGATCTTTTAAAATCAGGCTTAAGCTGCCACACAAAATCGCAAATCCGGTTAAGGGCCACAGCAAGGCATTGCCCTTACTGAACAGGCGCACTAGACCCAAGACAATCAGCAGGCTACTGACCCAGACATATTGTCCATGTGCCAAACTATAGCCCACTAAAAAGGGATAGAGCATCAACCCGATTGCCACTATCCCTTTAAAGATCAGTTTCATGCAGCAGACATGTTCTGAATCACAGTCACCACATCCTGCACTGTGCGTACACTTTTAAAATCTTCAGGATTGACCTGTTTACCGGTCAATTCCTTGATTTTAACCACCAGATCAATCGCATCAATACTGTCGACATCCAGATCTGTGGCTAAATTTGCATCCAGCTGAACATCTTCAGGGGTAATTTCAAACAGATCTTCCATCCATTCTCTAAGTTTTTCCAGTACTTGTTCCTGAGTTAACATCCCAACCTCTTATGCCTGTTGCTGTGCTTCAACCAAAGCCACCAGGCTTTGAATTGATTTAAAATGCTGTTTGGTTTCTGCCGATTCAGCATTCAAATGAATGTTGTAACGCTTTTTCAAAGCCAAACCGAGTTCCAATGCATCAATAGAATCTAAACCCAAGCCATCACCAAATAAAGGGGCATCGGTTTCAATATCTTCTATGCTGATGTCCTCAAGGGCCAGAACATCAATAATCATTTGCTTTAATTCATCAGCAAGATTGCTCATTTTTTAGATAACTCTTGGTTAAAAAATTGGTGTAATTGATGATTGAGCTGACGCACATTTTTTGGATTTACACTGGTATTCTCCAAAAGATCATCGACTTGAATGGCATCCAGTACTTTCACGTGAATATGAAATGGACGTGAAGGAACGTGATACCACTTTTCATTCTTGGTTAAGGTTGAAGGTGTACAAGTAATCAGTACCGGACGAATCGGCACGTTGGCACGAATCGCAATATTCGCAGCCCCGCGCTGAAACTCATTCAGCAATTCCCCTTTTGCCGTACGTGTACCTTCCGGAAAAATCAGCAACGAAGCTGATTGATCCTGCTGTAATTTTTCCACACAGTCATGAATAAACTGTTCAGAACCGGCATTTAAAATATAGCCGGCATTTTGCACCGGACCTTTGGTAAACGGATTCGACCACAGTGCCTGTTTCACGACACAGTTGGCCTGCTCCATCAAACCAATCAGTACCACTACATCTATCAGAGTTGGATGATTGGCAATCACCAGCTCCTGCTTACTGTGCTGTAATTTTTCCAGACCTTCAATGTCATAGGTCATAATTCCAAGTTTTACCATCATTTCGGTAAAGCCCTTGAAACTGTGCTGAATGACTTTTTGGGTACGCTGCTGTCTTAAACCTGGGTTCTGGGTAGATAAATTCACCAAAGGCGCCACCAGCGCACCAATGGCCACACCACCAATGCCAAAACTGGCAAAACTAAAACCGGTTGCGCCAACACGCCACAGATAGTTGGCTTTTTGTTTAATCTGATCGCGTTTTAACATTTTTGCCATGCCTGAGTTTGAGGATGTTTTAAATCCTGTTCAGATTGCTGCCAAAAATCATAGAAATTCTGAGCATCGATATATTTATGACGATGATTGCTTAATGCATGCATGTCCAGTTGCAGGTTTGCTGCTTCAAGAGCAATGATTGCCGACATGGCAAAAGCATTGAAAGGCTGAGCTTCCTGATAAATTTCCGGTAAAGCTTCATCGTAATACACCACCAATACACGTGCATTGGGCTGACCATTGGTCTTTAACCAGGCATAGGCTTCAATCAATGCTTCACTCCACGATGCAGCCAAACTGGTTGATGGTGTCGCATCCTGACATAAAATTGAATACAGCCCGGCAATGGCATTATGCACGGAAGTTGAAAACTGGGTCGGTGACGGCGTTTGATCTTGCAGTACATCGGCCAGAATTTTTAGCGTCTTATGTTCATCACCATACTGCGATGCCCAGACTATATAATCTACCGCTTCGAAATTCAGCGATTGAATGGCACTGCTTAATGCCAATTTGGCAATCCCCGACAGTCGTCTGCGCTGCATGGCCGGAATTTTTTCGAGGGCGGGAGCTGTTTCATCGGCACGACTCATGCACAGTTGTGACACATTAATTTGAAGCATTGCCGTAATTTCCACACCCTTTAATCGTTTGGCTCAAGGCCATTTTATTGGCGGGATTATAGCATTTGTAATAAAAATTACACAAAAAGTATCTTGTAGAATATTAATTATCTAAACTTATAGTTTTGATTTAATTGCGTATTTTATTGATAATTGAGTTGAAAACTGCTTATACATAAAAAAAACCAGCAACACGGTGCTGGTTTTTTCAATTCTGAATTTAAGGATTCAATTAATTGCCCTGTACCAATCGGCGAGCACTAATGATCCCTGGTTGCTGCTCCAGACGTGCCAGCAGACGTGAAAGCTGTGCCAGACCTTTGACCTCAATCAACAGTTTCATGTTGGCAATACCGTCCGCTTCAGAAATGGTATTCACCTGACGGATATTGATCTGATCCGAGAAAATAACTTGAGTCAGATCTTTGAGCAGACCGCGGCGGTCATATGCTTCCACCACAATCTGTACACTTTGACCACGGGTCGGCTGCATTTCCCAGTCAGCTTCCACTGCACGTTCAGGTTCCTGAGAAATCATGCGGACATAATCCGGACATGCCACCTTATGAATACTGACACCACGGTTCAGGGTGATATAACCGCCAATCGATTCACCATGCACCGGCTGACAGCACTGTGCAATATGCAGTTCCACATTGTCCAAACCGTCAATTAAAATACCATGTGCAGACAAGGTATGACTGGCACGTGGATTCAAGGTCGGTTTAAGCACCAGTTCAGGTTCATCCTGACCAATGTGCATATGACGATTGATCTGATTGATCATGGCATGCAGGCTAATATCACCATTCACCAGTCCAATCAGAATATCTTCACCCAATTTGACATTGAAGTGATTGCAATAGTCACTTAAATCAATACTTTTAGGATGAATCGCCAGACGTGAAAGTTCTTTATTGAGAATTTCACGGCCCACTTCCAGGTTCTTACTGCGGTCTTGCTGTCTGAACCAATGACGCAGTTTGTCACGAGCACGTGCGGTCTTAATGTAGCCGAGCGAATTTACCAGCCAGTCGCGATTCGGCTCGCGATCTTTCTTGGTTAAAATTTCGACCTGTTCACCGGTTTTTAGAGTATAGGTCAACGGCACATAGCGCTGATTCACACGTGCCGCATAGCACTTGTTGCCCACTTCAGTATGGACGTGATAAGCAAAGTCTAAAACGGTCGAGCCACGCGGTAATTCTTTAATATCCCCATCACGGCTAAACACGTAAATTTTTTCAAAGCCTTCGAAATCTTGAATCTGTTCAAAATTTTCAGTTTCATCATCTGATTTATGCGCACTCGCATCGTTACGTTCCTGATAATGTTCAAGTACGGCACGTAAAGAATGCAAACGATGATTGAAGGAATGATCGGTATTTTTCGCGCCTTCTTTATAGTTAAAGTGCGAACATACTCCAAGCTCAGCCTCTTCATGCATATCCTTAGTCCGGATTTGCACTTCAAGGGACTTGTTTTCGGCAATCACGGCAGTATGCAATGAACGGTAGCCATTGGCTTTCGGGTTGGTAATGTAATCATCAAACTGATGCGGAATATGACGCCAGATTTGATGCACAATCCCTAAAGAGTGATAGCACTCAGGGACGGTTTTGACCAATACCCGAACCGCACGAATATCATAAAGCTGGTCAAAGCTCAGGTTCTTGCTTTTCATTTTTCGATAAATCGAATAAATGTGTTTCACCCGCCCGCTAATCTCAGCTTCAATATTGTACTGAGCCAGCTCATTCTTCAGTTTATCAATCACAAACTGGATATATTGTTCACGCTCAAGCCGTTTTTCATTCAGTAAAGAGGCAATTTCTTTATAGCGTTCTGGTGCCAGATAACGGAAAGCTAAATCTTCAAGCTCCCATTTCAGTTGGGCAATCCCCAGACGGTGCGCCAAAGGCGAGTAAATGGTCAGAATTTCACGCGCCACACGTTCCTGACGCTCTCTAGAGGCTTTGGTCAGCTCCCGCAAGGCATAGGTACGTTCTGCCAGCTTGATCAGTACTACGCGAACATCTTCAGTCACTGAAATCAGCATTTTGTAAATGCCGCTTAAATGTTCACGCTGGTTGTTGTTAAAATGATCTTCTAGGCGCTTGTTCTTTTCAATCAGCTCGGAAAGCTTACCCATCGCCAGTGTGCCTTGCACCAGACTATAGACTTGCTCACCAAAATGTTGCTGTACCTCTTCCAACGTCATCACGCCTTCACGAACGCTACGATACAGCATTGCGGCAGACAAGGTCGCTTCATCGACATGCAGATGCGCCAAAATATCCGCCATTTCAATGCCGGTATAAAAGGTATTTGAGCGATGATCGACAGTCGTTTGTAGCTCTTTATATAAAGTCAGATGTGCAACTTCTTCGAGTTGTTTTAGCGCCGTATCATCTAATATGCCACGAACCCGATTTAACCATTCGGCCAAATCATGTCGAGCTTGTTCGGCATGTTCTACAGTCGCTTCCTCCGACAACTCATTGAGACGTCCAGGAAGTTGCTCACGTACTGTGACCATACCCTACTCCTACTTTTTTACACTTCATATTATAAATCGTTTATTTCTTTATATTTTTCGAATAAGGCAATAGATTCCACATGTCCCGTATGGGTAAACATGTCCATTACCCCAGCCTTTTTTAATCGATAACCATGTTTCACCAGTACACCCGCATCTCGCGCCAATGTTGCAGGATTACATGATACATAAACGATTCTTTTTGCACCAAACTTGGGCACATAATACATTATTTCTTCCGCACCGGAACGTGGTGGGTCAATCAATAATGCATCAAATCCTTGATTTGCCCAAGAATGCTGCGAAAAATCTTTTGTTAAATCTTGTGAATAGAACTGAACGTGAGTCATGCCGTTTTGTTTAGCATTTTCTGCCCCACGTTGTACCATTTCTTCACTTCCTTCAACAGCGACCACTTGTCCGGTTTCACCGACACAACGAGCCAGGGGTAAAGAAAAATTTCCTAAACCACAAAACAGGTCGAGAACGCGTTCACCTTGCTGCAACTGAAGCAAATCACATGCCAGCTTCACCATCTGCGGGTTAATGGTCGAATTTACCTGAGTAAAATCCAGCGGATTAAAGCCAAATTTCACATCAAACTCATCCAAAGCATAATGCAAACGCATCGCCGCGGTCGGATCATCCACTCGATGCAAACTGTCGCTACCTGCAGGCTGCAAATACAACTGCCACTGTCTGTTTAACGTAAACTGTTTTAATTGGTTGACATCATCGGATGACAATTTTTCAGTATGACGAACCAGCAGCGCAATGTCCTCATCCCCCATGGCCAATTCTACATGACCAATCGCTGCTTTGCCCTTTAGACTTTGGAGTAATTGTTTTAACTCGGTGATGGAACCAAATTCACGGTCTAGTACCATACAACGGTCAATCGGAGTCAGTTTATTGCTTTGACGCTCACGAAAACCCACTACCAGCTGATCTTTAGCCGGAATATAGCGCACACCAATACGCGCTTTACGGCGGTAATCCTCTCGCTTGGAACGTAATGGTGCCAACCATTGTTCAGGTTGAATGCCGGCAAAATGTTCCAGATGAGATTTCAAGACATCCTGTTTGAGTCGAATTTGCTCATCTTGCTGAATATGCTGCATATTACAGCCCCCACAGACACCGAAATGCGGACATGGCGGTTGAACACGCAAATGCGAAGGCTCACTCAGAATTTCAACACAATCTGCTTCTTCTAAACGTTTCACCACATTGGTAATTTGGGCTCTCACCGTCTCACCAGGCAAGGCATAAGCAATAAAAACTTTTTTACCGTGCTTGTCACTCGGATGATCGGGATGTGATCCATAGTGTGCTATCCCCCGTCCTTCATGTGAAAGAGACTCAACCTGAAACGTATAAATCGGATGTTGAGCTGGACGTGGCTTGGTTCTATGTTTCATGAATACCTAGAGTGTGGGAGAAAAAAAATCTGCAGTGGTAAATTCGGTATGTTGTGAGGTTTCACGCCATACCTGGAGAAAATCCGCATGCTGCGGTTGTTGCTGTAAATACTGGATGGTGGTTTGAATCCAGTAACGATGGTCTTCAGTCAGTAACTGGCCTTTCAGCAATAACCAGCGTAAATAGATCAGCCAGGTATTCAGCACATCGCCTTCACAGTAGCTGGTCAGTTTTGACCACTCTTTTGCACGGACATATTCCGGAACATGGTAAGCACCATCACCGCGTTTGCCCGGGAAACCGAGTAAGTGTGCAACATCATCCAACTTCTGGAAATGACGACCATTAAACATGGCCATGACATCCATTAAATCGACATGACGCTGATGGTAGCGATTCTGGTAATTATTATAGCGCTTTTGCTGATCAATTTCGCCCTGATCAAACAAACTTGGTGCCGAAAGACCATGATACATGGCACGAAACAGGATCACCGGCAAATCAAATTGCGAGCCATTCCAGCTGACCAATGTCGGATGACGCTTGTCAAAAATGGACAGGAATTTTTTTAAGATTTCCGCTTCGCCGTATTGCTCGCGGCTAAATGAAAACAGCTTCATTGCGCCATTTTCATCAATCCAGAGACCCGAAATACAGACAATTTCATGCAGCGGCAAACGCTGGAAATCCATACCGGATTCCTGACGGCGCAATTTCATTAACGCCTGCTCAAGATCTGCTTCGGGTAAATCCAGATGATATAAATGCGCCCCTGACTTTAAATCGGTCAGCGTTTCGATATCGAAAATTAAGACAGGTAAGCGCATTTCATCTCACAATTTTGAATTATTCAGGATCGACTACAGAGAATAAACCGGTAGACAGATAGCGGTCGCCACGGTCACAAATGATACAGACAATCACGGCACCCGGATTTTCTTCCGCCAGTTTAATGGAGGCCCAAACAGCACCGCCCGAAGAAGTTCCGGCACTGATGCCTTCTTTGCGCGCCAATTGACGTGCAGTTTTTTCCGCTTCAATTTGCGGAATATCCATAATGCGGTCAACGCGTTTTGGATCAAAAATGGTTGGAAGATATTCTTGTGGCCAACGACGGATACCGGCAATATTTGAACCTTCAGAAGGTTGTAAACCGACAATCTGAATATCAGGATTTTGCTCTTTCAGATATTTGGAAATCCCCATAATCGTGCCTGTGGTTCCCATGGAACTGACGAAATGGGTAATTTTACCACCGGTTTGTTGCCAGATTTCTGGACCGGTGGTGAGATAATGGGCTTCAACATTGTCCGGGTTACCAAACTGGTTCAAGACCAGTCCTTTCCCTTCTTTTTGCATTTGTAGCGCCATATCACGCGCCTGTTCCATATTTTCAGATTCAATCAGCTCGGCGCCATAAGCACGCATGGCATCTTTGCGTTCCTGACTGGAACCGGCAGGCATAATGAGTTTCATTTTATAGCCACGCATAGCAGCCACCATCGCCAAGGCAATTCCCGTATTTCCACTGGTCGCTTCAATCAATGTATCGCCTGGCTTGATTTGACCACGTTTTTCAGCTTGCATAATCATATTGTACGCTGGGCGGTCTTTTACCGAACCTGCAGGATTATTTCCTTCAAGTTTAGCCAATACTGTTGCTTGAGTATGACTTGCCAAACGTTGTAAACGCACCAGAGGAGTTTTTCCTACATAGTGGTCCAGTAAAAATTCGTCAGCTTGGAAATCAGGGGTAGTATTACTCATTATTTGCACCTATATCGAGGTGCGCCTATTGTATGAAAAAATGCTTCCTCCTGCACCCATTTAGCAGGCTTTTTATTGAAAGTGATTAAAGCGCAGCCAGTTTTAAATAAAGCGTGCTAATATGCAAAGCATAGGGAATCAACTGCTTTAACCATGTCAAATATCAATAAAAAGTTATTTAAGCGTCTACACTTAAATCATGCTTATGGACAACTCATCGCCATGATTTTTGTCCCCATTATGGTTTTGGCATGTGTGGGGGCATTGCTGGTTTTATCCGAAACATCCAATGCATCACGTGCGCAGCAACGTCAAATGGCGATTGCCATTGTGGCTCGCTATCAGCTTACCGCCGAAGCTGCATTCGATCTGCTCAACAGCTATCCCTGGCAATATGATCAGGCCCGTAATACCCTGCAGGTGATGCTGGATGAAAAACATCTCATTCGTGCCGCAATTATCGATCCCCAAGGCAGAAACCGTTTAAGTATTGGTTTTCAAGATCAGGAAGCTTGGCCCAAGATTGACGCTAAAGCCGATTTTGTCGGCCCTATCCTGCATAATCACAATCATATCTATGCCTTAAAAATTAATGAACATACCGATAACCCGGCCAGACTGGTGATTGAGCTGGATAACCAGCCGCTGGAAATTGCCCACTACCGGGTCATGATTGTACTGATCGCCACAGGTTTATTGACTTTATTGCTGCTGTTACTGTGCCTGAATTTCTATTCACGGCGCTGGATTGCGCCGATGTACGAAATCCGGATGCAGTTACAGCGTCTGAATGCCGACACCCTTGATCAACACATGGTGATTAACAGTACCGGTGAATTGCGCTTATTGCAGCGCGATATTGCCAATGTAGTCAAACGCCTGCACTTCAGCTTTCTGGAACTCAAAGAACATACCGAACAGACTGAAGATGATTTGCGCCGCACTCTGGATACCCTGGAAGTGCAAAACATTACCTACCGTCAGGCACGCGACCAGGCGATTTCAGCCAACCAGTCCAAATCGGTGTTTCTGGCCAATATCAGCCACGAATTGCGTACTCCCTTGAACAGTATTGATGGCTTTATTCATTTATTGCTGCGTCAAGGCAACCTCAGCAATGAGCAGAATCTGTATCTGCAAACCATTCGTAAATCATCTGCCCACCTGCTGGCACTGATTAACGATGTACTGGATTTCTCCAAAATTGATGCCGGCAAGCTGGAACTGGAAACTGCACCGTTTGATCTGGAAGAAGCCATTTTTGACGTGATGGATATGCTCTCGCCATTGGCGGCACAAAAGCATATCGATATGGCCTTTTATTATGCCGATAACGTACCCACCCAAGTCATTGGCGATGCCCTGCGCTTCAAGCAGATTCTGACCAACCTGATTTCTAATGCCATCAAATTTACCCCGGATGGTGAAATTATTGTCCGTGCCCGTATGGAACATGATGATATCGGGCAATGTTTATTGCACTTTAGCGTGCAGGACAGTGGTATCGGCCTGAGCGGTACAGACCGTAAAAAACTGTTTGAATCCTTCTCGCAAGGCGATGCTTCAGTGACCCGTCAATTTGGCGGTACAGGACTCGGCCTGGCTATTTCCAAACAGCTGGTGCATTTAATGCAAGGGCAAATTGGCTTTGAAGATAATCAGGAACGTGCACCCACTGAAAAAGGTTCCACTTTCTGGTTCACCGCCATGTTTGTCGTGGAGGAAGATATTGAAATTGTGCATCCGCACTTTAATCAAATGCAGGTGGTTTCCTATTTGGCCCACCCTGCAACAGCCAATATTTTACGGCATTATCTTGAAAATTATGATGTTCATCATGTCGAAACCACCTCGATTCTGGACTTGTTCAGTCAGCTGAATAAATTCTCGAAAAGCGATGAAAATACCTGGCTGATTGTCGATCATAGTGGCGATAGTGAAGCTTTGCTGAAAGAAATACGCAACCGCTATCATGGCAATATTGCGGTGTATGGCTATCAGATGGCGCTTGATCCAAACATGCTGAACGAGTACCGTGCACGCCCACTGTATCAACCGCTAAGCCGCAGTGCCTTGATCCAGCTGCTCAGCAATCAGCCTATTTTCGAGCAAGATGTACATGAAGAGTTTAATGGACAAGGTCTGCATGTACTGGCCGTGGATGACCATTTACCGAATCTGATTGTTCTGGAAGCGCTGCTCGCAGAACTCAATGTCACTACCACCAAAGCTCTGAGTGGTCAGGAAGCCATTGATATTATCCAGCAGCGTATAGCACAAGGGTTGCCTGCATTTGATGTGGTGTTTATGGATATTCAAATGCCGGTCATGTCCGGTATTGATACCACCCGTGCCATTCGCTCGCTAGAATCGACCTTGGAAGACCATAAACGCTTGCCAATTATTGCCCTGACTGCCCATGCACTGGCGGATGAAAAGCAGAAACTGTTGCAGGTGGGCATGGATGATTACGTCACCAAACCGATTCAGATGGAACAGATTACTCAGATTCTGACCCACTGGACTTCGGAAAGCTTTAAAAAGGCTAAAAGTGTAGAGCAATCCATTCTGATTGAAGCGCTGGATCCAACTATTCTGGATTGGCAACAAAGCCTGCAACTGGCAGCCAATAAAGAAGATTTAGCCATCGATTTACTGAAAATGCTGACGGACAGTTTTCCGACCGAACTGGATGAAATGCAGCAGTTAATCGAGATGGAAGATTTTCCGCAACTGGAACATGTGCTGCACCGTTTATATGGTGCAACCCGTTATGTAGGTGTGCCGCACTTGCAAGAAGTAACCGGTGGATTTGAGCAGTTTGTTTCTTCCTTACGTAAAGAACGACGCAAAGCAGATGAAGCCTTTATTCAGGAAACCCTGACACGCTTTGCTGAATTGCAGTCAGCCATTCAGCAGGTTGAACAGGCTTCACAGCAAATTTTAAACAAACAGAATATCTGATCGGGACTGATGCTAATTTTGCCGGCAACGTCCATCCTTAGATGTGACTCTGCTGTCATGTATCTTGGCATGTATCATAGAAATGTCCATGTTATGCTCAAAAGCATATAAAAATACAGGTCTATCTCATGGCGTTACTTCGCATAGAAAAAAACAATGGTATCGCAACCGTTTCTTTAAACCGTCCGGAAAAACGCAATGCCATGAGCTTTGCTTTATTACGTGAACTGGTGAATGCCGCCAAGCAGATCAAAAAAGACCGCTCGATTCGTTGTGTCATTTTAACTGGCGAAGCACATGTGTTTAGTGCCGGAATTGATCTGGCCGATTTAAATGCACCGAAAAATACCGCCTACGCCGCCTGGGAGCTGATTAAACCAGGACAAAGCTTATTCCAAAAAGCCTTTCTGATTTGGCAAGAACTGCCTGTTCCTGTGATTGCAGCGATTGAAGGTTATTGTCTGGGTGCCGGGATGCAATTGGCACTAGCTGCGGATATTCGTATTGCCCATCCGGATACCAAAATGTCAATTATGGAAAGCCGCTGGGGACTGGTTCCGGACATGGGACTGACCCGTTCAATTAAAGGCATTATCAGTGTTGATCTGGCCAAAGAGTTGACCTTGACTGGACGTATTTTTGATGCCAACTATGCCAAAGAAATTGGTTTGGTCACCCATCTCGATGCCTCTCCTGTAACTAAAGCTCAAGCCCTTGCAGAAGAAATGTTGCAACGGTCTCCAGATGCACTTGCTGCAGCCAAACGCGTACTGGATGCCATGGAACATGAACCGAAAAAATCGTTACGTCTGGAGAAAATCTGGCAGCTGAAATTACTGTTAGGTAAAAACAGTAAATTGGCTCGTAAAAAAGACAAGAACCCTGAAGTTCAGTTTTTACCACGTCAATATAAGTAAAATAGAGACATAACAGGATCGTTCAGAGAAAAACACATGAGTTTTGATCGTAATACAAAAATTGCATTCTTAGGCATGGGTCTCATGGGAAGCCGAATGGCGACCCGGCTGATTCAAGCCGGTTTTGAAGTGGCTGTATGGAACAGAACGGCATCCGCCTGTGACGTGCTGATTGATATGGGCGCCACTGCCCTAGACTTGCAAAATATTGGACAATATCCGGTGATTCTGACCTGTCTGGCCGATGATGCTGCCGTACAAGCGGTTTATGACCAGATTCAGAGCAATTTACAGGCTGGTCAAGTAATTGTGGACTTCTCCAGCCTGTCTGTGGATAAAACCAAAGTTTTGGCAGAGCAGGCTCAAACTCGTCAAGTCCAGTGGATTGACTCCCCTGTTTCCGGTGGCACGGCAGGTGCCGAACAAGGCACACTGGTGATCTTTGCCGGTGGGGACAGGCAAACCATCCAGGATTTATCACTAATTTACAATGTACTTTCGCAACGTGTGACCCGTATGGGTGAAACGGGCACCGGACAAGCGACCAAAATTTGTAATCAGCTGATTGTGGCAGCCAACAGTACTCTTATTGCTGAAGCGGTGGCTTTAGCTGGACAAGCTGGTGTGGATACCACTTTGCTTGCCCCTGCACTTGCCGGTGGCTTTGCCGACTCAAAACCGTTCCAGATTTTAACCCCACGTATGGCCACGCATACTTTTGAACCGGTGCAATGGAAAGTTCAAACCCTGTCCAAAGACTTAAATAATGCCGTACAGCTGGCTGAACAGTTCAATTTAAATATTCCTGTAGCAAAACAGGCACTTTCACAATTGAAAACGCATCAAAATAAAGGCTATGCTGAAGCTGATCTGGCGACGGTGATTCAACTGGTTGAATCTTGAGCAAAACATTTTTTAGCGAGCAAGGAGTAAAGCATGATTAAGCTGGCGGTAAATTTATCGATGATTTTTACTGAAGTGCCTTTGCTTGAGCGCTTTGCTCTAGCGCAAGCACACGGATTTCAGCATGTAGAAATTCAGTTTCCCTATGAACTCAGCATTGAACAGATTCAGACCCAACTGACCCTGCATGATCTTAGCCTGTGCCTGATTAATGTGCCTGCAGGTGACCTGATGCAAGGTGGCAATGGTCTGGCTGGCATACCGGGTCAAGAAATCGAGTTTCATCATGCCCTGGAACAGGCAATTCAATACGCCACAGCACTGAATGTACCCAGTGTGAATATTCTGGCCGGCAAGCAACCGCTAGATGCAGACTTGTTGCCTTGCTTAAATACCCTGGCAAAAAATTTAAAACTGGCCTGTTCCATGCTTGCTGCACATAACATCCAACCAGTGTTTGAAATGATTAACAGCACTGATATGCCACGCTTTTTGGTGCAGAATATTGCCCAGGCCCAGGAGATGCTGGAAGCTGTTCAACACCCTGCGCTGAAAATGCAATATGATTGCTATCACATGGCGATGATGGGTGAAGATGTACTGCAAGGCTTAAAGGAAAATATTCAGGATATTGGACATATCCAATTTGCAGACTGTCCGGGACGACATCAGCCCGATACTGCACAAATTCAATATGCAGAAATTTTTCAGTGGTTAAATCAAAGCACTTATGGCGGTTTTACTGCGGCAGAATACCGTCCACAGGCGCATTCAAACCATTCTTTTGCATGGAAAGATAAATATTTTGCAAAACATCCGCAAAGTTAAATTATGAACTGATTTGAAATTCGGCACCAAAACCGCTATATTACACGATGAGATATTGTCCGGAAATTAAACCCTTTATGAATTTAGAACCATCGCCCAGCGCTTCTAATTCTCTCGAACACGCAATGAATGCTCATGCTAAAGATGTACAAGCTTGCTTAAAAGTTGTACATGAAGCCCTATTAGATGTAAAAGCAAAAGATATTTTAGAACTTGATGTCAGCGCAATCAGCAATGTGGCAGATGCCATGGTTATTGCTAGCGGTACATCAACCCGTCACATTAAAGCCCTCGCAGACAACGTTGCTGAAGAAGCACGTAAAGCGGGTTTCCGCCCTATCGGCGTTGAAGGCGAACGTGATGCTGAATGGATCTTAATCGATCTTGGTTTTGTGGTGGTTCATGTGATGCTTCCAACAGCGCGTAAATTTTACGACCTTGAAAGCTTATGGCGCGCGACTCCAGAATCAGTAGCTTAAAAATTTAAATTAAAAAAGCGACCATAAGGTCGCTTTTTTTATCAGGTCACTCAAGCCTTGGATTAAGGCTGAGCCACCATCTGATCAAGACAGAGCAAAACTATAATAATTGATGTAAATCTACCTCTGGATATTTGTTCTTAATATCCATTTTTACCCGGGCATAAACCTGATCTGCTTTGCTTGGACCATAGAATTCACAATAGCATTCATATGATGCGGTTATCACCTGAGCATAACTGGTGAGCGGTAAACATTCTGCAAAAGCAGCGTCATTCAGATTTGCTGATTTTTCAATCGCAATGCCCAAGGCTTGGACATGATTTTTGACTTCCGCATTAAAATCATTCAGATCAGCTGGAACAACTGTAGCGACCACACTATTGATTAAATCAACAAAAGCATCGGCAAAATCGGCTGAAATCGGCACCTCCGTTTGCACTTTTGGCTGGGTATCCAGTAGCACCTGTTTTTCAACCGCCGACATCTCACATAACACCTGTTTTAACATTTCTTTGCGATGAATACGCAATTCATCGGTATTGCAAATGTCATTCATAAAACGGTTGAGGACAAATGAAGGTTTATCACCATACTCCTGTTCCCAATAACTCAACACCCGTTCCAGTACAGTTCCTTGCAAATAATGACTTAAACCGCGTTCAATCGCCTGTTTCTTTTGCATCACAGTGAGTAATTCATTTGGCATAGCGAAACTCCCCTTGTTGGTTTAGTGGCGTTTGGTAATATCATCTGTTTCAAAAGTCACATCACGCTGAAATTCGGGATAAGATAGTTCGGCATGTTCGGTATAATCCAGGCCACGTTGTTCATGCTGTTTGCTCACGCGTAACCCGCCCAGCAACTTGTCCAGAATTTTAAAAACGATCAATGCAACCCCAAAGCCCCATGCAAATGCAGCGCCTATGCCCAAAAGCTGAATCGAGACAATTTGTGAATTAAACATGTCTGTTTCAAAAAATAGTCCTGCTGCCAGCGTTCCCCACGCTCCACAAAAACCATGAACCGTCACGGCATCAACCACATCGTCCAGTTTGAGTTTTTCCATCAGACTTGGCAGCACACTCACCAGCAAACCTGCAACAAGGCCGGTAATTACGGCAAATAGTGGTGACATGGTGGCACAACCTGCGGTAATACCGACCAGACCACCCAATGAAGCATTAATGGTGGTTTTCATTAAAATTGCTTTGCCACGAATCAGGGCATACAGCATATAAGCAACCGCACCAGAACAAGCCGCCAGATGGGTATTCAGGGCAATGCGGCCAATACTGACATTGGCATTAATGGTCGATGCCGCATTAAAACCAAACCATGCCAACCAAAGCACAAAGCCGCCCAAAGCCACCAAAGGCATGTTATGCCCTGCCAGATAATGACTTTGTCCATTACGCCCAAAACGCCCCAAGCGCGGCCCCAGTACAATAATCCCGGCCAGTGCGACCCAGCCACCGATTGAATGCACCACACTGGAACCGGCAAAATCGATAAAGCCCAAAGCTTTCAACCAGCCTGAGCCATCAAAAATACTGCCCCAAGCCCAGCTGCCGAACACAGGATAAATCAGGCCGCTGACCACTGCTGCACTCACCACATAAGCGACAAAGTGAATACGCTCAGCCATGGCTCCGCTGGCAATGGTGGTTGCTGTTGCTGCAAACATCATTTGAAAGAACAATAGATTCCAATGCCAACCATCCATGACATTGGGTGCAAAATGACTGGTTCCGATCCAACCTGAAGCATTGACCCCAAACATCAAACCAAAACCTACCAACCAGAATATCAATCCCCCCAGACAAGCATCCATATAGTTTTTCATCAGTACATTCACTGTATTCTTGCTGCGTACCGAGCCACTTTCGACCAGCGCAAAACCGGCCTGCATAAAGAACACCAAGATACCGCCCATCACCACCCATACACTGTCGAGTGATAAGCGTATTTCCTGAATATTGGCAGAAGTTGCCGCCCCCTCACTGGCAAATACCGGTAATGAACATACAGTTAACAACCCCAACAGATACTTTATTATTTTCATGAACAGTCCCCCTTAAACTTGATCACAAAAATGCAAAAGAAATGCCAAATTCCAGGGATATATTAGATCTCTTTCATAAATTCAAAAATGTTCAATATTAGATTTTTTTAAATCAGCACGGCCTCATTTGATTGATTTAATTTTTTTACCTTTTCGTAGGCAATCTCTCTACTTTTGAAAGGTCAAAATGAGGATCTCAAAATATATTTTGAGTCCGTAAGAAAAACTTTTTGTTTCCCATACACGACTTCCTGAGCCAGTTTTAAGCAATGCTTTAAAATGCAGCGCAAGGGATGGGAAACATGTGGCATCCATGTCACATTCATGAATCCAATACCTACTAAAAATCTATTTTCAATTTTGACTTTACGAACAATTTTTAGTTTCTAAAATAATTTGTGAAAGCAGTCTATTGACTCAATCGGAAACAAGCCTAGATACAACAAATAAAGTGTTATAAAAAAATCGGTGTCTGGCACCGGTTTTTACCTTTTAGTTTAGAATTTCTTTTCTACACTGATAAGTACACTTGGAATGGCCTGATTCACCCGTGATTCATACAGGCTGCCATCGGACTGATTGTTCAAGCGCTCTTTATAATCGGTGCTGAAAATATTGCGCGCACTGAGTGTGGTTGCCCAGTCATCATTAAAGCGTTTGGTCACACTGATATCCATGTTAACCCGTTCATTGCTGGTACGGTCATAAGGCTGGTTATCCAAGGCACGGGTAAACTCGGGAACATAGTTCAGATTCACACTGCAGGAAAGACGCCAAGGCTGATAGTTATAAGACAAACCGGCACTTGCTGTATAAGGCGCCACATCACTGGCTAAACGTTGCTGATGATTGGCATCTTCAATTTTTGCACGTACCGTCGACAGTTGGCCATTCAACATAAATGAATGACCATTTTCAGTTTGCTTTAACGCATAACGAGCAGCAATTTCAACACCATAAGTAGTAGCATTGTCCTGATTAATCGGTCTTTCAACAAAACGACCGTTTTCCTGACGAATCACTTTCTCAATATAATCCTCAATTTCGCGTTGGTATGCCGTGATATTGATGCCGCCTGCCGGGGTGTTATAACCCAAGGTAGACTCAAAGGCGGTAATTTTTTCCGGACGTAAATTTGGATTGCCGCCACGGTCAGGGTTATTCAGGCTGCCGGCATCACTGTCGGTAGAAACAGAAACCGTGGGTAACAGCTGGTCGGTTTTAGGACTGCGGAATGCCTGGCTGATATTGCTTTGTAATGACCAGTGATCATCAAAATCAAAGCGGTGTGCCAAGACTGGGCTAAAGTGACTGTCGCTATAATCCACCAGTCCTGAACGGTTAATCCATTCCTGACGCGCACCCAAGGTTACTGTTTGTCGGTCGCTAAACTTCCAGCTACCTTCGGTATAAAGTGCATAACGCTGTTCATCCAGTGTATTGCTAATATTGCTTTCAAGCTCACTCGAGCGAATATCACTACCAAACTTCAGTTGCCTGGTTTCACCAAACTTACGCACACCATCATAAGCCACACCATATTCATTCACGGTTTCATCGGTATAGCTGCTGAAGAGCGGTGACTGGGTCGATTCAGTTTCATTCTGTTGTTCTACAGAAAGACGAATCTTGTCGGAATTGCCCTTGTCCTTGCGTTCATAACGGGTATTTAAACGGATACTGTCGTTCTTGTCATTTTGCGTCTGATCGCCACGGCTACCGTCACTTTCATTATTACGATAGAACACTTCGGCAACCAGTTTTTGCTGGTCATCTAGCTGATACTCTACACGCGGTGCCAGCATTTGCGACTTGCGTTCAGTAATGCGCTTTTGTTCGCGGGTTTCGCTGCTGGTTTGGGTCTGGGTGATCGAGGTGGTGTCATTCCACATCTGGTTGGCAGACATGCTGTATAACCAGGCATTATCACGACCGTCAGCCTGAACACTGATATTTTTACGCTGATCTTCTTTTTGATCCGATTTTGCCAAGCCATATCCCGCACGGACGGTTCCGCTGATGCGGGCATTATCCAGCGGTTCTTTTAGAATAATATTGATGACTGCGGAAGATGCCACAGAGGCCTGAGCAACACTTGGCTGTTTGGTAATTTCAATCCGTTCGATCATGTCTGGCGTAATGCTGTCGACGACTGACATGCCACCACGTGGGCCGCCTTGAACCGGTTCACCATTGATTAAAAATACCGGGGCACCGCCACCACGAAAACGCATACCTGAAGCACCGCCACCACCACGCGGACCTTGTCCTGGAGTGGGCATTTGAAAACCGGCTGCACGGCGCAAGGCATCATTCACGGACTGATCACCAAATTGCAGCATTTCTTCCCGGGTGACAATGGTTTTGGCCACTGCACTGATATCAGGGTCTTTGGCCTGAGCCGGGGCAGCTTGAAACTTTAGGGTCGCCAGGGTTTGTACCGGTGCGGTTTGGGCCGCAGTTCTGTCTGTTGTAGTTGTATCTGTTGTGCTATCAGCAGCCCAAGTTGGGGACATAAAAGTAAACAAAGCACAACTTAATGCACTTAATTTCCAACGCGGTTGTATGCGTTTCATTATTGAATGTTCCATATGTCGTTTTGTGCGTAAGATAACGTAAAAATATGGAGAAAAATTGTGGAAAATCGCGCAAATAAAAATAAAAGATAAAAATCCGATAATAGCGATAAAACAATCAGAATGAATGGTTTAGCCCCAGCGTTTGGTCAATTTTTATATCGCTGGGGCAATACTGATGTTGGTCTATTTCTGTAAAGATAAAATACAGTTCTGGCTGATCTGATCAATGTTTTGCTGATTCAGGCTAATGTGATCCCATTTCAGCATTTGCTGAATCAGCCAGTGAAAATCTGCCAGCTTTGGCACCGAAGATTCAATGACAAAGTTACGGATAATAGACTGAATGGAATGGAACTTTTTCACATGGATGCTGTCGGAACATTGGAACTGAACAATATTAAAGTCAATCAGCATCTTCCAGACTTCAGTATAGTCCTCCAGCGTCTGCAATTCTTGCTGTGCTTTTTCAATCGCAGCCACTAAAGCACGATGCGTATGCGGATGCTGTGCTGCCCAGTCGGCCGTGACTGCCAGTACCTTGTCGGCCACCTTGGGAATAACATCCTGACTGCTTGCCACAACCTGGCTGATGCCCAACAGTTCTCCTTGGGTGTTCCAGGGTTCCCCGACACAGAAACCATCAATGACATGATTGCTTAAGGCTTCCACCATATACGGAGGCGGAAGGGTGGTGAGTTTGATTTTTTGGGCCACCTCAGCATTGGCAAGGGCTAACCATTCTCTTAAACAATAATGATGAATGGACTGCTTAAACACATGCGCCAGTTGAATTGATTGTTGTGCCTGTATCGCGGAGACAATTTTTTCTGCCGATTGTTGGGCAGTATCTTGCGCTGAAATGTGCAGGTCGAAACATAATTTCTGGCTCAAACTGATAAAGGCACGGTTATGACTGAGCACCAATGCCGTTTGTAAGGGAATGCCGAGCTGGTCTTCACCTAGCGCTGCGGCAGGAAGCATGGCAGACAGGCAATGGGCGGCATCTAAAAAGCCGAAGGCCAGCCGGTCTCTGAGACTTGCCCATGAGGCTTCCTTGACTAAAGTAACCTCCAGACCAAGTTCTGCAAAAAAGCCACGCTGTTTGGCCCAAAGGATAGCCACACAGTCAAGCAAAGGAATGTAGCCAATCTGGATTTGGGTTTTTTCTAAATCTGTCATGGGCTAATCCTTGAATTGGTTTTGTAACAGTTGTTGGGCATCCAATAAACGCCGTGCCATTTCTCCAATGGTCATGCGATGGCTCATGGCATTTTTTCTGAGTAATTGAAATGCCTGATCTTCAGTGAGGGAATGCAATTGCATCATCAGTACTTTGGCTTGATCTACCACTTTACGGTCAGCCAGTTTATTTTTGGTTTCTTCCAGATCATCCAGTAATTTTTTATGTTTTTTATACTGGGCAATTGAAATTTCCAGAATGTTCTGCAGTTTGGCCGGATCAATCCCGTCCACGATATACGCTGTGACCCCGGCATCAATGGCACTTTTAATGGTGTCTTTATGACTGTTTTTAGTAAACAGCACGGTGGGTAAATCGAACTGGCTGACACAACTTTCAATAATGTCGCGATGGGGATGATCCATATCCAGCAAAATCACATCTGCATGTAACTGTTCTAAACGGAACAGGCTTAAATGGTCGATGGTCAGGCAGGCCACCACCTCGAAATGATGTTCGATCAGGGAAGCTTTTATATAGTTGGCACGTTCTTGATCGTCATCAATCAGTGCAATTTTTAGTTTTGGCATATTGAGCTAAATACCATCTAAGCAGAGCCAGAAAAATTTCTATCTAATCGAAAGCAATTTAAATGCCAAAATTAATAAAACTCTATTTTTTTTATAAGAATCAGACATAAAACTTGAATTGAACAGCGTATTGCACTGTCTTGATGCAAAAATGCGCTACGAGGAAGCACAAGTGTAGTTGCTGTGAATACTCATTTTGTTGTTTAGTAGGGCAGATGAAGCAACTGGTTTGTGAGAAACATGGTAAAACTTAAATAAAAAATGTTAAAAAATAATAATTTAAAGATATTTTATTATTGTTGGCACAGTCATTGCTTAATCTCTACTGAGTCAAAGACGACTCTAAAAAATTTGTAAGACGGCCAACGATGTCCGTTCTGATCGAATCTGCTATGCAGCTATCCGCATAACAGATAACCCAATACGTTCAGTTCAGGAAGGAGAAGGTTATGTCTTCAAATTTATATGAAAAAAAGGCAACAAAAATAAGTCTTTTTAGTTTTAACAGCGCGGCGATGAGAGCCTTCCACATGAGTTGGCTCGCCTTTTTTGTCTGCTTCTTTGCCTGGTTTGCCTGTGCACCTCTAATGCCGGTCATTGCAGGTGAATTTCATCTCACTAAAGACCAGATTGCCAATATCAATATTGCCGCCGTGGCTATTACCATTATTGTCCGGCTGATTGTCGGGCCTTTATGCGACAAATACGGTCCACGCAAAACTTATACCGCATTATTAATTATCGGCAGTATTCCAGTCTTTGGTGTGGCTTCTGCCAACAGCTATGAATCCTTCCTGTTTTTCCGCTTATTGATTGGTGCGATTGGTGCCAGCTTCGTGATCACCCAATATCACACCAGTATCATGTTCGCACCGAATGTGGTCGGGACTGCCAATGCGGCATCAGCAGGTTGGGGGAATGCCGGCGGCGGCGCGACACAAGCCTTGATGCCGTTAATGCTTGCTGCCTTGGTGATGTTTGGTGTTGAACAGGCGATGGGCTGGAGAATTGCTTTATTGGTGCCAGGTATTCTGATGATTATTGTCGGTGCGCTTTACTGGAAATTCACCCAAGACTGTCCACAAGGTAACTTTAAGGAACTTCGTGCGCAAGGCATTCAAGTCGGCAGCGATAAAAAAGGCGGTATGGCAATTCTGATGCATGCTGCGCGCAACTACCGTGTCTGGATTCTGTTTGGTGCCTATGCTGCGTGTTTCGGTATCGAAATTTTCATTCACAACATCGTGGCAATGTACTACGTTGAACATTTCAGCTTTGGCCTGAAAGAAGCAGGACTCGCTGCCGGGATCTTTGGTTTGCTCGCGCTGTTTGCCCGTGCTTTAGGTGGAATTATTTCTGACAAAGTGGCAACCAAAAAAGGTCTGGATGGCCGTACCAAAGTGCTGTTTACCATGATCTTGATGGAAGGCTTGTTCCTGATTGTATTCTCACAAATGAACAGCGCAATGCTGGCGATTTTAACCATGACTATCTTTGCCTTATTCACCCATATGGCTTGTGGCGCAACCTATGCACTGGTGCCATTCATTGACCGGGATGCTTTGGGTGGCGTGGCAGGCATTATTGGTGCAGGCGGTAATGTGGGTGCAGTTGCGGCTGGTTTCTTGCTGAAAGGCATGCTGGATATTCAAACCTGCCTTATGTTTCTGGGGGGATTTGTAGTCCTTGCAGCAAGTTTTGTTCTGATGATCCGCTTCTCGGTTGAACATAAAGAGAAGGAACAAAAACTGTATGAACAAGCAGTGCTTGAACGAAACAACATGGCTTAAATCAATAGATTAAAAGAATAGGAGAAGCAATATGAAACTGGTAATGATTGGCCATGGCATGGTAGGACACAAATTTATTGAATCCGTGCTTGAGCATGCTGGTGATGAAGTTGAAATTACCATCTTGGCAGAAGAACCACGTTTAGCCTATGACCGTGTTCATTTAACTGAATATTTCACCGGTAAATCAGCCAAAGACCTCACACTTTGCCGTGCAGATTTTGCTGATGCTTATGGGATTGATCTGCGTTTAAGTACCAAGGCAACTGCCATTGATAGCTTAAATAAAACGGTTACCACCAATCATGGCGATGTGATTAGTTATGACAAATTGGTGCTGGCAACCGGTTCATATGCTTTTGTTCCTCCTATTCCGGGTAATGAGCGTGAAAACTGTTTTGTTTACCGCACCCTTGAAGATCTGGATGCCATTCGTGCTGCGAGTTTAAATGCAAAAACCGGTGTGGTGATTGGCGGTGGTCTGTTAGGTCTTGAAGCGGCTAAAGCCCTTCGTGATCTGGACTTGGAAACGCATGTGGTCGAGTTTGCACCTCGCTTAATGGCGGTGCAAATTGATGACTTGGGGGGCAAGGTTCTACGTGCAAAAATCGAAAACCTGGGTGTAAAAGTTCATACCCAAAAAGCTACTCAATGCATCGAGGCAGGCAGTAACACCACGCACGTGATGAAGTTTGGCGATGGTTCTGAACTTGAAACCGATATCGTTTTATTCTCTGCGGGGATTCGCCCACGGGATGAATTGGCGCGTCAAAGTGGCCTGGCGCTTGGTGAGCGTGGCGGTATCGTGATTAATGATTATTGCCAAACTTCAGATGCGGACATTTACGCGATTGGTGAATGTGCGCTTTGGCAAAATAAAATCTATGGTTTGGTTGCACCGGGCTATGACATGGCGCGTATTGCAGCAAAACATGTCATGGACCAAGCCTGCAATACATTTGCCGGCGCGGACATGAGTACCAAGCTGAAACTGATGGGTGTAGATGTGGCATCGGTGGGTGATGCCCATGCCATGACCCCGAATGCACTCAGCTATTTTTATGCCGATGAAGATGCCCTGATCTATAAAAAGATTGTGGTGAATGCGGAAAAAACCAGATTACTTGGTGCAGTGCTGGTGGGCTGTGCCAAAGAATATAATGACCTGCTGCAAATGATGCTGAATGGATTGGACATTCCAGAAAATCCTGAAAGCCTGATTATGCCGGGCTATGCACAATCAAGCGCCAAAGCCGGTGGCAGCGGTGTCGATTTACTGCCAGATAGTGCAACCATCTGTTCATGTAATAACGTGTCTAAGGCCGACATTTGCAGTGCGATTGCAGACGGTTCAACTTCACTCGGTGCACTAAAAAAATGCACTAAAGCTGCAACAGCTTGTGGTGGCTGTGCGCCCTTGGTCACGCAAGTATTGAAGTCTGAATTACAACGCCAAGGCGTGACGGTCAATAACCATCTGTGTGAACACTTTGCCTATTCACGCCAAGAGCTGTATCACCTGGTTCGTGTTAATGAAATCAAGACTTTTGATGATCTGATCGGGCAGCATGGTCATGGCCTGGGCTGTGATATCTGTAAACCAACGGTGGCAAATATTTTGGCATCTTGCTGGAATGACTTTGTGTTAAAGCCAAGCCATGCCGGCCTGCAAGACAGCAATGACTATTATCTGGGCAATATCCAAAAAGACGGTTCTTACTCTGTTGTGCCACGTATGGCAGGCGGCGAAGTTACGCCAGATGGCTTGATTGCCATTGGTCAAATCGCTAAAGAATATGGCTTATATACCAAATTAACGGGTGGCCAACGTGTCGACATGTTTGGTGCGCAAGTCCATCAATTGCCTGAAATCTGGGAAAAACTGATCAATGCTGGTTTTGAATCGGGCCATGCTTACGGCAAGTCTTTACGTACCGTGAAATCATGTGTCGGCAGTACCTGGTGCCGTTATGGTGTAGATGATTCAGTGGGCTTGGCGATCTTCCTGGAAAATCGCTACAAAGGTTTGCGTTCTCCACATAAATTGAAAATGGCAGTGTCTGGCTGTACCCGTGAATGTGCCGAAGCACAAAGTAAAGATGTGGGCGTGATTGCGACTGAAAAAGGCTGGAACCTGTATGTCTGCGGTAATGGCGGCATGAAGCCTCGTCATGCTGAACTGTTGGCATCTGACCTGGATACACAAACCCTGATTCGTTATATCGACCGTTTCTTTATGTTCTATATCCAAACGGCTGATCGCCTGCAACGTACTTCGGTATGGCGCGACAATCTGGAAGGCGGGCTGGACTATCTTAAAGCTGTTGTGGTTGAAGATTCTTTAGGCATTGCTGCTGAACTGGAACGCCGTATGGAGCATGTCGTCGGCACCTATCAGGATGAATGGCGCACTGCGGTGGAAGATCCGGAAGTGCGTAAACGCTTTAAAACCTTTATCAATGCAAAAGTTGAACAACAAAACGATCCACACATCCAATTCGCTGAGGTTCGCGGTCAAATCCGCCCAAAAACCGAGGCTGAACGTGATGTGACCCGTATTCCTGTTGTTGAAGCTTAAAAGAATAAAGGAGAAAGAAGATGACAATATTTAAAGAGATGAATAAAACCAATGAGCTGGATTGGGTCGAAGTGTGTAGTCTGGATGACATCACGCCCAATACCGGGGTGGGTGCATTGATCAACGATCAACAAATTGCGCTGTTCCGTGTCGGCAATGAAAAACGTGTTTATGCCTTAAGTAATCAGGATCCGTTTAGCCAAGCCTTTGTGATGTCACGCGGGATTGTGGGTGATTTACAAGGTGAGCGTGTGGTTGCCTCTCCAATTTATAAACAGCATTTCAGTCTGGCAACTGGGCGTTGCCTGGAAGATAAAGACCAAAAGCTGCTGGTATTTCCAAGCAAAATTGAACAAGGCAAAGTCTGGGTTCATCCAACGCCGCAAAAAACCTATATCACCAACAATGGCACCGCTCAGGAAAAGATGAAACTGGTATTGGTGGGCAATGGTCTGGCGGGTATGCGTTGCCTGGAAGACCTACTCGACATGGCACCCGAGCGTTATGAAGTGACCGTGATTGGTGAAGAACCTTGGGGTAACTATAATCGCATCATGCTCTCGCCAGTCCTGTCAGGTGATAAAACTATTGATGACATCATGCTGCATTCGCATGCCTGGTATGCAGAGAAGGGTATTCGCTTTATTGCCGGTGATGCTGCGGTCAAAATCGACCGTCCGCGTAAGCAGGTCTATACAGAAAAAGGCGAAATCGTGGATTATGACCGTCTGATTCTGGCGACCGGTTCGAAACCGTTTGTTCCACCCATTTCGGGTAGTGACTTGAAAGGCGTGCTCAGTTTCCGGGATATTTATGATGTGAATACCATGCTGGATTACTGCAAAACCAAACAGAATGCCGTGGTGATTGGTGGTGGTCTGTTGGGTCTTGAAGCGGCTTATGGCCTGAAACAACGTGGCATGAATGTGACAGTTTTACATTTGATGGATCGCATCATGGAACGTCAACTGGATAGCCGTGCAAGCAGCTTGTTAAGGCAAAGTATTGAAGCGAAGGGTATCACCATCATTACTCAAGCCAATACAGAACAATTGATTGGCGAAGACAGTCATGTGACCCACATTAAACTTAAAGATGGCACTGTTTTAGAGGCTGATCTGGTGGTTTTTGCTGTCGGGATCCGCCCGAATATGGCATTGGCACAAAGTGCAGGTTTGCGCTGTAACCGTGGCGTGATGGTGAATGACACCATGCAAACTTTTGACCCAAGTATTTATGCGGTGGGTGAATGTATCGAGCATCGTAATCAAACCTTCGGTCTGGTTGAACCACTTTGGGGCCAGGCTTTCATTTGTGCATCACATTTGGCAGAGCATGGCAGCCTGACCTTTAAGGCACCGACGGTTCCAACCCAGCTCAAGGTCAGCGGCTGTGATGTATTTTCAGCAGGCCGAATTGATTTAGAAAATAGCGAACCGCAGGACGATTACGAAGATATTATCTTGAATGATGAAAAACGTCAGATCTATAAACGCATTATTATTCAAAAAGATAAGGTGATTGGTGCAGTATTGTTTGGTGATACTGAAGATGGGGCTTGGTATGCAGAACTGATTTCTGATCAAACACCAATCAGTAATATTCGTAATAAATTGCTGTTTGGTAAAGATTTTGCATTAAAAAAAGCAGGTTAAGAAAAATCCATTTTGTAATGTACCAAAAAACAGGATACGCGGAAACGTCATCCGCAACTGTTTGAGTCAGGACAAAATATGAAAATGAATGTTTCTGCGAATTTTTTGTTAAATGACGGATGTGAACGAGTTTTGCGGATGACAATGGTTTTGCCTACTTTTCCCGAAAGAAAAGTAGGTTGAACCGAAGGTTAATCCAGAAAAATAAGTTCTATTGAAAAGACACCGTCGTAATGAATCTATTTGAAATGAATCAAATTGTATATTTCAAAACTTAAGGAGTCTCTATGAATAGTATCCCTGTGATGGAACTGCATAGCTCCACAGAATTACAAACTAAGACCACGCACACTACCTGTCCCTATTGTGGTGTAGGTTGTGGTGTCACTGCGACTGTACAGGACACAGCTTTAGGTCAAAAAGTTTCGGTTACCGGGGATGTAAATCATCCATCCAACTATGGAAAACTGTGCATTAAAGGCAGTAATTTGGCTGATACCATTGGCCTGGAAACACGTGTTCTTCATCCAATGCTGGGCCGAAAGAATCAGCGTGAAAAGACTGATTGGAATACCGCAACAGATTTAATTGCCAATAAGTTTCAGCAATACATTGATCAATACGGGCGTGACAGTATTGCCTTTTATGTGTCCGGGCAATTGCTGACGGAAGACTATTATGTGGTGAATAAATTCGTTAAAGGTTATTTGGGTACGGCCAATATCGACACCAATTCACGACTCTGTATGTCTTCCGCAGTTGCGGCACACAAACGTGCCTTTGGTGAAGATATCGTTCCAGCCAGCTATGCAGATTTTGAACATACCGACATGGTGGTATTGGTCGGTTCTAATACGGCATGGTGTCATCCGGTGCTGTATCAACGCATCATGCAAGCCAAAGAACAGCGTGATCTGTTTGTGGTGGTGATTGATCCGCGTTTTACCAGCACCTGTGAAGCTGCGGATTTACATTTGCCGATCTTACCGGGGCAGGATGTCGCTCTATTTAATGGCCTATTACAATATCTATTTAAAAATGGTCATGCTAACCAACATTTTATTGATCAATATACGCAAGGTTTAGAACAGGCTTTAGCACAAAGCCAAAGCGAAGTCTCAATTGAAGATGTAGCTCATCGCACCGGTATTTCTATTGAAAAACTGCAAACTTTCTATGAAAAATTTGCCCAAACCGAAAAAGTGATGACCCTGTTTTCTATGGGGGTGAATCAGTCCTCCCAAGGGGTGAACAAGGCCAACAGCATTACCAACTGTCATTTATTTACGGGGAAAATTGGCAAACAGGGTGCTGCACCTTTTTCCATGACCGGGCAACCGAATGCCATGGGCGGGCGTGAAGTGGGGGGATTAGCGAATATGCTGGCAGCACATCTGGAACTGGAAAATGCGAGCCATCAACAGCTGGTACAAAACTTCTGGCAAAGTCCCTATATTGCCAAGCAAGCGGGTTTCAAGGCGGTTGATCTATTCCATGCTGTAGAAAGTGGCAAGATTAAAGCCATCTGGATTATGGCCACCAATCCTGTGGTGAGTTTGCCCGATGCAGATCAAGTGAAACGTGCTCTGGAAAAATGCGAGTTTGTGGTGGTGTCCGATATTTGTCAGGACACCGATACCACGCAATATGCCGATGTGCTGTTACCTGCACTGGGCTGGGGTGAAAAAGACGGTACTGTCACCAACTCTGAACGCCGTATTTCCAGACAGCGTGCTTTTTTAGATGCACCGCTAGAGGCGAAAGTGGATTGGTGGGCGATCAGTCAGGTCGCAAAAAAATTAGGTTTCAATGGCTTTGATTTTAAAAATAGTCATGAAATTTTCCTGGAACATGCGCAATTGTCGGCTGAACAAAACTCAGACTTGGCCCATCGCCATGAAGTGGAAAATTTCCGTTATTTCAATCTAAGCGGTTTAAGCGATTTAAATACAGTTGAATATGATGATCTGCAACCGGTGCAATGGCCAGTCTGGAACAAAGATCAGGCAGATGGCTCTGTAGCTCGATTATATTCCAAAGGGCAATTTAGTCATGCTGATGCTAAAGCCAAATTTATTGCTATTTCGGCGGTAAATCCGGTTCATCAAACCTGTAATGAGTTTCCACTGGTTTTGAATACCGGACGGATTCGTGACCAGTGGCACACCATGAGCCGTACCGGACTCTCTGCCAATTTAGCTAGCCATCGCGCCGAGCCGTATTGTGAAATTCATCCGCATGATGCTTTGAAATATGGGGTGAAAGATGGCGAGCTGGTGGAAGTTAAATCGAAGTGGGGCAATTGTGTACTTCGTGCCACGGTGAGTGACAACATTCGCCGTGGACAAGTCTTTGCACCGATTCACTGGAATGATCAGGTGGCATCGGATGCACGGATTGGCAAGGTCGTTAATCCAGTGGTGGATGCCATTTCCGGTGAACCCGAATTTAAGCATACCCCGGTGATCATTCACCCATTTTATAGCCAGTGGCAAGGCGTATTTTATGTGCGTCAGGGTTTTGAAAAGATCGTGCAATCTTCCATTCAAAATACCGTGTGGTGGACCAAAATCACCACCGCCAAAGCTGTGCGTTATGAACTGGCCGACCGTAAAAAATTTACCCAGACCACTGAACAGTTAAAAGAGCTGTTGCCGTTTCAGGATGAAAGTTTTGAATGGCTGAACATTGAAGATCAAACTGCGCATATCAGTCACAGTGTGGTGTTGAAGGATGGGCACTTGATTGCCAGCCTGTATATTGCACCGAAGGCTTTATTGCCAGACCGCGACTGGGTCGCAAGCCTGTTTAAGCGTGAACGTTTAAGTGCAATGCACCGTAAAGCCTTACTGGCAGGACAGCCAATGTCGATGGCGAACAATGAAGGTCCACTGGTCTGTAGCTGTTTTAAAGTCGGTAAAAACCGAATTATTGATACCATCAAAACCAAAAATATCACTGATGAAAAACAGGTTACTGCATGCCTAAAAGCGGGCGGTAACTGCGGTTCATGTTTGCCTGAAATTCGTGGCCTGATTAAAGCCTGTCAAATGGAGGCGGTAGAATGAGAAAAACATTAAAAAATGCTGTTTATCCCAGCACCGATCTGGTGATTTTAGCTGGGGGGCAGGCACGGCGCATGAATGGCATCAATAAGCTGCTACAGAAATTTGATGACCAGATTCAACTGATCAAAATCCATCAACAGTTAAAATCCGATGTAGCGCACGTCTGGATTAACAGCCACCGGGATGATTCGATTTACCAGAAAATTATTCCCAGCATTCATTGCTATCAGGATGATGAAAGCGGCTTTTTAGGTCCACTGATGGGCATGAAAAGCGCTTGGGCACATGTACAGGCCGACTATGTGCTATTTGTCCCCTGCGATGTGACCTATATCCCTTCACGAGTTCTACTCAAGTTGCATCAGGTTTTGGCGAAAAACAGTCTGGCAGAGGTGGCCTATGTGGAAATTAATGGTACGGCCCTGTATCCATTTTGTCTGCTTAAACGCAGTAGTCTACCTACCTTTATCAATCATCTCGAACAAAAACAGCGCAGTCTAAAACACTGTTTTGCCGACTTGCACGCCCAAGTAGCAAGTTTTAAAAATCGTGCCCTATTTTTTCACAGCATTAATTCACTGGATGAGCTACAGCAGCATCAACAACTTAAATTTCTGCATTAAAACAGAATCTTTTGCCTTTGGCACAAAGTTGGAACACTTATTGCAATTCTAACAATAACAAGATTGGGCACTTTAAATCTTGCGCACAACATCTGTGCAATTACAACAAGATGCCTGAAGATGGATGTTCCACATGAATATGATGACAGAACTTGAAACCGATGCGCGATTTGTCGATCAGTTTGGTCGAAGCAAGCGTAAATTGCGAATTTCAGTGACCGATCGCTGTAATTTTAAGTGTGCCTATTGCATGCCGGAACATCCTGAATGGATGAAAAAACACGACTTGCTCAGTTTTGAAGAGCTTTATCATTTTTGTGCTTTTATGGTGCATCGTGGCATAGAAGCGATTCGCATTACCGGGGGAGAGCCTTTAATGCGTCAAGGGGTAGTGCATTTTGTGGCACAACTGCAAAACCTGAAACCCTTGGGACTGAAACGCATCTCCATGACCAGCAATGGTCATTATCTCAAACAATATGCACAGGCTTTAAAACAGGCCGGACTGGATGATTTGAACATCAGTCTGGACAGTCTGGATGCTGATCAATTTAAACAGCTGACCCAAAAAGATTTAAGCCCCGTACTTGCCGGAATTCGTGCAGCACAAGAGGTCGGTTTGCCTATCAAGATCAATAGCGTATTGATGAACGGCATCAATGACAATCAGATTTTGCCGTTGGCACGCTGGTCCGTTGAGCAAAATATCCAGCTCCGTTTTATTGAATTTATGCCACTGGACGGTGAGCGTAAATGGTCGACTGCACATGTGGTCAGCGAACAGCAGATTTTAGATACCCTAAGCACTGAATTTATCGTGACTAGCCAAGAGCATCATGCAGCTCATTCGACTTCCGATCCGGCAAGACAATATCTGATTGATGGTCATCCAATTGGCATTATTTCTACCATTACCCATTCATTTTGTGGCAGCTGTGATCGGCTGCGTTTAACCGCACAAGGCGAATTTTATAACTGCCTGTTTGCACCGCAAGGTTTGCAGCTAAAAACTGAAATTAAAGCCCTGGCTGCATCTACACCTTTGAGTGAACTGGGCTTGCATCGCACTGTATCAAATTATATCTGGAATAAAGAACAGGGCTTTCATGCCATTCAACAACGCTTGAAAAATGAGCCATCCCGTAAAATCAGCATGCATATGATTGGAGGTTGAAATGCCACAGATCAAAATTCAAATTGAAGCCTTCGGTGCGGTAGAACGACAGTTACCCGCAAATTTAGCCCTGTTATGCAGTGCTCGGAGCACTGTTGCCGAGGTTTTAGTACAAGTCGGACAGGATTATCCGGCAGCTTTTACCATGCTTGAACGCTGTGCCTGTGCCATCGGTGAGGACATTATTCCACGTCAAACCCAGTTGAATGCAGACAGTACCCTCGTGCTGTTGTCCCCAGTGGCCGGAGGTTGAAATGACAGTATTGAAAACATTTTCCAGAATTCAGGATACCGCCTTAAGCCTAGACAGCTTTGACCCGATTGAACATTTTCCTGAATGTGGCGGGATTGGCGTGTTTATTGGAACCGTGCGTAATCATCATGAAGGTAAAGCGGTTAAAGCGCTGAAATATACCGCTTATGCACCTGTCGCGGAAAAAATGATCCGTCAGATCGAGCAGGAGATTCAAGCCAAATATACGGTTTCTTATGTGCGAGTAATTCACCGGATTGGCGCTTTGGATATTGGGGAAAAGGCCATTATTGCCATTGCCTATGCTGCACATCGCCACGAAGCCTTTGCTGCCTGTGAAGAAGCCGTTGAACGGGTAAAACATGAAGTTCCGGTATGGAAAGAAGAATTTTACATGGATGGCAGCAGCCAATATGTAGAAGGTTGCTGTATCCGTAAAGATACAGCGCAGCAGGGGCACGCACATCATCATGCAGATAAACCATATACAGATAAACAATCTGCACACGCTGATCATGCACATTGTCATCATTAAAAGCAGATTAATCTACTTATTGAACCCGAGTAGATGTCAGTCAACAGCAATATTTAAAGTAAAAATGAATTCAGGAAAGATGCAATGAAAAATGTTGGGATGAAAGCAGAGAGTTATCGGACTGCAGTGGCCACAGGGATTCTGCATGCACCGCCACATTGCATTGAGTTGTTACGTAATGGCAATACTGAAAAAGGTGATGCACTGAAAACTGCACGGATTGCCGGAATTTTAGCGGCGAAACGTACCGATGAACTGATTCCGCTATGTCATCCGCTACCGATTTACCGTGCCGATGTGGAATATGAACTGTTTGATGCACATGTGGAAATTATTGCCACGGTGGAAACCATTGGGCCGACCGGGGTGGAAATGGAAGCTTTGACCGCAGTCAGTCTGGCTGGGTTAACCTTGTATGACATGCTGAAACCGCATTGTGAACCGGAAGACCTATGTCTGGATCAGGTTAAATTACAAAAGAAAAAAGGCGGCAAGTCCCATTTTACCCGTGCCTTAAAAGAATCTTTGCCGGCGTCTATCATTGTGCTGTCGGATACCGTGGCCGCAGGCAAAAAGCCGGATACGGCAGGGCAAAATGTGCTGGAAATCTTGCAGGAAGCCAATTTTAGCAATATTGCTTACTGCGTCATTCCTGACAGCCCTGAACAGTTGCTGGCACTGATTGAACAGCAAAAAAATGACTATCCGCTGATTCTAACCGTAGGTGGAACAGGGCTGGGGCCGAAAGACTTAACTGTCGAAACCATTCAGCCTTTATTAAAACGTGAGATTCCAGGACTGATGGAAGCATCGCGTAGTTTTGGTCAAAAACGTACACCTTATGCGGCCTTAAGTCGCGGTGTGGCCGGTTATATTGATAACAGCCTAGTCATGACCTTGCCGGGAAGTCGCCAAGGCGCCAAAGAATCCTTAATTGCCGTGCTGCCTGCATTGGTGCATTTATTTGATGTGCAAAAAAATATTCCACATCAAGGCGGTTATCAATGAATAGCATAATGTCTGGGTGCGGAGCAGAACAAGGCCTGATTACGGTAGATCAGGCCTTAAATTTAATTTTGCAGAAGACCAAGAGCCTCGCCACGGAAAGTCTTGGCCTAAATCGGGCTTTAAACCGCTATTTGGCGCAAGATGTGTATGCTGCCATCAATCTGCCCTTATTTTCGCAAAGTGCGGTAGATGGTTATGCGCTATCTGCCCAGTCTGCAATTGAGCCGCATAGTGAATTTGAACTGATCGGTGAAATTCGGGCGGGTCAACAGGATGAACTGCGACTCCAAGATGGGCAAGCGGTACGGATTTTTACCGGTGCCAAAATTCCATTTGGAACCACCATGGTGGCGCGTCAGGAAATTGTCAAGCTCATCGATTCAGGCAAAATTGAAATAACGGAACACTTAAAAGCCAATGCCGACATTCGTGATGTGGGTGAAGAAATTTCAGTTGGACAATTATTGGCAAATAAAGGACAACAACTGTCTGTAGGTGCAATCGCCTCTTTAAGTATGGCGGGCATTCAAGGCATTGAAGTTTTTCAATATCCTAAAGTTGCAGTGGTGATTACTGGAGATGAGGTCGCAGAAAGTGTAGCTGACTTTACAGCAGGAAAAATTTTCGATGCCAATGGGCCTTTGATTGAAGCATGGTTTCAAAATGCAGGGCAACAGGTTGAAATATTCCATGTCGCAGATACAGAAGATGCAGTTCAGGCACTCATTCAGGAATTATCGGAAAGTCATTACCTGATTTTAACCACCGGCGGAGTATCGGTTGGAGATTATGATTTTATTCGACCGGTAGCACTGGATTTAGGCTTTGAACAGCTGTTCTGGAAAGTGAAACAGAAACCGGGCAAGCCGATGTTCTTTGCAGAATTAACCCGAAATGACCGAACAAGTTGCTATTTATTGGGACTACCGGGCAATCCCGCAGCAGTCTATGTAGGCATGCAAATTTATACGGCAACTTTATTAAATGCCTTACAAGGACAAAAGCAGCAGCCCAACTGGTTTAGTGCAGTACTCACCCATGATTTAAAAATGGACAGCAGAGAACGTTTTTTAAGAATGTCCGCCAGTTTTGACCAGTCGGTTTTAAAAGTAAAAAGTCTGTCCAAACAGCAATCCCATATGCTGAGCAATTTAATGCAGGCCAATTGTCTGGTGCGTATTCCCGCAGGGCAAAGTTTGGCTGAAGGGGATATCGTCCAAGGCTTATTTATTCACTGATGAGGAAAATGCACATGAAAAATTTTCTGTTTTTATCAGTTTGTTTTGCATCGATATTTTCTGCAACCCATGCCGGAACAGTGAAAATTTATGCTGCGGCCAGTCTGAGCAATGCCATGACCGATATTGCCCATATTTACCAGGCCAAACATCCTCAAACAAAAATTGTACCGGTATTTGGTGCATCTTCAGCTTTGGCCAAACAGGTACAGGCTGGGGCGAGCAGTGATGTATTTTTCTCGGCCGATCAGGACTGGATGAGTTATCTAGTGCAAAACAAAATGGTCAATGCAGCTGTGGTTCGACCTCTATTGTTTAACCAGCTTGTGGCCATCAGTCCAAAAAATTTAAATATTTCATTTAAGCCACAGTCCAATTTTAAGTTTGCCCAAGCGTTTAAAGGACATTTATGCACAGGACAAATGGAATCTGTGCCTGCGGGTAAATATGCTAAACAGAGCCTGATTAAACTGAACTGGCTGAATAGCTTAAATGGACGGATTGTCGGAACGGATGATGTGCGCTCGGCCTTGGCTTTTGTTGAGCGTGGTGAATGTGAAGTGGGGATCGTCTATAAAACCGATGCCTTGATCAGCCAGAAAGTAAAAATCATCGGTACTTTTCCGGCAAACTCACATAGCCCGATTGCGTATCCACTGGCTTTAACCAAGCAGGGCGAAAAGAATAAAGAGGCAGTGCAATTTGAACAGTTTGTGGAAAAAAGTGCTCAAGCCAAAGCAGTATTTAAAAAATATGGTTTTAGCCTGAAATCTTAGGCAGATCACGGGGGAGATGGCTAAAAGATGTTAAGTCCAGAGGAACTCGCTGCGCTGTATTTATCTGCCAAAGTAGCAAGCTTTGCGACTTTGTTCTGCTTGCCTTTTGCTGTTGCTTTGGCCTGGATGTTGGCACGGCATGAATTTCGGCTTAAGTTTCTGGTTGAAGCACTATTACAGCTTCCGATGGTTTTGCCTCCAGTCGTATTGGGCTATTTGCTGCTGGTGTTATTTGGCAATCAGGGAATTATTGGAAAATATCTGCACACACTGGGCATACAGCTGGCCTTTAACTGGAAAGGGGCAGTATTGGCATCGATGATTGTGGCATTTCCCCTTATGGTGCAACCGATTCGGCTTTCCTTTCAGCTGATGAACCAGCAGCTGGAACAGATTGCCGGTTCGCTGGGAGCAGCGCCGTGGAGGGTGTTTTTCAGTATCAATTTGCCGCTGGCTATTCCCGGCATCCTGATGGGCAGCATTTTGTGTTTCAGCCGCAGCCTGGGGGAGTTTGGTGCCACCATTACTTTTGTGGGCAATATTCCGGATGAAACCCGCACCATTCCCATCGCAATTTATTCCTTGCTGCAACAACCCAATGGTGAAGATATGGCAATGCGACTGGTGGCTTTATCACTCATTTTGGCTTTTAGCACCTTAATTGCCAATTACTTTATTCTGCAAAAATATCAACGCAAATTGGGAGCTTGAAATGTTGAAATGTGCATTTCAATATCAACAAGATAATTGCCTGTTGAATATTGAACTGGAGATGCAGCAGTCACTTTTGGGCATTGTTGGTGCTTCGGGTTGTGGCAAAAGCACTTTGTTAAAAAATATTGTGGGATTATTAAAGCCTACTCAGGGTTATATCCAGTTTAATCAGCATATATTGGTCGACACCCGGAAAAACATTCAGCTGCCAATGCATCAACGCAAAATCGCTTTGATTTTTCAGCAGGCTTTGCTATTTCCGCATCTAAATGTAAAACAGAATTTGTGCTATGCAGAAAAAATGCTGGCTGCATCGGAACGAAAATTCCAGTTTGATGACATTGTAGCGTTGTTGGAATTAAAATCCCTGCTTCAACGTAAAGCACATCAGCTTTCAGGAGGCGAGGCGCAGCGCGTCTCGATAGGCCGGGCGCTATTATCTTCACCAAATCTATTGCTGCTAGATGAACCACTTACCGGATTAGATAGTCAGTTAAAACAGCAGATTTTACCATTTTTAAAACGGATGAAAGATGAGCTGGATGTGCCGATGATCTATGTCACCCATCATAAAGAAGAACTGGAATATTTACAGGCTGAAACTTTGCAGCTCAGTCAAGGGAAATTGCAGCCTCAATAAAACGTTCAGATGGATGTGTCTAAATGACTCAGGCCATTAAAAGTGAAATAGCCTAAGTTCAGAATAGTCTAACCAGGCTGAATCATAAAATACTTAAGCTATTTCTATAAAAATCAAGCAAAAAAACTAAAACACGCCTATTCAGGTTTTTGATATTCATTGATGACTTCGAGAGCAGCACGGAAGGCTTCCTGAGTGGCAGGTGCGCCACAATAAGGCAAGCTGTGAAGCAGGACTTCCTGAATTTCTTCTACAGTTGCGCCGTTATTTAAAGCTCCGCGTACATGACCCTTAAGTTCGGTGGGGCTTTTTTGTGCGGTCAAAAAGGCAATGGTAATTAGTGAACGATATTTGCGCGGTAGTACGCCTTCACGTTGCCAGGTTGAACCCCAAGCATGTTCATTAATCCAGTCTTGTAAGGGCTGGGTAAAGGGTACGGTATTGTCCTGTGCACGTTTTACAAAAGTCTCGCCCATGACTTCAGTACGAACTTTTAATCCATTTTCATAATCTTGTTGTGACATGTTTTACTCTTTGCATATCTATAAAAAAGATGTGAGCAAAGTTTATGCTTCAAGCATGACGATGTGTATTGGTTTATGGTCGTAATAGTATCGTCATTTTGGTGATATTACTCTGGCTTTTATTTTTATAAATGTTAAATCGCTATAAATCAATTAACCCACATGATGTGGGTTAATTCAGGATTAAAAACTATGAATGGGTGTGTTTGACCACAAGTACAGGAACATGGCTTGCCGTCAGAATGTCTTGTGCGATACTGCCAATAAAAGTCTTTTTCAAACCTGTAAGCCCATGCGAGCCGACTACAATTAAATCAGCATTTAATTCATCGGCAAGTTCAGCAATGCCTTCACTCGGTGATTGTTTGGCTAAAAGTTTAGTTTCTGCTGTAATGCCTGCTTCAGAAAATCTGACAGCTAGCTCAGCCAATATATTTTTAGCGTGGGCTTTGGCTTCCATAAAATAATCTGTGACTCCAGGTACATTTTTATAAAAACTGACACTGGTTAAAGGATCGATAACTACAATACTGACGATGGTCACTTTACTTCCCATGGCTTTAGCCAACATCATTGCCTGGTCAGCTGCAGCGAGAGAGATAGGGGAATCATCCACAGAAACTAAGATGTGCTGGTAACCCATGATGCTATCCTCTTGTTTCAAAATTCATTATCTGTTCAAAGATTAACATAGCTGGAATGAGGGAAGGGAAAAGGATAAAAATGTATCTTTTATACTTAATTCAGCAAAATATTAATCATATGAATTCACTAAAATATTTATTAAATCTGAAAATTATCTTTTGATTTATAATACTAAACATCAAACCTATTTTTATATTGAGCTTCCTTGGAGGCTCAAATTACCTAAAAAAATAAATGATAAAAATTAGGTTATAAAAAAAAGCCCTTATCAATGATAAGGGCTTTTTCGTATTCTGGAGCGGGAAAGGAGACTCGAACTCCCGACCCCAACCTTGGCAAGGTTATGCTCTACCAACTGAGCTATTCCCGCAATATGGAAGTGAATTATAGAGAGTTTAATTCAACTGTCAACTCTTTATGCTTCCAAATGTTTAATTAATCAGCACGACGCCAAATTGTTCCTTGACGGGTATCTTCCAGAACCACGCCTTGATCGAGCAAAGACTGGCGAATTTCATCGGCTTTAGCAAATTCCTTGGCCTTTTTTGCATCTTTACGTTGCTGAATCAAATCTTCAATCTGTTGTTCTGACAAGCCTAATGCTTCCTGACCAATATCAGATTTCAAGAAATCATCTACATTGTGCTGTACCAAACCTAAAATATTAGTCAAGTGACGTAAAGTAGAATAATACACCGTAGCCTGTTCGGCATTTTCATCTTTCACTGCACGGTTCAATTCTTTATTGATTTCAAATAATACGGCAATCGCTTCAGCGGTATTAAAATCATCGCGCATGGCTGCATTAAAACGCTCAACCAAAGCATCGTCTAAACTATCTACAGTTTTTTCACCATAGGCTTGCTGATACGCCTTAAATGAATGATAGAAACGGGAAAGGGTATTTTTTGCTTCTTTTAAAGCGGTGTCAGAGAAGTTGACAGGGCTGCGGTAATGCGAAGAGACAATAAAGAAACGGATCACTTCAGGATGGAACTTATCCATGACATCGCGAATGGTGAAGAAGTTGCCTAAAGACTTCGACATTTTTTCGCCGTCGACATTAATAAAGCCGACATGCATCCAGTAATTGACATACTGTTCACCAGTTGAGGCTTCCGATTGCGCAATTTCATTTTCATGATGCGGGAAAGTTAAATCTGAACCGCCACCATGAATGTCAAAATGATTGCCTAGGCAGCAGGTTGACATGGCTGAACATTCAATATGCCAGCCCGGACGGCCATTGCCCCAAGGTGAAGCCCATGAAGGTTCATTTTCTTTGGCATGTTTCCACAGCACAAAGTCAAAAGGATGTTTCTTTTCTACTTCAACATCGACACGTTCAGAGGCGCCAGCCTGCATATCTTCCAGTTTACGGCCTGAGAGACGACCATATTTGACAAACTTTTCTACTTCAAAATAAACATCGCCATTTGCAGATGGATAAGCCGTGCCATTATTGACCAGGTTGCCAATCATGTTTTGCATCTGGTCAATATAATCCGTCGCACGAGGAGCTTCATCTGGATGCAGACAGCCCAGATTCTCAGCATCTTCGTTCATGGCTTTGATAAAACGATCGGTCAATGCAGTAATGCTTTCGCCATTTTCATTGGCACGTTTGATGATTTTGTCATCAATATCGGTGATATTACGTACGTATTTTACATTCCAGCCCTGACTGCGCAGGAAACGGATAATGTAGTCAAATGCAACCATAACTCGAGCATGACCAATATGACAGTAATCATATACGGTCATACCGCAGACATACATGTCAATATGACCTTCTTTACGAGGTACGAATTCTACTTTTTTACGTTGCTCTGAGTTATATAGAACAAAAGGTTGCATAGGTCTTCAAATTGTTTCTACCAAAAGATGGCTCATCTTAACCTAAGCATTTTTTTTCATAAAGTTAAAACGAAAAAATGCAGGATTTTTTTAGCAGGATCGTTCTGTGGAAACATCAAAAGGTGGACATTCTCAGTTTGTGGCAGGTGCAATGCTATACTCCGCTTAAATTAAAATAATGACTTAAAAAGATTAGGGGATAAAAATTGAATCAGCAATCATTCCAATTTATGTGAAATGAGAAGAATAGGGATATATTCTTTTTATCCACAAACCATAATTTCTGCACAATTCATGAAATCTTATACATATTAAAACGTGCCATTTGCATAGATATGATAAAATTGCGAAAATTATTTTTTGCTAGACTGAGTCAACTCTATATAGAGTTAAGGTAAACCTACTTTGAACCCACCAAATATGCCAAATCAAATAGACTTTCAAAAAGTCGCATTAGAAACTTTGCGTATAGAAGAACAAGCGCTAGAAGTATTGGCGACGCAAATTGATGAACGTTTTAGCCGTGCCTGCGAAATTATTTTGCAGTGCCGAGGGCGTTTAGTCATTACCGGTATGGGAAAGTCTGGGCATATTGGCCGTAAAATGGCAGCAACCTTTGCCTCTACAGGTACGCCATCATTCTTTATGCACCCAGGTGAAGCAGGACATGGCGACCTGGGCATGCTGGTTCCTGGTGATGTGTTAATCGCTATTTCAAATTCGGGCAAGAGCGACGAAATTATGATGCTCATGCCATTAATCAAACGCTTGGAAATTCCTTTAATTACCATTAGTGGTGATGACAAAGGACCGATGCCGCAAAATGCCGATGTGGCTTTAACCTTGGGAAATATCCAGGAAGCCTGTCCACTGGGTCTGGCGCCGACCTCAAGTACCACTGCAACTTTGGCTTTAGGCGATGCCTTGGCGGTTGCCTTACTTGATGCACGTGGCTTTACTGCCGATGATTTTGCCCTGTCTCATCCAGCCGGTGCTTTGGGCAAACGTTTGTTGCTACATGTCAAACACCTTATGCATACAGGCACAGAATTGCCAAAAGTATCTCCAGATACACCAATGAATCAGGTTCTATACGAAATTTCAAATAAACGCCTAGGTTTAACCACAATTGTGGATCAAAATGACGTTCTATTGGGTATTTTTACCGATGGAGATTTACGTCGCCTAATTGATAAGCAGCAGGGTTTTGATGTGAACTTGGCTGTTGCTGAAGTCATGACTAAAAATCCTTTAACCATTTCACAAGACGCTCGTGCGGTTGAAGCTTTAGAGCGAATGAACGAAAAGAAAATCAATCAATTTGTTGTCGTAGATAGTGTAAATAAGGTCATTGGTGTGATTAGCATGCATGACTTGATTCAAGCCGGGGTAAATTAATAAATGGCATCTTATATTTTATTGGAACAGGCGCGTCATGTTGAAGCCTTGGTTCTTGATGTCGACGGGATTCTGAGTGATGGTTTCGTCACCTTGACCAATACCGGTGATGAAATCAAGTCTTTTGATATTCGTGACGGTTTGGGCATGAAACTTGTACAGAAAGCAGGTGTGAAAGTCATTATTATTACTGGACGTAAAAGTAATATTGTGGAAAAGCGCATGTCTGACTTAGGCGTAGACCTGGTTTTTCAGGGCCGTGAAGATAAAGGTGTTGCATTACGTGAAGCCTGTGCCCAATTGAATGTTGCTCCAGAAGATTGTTTGTATATGGGCGACGACTGGCCTGATCTTTCGGCATTTGCGATTGCAGGCATGAAAGTGACGGTACCGAATGGACATGTCGAAGTTCGACGCCGTGCAGATCTGGTCACACAGGCCATGGGTGGTCGTGGTGCGGTGCGTGAAATCTGTGACATGATTTTAACGGCCAAAGGAGCTTATGAAGAGCTTCTTGAAAAATATACCGCTGTCCCACATTAATTATTAAATAATCCATTGAATTTGAGTTAAGTACCCCACTTATGGATACAAAAGTTTTATATGTAACTGCTATAGCCATTGCAGCTATAAGTGGTGGTTACTACTATTACAGCGGTAAGGGTAACAAGCTTGAGGTTGACTCAGCTAGAAGCATGACCTATTCCGCTGAAAAAATTAACCTGACTCAAACCGATGATAACGGTAATTTGCATGTCCGTGCCCAGGTGGATCGTCTGGAACAGGATCTGCAAAAAGAAACGGCAAAACTGACCAACCTCAATGCCTCAATGTATAAGAACGGCGCAGTAGATGCGACTTTTTATGCCCAAGTTGCAAATAGCTATGATGATAATGAACGCGTGGTTTTGTCAGGGAATGTAGTGGCAACCAAGCTGATGCAACAAGGTCAAATGCAGTTTCGGACTCAAGAATTAACCGGATATCCTGAAACCCGGGTAATTGAAACAGATAAACAGGTAGTGGTGGAATCTCCGCAAGCTGAATTCGTGAGCCAAGGTCTGAAAGCCAATTTAAATGACGGTCAATACGAATTTTTTAATATTCGAGGAAAATATGAACCAAAATCTTAAGCTTACATTGTCTAAAACCTTGCTTAAGCAAGCAGCTTTAGTCGGTTTGGTTGTATTCTCGTCGGCAGCGGCATTTGCCATTCCTTCTGACCGAAATCAGCCTATTTCATTGGTCGCTGACCGTGCCACCTATAATGAAAAAACAGGTGTGACCACTTATACCGGTAATGTCATCATTGAACAGGGCAGCATGAAGTTGCAAGCCAATTCAATTGTGGCAAATCTGAACAGTCAAAAACAAATCAGCACCATTACCGCGAGTGGCGGTCCTGCACGTTTCCAGCAAAAAACCGATGTCAATAAAGGCTTGGCCAAAGGTCAGGCACAAAAGATTTTATATAATGCCGAAACCGGTATCATCACTCTGACTGGCGGTGCATGGTTACAGCAAGATGGGGCCAGTATTCGAGGTAATACCTTGAAATACAGCATGAACAAGGGTGATGTAGAAGCAACGGGCACACCAAACAATACCGGCTCATCTTCAGGCCGTGTGCAAATTGTTATTCCGCCATCAAGCTCAAAATCTTTCCCGGGAGCACGTGATTAATGGATCAATCACTCAACCAGCCTCAAACGTTGTGTATTAAGCACCTTGCAAAAAACTATAGTAAAAGATGGGTCGTCAAGGATGTGTCTTTCCAGATGCAGAGTGGGCAGATTGTAGGCTTGCTTGGTCCGAATGGTGCAGGTAAAACCACAAGTTTCTATATGGTGGTGGGTTTGGTTCGTATGGACAAAGGTGAGATTCATTTAGATGATCTCGATCTCTCAGATTTGGCCATGCATGAACGAGCCCGTAAAGGTATTGGTTATTTACCACAAGAAGCTTCTATTTTTAGAAAACTGACAATTTCTGAAAACATCATGGCGATTCTGGAAACCCGTAAGGATTTGAACAAACAGCAACGTCAGCAGCGTTTAAATGAATTGCTGGCTGACTTTAAAATCAGCCATATTAAAGATTCATTGGGAATGAGCGTGTCGGGTGGTGAACGACGCCGTGCTGAAATTGCCCGTGCTTTGGCTGCCGATCCTAAGTTTATGTTACTGGATGAACCTTTTGCCGGGGTCGACCCAATCTCTGTCGGTGATATCAAGGATATTATTCGTAACCTGAAAGACCGTGGAATTGGTGTATTGATCACCGATCATAATGTACGTGAAACTTTAGCGATTTGTGAGCATGCATATATTGTCAGTGAAGGTGCAGTGATTGCGGAAGGCACACCGCAAGACGTACTGGAAAATGAAACTGTACGTAAAGTCTATTTGGGTGAAGATTTTACAGTTTAATTAAAGTTTAATCAGACTGATCTAATCTTATAAATTACAGCATCATTTAACTTAAAATACTTTTTTAATCTAAAAACCTTCTTTTATAGAAGGTTTTTTTTGTATCTGCAAGCTGTTCAAAACAGGCTATACTGCCGCTGTGTTGTTATTTATTCTAGATTTATGCCATTTACGATTGCATCCCCAGTTACTTTTGAAGAAGACATTAAGAAAAGTCGTTTTCAGGCAATTGCTGCTCCTGTAGAAAATGAACAGGCAGTAAAAGACTTTTTGGAGCTGCATAAAGATATCACCACGACACATCAGTGTTGGGCATGGAAAATTGGTCATAATGTCCGTTTTAATGATGATGGTGAACCATCAGGCACTGCGGGAAGACCAATTCTGGCCACAATTGAAGGCAATGAATTGACCAATATCATCGTTCTGGTCAATCGCTGGTATGGGGGCATTAAGCTCGGAACTGGCGGTCTGGTGCGTGCCTATGGCGGTTGTGCAGGGCAGTGCTTGTTACTGGCGGAAAAAATCGAACTGATTGAAAAGAAAAAGGTCAGTTTTTCCTGTCAGTTTAATGAATGGGCCATCTTTCAATATGAGCTGAACCAGCAACATATCGAATTTCAGGAACAATATACTGCCACAGGTGTACAGGTCGAAGCCCTGTTACAAGTCCATCAAATTCAGCCTTTTGCACTGAAAATTCAGGATGTAACTCGCGGCCGTGAACAACTTAAAATTGTGGAAGAGCCAGACCATGACTGAGCAAGACCCACTATTAAAATATCGTGAACAGCATAAGCACCGTTTAAATTATATGCCCTGGCTATATTGGTCATTAAAACCGAAAAATCGCGGTTGGGCTGAGGAATGGCAAAAAGAATATCAAGCTTATTTAATGGAAATGGAAACTGTCGAGATTGGTGAAAATTGTTTTATTTCACCCTTGGCCCATATTTTTGCCGAGCCGGGTCGCAAGATCAGCATTGGTGATAATACTTTCATTGCCGCAGATTGCACGCTACATGGGCCTTTAGAAATTGGCAATGAAGTCGCGATCAACCATCATTGTATTCTGGATGGTGGCAGAGCAGGGATTAAGCTGCATGATCAGGTTCGTATGGCCGCATACTGCCATCTGTATGCCTTTGACCATGGTATGGAACTGACACAGCCCATTTACCAGCAACCGGTACGTTCGCAAGGCATCGAAGTGGGGCAGGATGTCTGGTTAGGGGCGCATGTTGGAGTTAAAGATGGTGTAAAGATTGATGCTCATGCCATTGTCGGCATGAATAGTATGGTTACCAAAAATGTTGAAAAGGAAACTATTGTTGTGGGTAATCCTGCAATATTTATACGTCATCGGGATTAAAAAATTTCAATAAAATGAATATGAATCAGCGAGTAAGTTTAATTACATAAAAGCATGCACAGTGACAAAGAGATATGCTAAGTTAAAAATAACAATTAGACTTACAGCCTGTATGGGCGAAAAGCGAGGCGAAAATGAAACGTGTAATCGCTTGTATTGATTCTTCTCCATGTGTAAATGCAGTTGCTGAAGCTGCGGCATGGGTTGCGAAGCAGACACAACGTGAATTGGTATTATTACAGGTTTTAGACTATTACCCAGCCAGTTATCATTTGGGTGAAATCAGTGGGGTAATTGGTTTTGAAAGTAATGCAATGTTACTGAAAGAACTGGCAGAACTTGAACAAAAACAAAGTGAACTGGCACTGGATTACAGTAATAATCTTTTAAATCACATTTCTGAAATGATTCAGCAAAAATATCAGATTAGTGCCTCGCATCTGCAAGAAAAAGGCGATTTTTTAGAACAAAGCTTTCATGTGCTTAAAGAAGATGACATAGCCATTATTGGCCGCGTCGGGGAGCGCTCTGCGGAACGAAACAAGCCGATCGGCAGTAATGTCGAAAATTTTATTCGTGGTGCAAAATGTACAATCATGACAGTTGGAGAACAGTTTAAGCCACCAACCCGATTTATTTTTGCCTATGAATATTCACCGACCTGTGTCAATTTGATGAAACGTGTAGCGCAAAGTGATTTATTAAAATTATTGCAATGCCATCTGCTATATGTCGGTGATCATCCGGAAATCCTAAATGAGCCTTCACAGTATTTACGTGATGCTGGCCTTGATGTGGTGACTGAATACCGTTATGGCGATGTTTCGGAAAATATACTTGAATACCAAAGCGAACATGGGATACAACTGATATTACTTGGTGCATTTAGTCACAGTAAAATTCGCCAATTCTTTTTGGGTAGCGTGGCAACCAGTATATTCCGAAATTCAAGCGTACCGTTATTGGTGGTGAAATAAGTATTATCAATACTTTACAAATACGCTTAATAATTGGTCATAGTTATCCGCATAACTTGTGGATAACTATATGGACAGTATTTGTAAATGGCTAATAAATAAATAAAAAAACAAAAAGATTGTTTTTTAACCTTTGTGTCATATTATTTCACTATGGCGATAGCAAAGCCATCATGTCCTTTGCTTCCAACTGTTTGTAAGGCGGTACAGGACAGAATTCGAGGATGGTCTTGCATAGCAGAAAACATATCACGAATACCTTCAATACTTGGTTTGTGATTGTCGGGGTTAATGATATCACCAGCGCGAATTACATTATCCAGCACAATAATGGTCCCTGAATGTGACAGGTTTAAGCTAAGTTCCAAATACTCAGGATAACTCTGTTTGTCGGCATCAATAAACACAAAGTCAAAAGGTTCAAAATTGTCAGGTAATGCCTTTAATACATCTGCAGCACGGCCAACTTTAAGATCAATAGTCTGTGGAAGTTTGGCATTATCAATATTTTCTTGTCCCAAGGCTGCATGGGTATCACGACCTTCAATGGTCAGGATATAACCATTCTCAGGCAGGGCACGTGCAAGCCACATGGTACTGTAGGCAGCAAAAGTACCCAATTCAAGCACACGCTTGCACTTGTTCATTTGAATAAGCATTTGCAGCAGCATGCCCTGATTAGGCGCGACGGCAAGGTGATCTGGAAAACCTTTATCTTCAGTATTTTTTAATGTCTGTTGCAGAATGGGGTCTTCTGGAATTAAATGTGCATCGATGTAAGCATCAATCTCTGTCCACATTTGTTGCATAGTTTGGTCACCTGTGTTGCGATGCATGCATTTTAAACCTTTCCATTCAGAGTGCAATTTATCGTTTTGATTTATTGAAAATAGGGCAATAAAAAAGAGATCAGTAGGATCTCTTTTTTACCACAATACATGATTTTAAAAATTACACATCGAGCTGTGGCGTGAGTGGTCTGGACCCCAGGTGCGGTACCCTTGAGTATCAATATGGATTTGACCAGAAGCATACAGACCCAGCCCCATATTCAGGCTTTGTCCGTACTGCACCCAGAATTGACATAATTTAAATTTGCTATTTTCAATAAATGCATAATCTTCTGCTTGGGGCACTTCAGGCCCAATACGGAAATCGATCGCCGAATTAAATAAGTGGCGTGACGAATTTGCACCACCGGCACATTGGTTAAGTGGCAAATCCCGGTAAACGGAGGTCACTTCAAAGTCAGTAAGTACTTTGGCAGCAACCAGGTATTTAAAGACACGTAATGTCGCAATCTGATTGTTCCACAATTCACGATTTGGAATCATATATTGGGGACGGCCGCATTTTTGCCAGTCACGAGCGGTACGCAATAATTCAAAACTCGGGATAATATTACCCACCCCATTACGTTCCAGAAAAATTTCATATTCACGTACACGATGTAAATTATCACCTATTGCTACCCATGAATTATAAACATAAGGCACTGTTTTAGGGTGAATTTGGCGTTCCAGGCTAATGCGTTCTTGGGGTATGAAGATCCGTTTCCCATCGGGTGTTTGCCCTTGTTTATGAGGAGATGTGCTACATCCAATCATGACAAGTGGGATTAGGGTTAGGCCCAGTAATCCCTTTAAAACATGCTTCATTATAGAAATCAAATATTTATAAACACGAGCTATTTTAATCTAATTTGACGGATAAAATTTGAAAATATTGCAATCAAATGTATTTTTTCAGTATAAAAAAAGATCAGCATAGGCTGATCTTTTTTCAAGTCCAAGTCCAGTATTATTTTTCCAAATACTGTAACTTGTCAGCTTTACCATTCCATTCTTCACGGTCAGCAGGCTGATCGCCAATTTGAGTGATATTTGGCCATTTTTGTGAAAGATCAGCATTAAGTTCAATAAAGACTTCTTGACCTTCAGGTAACTCATCTTCCGAGAAAATAGCATTAGCCGGGCATTCAGGTTCGCATAATGCACAGTCAATACATTCATCAGGATTAATTACGAGGAAATTTGGACCTTCGTAGAAACAATCTACCGGACAAACTTCTACGCAGTCTTGGTATTTACATTTAATACAATTTTCAGTGACAACAAAGGTCATGGCGACAGCTACCTAAAAAATATGGTTCTAATTACTCTTGCAGTATTTTAGGCAAAAATGCTGCTAACTAACAATTGCTTTTATTGATATTTGTTATATATAGCGCTGTTAATTTTGATAAAAATTGCATATTTCATTAAATAATTGTAGTAAATGAAAAAGACTTCTATTTAGAAGTCTTTTTTGATGCAGATTTTGATTAGCTTTCTAATGCATCTTTTAATGCATAAATCTGTTGCAAGGCTTCCCGAGGAGAAAGGCTGTCTACATCTAGCGACCTTAACAGATTCAATGCAGGCACATCTTTTTCAATTTCCACTATACGTTCAATGATTTCAATAGCAGGTTCATCAACCACACTAAATAAATCATTTTGTACGGCTTTATTGAGTTGCTGATGTTGCTGCTTTTCCAAAATCTTCAACCGGTTTTGCGCCTCTTTAATCACGCTGGCTGGAATGCCGGCCAGTTTGGCCACCTGTAAGCCATGACTTTGACTGGCAGGACCATGCTGAACCTTGTGCAGCAAAATTAAATTACCGTTCAGTTCTTTGGCCGTGACATGGTAGTTATCAATGCCTGACTCTTTACCCAGTTCGGTGAGTTCAAAATAATGAGTGGCAAATAAGCACAGGCATTTAATGCGCTTGCTCAGGTCAATCACACAGGCCCAAGCCAAAGATAGACCATCGTAAGTACTGGTACCGCGTCCGACTTCATCCATCAACACCAAAGACTGGTTGGTGGCATGATGTAGAATCTGTGAAGTTTCCGTCATTTCCACCATAAAGGTTGATTTACCGGTCGATAAGTCATCTGCTGAACCAATACGGGTAAAGACGCGATCAATTGGGCCTAATACTGCCGATTTGGCCGGTACGTAAGCACCACAGTAGGCGAGTAGACTGATCAGCGCCGTTTGGCGCATAAAGGTCGATTTACCGCCCATATTCGGCCCGGTCACAATCGCCATACGGTGGTTGTAATCTAAGGTGGTGTCATTCGGAGTAAAGGCTGTCTTGCTTAAGGCTTCAACCACAGGATGTCGGCCTGCAACAATTTTGACCCCAATTTCAGGGCTGTATTCTGGACGCGACCAGTTACGCAAACGGGCCTGATGGGCGAAATTGGCCAGCATGTCAATCTGCGCAATCGAGCTGCTCATCATTTGTAAATTGCCAATGTCTTGACGTAATTCATCCAGCAGTATTTCAAACAGCATTTTTTCACGTGCAAGGGCACGTGATTCACTTGACAGCACTTTATCTTCAAAAGATTTCAGTTCTGGGGTGATATAGCGTTCAGCATTTTTTAAAGTCTGGCGACGGATATAATGATCCGGTGCCTGCTCCGCCTGAGCACGGGTCAGCTCGATATAGTAGCCACTGACACGGTTATAGCCAATTTTTAGGGTTGAAATGCCGGTGTTGGCACGTTCTTGGGTTTCCAGATCAATAAGGAACTGTCCGGCGTGATCACGGATTTTACGCAGCTCATCCAGTTCGGTATCGAAACCTTCTGCAATGACATTACCATCACGGAGTAATACCGGGGGATTTTCAACAATCGCAGACATCAGGCGTTGATGTAAGCCATGAAAATCACCCAGTTCATCATTCAATTGCTGAATTAGATCGGATTGCTTAGCTTGAGTCATCGGCTGAAGGGCATGACGTAAGAACGGAATTTGCGCACAGGCCTGACGCAGTTGCACCAGATCACGCGGACGCGCACTGCCTAAAGCCACCCGACTTAATACACGTTCAATATCGCTAATTTCTTTCAGGACCAGACGAACAGGAGACTCATGATAGCCATTTAGCATGGCGGTAATGGCATCCAGACGGGCATCCAGTATTTTGGTGTCGCGTAAAGGCTGCATCAGGGTGCGGCTGAGCAGACGGCCGCCCATTGCGGTCTGACAGTCATTAATGAGCTGGAATAAAGAGGTGCCATGCTCAAACAATGGTTCCACCAGTTCCAGATTACGCCTTGTGACCGGATCTAAAGCAATAAAGTCACTGCTTTGTTCCAGTTGAATGGAACGGATATGTGGCAGTGCAGTCTTCTGGGTTTCTTTAGCGTAATGAATCAACGCTGCTGCCGCTGCCTTGGCAAGCGGTAAATGATCAATACCAAAACCGGAAAGGGTAGCTACCGCAAACTGGTCACATAAAGTTTTTTGCGCATTGTTCAGGTTGAAATCGACATTGGGACGGCGGGTCACAGGGCAGTCGAGCTGTTTTTTAATTTGCTCAATAATATTGGGGTCAACAATGTCTTCATCGACCACAATTTCACTTGGCATTAAGCGTGAAAGCTCAATCGCCAGCTGCTCGTGCTGGAACTCCTGTTGCTGGACTTTGAAAATACCTGCGCTCAAATCCAGCAGTGCGATACCAATCTGGCCTTGCTGTAGGCACAGTGCAACCAGATTGGAAGATTGATAACTGTTTAACAGTGCATCATCGGTCAGGGTACCTGGGGTAATGATACGGACTACACCGCGTTCAACCGGACCTTTACCGGTAACCTCACCCAGTTGCTCGCAAATAACGACCGTTTCGCCTTTCTTGACCAGACGGGCTAAATAGCCTTCGGCCGCATGATAGGGAACACCTGCCATGGGAATCGGATCACCATTGGCCTTGCCACGATGAGTTAAGGTAATCCCCAATAATTTGGCTGCTTTATGGGCATCGTCAAAAAACAGTTCATAAAAGTCACCCATGCGATAAAACATCAGTGAATGTGGATGCTGCATTTTGACGCTCATGTACTGCTGCATCATCGGCGTTAAATTGGAAAAATCAGCCATGATTTCCGGGTAACTCATTGAGGTAAAATCCTTAAATATTTGAATACATTTAAATCGTTAAAAACTTGGCTGTCTCACCAATTTCAAATTTATGCATAAATTTTTGTCAGTTGAATCCTAGGTTTTGGCTCTGCTATTGTTGTCATTTTCTAGCCAACCCGATCTAGGAAAAAACTGAGTCTCATCTGCCCAGACATCTTATCAAATTTGCATGAATTGCGAAAAATGCTTTGCAGTAAATGGGTAAAAAATAGAAAAACAGCAGTTCTGCTGTGATGCAAAAGCAAAGCGGAAATGTTTTAGTCTGAAGCAAAGATGAGTGGCAACGATTCAATCTGAGCCGATCGACCAGCAAGGTTCGCTTTGTCTGACTTTGCCGGTCGATCTTTTACTGAGGTTTCAATGGACATTAAGGTTGATGCAAACCGAGTTTGGTCAAATGTAGTCGTAATATTCGACGCAGTTCTAAAACCGCTTCTGGCGTTTCCTGAATCGAATGGCCACCCTTGATGATTTTTTCCGAAGCAGCACCATCTAAATGCGCGCTTCTATAGGGCACCACATCATCAGTAATGATATTGGGATCATCACTTGTCGTCGCATTGCCCATAATGGAGTGGAACACCAAGCCTTTACGTGGCTGAATATCTTTGGTGAGTTCCATGAATTTCGATTGGTGACTTAAATCACTGGGGCCATTTTGGATGAGACCATGATCAATTTGCTGCAACAAGTCTTTAAAATCCAGATCCTGACTTTGTATGCTATCGCTAATTGCAGAGAGAAATGCGCCAGGAATGCGGATGATTTTACGTGCTGCTCTGGTAAACCAGCGATCGGCATAATCTGTTCCTTTGTGTGGGCTTGCGAGGAAAATGGCACGAGAGAAATTAGGAATATCCTTCATCACCAAACGTTGCGAAATGATCGGTAATTTTTGATATTTATTTAACTGGCGATTATTCATCATCGATAATGCTTTTTTGGTGGTATCGGCATCACTGACCAAAAGACGGGCGATAATGCCGCCCATACTATGCCCAACCAGTACTGCATCTTTTTTGGCTGGTGCATTGGCATCGACCTGGGCAAAGGCTTGAGTGAGCAGGGCATAAATCTGAAAGCGGCTTTCAATAATCGGCATATTGGTAGAATAAAATACTTGCCAGACCTGGAAGTTTTCCCGCAGTACCGTATCACCCATAATATCGTTGGTTAGACGAATCCAGGCTTCCGGGCTACTGGCCAGACCATGCACCAGTACAATGACTTTTTTATTCGGGTTATACGGTTCAAGCATGTATAAATGCGGCATGGTGAGATGTTCATCACGATTGATCAGGGTCAAATAAGCTGCTTTGCCCAGATTGTTTTGCGCCAGCCATAAACCATACGGGGTAGAGAAGTTGGCTGCCAGCGGGTAGTTTTTGCCGCCTACATTGACCTGTTCGTATTTATAAGGGTCAAAGGCTTTGAGTTCAAATTCTGCATTATTTAAAATATCTTTGACATTGGTTGCCGACTTGGGCTGTGCAGTCAGGGTTGCTGCCAGATAGCGCGCTTGATGAATATTCGGATTGATGCCATTTTTGTAACTAAAATTTATCGGGTCGATAATATAGGGATGTTTAGATTCACCGATATCCTCTTTGACTTGCGGTAAAACCAAGACAAATTCTGAACCAAAACCATCACGGCGGGTGATTGAACGTAAACCTGAAAAGTTCAGATTATAACTGGAAAGCAATTGTTCAATTTTTTGATCTTTTAATTGAGGATAGTAATCGAAGTTAATGCTGTAAATGCTTTTACCGACTTTAATTTGCGGTTCTACAGTCGTGGGTTTGTAGCGTAAGCCATAGGCTGAAACCAGTTTGGCCAGGGCTAAATTATAAAAGTCACGAATCTGGACCTGCCGGTTATCAAAAATACGGCCTTGGGGTTCACGTTTGGTTTTAAACATATAGGCATAGCTATAGCGAATGCTTCGATCCAGCATATACAGTTGCTGGTCTAAACATTGCTCATAGGTGTCTTTTTGCAGTTTTTGTTTTTCTTCAGAGCGGGTGCTGCTTAATATGCCGACTTTGCAATCATTTGATTTTTCGAAGGTTAAGGCTTTGGCTAAATAGATTTCACTTGCTGTAGAGAGCAGTTGTTCATCCTGGATTTGCGGAATTTGTTGCAGTTCCTGAATACACTGGTCGGGTTGGTCGGAGCAAATTTTAGCTTCACGACCGGTCATAGACAGGACATTCAAGCTGGCTTCACTCAATTTATTGCGGGTCAGAATACTGTCACGTTCATTGGCAATCGAGACATTGATGGCTTGGCTTTTAACACTGACAATTTGACAACCTGTAAGCAGGTAACTACTCAGCAGCGAAGCAAATAAAACTTTATATATTTGTTTTGGCATAAAGATTGTCAACTAAGTATTGTTTGAATTTTTCTTCATCATACGATAATTCTTCTAATTTTCAATTCATGCACATAAAAATAGGCCGTACTGAACGGCCTATTTGAAATGCTCATTTAAGATTTAAAAATTAAGGGGCTTTAGCTGGATTAAGCACTTGCCATACATTCCAGCGACCTTGTTTTTCAATTTCAGTAATTAAACGGTCAGCAACTTCAGCTTCCTGCGGATATTTCACTTTGTAATTTTTCATCACCTGAATCGCATTTTTCTTTTGTTCCATGGCAATGTAGTTATTTGCCGCACAGAGATAAGCTTCCTGCACACCCGCTTTCATGGCTTTATCTAAATAAGGAATGGCTTCACGTTGACCACCACCTTCAGATAAACCAAAACCAAACCAGAAGTTTGCTTCGGCGTCATTGGTGTTGATTCTTAAAATACGCTGTGCATAGGTTAAAGATTTGGTGGTATAGACTGAACCCAAGTCCAGGTTACGGGCCATTACGCTGGCTTTAAATGCACGGATCAGCACATCAAAAGAGGCATTGTCTTTCGAAGCCAAGGTATCTAGCTGCTGAGTCACTTGTTTGAGTTTAGCTTCAAAGCCTTTACGTTCCTGACGTTCAGTGAAACGAGGCGGGTAATGACGTGCCTTGCCTTCTACCAACTGCAAGAAGTCATCAATTTCAGTGATATCAAATTCATTATCACCGGCAATAACCGCATATTTTACATTACGTTGATTGCTGTTTACTGTAGGAATGATCAACTTGTTGACATCAAGGGTTACTTTTTTCGACGGATCACTTGGCGAGATCACCTCCATTTTTGTTACAGGCTGTGCAGCAGCTTTTTGTAATGCAATTTCAAATGGAGGAGGCGCATCATAGTTAAATGGATTCAGTGCATAGAACGGAGCGGTCAATTCAGGTTCAGTGAAAACAATAGGGGAATTCGAATTTTTATCTTTTGTTGGTGTCGAGCTACACCCCGAAAGTAAAGAAACAGCAATTAAGGTACATGCCAAAGGCTTAAGAGTCATATGGATCATCCATTCATTTAATTTTAAAATTGGTCATTCGGTATGTTCCTCAGTCTAGAAAAATGCTCAGGAACATACAAGTAAGCGCTTGTTAAGATTCAGATCAGCTGGTTAAGCTTTAGATTGACTACTTTGTGCTTCACATTCGCGGCGCACATCTTCAATGATTTTAAGTTCTTCAACACTGAAGGGCTGTTCATTTTGCTGCTGCTTTTTAAAGCTTGGGTCAAGCAAAGATAAACGCTGGCATAAAGTATTCATGCGTTTTTCATTAAGTTGAATACGATCCAATAAAATACGCATGCCATCCAGAATCGGATCGGACTGATCCTGTGTGGCTGCATAAGGCTGGAAACCAATACTTTCTGCATAATCACGACGACGCGCCTCTTCTGCATCTTTAGGCTGGTCTTTGGTAATAAAACGCGCCGGATTGCCTACTGCTGTGGTATTGGGGGGAACTGCCTTGGTCACCACGGCATTGGAACCGACCTTTGCATTTTTCCCCACAGTAAATGGGCCGAGGATTTTTGCTCCTGCACCCACGACCACGCCATCTTCCAAAGTCGGATGGCGCTTGCCTTTATTCCAGGTGGTGCCGCCAAGCGTTACGCCGTGATACAGGGTGACATCATCACCAATCTCGGCAGTTTCACCAATGACTACGCCCATGCCATGATCGATAAAGAAACGGCGGCCAATTTTCGCACCCGGGTGAATTTCAATGCCTGTGGCAAAGCGGCTAAAAGAAGACAGCAGGCGAGCCGAGCCTTTACACTCTTTTTGCCAAAGTTCATGAGCAACACGGTGCATAATCAGCGCGTGTATGCCAGGATAAGTGGTAAGAACTTCTAAAGTGTTTCGAGCGGCAGGATCGCGCGCGAATACAGCTTGTATATCTTCTTTGAGCTGCTTAAGCATTAGATTGATCCTCTGAAGAATCGGTTGTTTTGTCTGTAGATTTTTTCCATGTACCGTTATTTAATGCCTGTACACGGCTGAATATGCCACGAAGTAAATGATATTCCATACGATCTAATTGTATACGTCCAAATAATCGGCGCAAGCGTAAAGGCAATAATCGTGGGTTTTTCGGGTCCATAAATTCAATTTCAGCCAGCATTTTTTCAATATGCGGGTAAAATTGTTCCATTTGTTCATGCGTGACTAGGGGTTCGTCCCATTGCATGTCAATACTGTCAGTCACGTGCATTGTTGCCTCAGGATCTTCCTTCTGCTCAGTCAACGCCATCGCTGCCATGCGCATTTCATAGCAAATCACTTGAATGGCTTGCGCAACATTGAGTACGCCGTAATCGTTATTGACTGGAATAGTGACATGATAATTGGCCAAGGCTAATTCTTCATTGGTCAAGCCGCGGTCTTCACGACCAAAAATCACCGCAATTTCCTGTTGGTCTTGTACTACCGCCTGCAATGATTTTTCCGCAGCAGGTCGGGCATCCAGTAAAGGCCAGGGAATGGTACGGCTACGCGCACTGGTTCCAAAGACCAGATGGCAATCTTTAATCGCTTCTTCCAACGTAGGTACAATTTCAATCTGTTCAATCAGATCGGCTGCACCTGCGGCCAAGGCATCAATATCAGGATGCGGGTAGGTTTTGGGCGCGACCAGTACCAGCTTGGATAGACCCATGGTTTTCATTGCACGTAATGCGCTACCAATATTGGCGGGTAAGGTAGTATTGACCATGACAATACGCACATGGGAGAGATGTGCGGAAACCACAGCATTGTCAACTTGACTCATAATGTGTCCGATTTGAATTTAAAGATTTAAAAATTAAGAATATTGACTGGCTTCAGCCTGATACATGTCCATCGCATCATCCATGCTCACATTGGCTGGAGGCGGTGGAACATTGGCAGGCTTGGCCTGCTCGTAACTGACGGCTTTGGCCGCTTTGGATTTAACCTGATATTCGATGTGAATCACGTCTTTGCCAAAATAGTCACGTAATTTCGCCAGCAGTTCATCTAGTGGTGCCACGTTCCAGTTCAGGCCTAAATGGATGTCTGCTGAAGCATAAGCATAATCAATCTGTAATTGCATCGGGATATGGTTACACATGTCGACATTACAGAATGGCGTTAAAATCTTGCGTAAATCCTGACTCAGTGAAGCGGTGAGATGTTCCGGGTTCAGCTTGATCTGAATGCTGTTGGCACGTTTTTGACGGATTTCATTCAGGCTAAAGGCTTTGGTCAAGCGCCCCATTGGACGGTCAAAACCTTCGCGCTCGTATATTTCGCCTTCAATGACCACCACTTTTTCATTCTGGATGATGTCTTTAAAACGCTGGAACCGTTCATGATTGGCCGACACTTCAATACGTGCTGTACCATCATCAAGAGTGACCATCATCCGGTTCGGGAAATTGGCGATATCTACAACCAAACCGGCAAATACGGTGGTCACGCCACGACGGGTCGGGGTCAGTTCATTGATTCGGACCGGAATAAAAGATTTGAGTTCCGGACGATACACATCAATCGGGTGACCGGTTAAGTACAGGCCTAAAGTATCTTTTTCACCTTTGAGGCGGACTTCATCAGACCACGGTTTCACCGGTTTTGATGGTTTACGCTGAACTTCTTCAACTTCACCAAACAAATCCATAATACCGGTTTCACGGTTCGAGCGTGCCTGTTCAGCGGCTTGTACCGCTTCAGGGAGCTGTGCCATTAAATCTGCACGTTCAATCCCCAAACAATCCATAGCACCTGCACGAATCAGTGCTTCGAGGGTACGTTTATTGATTTTCTTTAAATCGACCCGGTGGCAGAAGTCGAATAAGTCTTTATAGGGGCCATCACTGACACGCGATTCAATGACCGACTGCATTGCTGCTTCACCCACGCCTTTGATCGCACCCAAACCATAGACAATGGTATTTTCGCTACTGGCATGGAATTGATAGATCGACATGTTCACCGAAGGTGGAAGCACTTCCAAATTGTTATGACGGCAGTCATCAATCAGGAACACCACGTTGTCGGTGTTCTGCATTTCCGAAGTCATGACCGCTGCCATAAATTCAGCCGGATAATGCGCTTTTAACCAGGCGGTTTGATAGGCAACCAGGGCATAGGCCGCAGCGTGTGATTTGTTAAAACCATAGCCGGCGAATTTTTCCATATAGTCGAAGATATGGTTGGCGGTCGCTTCGTCAATATCTTTTTCAGCAGCACCCTTAATAAAGATCTGGCGTTGTTTGACCATTTCTTCAGGTTTTTTCTTACCCATGGCACGGCGCAGTAAATCCGCACCGCCCAAGCTATAACCCGCACAGAACTGCGCAGCCTGCATGACCTGTTCCTGATACACCATAATGCCGTAAGTTGGCTCTAGTACGCCTTCTAACAGTGGATGTAAATATTCAAACTCACCGCCATGCATACGATGGATAAAGTCAGGAATAAGATCCATTGGACCCGGTCGGTACAAGGACACGAATGCAATAATCTCTTCAAACTTACTTGGGCGCGCTTCCTTGAGCATTTTTTTCATGCCCACGGATTCAAACTGGAATACCGCAGTAGTATTTGCAGACGCGAAAATTTCGTAAGCTGCTTTATCATCCAGCGGAATATAAGAAATATTCACCGGATCTTTGATATCGGCACGTGCATTGATGTGCTGAATCGCATCTTCAATCACGGTGAGGTTACGCAGGCCCAAGAAGTCGAATTTGACCAGACCGGCCGATTCGACATCGTCTTTATCGAACTGTGCTACACGGCCTGTACCATCGGCATCACACATGACTGCTGAATAGTCGGTCAGCTTGGTCGGTGCAATAACCACACCACCCGCATGCTTACCGGTATTACGGGTAATGCCTTCAAGTTTCAGAGCCATTTCCCAAATTTCAGCGGCATCATCGTTGTCAGGATTGGATGGATTGGTGACAATATCTTTCAGCTGTGGCTCGGCTTCTATGGATTCTTCCAGACTCAAACCCAAAGGCTTGGTCGGAATCATTTTCGAAATACGGTCAGCCAAACCATAGGATTTACCCAGAACACGTGCTACGTCACGAATGGCACCTTTAGCAGCCATGGTACCGAAGGTTGCAATTTGCGATACCGCATCGTGACCATATGTACGAGCCACATATTCAATCACGCGGTCACGACCGGCAATACAGAAATCGACGTCAAAGTCGGGCATCGACACACGTTCCGGGTTCAGGAAACGTTCGAACAGCAGGTCATAACGCAGGGGATCAAGATCGGTAATCTTTAAGCTATAGGCCACCAGAGAACCTGCACCCGAACCACGACCCGGACCCACGGGTACGCCGTTACCTTTAGACCACTGAATGAAGTCCATCACGATCAGGAAGTAACCCGGGAAACCCATGTCGAGAATAATCTTCACTTCAAAGGCTAAACGTTCGTCATAAGGTTTACGAATTTCCGGCCAGTCTTCACCGCGCTTTTCAGGCGGATAAAGAAAGTTAAGTCGTTCTTCCAGACCTTGTTCGGACAAATGGGCAAAATAGGTATCAATGGTATGGCCTTCCGGAATCGGGTAATCCGGCAAGTCATTAAAGCCTAAGCGTAAAGTCACATTACAACGCTTGGCAATGTGGTAGGTATTTTCAATGGCTGTTGGAATATCTGAAAATAGTTCAGTCATTTCCACAGCGGTTTTAAAGTACTGTTCAGGGCTATAGGTTTTAGGACGGCGGTTATCACCCAATACATAACCATCGGCAATACAGACCCGTGCTTCATGGGCTTCAAAATCATCACGTGTAATAAAGTGCACATCGTTATGGGCGACCACGCCAATATTGTATTTTTTTGCAAGTTTGACAGCTTCTTCAATAAAGGCATCTTCATCAGGGCGGTTGGTGCGAGTCAAAGCCAAATAAACCCGATTGCCAAATTTTTCAATCCATTCCTGAAGGAGGGGTTCAGCCTTATCTGGATTTGATGTGATCAGCATTTTGCCGACATCAGATTGCATGCCCAATAGCACAATCAGGTCTTGATGCTGATCTAAAATCCAGTCTTTTTGCACACAAGGAATATCCAGTTGCTGACCTGAAATAAAACCTTCAGAAACCAGTTCGGTCAGACTGCGCCAGCCTTTATTGGTCATGGACAACAAGGTCACGCGATGTTCAGCATCATTCAGGCGGATTTCTGAACCTAAAATGGGTTTAATGCCTTTATCGAGACATTTTTTATAAAATTTTACTGCGGCATGCAGGTTGGATAAATCTGTTAATGCGAGGGCAGGCATCTCTTCATTTGCTGCAGCTTTGACTAAGTCAGGTATACGTACGATCGATTCTGTAATTGAAAATTCTGTATGAATACCAAGATGAACAAACTGCATAAATGAGTCCCTGCAAAAACCACTGGATAGTTTAGCATGCTCTAGGAAAAGTCATGGACTAATATTTAGCTAATTCAAGTTCAAATTTTATTTTTTGGCTGGAAAAATAGTCGGGATCACGCAGGAAATTAAAACCTTATCGCTGCAACAAGATGAAATGGATTTTAGAATTTTGAGTCCTCTATCAAGGCTGAATGTAATGTGTAACGATCCGCTTATTCAGATTTATATTTGTGATAAAAAAGCCCTCCATGTGGAAGGCTCTTAAATGTGGGATATTAAGGTTATAGGGTTATCTTAAACGTGACAGCCATTCACCAAAGGTCTGTACAAATTGCACCAGCAATAACAGCACAATCACGGTCAAAATCACCACACTGGTATCAAAACGCTGATAACCATAAGAAATGGCAAGGTCACCAATCCCCCCGGCACCGACCGCACCCGCCATTGCAGTGGCACCAATCAGGCTGATGGTGGCAGTGGTCAGGTTTAAAATCAGTGAACTGCGTGCTTCAGGCAAAATAAACTTGAAAATAATTTGCAGTGGCGAAGCACCCATGGCTTGTGCTGATTCGATAATGCCTTCATTTACTTCAAGCAATGAAGTTTCAATCAATCGACCCATATAAGGACCAATATAAATGGTCAGCGGCACAATTGCCGCCCATGTGCCAATTGATGTTCCCACCAGCAATTTAGTCAGCGGAATAAAGGCAATCAGCAGGATAATAAAGGGTAATGAACGCAGCGCATTTACAATCGGGTTTAAGCCATGATAAATCACACGGTTCGGCAGAATGCCTGCCGGACGGGTCACCAATAAAATGATGGCCTGGATAAAGCCCCAGATACAACCAAACAGCATGGCAAAAAACACCATATGAAAGGTTTCTTGCAATGCTGTCACAAATTGATCAATCGACAGCGAACTTTTCCAGTAAGGTGCCGTGATTTCTGTCAGCCATTGAACAATTAAATCTCTCATGCGCTGACTCCAGATTGCTCAACCTTGACACCATTTTGCTGGAAAAATGCAACAGTCTGTTCAATTACAGCAGGTTCACCTAAAAGCTGTATAAACATTTGTCCAATCACTGAACCGTTAATTTCAGTCATATTGGCAAACAAGATATTCAAGCTGATATCAAACTGTTTAATCGCTGCCTGTACTACAGTTTCTTGCGCAGATGTACCTAAAAATTGCAGGCTATAAATGCTGTTATGATTTTTGTTTTCCAGACTATTTAAAATATTCACCGGTAACTGTTGTTGCAGCACGGTTTGAATAAAACTTTTGGTGGTAGGATGCTGTGGCTGACTGAAAATTTCCAGTGTCGAACCCGTTTCGATGACCTGGCCTTGTTCCATCACCGCAACATAATCACAAACAGATTCAATCACGTCCATTTCATGGGTCACCATGACAATGGTAATACCTTGTTCTTTATTAATTTTTTTAAGCAAATCTAAAACAGACTTGGTGGTTTGCGGATCCAGTGCCGAGGTCGCTTCATCACAGAGTAAAATTTTAGGATGATTGGCGAGGGCACGGGCAATACCGACTCGCTGTTTTTGACCGCCAGACAGTTCATCCGGATAAGCATCTTTTTTATGCTTAAGATCAATAAATTCGAGCAATTCTGCCAAACGCTTTTCACGATCGGCTTTGCTCCAGCCCAACAATTTCATTGGCATTTCTATATTGGCTGCTACAGTTTTGCTCTGCAACAAATTAAAATGCTGAAAGATCATACCAATGTTGGCGCGTTCCTGACGTAATGAACGTGCATCTAATGCGGTAAAATCTTTTTGATTAATGATGACTTGACCATCATTTGGTCGTTCGAGCAAATTAATCAGGCGGATTAAGGTACTTTTACCCGCACCACTATAGCCAATAATGCCAAAAATACTGCCAGCTGGAATCTGTAAATTAATTTGATCCAGGGCGCGAATTGTTTGACCTTTAAGCTGATAGTGTTTTGAAATATTTTTAAATTCAATCATATGGTCAAAAACTATCTATAAAAAGAAAAACAGGCAAAGAAACTTTGCCTGTTTAGATGTACCAATTATATTACTATTTTGCTTCAGTGAGATAGCTAATCGGTTTATTTACGTCAACTTTAGTACCACCAAACTTTTCCTGAACGTATTTGTTCACTGCTTCTGTGTGGTAAAGCGCGCCCACTTTTTTCAGTACAGGGTCATTTTGACGATCAGCTGCAACAGCAAGAATGTTGACATTCATTTTTGTGCTTTGGTCTACTGGCTCATAGTAAATAGAGTCTTTCAGTACATTTAAGCCACCTTCCATTGCCAGGGTATTACCCAAGACAATCGCATCTACTTCGTCTTTAACACGTACAGCAGTTGCCATCTGAATCGGTTTAATCACAATTTTTTTGTTGTTTTCAACGATATCAGCAGGTGTACCTTTCACATTGTCAAAACTCGGTTTTAATTTTACCAAACCGGCGGATTGAAGTAACAATAATGCACGTGATTCATTGGCACCATCGTTAGGAATGGCAATGGTTGCACCGGTTTTGAATTCATCCAGTTTCTTCACTTTACTTGAGTAAATACCCATTGGTTCAAGGTAAGTGGTAGAAAGCGGAGCAATCTTATCTTTATTGGATTCGTTGAAAGCAACCAGATAGGCATAAGATTGAAATGCGTTTACATCAATTTCTTTATTGGCTACGGCTGTGTTCATAGACACATAATCGGTGAAGTTTTTCACTTCAAGTTTAATGCCAGCAGCTTTTGTTTCTGGAAGTGTCGCAATGTAACGCCAGATTTCAGCATCCGAACCTGTAGAGGCCATGGTTACGGTTTGAACTTCGGCAGAATCTTTATTTTGAGCTGCGTCATTTGCAGGTGCTTCTTGTTTACCACAGCCAGACAAGCCAACTGAAAGACCTAAAACAAGACCAAGGAGCTTTTTCATGTATATGTCCTAATAAATTTAATTTGGCGATAAATTTACGAATATGTCATTGGAGAGATTAAATCAAGCTTGAATCAGATCAACTGATTGATGCAGATCACTTTAAAATGTCTCATTCATCAACGCAATTGGAGATCGGTAGCATCATGGAGAGATGTTTTTTGTTTGAATAAAGCAAATTGCTGTAATCAAACAATTTTCATGATGACTTATTCCTAAAAATTGGACACATCATAACAATTTTTTTTTATGCATAATAGTGATTATAAATCTGATATTTAGCTTAATTTTGCATAATAAAGTGAGACGTTTTTATAAATTAACTCATAAAACAATAGATTAAATTTATTGAAATGAGTAAAACTTCTAATTAAAAAAATTTTGTTCCTATATAATTTTAGAAAATACAAAGCTGAAAAAGGGATAAGCAGTAATTTCATATTTTTAATATTATTTCTTCAGGTTTAGGAAGTCTTGTTGCTTAAATTCGGAATAAAAAGAACATAGTGAATTGGTTAATGAAAATAATAAAGGTAGGAGGGGGAAGCACGTTTTTATACGAAATATTGTTTCAAAAAGTTTGTGAATTATTCAGGAAATAACTACTTTGAAAAGTCAGCGAAAACTTAAAATGATTTTTTTAAACAAAGTTATTAGCGGTTATTAGCGATACGTGCCAAAAATGCTCATCAAAAAGAAACTTGTTTCCAGGCCAGTTTTTTACTGTTTTTTAGGACGAAAAAATATTTAAATATATTAAAAACAAAGGTTTTATTAAATGTATTTCGTATAAGCACTAGTATGCTAAATAGAAAAAATCAAATAAAAAAATCATATTTTTATAGTCTTTTTATTTAATATATCTCCCACCTATATTCATGAATAAGAGAAATGAACTCAAAAAAAGCTACATTGATTGGTCTTACTGCCATTTTCTTGTGGAGCTTAATTGTCGCTCTAATCAAAGAAGTCAGTCATTATTTTGGACCAATTGGTGGGGCCGCCTTAATATATTCACTAGCCTCAATTTTTCTTCTAATTTCATTCGGTTGGACTAATCTGAAAGATTTCCCCTCTAAATACCTAATTGGGGGCAGTATTCTCTTTGTGTCTTATGAAATTTGTCTTTCTTTGTCGATCGGCTATTCAACAAATAGTAAACAAGCCATAGAGATAGGCATGGTTAATTATTTGTGGCCTACAGTAACTATACTTTTCTCGATTATATTTAATAAGCAGAAAGCTAATTTCTTAATTATTCCTGGCGTGTGCTTATCAATTATAGGAATTTGTTTGGTGCTTGGTGGGGATGAAGGATTTAGCTTTAAAGATATGATGTCTAATATTAAAGATAATCCATTTAGTTATGGTCTAGCTTTATTAGGTGTTTTTCTCTGGGCTGCATATTGCACACTAACTGCAAGAGCTGCTAATGGTAAAAATGGGATTACATTATTCTTTATTATGGTGTCTATTGTTTTATGGATAAAATGGATTCTATCAGGCGATGTATCTCCTTATTTTGAATTAGATTCTATCATTTACTTGGTATTAGCCGCATTTGCTATGGGTATTGGCTATGGGGCATGGAATGTGGGAATTATGCATGGGAATGTGACTTTATTGGCTACAGCCTCCTACTTCATACCTGTATTTTCAGCATTAGTTTCAGCATTGGTTTTAAGTACACATTTAACAGTAGGTTTTTGGAAAGGCGCTTTAATAGTATGTTTGGGGTCTTTACTGTGTTGGATTGCAACAAAACCTAAATCTTAAGTATTCCTAAAATTAATCTAATACGCCTTATACGAAATGATTTTTTAGTTATTTAAAAACATGTACTTAAACTCTATTTAAAGGAGGGTGTGCAGCTGAATAGGATTTTGGTGTGAAATATCAACTTCTTGAAATTATACTTAAATTAATTTCTATTGCACTTCATCTGAGAATCTAAGGTATTAAAAAAGCCCACAAAAATGTGGGCTTTTTAGGCTTAATCTATTCTTTAAAAGAATTAAGCATTTTCACGCGCAATCGCACGGTAACCAATATCTTTACGGTATTGAACACCATCAAAAGTTACTTTTTGGCAAAGCTCTAAAGCTTTAGCTTGTGCTTCACCAATGGTATTACCCAGTGCGGTCACACAAAGTACGCGGCCACCAGAGGTTACGATTTCGCCTTTTTCATTGGCTTTTGTGCCAGCATGGAAAACTTTGGCATCAGTCATTTCAGTATCTAGGCCTGAAATTACATCACCATTGCTTGAAGTTTCAGGGTAGCCTTTAGATGCAAGCACGATGCCTACAGTCTTGCGCTCATCCCATTCAGCTTCCGCAGGAAGGTTACCTGCAATACCTGCTTCAACCAGATCAACCAAAGATGATTTCAGACGCATCATGATGGGTTGGGTTTCAGGGTCGCCAAAACGACAGTTAAACTCGATCACTTTAGGCTGACCTTGTTCATCAATCATCAAACCGGCATACAAGAAACCTGTATACACGTGACCGTCTTTTTTCATTCCTTCAACGGTTGGACGCATCACTTCATTCATGGTTTTTTCGAATACATCCGCAGTCACAACTGGAGCAGGAGAGTATGCACCCATGCCGCCGGTATTTGGACCTTGATCGCCTTCAAAAATGCGTTTGTGATCTTGAGAAGTTGCCATTGGCAGGATATTGTCGCCATCAATCATACAAATGAAAGACGCTTCTTCACCGGCAAGGAACTCTTCAATCACAACACGAGAACCAGCATCGCCAAATTTGTTGCCTGCAAGCATGTCATCAATCGCATCAAATGCTTCTTGATTGGTCATGGCAACAATTACGCCTTTACCCGCAGCAAGACCATCTGCTTTGATGACGATTGGTGCACCGTTTTTCTCGACAAATGCTTTGGCAGCATCGACTTCGGTAAATACATCATAAAAAGCAGTTGGAATGTTGTGGCGTTTTAAGAAATGCTTGGCAAAAGCTTTAGAGCCTTCAAGCTGTGCTGCAAATTGAGTTGGGCCCCAAACTTTTACACCAGCTGCACGGCAGGCATCAACAACACCGTTTACTAGCGGCGCTTCAGGACCAACAATGATTAAATCAACTGCATTATTTTTTGCGAAATCGATAATCGCAGCATTGTCTAAAATGCTTAAATTCACGTTTTCACATTTATTTTCAGTTGCTGTTCCAGCATTACCGGGTGCAACAAAAACTTTAGCGACTTTTTCATCCTGAGCGATTTTCCATGCCAATGCATGTTCACGACCGCCATTACCCAAAACTAAAATATTCATCGGTTCATACTCCATGAATCGAAAATGACATAAAGTCCTCAGCCTAAAAATAGGAGAGGACTTTATGCAAGATTAGAAATCTGTTTTAAACCACATGTATGAGTTTGTCATTACATTCTAAGCTGTGTGCTTAGTGGCGGAAGTGACGCATGCCAGTGAAGACCATTGCAATACCAGCTTCGTCAGCCGCTGCAATGGTTTCTTCATCACGCATTGAACCGCCCGGTTGGATGATGCATTTGATACCCGCTTTCGCAGCGTTATCAATACCGTCACGGAATGGGAAGAATGCGTCAGACGCCATTACAGCACCTTCAACTACCAGACCTGCATGTTCAGCTTTGATTGCAGCAATACGAGCTGAGTTTACGCGGCTCATTTGACCTGCACCCACACCAATGGTTTGACGGCCTTTCGCATATACAATTGCGTTAGATTTAACGTATTTCGCAACTTTCCAGGCAAAAATCATATCGTCGATTTCAGGTTCAGTAGGTGCACGTTTAGTCACAACTTTAAGGTCATCTTTAGTGATCATGCCTAAATCTTGATCTTGTACTAACAAACCACCATTTACGCGTTTATAGTCAAGTTGAGATTGGCGTGCATCAATTGCAGGAAGCTCACCACATACCAGTACACGTACGTTTTTCTTCGCACCTGTTACTTCTAAAACACCTTCAGCGATGCTTGGTGCAATAATCACTTCAACGAATTGACGATCAACAATCGCTTGTGCAGTTGCCACGTCTAATTCACGGTTGAAAGCAATGATGCCACCGAATGCAGATTCAGGGTCAGTTGCATAAGCTAAATCATAAGCAGCTTTAATACCGTCTAGAGATACTGCAACGCCACATGGGTTTGCATGTTTTACAATCACACATGCAGGTTTAGCAAATGATTTAACACATTCAAGCGCTGCATCTGTATCTGCAATGTTGTTATAAGATAATTCTTTACCTTGTAACTGTTTAGCAGTTGAAACAGAAGCTTCTGTTGCAGTTGACTCTACATAGAAAGCAGCTGATTGATGTGGGTTTTCACCATAACGAAGATCTTGTGCTTTGTTCAATTGTGTATTGAAAGTACGCGCAAACTTGTCTGCTTGACCTTCTTCTTTACCAACGCGAGCGCCAAGGTAAGAAGCAATCATGCCGTCATATTGAGCTGTATGTTCAAAAGCTTTCACTGCCAAGTCAAAACGTGTTGCATGAGATAAAGCACCTTCAGCTTTAAGCTCCGCTACCACAGTTGCATAGTCAGAAGCATTGACTACAATGCCTACAGAAGCATGGTTTTTCGCAGCAGCACGAACCATTGTTGGACCACCGATGTCGATATTTTCGATCGCATCAGCAAGTGAACAGTTTGGTTTTGCAACAGTCGCAGCAAACGGATAAAGGTTTACAACAACCAAATCAATTGCATCGATATTGTGTTCTGCCATCACAGCTTCATCTAGACCACGACGAGCCAGAATACCACCATGAATTTTCGGATGTAGCGTTTTTACACGGCCGTCCATCATCTCTGGGAAACCAGTGTGCTCTGAAACTTCAACTACGGCAACATTGTTGTCTTTTAACAACTTGTAAGTACCACCCGTAGATAAAATTTCTACCCCAAGAGCAGCAAGGTCTTGTGCAAACTCAACAATACCAGTCTTGTCAGAAACAGAGATTAAAGCGCGTTTAATAGTCATGATCTTCGTCACAGTTTTCAAAGGAACAGATTAAAACAAATAGGCAAAATACAGGTAAAAAAAATGCCTGCGGAAGCCGCAAGCATTTTATCATTTATTCACTCATTAAACCGTGAGCTTTTAACTTTTTACGTAAAGTACCACGGTTTAGTCCGAGAATCTCGGCAGCACGAGTCTGATTGCCACGCGTATACTCTAGAACTACAGACAAAAGAGGCTTCTCCATTTCTGCCAGCACCATGTCATACACCTGAGAGGGTTGCTCGCCTTGCAATTGTGCAAAGTAATGGCGAACTGCGCGATCTACGTGAATACGAAGAGCGACATCAGATTGTGCAGTAAAAATAGGAGACTTGCTATTCATGCGAATTAATCCGAAAAATCAAATATCACTTGGGTAAAGAGATATATAAAAGTGGTCTATAGAAATTCAATGAGTTCTAGTTTTAGATCCTAAAACTAGAACTCTAAAACTTGATCATTTAGCTTGCCACAACTCGACGTTTCTGATCGAAATTTAAGCGTAACAATAGATTAATATTTGTTACCACCCAAAATCAAAACAAAAAAATCTACTCTATACGCTATATTTATAATAAAGCGCATTTCAGTTAGACGATTTTGTTGTAAAAATTTTCGAGGAGTTTGCAGCACTAAGCTTTCGTGGCGCGTATCATAGCATTGTCTAAGAAAAAGTGAGCAAGAAAACTACATTTTTTTTACATTTTTTTGTATTTTTTAATAGTTTTTTTCAATTTTACGGACGAATTATTTCTAAACTATAAGTATCAAAGCTTTTACGTGCCACCGGAACACTAAATTTGAATTTAAAAGGACTATTCTGGGGAATCCGTTGTATCCCTTGCAGGCTGCTAATCAAATATTCAGAAGGTATAAAGGAATAAGTAGATATGGTTTGACCATTCTCTTTCAAATTTACCCGAATAATAGGAAGTGCCAAACTTTGGGTATGGTAGTTAATCAATTCGCCTGTGAACTGGGTTTGTTGTTTGGAAATTTGTTTAACCTTTAGCTTGTTGGTGGAAATCAGATGATAATTCTGTTCCATAATTGAACAGCTAAAGCTCTGGCAGACAGTGTTAAATAGCGCACTAAATACCGGGCTATTATTTAAAATTTTCGGGTTAAACCAAAAAAACTGCAAAATAAGTAAACTGACTAAGCATAAGTTAATTGTTCCCCATAAAACATAGTGCCACGCACCATATCTTTTCTCTTGTTCGGCTTTTTCTGACCAATTCAGTGTAGGGTAATTACCAATAGGTTCGGTACTAAAATAATTTAAGTTATTGAGATAGGTTTTTAAATCAATATTCGAGTTTTCAACTTTACGGGCGAAAATGTTTAATAAATGTTGTTCTACGTGTGGATGGTTAATGGGCTGATCGGGAGACAATTCATTGGATGAATGTGTTTCTCGCTTGAGGTTTAACGAAGAACTAGCAGGAGGAGTAGAGGAAGTATCTTCTTTCTCTACTACCAGATGGTTCAATGCATTAAAATTGGTCGAGCATTTTGCACAACAAACCATGCCCCGAGCAACTGTAAGTTGAGCCACAGAGACTTTGTACTTGGTCAAACAGTTAGGGCAGGAGGTTTGTTTTTCGCTCATAGTCTATTCAAGATTTGTAGGGGTATTTTGGCGTTTACCCGAAATTCGACACCAATGTTCTTCACGTTTTTCGACTTGCAGTATATCAAAAAATTCAGAATAAACACTAGAAACATCAGCAACTTGCTCTTCTAATATGCCGGCAAGTGCGAACTCTCCCTCAGATTTAACCAAAGTTGCGAATTCAGGCGCAAGGGTCATTAACGGGCCTGCAAGAATGTTGGCAACAAACACATCGGCTTTTTGATTTTTAAGTTCTTCATTGAACTCATCCGGTAAACCTACAAACAGGTTCTCCAGTACACCATTCAATTCAGCATTTTGTTGGGTCGCTAAAACAGCTTGAGGGTCAATATCAGTCGCATAGACTTTTTTAGCACCCAGCAATAAAGCAGCCACGCCCAAAATGCCTGAACCACAGCCATAATCGATCACAATTTTATCTTTCACATCGGTCTTTCCTAACCATTGCAGGCAAAGGAAGGTACTTGCGTGGTTGCCAGTACCAAACGCCAGGCCTGGATCAAGCTTGATATTGACCGCATCGGCTTCAGGAGCTTCCATCCATTCAGGTACAATCCAGTATTTATAGGCAATCTGGATTGGCTCATAGGCATCCATCCAGGTACGTTCCCATTCCTGATCTTCAAGAAATTCATAACGTACTGGTGCTTCAGGCATTTGAGCAGTAATAAAGGTAATCAGTGCATCAACATCAATTTCTTCGTCATCTTCCTGAGCGTAGATGCCAGTCACAATGACTTTGTTCCAGAGTGGAGTTTCACCTGGAAGTGGTTCAAGCAAGTCCTGATTTTCAGCATCATCTAAAGTTACGCTCACTGCACCTAATGAACTTAATAGTGTTTCAGTGAAATCGACTTGAGCTTGCTCAACAGTAATATGAATTTGTAACCACTTCACGGAGATAACCTAAATTTGTCTTTATAAAGATGCCATTGTAACGGAACTCGGGCTGAAACAACTATATATTGATAAAAACTATCTTGAAAAAGAAAAGGACGTACATGTACATCCTTTTTTATGGAAGCTGAAGCAGGTGGGGATAGCGGCCGCTGGATGAGCTGCAAATTTATTTAAAAGCATGCCAAATAGCCCGGCAAAGATATACATAAAAATAGAATATACTGCAGCTGGCATGGCTATGGTGGAGTTAGCCATAACGGTAAGCGCAATGGTCATGGCCAAAGTGCTGTTGTGGATGCCAATTTCAAATGCACAGGCACGCGCCTGGGCACTATTAATGCCAAGTAGCCGAGGCACGAAATAACCAATACACAGGCTAAACATACAGAACAGTGCAGTAGCTGCTCCCACTTGAGTCAAGTACTCGGCAATATTCTGACGTTCACTCACAATCGCACCAATAATAATTGATATTAAAAATATGACAGCGAATATGCGTAGCGGCTTATTTAATTTTTCTGTGAAATGTGGAGCATAGTGGCGAATCAGCATGCCTATACAGACCGGGACAATGATAATGGCAAAGACTTGCAATATCTTACTGAACTGTAAGCTAATTTGTTGTCCGTCATTGATAAAATGCTGGATGGCAAAATTGGCAATAAAAGGTAGTGTGAAAGCTGCAATGATGGAATTGATTGCGGTTAAGGTAATATTCAGTGCAATATCACCCTTGAACAGATAGCTAAACAAGTTGGCTGTGCTGCCACCAGGTGAAGCTGCAAGCAGCATTAACCCTACCGCAAGTAATGGTGGAAGCGCCAACACCTTGCAGATCACAAATGCAATACTGACCAGAACTACCAGTTGGCAAAATAGCGCAATTAAAACGGCTTTAGGATGTTTGCTGACTCGGGCAAAGTCTTTGGGGGTTAACTCCAGTCCCAAGCCCACCATAATAATAGCCAGTGCTAAAGGCAGTAAAATGGTAATGACTCCTGAATCCATGTGAAATTTCCTGTTTTTCTATTTGTTTTTTTGATTAAGTTTTTGCAGATTTTTTTTAGGCAACTATATACAACAATCCCGATTGAATAGAAATATGAACAAATATGCAGGCAGGTTACTGCTCCTGCTTTACATAAATATATGAATTGAATTTATTTTTTATAGGGGGTGCAATATGCTCTATTGATGTATTTTCAACAGGGCAAATATATTTAACTATTTAAAGTGTGTGCATTGGCTTTATTAGGCAACTGTGGATCTTTGTTTAAGATATAACCAAAAGTGAAGGCAAAAATATACATAAAAATAGTATAAATTCCTGCGGGGATGGCAATGGTAGTATTTGATAACACCGAAAGTGCAATAGTCAGCGCAAAACCTGTATTGTGAATCCCCACTTCAAAGGTACATGCCCGTGCCTGCCTATCGGAAATTCCTGCTAAATGGGGAACCAGATAACCCACTAAAAAACTGATGAGGCAAAACAATGCCATGGCAATGCCAATCTCGGAAAAATATTCAGTGAGATGAAGCCTTTCTTTATAGAGCGCATACAAGAAAATCGAAATTAAAAAGATGACTGAAAAAAATCGCATAGGTTTATTGAGTTGTAATGCGGTTTTTGGCGTATATGAACGAATCAGCATACCTAAACAAACCGGAACAAAAATAATTAAAAAGACCTGAGTGATTTTTTCAATAGGCATGGCAAAGCTTTGAGACTCACCTAAAAAATAATGCATGGATAAATTGACAATAAAAGGCAGGGTAAAGGTGCAAATAATAGAATTAAGGGCTGTAAGGGTAAGGTTTAAGGCCACATCTCCCTTAAAAATATAGCTAATCAAATTTGCTGTAGGGCCACCAGGAGAAGCAGCAAGCAACATTAAGCCAATAGCTAAAAGTGGAGATGGCTTAAATAAAATACAAATAAAAAATGCAACGCCCACCAAAATGACTTGTTGTGAAAATAAGGCTAAAAAAATAGCTTTGGGGTGATAACGGATACGAAGAAAATCTTTAACTGTAAGTTCAAGTCCTAAGCCCACCATCATGAAGGCAAGTATAAGAGGTAAAAAAAGGGTAAAGAGTCCTGAATCCATGGAATATCCTTTTTTGTTTTTATCTTTTGATATCCTTAGAGTTTAAACAAGATTTTTAAATAAGCAATATATGAAACGGGTAAAATTCAAGTATTTTACCCGTTAATAATTTGAATTAAATTAACTTTTTATGGAGATTACTGAGGTTGCATCTCAGGTTGTGACTGCATTTGAGGTTGAGTTCGCATTTCAGGTTGTGATTGCATTTGTGATTGAGTAGGACGGGGTGGCATATAGCCTAAAGCACATTTACCTTTCATTTCGCTACCATTAATGGTTGCTGTTGTTGCTTTGTTATCTCCATTACTACATGTGGAGTAAAGTTCGGGTTCATCTCCTCTAATAGACGCATTTTTTGAAGAAGGGAAGAATTGGGTTTCACACGTACCATTCCAAATCACAGCACGGTAGGCAAAAGTGACTGGTGTTCCCTGAGATTTACCTTTACAGACCTGTTGGTACTTTTGCGCATTGTAATTCGAGTCAGACTGGGCATTGACCGAAGCTGCAAATGAGGCGAAACATAAACCACAGAGCATTGAAGAGAGGAAAATATTCTTATTCATCTTTGATACCTTTGTTTGTAATGTACCACCTGTTTAGCTTAAAAAATAATCAAATTAAAACAATGCGAATCAAGTAAATATTGAAGATTAAATGTTTCATTTCTATAGTAGGTCTGAAAAGCAAGATTACATTGCAACATTAGCAGAGTGAAAATCAATTCCGTCCTCAGTGAGAAATTCGACTCATTTTGTCAACTTATTTTGCTCAGTTTTGATATAATACTCCGTCATCATTTTTTATCTCTCAAACCATTATGCATTATCCTAAAGTTTACGATGTCATTGTTATCGGTGGCGGTCACGCAGGTACCGAAGCAGCCCTCGCTGCAGCGCGTATGGGTCGACAGACTTTGCTCTTAACTCACAACATTGAGACTTTAGGGCAGATGAGCTGTAACCCGGCCATTGGTGGTATTGGTAAATCTCACCTGGTACGTGAAATTGATGCCTTGGGTGGTGCAATGGCATTGGCTGCCGATAAAGGCGGTATTCAGTTCCGTATTTTGAACTCACGTAAAGGTGCGGCAGTACGTGCAACGCGTGCACAGGCTGACCGAATCCGTTTTAAAGCGGCAATTCGTCATACCCTGGAAAATCAGGCCAATCTGGATATTTTCCAGCAAGCTGCAGATGACCTGATTGTTGAAGGTGATACCGTTAAAGGTGTGGTTACGCAAATGGGCATTCGCTTTGATGCGAAAACCGTGGTGTTAACCACGGGTACCTTCTTAGGCGGTGTGATTCATATTGGTCTAAACAATGCTTCAGGTGGCCGTGCCGGTGATCCTCCATCCATTTCATTGGCTGCGCGCTTACGTGAATTGAACTTGCCAGTAGGTCGTTTAAAAACAGGTACGCCGCCACGTATTGATGCACGTTCAGTTGATTTCTCTGTCATGACACCACAGCCGGGTGATTTCCCTTCTCCGACCATGTCATTCATGGGTGATGCATCTATGCACCCTGAACAGATCAACTGTTATATCACGCATACCAATGAACGTACCCACGACATTATTCGTGGCGGACTCGACCGTTCACCGATGTATACCGGTGTGATTGAAGGTGTAGGTCCACGTTATTGCCCATCGATTGAAGATAAAATTCATAAATTTGCCGATAAAGACTCGCATCAAGTGTTCTTGGAACCAGAAGGTTTAGATACGCACGAGCTTTATCCAAATGGTATTTCAACATCACTTCCATTTGATGTGCAGTTTGAACTGGTACGTTCAATCCGTGGTATGGAGAATGCCCATATTCTTCGTCCGGGTTATGCAATTGAATACGATTACTTTAATCCGCAATCTTTAAAATTCTCACTTGAAACCAAATCGATTAATAATTTGTACTTCGCAGGTCAAATCAACGGTACAACCGGTTATGAAGAAGCTGGTGCACAAGGTTTATTGGCTGGCTTGAATGCTGCACGCCGTGCATGGGATCAGGAACAATGGACACCTAAACGTGATGAAGCGTACATGGGTGTATTGGTTGATGACTTGATTACGTTGGGTACTAAAGAACCATACCGCATGTTTACCTCACGTGCGGAATATCGTTTGATGCTGCGTGAAGACAATGCGGATCAGCGTTTAACAACTATTGGTCGTGAGTTGGGCTTAGTAGATGATGTACGTTGGGATTCGTTCTGCCAAAAAATGGAAGCGGTAGAAACTGAAAAAGGCCGTTTACAGCATCTTTGGGCTGCGCCAAACAACCCAATGGGTAAAAAATTCGTTGAAATGACCGGTGCAGATCTGTCTAAGGAATGCTCAGCGATTGACTTATTGAAACGTCCAAACATCAGCTTTGCTCAAATTGCGGAACTTACAGGTTCAGAAGTTTCTGCGTTTGTGGGTGAGCAAATTGAAATTGCTGTGAAATACGAAGGTTATATCAATCGTCAGCAAGAAGATGTGGCTCAAATGAAGCGTCTGGAAGAGACCCGTATTCCTTCAGATTTTGATTATGATGTAGTTTCAGGTTTATCGCGTGAAATTACGCTTAAATTGAAAGATGTTCGTCCTGAAACCCTTGCTCAAGCAGGTCGTATTCCGGGTGTAACACCAGCTGCTGTTCAACTGGTGATGATTACCATCCGTAAAAATAACCAAGCGAAAAAATCTGCTTAAGATTTTTGAAGTGATAAAAAACCCGCTGAGTGCGGGTTTTTTATTTAAAATGGTAAATCATCATTCTCTTTAAGCTCTTTTATAATGTATTGATACCATTCCGCATCGTGATAGTTGTTAGAGTTAAAAATATTTTCGAATTCTTTTAGACGTGGATAGCTATATCTGGTAGAAGCTCGCATAAGATTTTGGTTGGTTTTGTATTTATCACCTTTGATGCAATGGTAAACAGCTAAAGTAAATGTCCGATCAGGATCTATTTTTAAGGCAATTTCTAACAGAGTTGAGGCTTGATTAAAATAATCGTTATCCTGTATTTGTTGAGAGTATGCAATCAGTCTGATAGCGTAATTATTTAAACCTATCCAATTTTGGTTATTTATTTTTAATGCGCGCTCATAAAGAGCAAAACACTCTTCTATTTTATTTTCAGAATATAAATCTCTAGCTTGTTGATCATACGCCCATACGATTTCATCGATCATTTTAGGGTTAAGACCATTGGTTGATTCTTTGGTGGGATATTTATGTATAAACACAGTGTATAAGTTAGTTATTAATGATTTACTGCCCCATTCAGTTAAATGTTCTCTAAGATTTTGCAGAATGTCTAAGTTATCACCGAGTGGATAGGGTTGTACTTGATTAAGCTGCTCTGTCAAAAAGATATAAGGATTTAAAAATAGTTTAGGTGGAAAACACTCTAATTCTTTAGCAAGCTGAATTAAAAAATGGTCAGCATCTGTACCACCAATGTAATGTGTCAGATTGTTATTTTGCTTTAAGAAGTCTTTTACCGAATCTGCTTCTATATTATCAATATTTTCTTTTCTTCCAGTCCATATAAGTCGGTGCTGCTCTGAATATTTATCTTTAAGTAAGGGAAAAAATTCATCAGCATTGCCGCTATATCCAATAAATAGACTAGGATTTGTATTTAAAGTTGCAGCAATAAAATCACCGAGTAGTTCTGTGTGATATTGGGTTTCTTCTTTTGTATTTAATTGAATGAAACCTGTTCCTTGACCATGCAGGTGTACAATTGAAGGATCGTTAATCAAATGATAGAGGTGAGGATTTGCTGTTGCAAAATCATAAATTGACGGATGTAAGCCTAATAAACTGCATGCTCGAGATAAGATACTATCAAAATTAAAAGTTAAGACACGTTGAATATATCCTTCTTGCATTAAACAAGCTAAAGCAATATGAGCCCAGTTAATCTTTTGATTCTTAATAATATAGGGTTCTAACAGTTGCCTTCTTTCATGTTTATCTAAAGCAGACATATATAGACCATAATTATATTTTTCTTTTTCATGGTCTATATTCTTTATTTGAATAGGAAATTTTTCTCTAATTTCATCTATAAGTTCTATAGCTGTGGGTACACCCGCAGAACGTGAGCATCCTGCACCAGTAAAGAAAACATAAGGCTTTTGTTTTTCTTTCGCCTGCTTTAAAAGCTGGGCAACTTCTTGTACTGTAAAGCTCATTTTATAAATTATTAAAAAATATAATTTTTTTATTATATGAAATCTAAATCAATTTAACACTGCTTTTTCTCTTAGCAAAAGCCCGCGAAATGCGGGTTTTTATCGTTTAATTTTAAACCATTGCTTTTGACTATGGTTTGATCATAAATAACTACCGAAATTATAAGTATTTGAAAATATTATTTAATCTATATTAATAAGATTTAAAAAGTCTATTTATATAATCTTTTAAGTCTAATTCAATCGCTATTTGCTATGTTGGTGTTCAATAAACCCGACCATTGTAGTGGTATTTATTTGAAAGGATTGATCTGAAAATAGCGAAGCAAATTGCTGCAGGGTAATTTGCTTACTATGGACGGAGTTCAATCATGGCACAAATACAAACAGCTAAAATGCAGAAATTCTTAACGGTGTTTCTGTGTTTTTGGGTCGCATTTTTTGAGGGTTTTGATCTTCAAGCCCCCGGTATTGCAGCAAAAGGAATTGCTGAAACATTTGCTCTAGGCCAAGTGCAAATGGGCTATGTATTTAGTTTAGGTGTTTTTGGGATGTTGTTTGGCGCATTCTTTGGCGGCCGAGTAGCGGATTATTTAGGTCAAAAGAAAGTTTTAATGCTTTCAATTGCAATTTTCGGCCTATTTATGTCACTCACTGCAATTGCGCCGAGTGTTGAAATTTTATATGCAGCGCGCTTCTTTACCGGATTGGGTTTAGGTGCAGCAATGCCAACCATGATTTCCGTGGTAGGTGATGAAGCGAGTGAAGCCAATCGCGGTAAATTGAATAGCTTGATGTATTGCGGATTACCGGTAGGCGCAATTTTTGTTGCAGGTTTGGCTATCGTATTTAAAGATATTTCTTGGCATACGCTTTTCCTGATTGGAGGCTTGGCACCATTAGCACTGCTCCCATTCATGGCAATGATTCTTAAAGATAAGCCTAAGGAGGTTGCTGTTGAGCAAGCTGCGACTGAAGCTGTTCCATCAATGGTGCAGGTATTGTTTAAGAATCAGCAATATAAATATACGATGCCGCTTTGGGTAGGTTTCTTCTTTACCCTGATGATCAATTATATTTTGATTAGCTGGTTACCTAATTTGCTGATGGAGCAAGGCTTGGAAAAACCACAAGCTTTCATGGTGATGCTGGTATTCCAGGTAGGTGCTGTAATTGGTACTCTGGCTTTGGGTTATTTGCTGGACCGTTTAAAACTGTGGCAGATGGCAGCAATTATCTATAGTGGTTTATTTATTGCCCTTGTATTGTTATTTACTTCTACCTCTATTCCAGTACTTGTTTTGGCCGGGTTTATGGGCGGGATTTTCTCGACAGGTGGACAATCGATTCTGTATGGCATTTCACCGATTTTCTATTCGGGTACAGGTAAAGTGACAGGCGTGGGCAGTGCGATTTCTTTGGGTCGATTAGGTGCCATGACTGGGCCATTATTGACAGGAAAAATCTTGGCGATCGGCTTGGGAACTTCGGGGATTTTAATGGCAAGTTTACCTGCTGTGGTTATTTCAGCAGTGGCTGTGACTGCGTTATCGCGTTATAAATCGGCACATAAATAAATTTGTAAATTTTATGAAAGGGAATCCTCGAGATTCCCTTTTTTTATTGAGGATTTTTAAGGATTCACTTTACTGGAGTTTGTTAATATAGTCGGATAGAAAACTGAATCTAAATGTTATGAGCTATCAACTGATCGAACTCGATATTCAAGCCACAGATAATATCCAATGTCCACACTGTCAGCAGCAGGTGATCAATTGGGCTGAAGAACAATATATACAACCCTGCGAGCATGTATTGTTTATCGCCATGGATATTGGTTTTGAATATATGACGGATGAATTTGAGCAAACCATGCCGCGTTGTGTAGATGATTTGCATGCCCATGATGATCAGGTGAATATGTTTGCCGAAATTGCCAAAGCAACTTATCCGGACTATATGATTTTTAAGTCTGATCTGGGGGTAGAGGGATATTTTCGTTATATAGGTTTTACTGCCTGAATAGTGTCTAATAAAAAAGCTCCCGAAGGAGCTTTTATTTTTTAGATGGGTAGAAAAGTTTAGCTTTCTATCACTTCTTCTTCAACGTCATCATCTGCCGTGTCCATCCCCAGTTCTTTGAGCTTGCGAGTCAGCGTGTTGCGACCCCAGCCCAGCAATTCCGCAGCATGGCGTTTACGACCACGAGTTTGCTGCAAAGCTGCGGTAATTAAAGTGCGTTCAAACATTGGTGTGGCAATGTCCAGAATCTTCATCTCGCCATTTTTCAGTTTCTGGATAGCCCATTGACCCAATAACTCATCCCAATGATGCAGTGAAATACGGTCAAAGGTATTGTGCGGCTGAGCATCTTCACCTGAGCGTTGAATTGGAATCTGTTTTAATTCTGAAGGAAGATCTTCAGGATACACTTCACGACCAGTAATCATCACTGTAAGCCAGCGACAGGTATTTTCTAGCTGACGCACATTGCCTTGCCAAGGCAGTTGTTGCATATATTCTTGGGTTTCAGGACGCAAGATCTTAGGATTTACGCCGAGTTCTTTACCCGCGCGAGCCAGGAAGTGCTGTGCCAGCATAGGAATGTCTTCACTACGATGTGCAAGCTTTGGAATGTGAATACGGATCACATTCAGACGGTGATACAAATCTTCACGGAAGCGTCCATCATGCACCAGTTTTTCCAGGTCTTGGTGCGTTGCCGCTACAATACGCACATCAACCTTAACCGGAATATGTCCACCGACACGATAGAACTCGCCATCTGCCAAGACACGCAGTAAACGGGTTTGGGTTTCAAATGGCATATCCCCGATTTCATCTAGAAATAGCGTACCGCCATTGGCTTGTTCAAAACGGCCCTGGCGCTGTGAATTGGCACCTGTGAATGCGCCTTTCTCATGACCGAAAAGTTCAGTTTCAATCAGGTCCTTCGGAATGGCTGCCATATTCAAGGCAATAAAAGGTTTGCTGCTACGTGGTGAATGGCGGTGTAGCGCATGAGCAACCAGCTCTTTACCTGTTCCAGATTCACCATTAATCAGCACAGTAATATGCGATTGTGACAAACGGCCAATGGCACGAAATACTTCCTGCATCGCAGGCGATTCACCAATGATTTCAGCAGACTGAATTGGAGGAGCAATTTTGGCAGATTCTTGCTGCTGTAATTTGGCAATGTGCAGAATGGCACGGTTGACCAAGGCCAAGGCTTCATCAATATCAAACGGTTTAGGTAAATATTCAAAAGCACCGGTTTGATAACTGGATACAGCAGATTCCAGATCCGAATGCGCAGTCATAATAATGACCGGTAAATCTGGATGACTGGTTTTGACTTTGCTCAAGAAGGTTAGACCATCAATGCCAGGCATACGAATGTCAGTCAAAATTACATCGGGGGTATCTATGCTGAGCTGATCGAGTGCAGATTGTGCTTCTTCAAAACTGGTAACGTCAAAACCTTCTTCTTTAAAAGTTTTTTCCAATACCCAGCGCATGGCACGATCATCATCAATGACCCATATTTTATTTCGCGACATGGTTAGACTCCCAAGGTAAATATAAGCTAAATACTGTTTTTCCTGGAACAGATTGGCATTCAATCATTCCACTATGTTGGTGCATTATGTTTTGCGCAATACTCAAACCGAGACCGGTACCTTTAGCACGTCCTGTGACCAAGGGGTAAAACACCGATTCTAAAATTTCTTCCGGTACACCGGGACCGTTATCTTCAATATCAATTCGTACCGCGGAGCGTTTTAATACACCATTAATAGTGACCAGACGCTGAATCCGGGTTCTTAAAATCAGTTCAGGCTGATGGTCTACAAAAAACTCTTTGTTTTCCATCATGGCTTGCACGGCATTGACGCTGATATTGAGCATGACCTGAATCAGCTGGTCACGATCTGCCATGACTTCAGGCAAGGACAGGTCATAGTCACGGGTAATTTTGATTTTCTTTTTGGTTTGATTGGTAATCAGTGAACGGACACGTTCCAAAGGTTCATGCACATTGACCAGTTCGTAACTTGGCAACTGGCGAGAACCCAGCATGGTATCGGCCAAATTACGTAAACGGTCTACTTCACTAATAATAATGTCGGTAAATTCTTCATATTGTGGATCGTTCAGGCTGCGCGCCAGTAACTGGGTGGCACCACGGATGCCGCCTAAAGGATTTTTAATTTCATGTGCGACACCGCGAATCAGTTGCCGAGCGACCTGGTGTTGCTGAATCAGGTTTTCTTCTTTGGATATTTTCAGCATCCGGTCAATCTGGTTTAACTCGATCAGTAGAAGCGGGTGATAGGGTTTTTCCGAGTTGATTTGTGAAACGGTATAATCCACATGAATATCTTTAAAGTTGACGCTAATGGTAGCTTCCCGGCGGGTATAATGTTGTCCGGTTTTAAAGGTATTTAATAGGGCTTCTTCAGTATTAAACTCATCATCGGGCATATGCAGCAAATTTAAAACCGGTTGTCCCGCCGCACGCAGTAAACTAATGTCGAACAAAGATTCACAAGAAGAATTTAAATAAAAAATATTAAGGTTACTGTCGACCAATAAAATTGCGGTGGTTAAATTATCCACTAAAAGGCGGTAGTCGATAGCGACGGGTTGATCCATTAGCGAAAGTATCCTGTGTTAAAATAGCGCAATGGCATCTGCACTTCTTGTCATTTCTCCCTGTTATGGGACATTCAACGAGTTAAACGTTGTCGAAATAAAGCAAAATGCACGCCAACTTTGAGTATGGGTATAAATATAAATTCTGCCGCTATAAAAGTGTGCTTTTTTGTTTTTAATGACAGAATTTCAATTCCATAGTAATGGAAATAAAATCATTGGTGAACCAAAATAGTGCGTATTAAATATTTGCTAAAAATATAGGCATATTTTGGTGCGTAATGCAAAGAGTCGGGATTTCAGCTGTTTTTATCAGTGGAAAAGACATACAATACGCGCATTACAGTGGAGTGCAGATTCATGAAATCCCCCAAAGTCGGTTTTGTTTCTTTAGGTTGTCCTAAGGCATTGGTAGATTCCGAACGAATTTTAACTCAGTTAAAGACTGAAGGTTATGATGTAGCATCAGATTATGATGGTGCTGATTTAGTTGTTGTTAATACCTGTGGTTTTATTGAATCTGCAGTACAAGAATCTTTAGATGCGATTGGCGAAGCCATGAGCGCAAACGGTCGTGTGATTGTGACCGGCTGTTTGGGTAAAGATGAAGACAAAATTCGCCAAATGCACCCGAATGTCTTAAAAGTGACGGGTGCTGCGGCATATCAAGAAGTGATGGAAGCCGTACACCAGTACGTCCCGGAACCACCAAAGCATAATCCGTTTATTGACCTTGTTCCTGAACAGGGTATCCGTTTAACGCCAAAACACTATGCCTATTTAAAAATATCCGAAGGCTGCAACCATCGTTGTACCTTCTGTATTATTCCAAGCATGCGTGGTGACCTGGTTTCACGTCCGGTTGGTTCGGTTTTAAACGAAGCTCAAGCATTGAAAAAAGCTGGAGTAAAAGAAGTCTTGGTGATTTCTCAAGATACTTCGGCTTACGGTGTAGATACCAAATACAAGCTTGATTTCTGGAACGGCCAGCCGGTTAAAACCAAATTCTTCGATATGTGCGAAGCTTTGGGTCAACTTGGAATCTGGGTGCGTTTGCACTATGTCTATCCATATCCGCATGTAGATGCTGTGATTGACTTGATGGCGCAAGGTAAAATCCTGCCATATCTAGATATTCCTTTTCAGCATGCCAGTCCGCGCATCTTAAAATTGATGAAGCGACCAGCGCACAGTGAAAATACTTTAGAACGCCTAAAACTTTGGCGTGAAAAATGCCCTGAGCTGGTCATTCGTTCTACATTTGTGGTGGGTTTCCCGGGTGAAACTGAAGAAGATTTCCAAATCCTGCTGGAATGGTTAAAAGAAGCTCAGTTGGATCGCGTGGGCTGTTTTACCTATTCACCAGTTGAAGGTGCAACAGCAAATGACTTGCCGGATCATGTGCCGGAAGAAATCAAGCAAGATCGCTATGAGCGTTTCATGCAGGTTCAGCAAGAAATTTCAGCAGCCAAACTGCAAAAACGCATTGGCCAAACCATGACTGTACTGGTTGATGATCTGGAAGAAGAATTCCCGGTTGCAGTGGCTCGTTCGTATGCAGATGCGCCTGAAATTGATGGCAATGTCTTTGTGGAAGATATTGATAAAAGCCAGATTAAAGCCGGCGATTTGCTTGAAGTCGAAATTACCGATGCAGATGAATATGATTTATATGCCAAGTTAATTCAGATTAAATCTGCCTGATTTGTAATTTAAGTAAACGAATAAAATTTTAGATATTTGAAGATTCGGAGATTTCCTGATGATGGACTCAAAAAAGCCCCGTTATGAACGTATTTTATTAAAACTTTCTGGTGAAGCACTGGCTGGAAATAAAGACATGGGTATTGACGCAACTGTGCTTGATCAAATGTCTTTAGCGATTGCTCATCTGGTTGGTTTGGGTGTTCAGGTAGGTATTGTGGTTGGTGGTGGTAACTTGTACCGCGGTAGCCAGTTGCAAAAAGATGGTTTGGTTGGCCGTGTAACCGGTGACCAGATGGGGATGCTTGCTACTGTGATGAACGGTTTGGCATTACGCGATGCCTTGGTGCGCCGTAATATTAAAACCCGTTTGATGTCTGCGCTACCGATTGGTGCAGTGGTTGAATCATATTCAAGTCGTGATGCCATCCGTCATTTGACTCAAGGTGAAGTATGCGTATTTGTTGCTGGTACAGGTAATCCGTTCTTTACGACCGATACAGCAGCTTGCTTGCGTGGTATTGAAATTGAAGCCAATCTGATCTTGAAAGCAACCAAAGTAGATGGCGTTTATAACAAAGATCCAAGCAAATATGATGATGCTGTGAAGTACGAAGCGCTTACATTCGATCAGGTGCTGGATGAAAAATTGGGTGTGATGGACTTAACCGCGATTTGCCTATGTCGTGACCATAACGTACCGCTTCAAGTATTCGATATGAATAAAGCAGGTTCATTACTTTCAGTGGTAATGGGTGAAAAAGAAGGGACTCACGTTACGAATTAATGTACGTGAGCCTGAAAGCTCTTTATACTACACGCTATTTAGTTATTACATCTCTTAGAATTAAGTAAGGAAGATCATATGATTAACGATCTTAAAAAAGACAGCGAAGACCGTATGAACAAGACTTTAGAGTCTTTGGAGCATGGTTTTGCCAAAGTTCGTACTGGTCGTGCACACCCATCTATTTTAAATGGTGTGATGGTTTCTTACTATGGCTCTGACGTTCCATTGAACCAAGTGGCAAACGTGGGTGTTGAAGATTCACGTACATTGTTGGTTCAGCCTTTTGAACGTTCAATGGTTTCTGCAATTGATAAAGCGATCCGTGAATCAGACTTGGGCTTGAACCCGATTACTGCTGATGCGATTCGTGTACCCATGGCTGCATTGACTGAAGAAACCCGTCGTGACATGCAAAAAGTTGCACGTACTGAAGCAGAAAATGCCAAAGTTGCCATTCGTAACATCCGTCGTGATGTTTTGGGTGACATTAAAGCTTTGTTAAAAGAAAAAGAAATTTCTGAAGATGATGAACGTCGTGCATCTGATGATATCCAGAAAATCACCGATAAATTTGTTGCTGAAGTAGACAAGCGTCTTGCTGCGAAAGAAGCTGAATTGATGAAGGTCTAAGATTGAATGACCGTATCAGAAGACAGTAAGCATCTTCCAAAACATGTTGCCATCATTATGGATGGCAACAATCGTTTTGCAAAAAAAAAGCAAATGCAAAAAGGTGCAGGCCATCGGGAAGGTAAGAATGTCCTCGATCCGATTGTTGAGCACTGTATAGAAAATCAAATTCAAGCCTTAACCGTTTTTGCATTTTCGAGTGAAAACTGGAATCGTCCTCAGTTTGAGGTTGATTTACTCATGAGCTTGTTGGAAGAAACCATTCATGAGCAATTGCCACGGATGGAAAAATTCAATATTGCTTTGCGCTTTATCGGTGATCGTTCAAGGTTATCTGTGCAATTGCGCGAGTTAATGTTGCAAGCTGAACAAAGGACTGCTAATTTCGACAGCATGACTTTAACCATTGCTATCAGTTACGGTGGTATGTGGGATATGGCTCAGGCTGCAAAACAGATTGCAGTAGATGTGCTGGCAAAAAAAGTTGCGGTTGAAGACATTGATGTTGAGTTGTTTGGACAGCATGTCTGTATGGCCGATTTACCTGCTGTGGATTTGCTCATCCGTACAGGTGGTGATTACCGTTTGTCGAATTTTTTACTTTGGCAAGCTGCTTATGCCGAACTTTATTTTACCCCCACCTTGTGGCCTGAATTTACTGTTGAAGAATTAGATGATGCATTCGCCGTCTTTGCTGGGCGTGAACGTCGCTTTGGTAAAACTTCAGAGCAAATCCAACAAAAGAAAATTGAGAATTAATAAATGTTAGAGCGGATTATAACCGCATTGGTATTGGTAGCAGTCGTACTGAGTTGTATGTTTGCTACACAGTCTCAGTATCCAATGTTTATGCTGATGATTGTTGCAGCAGGGGTGGCTGGGTATGAGTGGTTTAAGCTTATGCCAAGAAAAAATAAAAATCTGGTTAAGCCTTTAGCATGGGTTTACGGACTTGCCACTGCAGCTTTAGCAACCTTGGCCTTATATTTTAATGATATCGCTCTGCTGCTTTGGGCGGCTTCCATTATTTGCTGGATACTCAGTATCTTTTGGGTTAAATCGTATCCAAGCTATGATGGATGGTACAATTCCAGCCTTAAGGTGATTGGATTTATTTTAGTTTCTGCTGCTGTTACCGCAATTTTCTCTGTATGGCATAGCTCTCCATGGTGGTTGATGTACCTGTTTTTACTGGTATGGGGTGCAGACAGTGGTGCTTACTTTGTTGGGCGTAAACTGGGCAAGAAAAAGCTTGCTCCGGATGTCAGTCCAAACAAATCAGTAGAAGGCTTGTACGGTGGTATTTTTACCGCCATGTTAATTGTCGTGGCAGTAGAAATTCTTTATCTCGATTTAACCCTTGCCCAGCATATTTTATTTTTAATTTTATCTGTAATTACGGTATTTAGTTCGGTTCTGGGTGACTTGTTTGAATCCATGATCAAACGTCGTGCTGGAATTAAAGATTCAGGTCGTATTCTGCCAGGACATGGTGGTGTACTTGACCGTATTGATTCATTGCTTGCTGCTGCTCCAATTTTTGCAGCAGGCATGTATGTTTTAAAACTTATTGGTGTAGATTTATAGATGTCACAATCTGTTTGTATATTAGGTGTAACGGGTTCAATCGGTCAAAGTACCTTAAAAATTCTGCAACAGCATCCTGAAAAGTATTCTGTTTTTGCAGTCACGGCGCATAGCCGAATTTTAGAACTTGTTGAAATATGCAAACAGTATCGACCAAAAGTGGTGGTTGTTCCTTCCAGTCGAGTTAAAGAACTACAACAATATTTTAACGATCAGTCCTTAACTGATATTGAAATTTTGACCGATGAAGCTGGTTTGATTGCTGTTGCCGAGCATGCTGATGTTGATGTGGTGATGGCAGCGATTGTCGGTGCTGCAGGTCTATTGCCGACTTTGGCCGCGGTTAAGGCGGGTAAGCGTGTGCTGCTTGCCAACAAAGAAGCACTGGTAATGTCGGGTGACATCATGATGCAGGCTGCACGTGATTATCAGGCTGAATTACTACCTGTTGATTCTGAACACAATGCCATTTTTCAATGCTTGCCTGAGGGCTATTTCCACAACGAGAGAAATGGACAGCCGAAGCAAGGTGTATCGCGTATATTGCTCACCGCATCTGGCGGGCCATTTTTAAAGCATAGCCTGGAACAATTACAAAATGTGACGCCTGCACAGGCCTGCAAACATCCGAACTGGTCTATGGGACAAAAAATTTCAGTTGATTCAGCAACTTTAATGAATAAAGGGCTGGAGTTAATTGAAGCCTGTCATTTGTTTGCAATTTCAGAACAGTTTGTAACAGTGGTGGTACATCCACAGAGTATCATTCATTCTATGGTTCAGTATGTGGATGGTTCGACTTTGGCACAAATGGGCAACCCTGATATGTGTACACCAATTGCGCATGCACTTGCATGGCCAGCACGTATTCAAACTCATGTGCCTGCACTCGACCTGTTTATGAATCAGCAATTGGATTTTCAGGAACCTGATACCACACGTTTTCCGGCATTAAAACTTGCACGACAAGCCATGCAAACGGGTGGTTTGGCTCCCGCGATTTTAAATGCTGCCAATGAAATTGCAGTTGCGGCGTTCTTGAAAAATAACATAGGCTTTACTGAAATTCCTCAGCTGGTAGAACAGACCTTAAATCAGGTCGAAGGTGGTGCTGCAGAATCGATTGAGCGTATTTTACAGGTCGATCAAATTGCGCGAACTGTCGCCCAGCAAATTGTCATCAATAAAGGAAGCTAAAACATGAGTGCCTTGTTTATTATTGTGGCAGCAATACTTCTTCTTGGACCGCTTATCGCGATACACGAGTTTGGGCATTATATTGTTGCACGTAAACTGGGTGTTAAGGTTTTAGTTTATTCGATTGGTTTTGGACCCACTTTGCTGACGTGGACATCTAAAAAGTCTGGCATTCAATATCAGCTTTCCGCATTGCCCTTAGGTGGTTATGTGAAAATGCTGGATGAACGTGAAGGGCATGTTGAACAAGAAGATTTACCCCGAGCATTCAATCGTCAGCCTCCCTGGAAGCGTATTGCAATTGTTGCTGCAGGGCCATTGATCAATTTGTTTTTTGCAGTGTTATTGTTCTGGATTTTATTCATTCCAGCACAAGAGCAATTAAATACCCGGGTAGGTAAAGTATTGCCCAATACACCAGCTGCTACAGTTAAAATGCAGGTTGGTGACAAAATTACTACAGTTGATGGAACAGCGGTCAATACGTGGGAAAAATTAAATTTTGCCTTGGTGGACCGTGTCGGTGAAACAGGTTCTATTGAAATTCAGGCCGATCGTCACGGCCAGCTTGAAACTTTTAACTTACCCATTCAAAGCTTTTTGAAAAATCAGAATCAGTCGGCATTAGACAGTTTAGGTTTTATACCATACCGCCCACCTATTGCCCCTGTGGCAAGTAAGCTGAGTGAAGATGGCGCGGCTATTCGTCAAGGGATGAAAGAAGGCGATAAAATAGTTGCCATTGATGGCGTGAAAATGAATGACTGGTTCGATGTGGTTCAAATTGTTCAGGCTTCGCCAGAAAAATTATTAAAAATAGATGTATTACGTCAAAATCAACTGGTACATTTGCAAGTGATGCCGCAAGCTAAACGTGACAACATGGGCAATGTTTCAGGTGTACTTGGTGTACAAAACATCCCCGGAAAAATAACCATTCCTGAAGAATATAAGCAAACCATTCAATACAGCCCCACTGAGGCATTGGTGATGGCTGTTGATAAAACGGGTCAAATTTCAGGTATGATTTTGAACTCGATCGTCAAAATGGTACGTGGTTTAATTGGCGTGGATAATTTATCTGGACCAATCACCATTGCCAAGGTGGCAGGGCAAAGTGCAGAAATGGGTTGGCAAACCTTTATCTCATTTATGGCGTTAATGAGCGTGAGTTTGGGTATTTTAAATTTATTGCCTATTCCAATGCTTGATGGTGGACATTTGGTTTACTATGTTATTGAGTTAATTCGTGGTAAACCTGTTTCTGAACAAATACAATTGGTTGGTTTAAAAATTGGTATGGTACTGCTCGGCAGCATGATGCTCCTTGCATTATTCAATGACTTCATGCGTTTATAACAACGTAGATATGTAATAAATTAACATCGGAAAAGACTGGCATGCAGCACACACATTTATTTATGCCTTTGGCACTCGTTAGTGCAATGGCAGCAGTACAACAAGTATATGCAGCAGATGAATTCATTGTCCGCGATATCAAAATTGACGGACTTGTTCGTTTAACGCCAGAAAATGTTTATGGGATGTTGCCTGTCAATGCTGGTGACCGTGTCAATGATGCAGCTATTGCAAATGCGATTCGTGCTTTGTATGCCACCGGTTTGTTTGATGATATCAAGGCATCTCAACAAGCAGATACGCTTGTTTTTACAGTGATAGAACGCCCAATCATTTCAAAGGTTGAGTTTAAGGGAAATAAACTTATCCCTAAAGAAGCCCTAGAAGAAGGATTGAAAAAGATGGGTATTGCAGAAGGCGAGGTTTTGAAAAAATCGGCTTTGCAAACCATCGAAACAGAACTTGAACAGCAGTATATGCAGCAAGGTCGTTATGATGCCGATGTTAAGGTAATCACCACTGCCAAACCGAATAACCGTGTAGATTTAACCATTGATTTTGTTGAAGGCAAGGCGGCAAAAGTTGTTGATATCAACATCATCGGCAATACCGTTTTTAAAGAAAGTGAAATCAAGCAGGCTTTTGCGGTTAAAGAAAGCGGTTGGAGTTCAATTGTTACCCGTAATGACCGTTATGCACGTGAAAAGATGGCTGCCAGCCTTGAAGCTTTACGGGCTTTATATTTAAACAAAGGTTATATCAATTTCAATATTACCAACTCAAGTTTGAACTTGAGTGAAGATAAAAAGAATATCTTTGTCGAAGTGGCTGTAGAAGAAGGCGAGCAATTTAAATTTGGTGAAAGCAAATTCTTAGGTGACGCACTGTACAAACCTGAAGAATTAAAGGCTCTGCAAATTTACAAAGATGGTGAAATTTATTCTCAAGAGAAAGTCAACGCAGTCAAACAGCTTTTACTGCGCAAGTATGGGAATGCTGGTTACTACTATGCTGAAGTCAATATTGTTCCGCAAATTAATAAAGAAACCAAACTGGTTGATTTGAATTATTATATTAATCCAGGTCAGCAAGTTACGGTTCGTCGTATCAATTTTACCGGTAATACAAAAACTGCCGATGAAGTATTGCGTCGTGAAATGCGCCAGATGGAAGGTGCATTGGCCAGCAATGAAAAAATTGATCTATCTAAAGTTCGTCTAGAGCGTACCGGTTTCTTTAAAACTGTTGATATTAAACCGGCACGTATTCCAAATGTCCCTGATCAGGTGGATCTGAACGTCAATGTTGAAGAACAGCATTCGGGTACCAGTACTCTGGCAGTAGGTTTCTCGCAAAGTGGTGGTGTGACCTTCCAGGCAGGATTAAGCCAAACTAACTTCCTAGGTACAGGTAATAGTGTTTCGATTGATTTGTCGCGTTCGGAAACACAAGATTATTATAATTTGAGCGTAACCGATCCGTACTTTACCATTGATGGTGTACGTCGTGGTTATAACATGTACTACCGTAAAACCAAGCTGGATAATAACTATAACGTCAACAACTACGTGACAGATAGTTTTGGTGGCGGTATTACTTTTGGTTATCCAATTGATGAAAACCAAAGTGTGAGCGCCGGTTTAAATATCGATCAGACTGACGTTACTACTGGTCAGTATGTTTCAACTTATGTGCGTGATTATTTGTTAGCGAATGGTGGTAAAACCAAAAAGACATCTACTTACTGTACGGTAGATACAGTATTAGACCCTGCTACTGGTTTATACACCTGTCCAACTGGCAGTGAATCAGCACCATTTGGTAGTGAGTTTACAGGTGACTTCCTGACTTATAACTTAAACTTGGGCTGGTCTTATAACACCTTAAACCGCCCAGTTTTTCCAACATCTGGTATGTCACACCGTGTAAATGCTGAGGTTGCATTACCGGGTAGTGATGTTGAGTATCAAAAAGTCACTTATGATGCACAAACCTTCCAGCCTTTAGGTAAGGGCTTTGTATTACGTGGTTATGGTAAGTTGGGTTATGGTAATGACCTGCCATTTTATAAAAACTTCTATGGCGGTGGTTTTGGTTCGGTTCGTGGTTATGATAATAGTACTTTAGGTCCTAAATACCCTGGAGTTACCTATAATGAGTCAAGAGCAAAAGACTATGATCCGGAAGATGTAGGTGGTAATGCTTTAGTGCAATTTGGTACGGAATTGGCCTTGCCGTTACCATTTAAAGGCGATTGGACTCGTCAAGTTCGACCAGTACTGTTTGCTGAGGGTGCACAAGTTTTTGATACTCAGTGTAATGTTCCATCGGGTAATTTATATTTATCAGGCAGTAAGCAAGATCCGGGCAACGATGCGAAAAAGTATTGTGAAGACAACTTTGGTTTTGATGCTAATAACATGCGTTATAGCGTAGGTGCTGGCTTTACCTGGATTACCATGATTGGGCCATTATCTCTCAGTTATGCTTATCCGTTAAATGATAAAGCTGGCGATAAAACAAAAAATATCCAGTTTGAAATCGGTCGTACTTTCTAAGTACGGCCCTGAACAGGTTTAATAAAGGATATTTGTATGAAAAAAATATTAATGAGTTTGGCTTTTGCCGGTTTGGCAAGTACATCGATTGTACATGCTGCGGGTTATGGTGTGGTTGATTTAGAAAAAGTGGTAGAAAATAGCACTTATTTAAAACAGCAAAATCTTTCTTTACAACAACAAGTAAAGCCGCAAACTACCAAGCTTGAACAGTTGGCTAAGCAACTGGAAGCTCTGCAGCAACGTGCTCAGCAAACGCCTAATTTATCAGATGCTGAAAAGCAAAAAATGTCTGTGCAATTTCAGACTCAGCTAAAAGAGTTTAATACGCTGCAGCAAAGTGTACAGTCAACCGTTCAGTCTACGATTCAGATGATGAATAAAACTTTAGGGGCTCGAGTCAAGCAAGTGGCAGAACAATTGCGTAAAGAAAATAACTTAGATGTTGTTTTGAATAAAAATTCTGCACTTGCTTATGACCCTAAATATGATTTAACTGATAAAATGATTCAAAAGGTTAACGTTATTAAGTAATCAATGAATCCTAGACAATTTCGCTTAGAAGATCTTGCCCGTCTGGTACAGGGTGAGCACGTAGGTCAATCTGATTTAATATTAGAAGGGTTGGCCAGCTTAGATGCGGCTCAAGCGAAACATATTGCATTTGTAAATGCTGATCAATATCTAGATCAGGCACGTGCTTCAAAAGCAGGTGCGTTGATTGTTACTTCAGCTCTAAAAAATCAGTTAGATACGCACAATAATTTTATTGTAGTCAATAATCCTTATCTTGCTTTTGCGATCCTGACGCATGTATTTGAAAAGAAAAATCTGCATCAGGGAATAGAAAGTACAGCACAAATTCATCCTTCTGCCATAATTGCCGATAGTGCCTATATTGGGCATTATGTTGTTATTGGTGAACATTGCGTGGTGGGTGATGACACAGTCATTCAATCACACGTTAAAATTGATGATGATGTAGAAATTGGTAAACAGTGTTTTATTGATTCACATATCACTTTAACCGGTGAAACAAAAATCGGTGATCGCGTCCGTATTCATGCCAATACCGTGATTGGGGGAGAAGGCTTTGGTTTTGCTCCTTATCAGGGTAAATGGCATCGTATTGCACAGTTAGGTTCAGTTAAAATCGGTAATGATGTCCGAATTGGATCAAATTGCAGTATTGACCGTGGTGCACTCGATGACACCATTTTGGAAGATGGTGTCATTATTGATAATCTTGTGCAAATTGCGCATAACGTAAAAATTGGTGCAAATACAGCACTTGCTGCGAAATGTGGTATAGCCGGTAGTACAACAATTGGCAAAAACTGTGTACTGGCTGGAGCAGTGGGAGTAGTAGGGCACATTAATATTGCTGACAATGTCACAATTACTGGTATGTCAATGGTCACAAAAAGTATTTCTGAGGCAGGGAGCTATTCTTCTGGTACACCGATGCTGGAAAGTTTGCACTGGAAACGGGCTGCTGTACGCTTTAAACAATTAGCAGATGTGCCATTGACCCAGTTACTTAAACGGCTTGATCATATACAGGCTCAAATCGAGTCCCTTGAATCAACTTTTAAGCGTAAATAGATATGATGACTGAGTCGAATACTCCTGCATTTACGAAACCTGAATTGCCAATGCACATTCAACAAATTCGTGAATATTTACCTCACCGCTATCCATTCTTATTGGTCGATCGCATTGTAGATGTGACTGACAATGGCATCGTGGGCTATAAGAATGTTTCAATCAACGAAGAGTTTTTACAGGGGCACTTCCCGGGCTACCCGATTATGCCAGGCGTTTTGATTGTTGAGGCATTAGCTCAAGTCTCTGGTATACTTGGTTTTATCATGAATAATGAAAAACCTGGTCCAGGATCATTGTTTCTTTTTGCGGGTGTTGAAAAAGTCCGTTTTAAAAAACAGGTCGTTGCTGGTGACCAATTGGTATTAAAATCAGAATTGGTTATGCACAAACGTGGAATTTACAAATATAATTGTATAGCCACAGTGGATGGCGTTGTAGCAACAACCGCGGAAATTACGGTTTCGCATCAGAAAATAGAGCAGGCATGAGTAATAACGATTTAATTCACCCAACCGCCATTATAGACTCATCTGCAGTCATTGCTGCAGATGTACAAATTGGCCCTTATTGTATTATTGGGCCACAGGTCACCATTGGTGAGGGCACCAAGCTGCATGCACATGTAGTGGTTGGTGGTTATACTCGTATTGGGAAAAACAACGAAATATTCCAGTTTGCGAGTGTGGGTGAAGTTTGTCAGGATTTAAAATATGCTGGCGAAGAGACCTGGCTTGAAATTGGCGATCACAATTCAATTCGCGAGCATTGCAGCTTGCATCGTGGTACGGTTCAAGATCAAGGACTCACCAAAATCGGTAGCCATAATTTATTGATGGTCAATACTCATATTGCACATGACTGTATGGTGGGTGATCATAATATTTTTGCCAATAATGTCGGTGTTGCTGGACATGTGCATGTAGGCGATCATGTGGTTGTGGGTGGTAACTCTGGTATTCACCAATTCTGTAAAATCGATTCTTACAGCATGATTGGTGGCGCATCGCTGATTTTAAAAGATGTACCTGCTTATGTGATGGTTTCTGGTAATCCAGCACATGCCTTTGCAATGAATGTTGAAGGTATGCGTCGTAAGGGATGGTCTAAAAATGTGATCCAGGCCTTACGTCAAGCCTTTAAATTGATTTATAAAGAGGGTTTAACGACCGAGCAGGCCATACAGCAGATTCGCACGGATTTGTTGCCTGAAGCACCTGAGGCACAGTTATTGATTGATTCTTTAGAGCAATCTAAACGTGGTATTGTTCGTTAAGCGAATATAGCTAAAAAAGACACCCGTTTGGGTGTCTTTTTTTTGTTTTTATTTCTTTAAATATCCCACTTCTTCAGATTTAGGATAATTTTTTTGCAGTTTGGTTTTAAGCTGCATGGCAAGGGTAGTGTTGTGATCGACATCTTTGGCTATATTGTAGAGTTGATATAGAGAGCGTGAGGCCTTTGCAGAATTGGGGTATTTATTGACCACAATATTATAGTTCTTTTTAGCTTCGCTATAATTGGTGGGTTCAATCGCCAGATTAAATTCAGCGAGCCAAAAATAGGCATTACTAATGTAGACACTATTGGGATTATTCTTAATAAAGTTTTGCATGGGCGCAATAGCTTTTTTTGCACCGCCTTGTTTATAAGCATCTAAAGCGACAGTATAGGCTGCTTTATCCAGTTCAGCTGAAGACTGAGCGTTAATGGTCGTTGCTTGCGAATTGGCGGCTGTTGCCTTAGTAGTTGGTGATTGCGTATTTGTAGTTTTGGCTGCTGGTCGTGCGTTGGGTGCTACTGGGGTTGAGCTGGTTGTGTTGGTGCTGGGTGAAGTATCCTGTTGGTTATCCTCCTCTGGAGTTGCACTTTCCGGGTCAACCTTTTGTTGCAATAACTCAAGACGCTGGTCCAAGTCAGTATAGCGATTGGTTAGTTCGTGTTTAAGCTGTTCAATTTCGTTGTCCTGTTCTTCAATTTTCCCACGCAAGATACGAATGTCATTTTCTAATTGCTGGTTTTTTTGCATGATTTGCCAATTCAGATTGGTTGGTACATTGGCAACAGCTGCACCTGAATTAATGGCGACATTGTTAGCACTAGATTCAATACTGCTATTTTGACTTAAATCACGTGATTCAATCGGGACATTGGCATAAAGTGAAGCGGAACCCAATAAGGTGAGTACACATAAAGCATGCTGTTTGAGCATCATAAAAACATCCATTTTGTATTTTTCGGTACTTTCTAAACCCAAGATAAACCCAAGATTTTAGAGTGTGACCATTTAAAAGACATGACGACATTAAAAACGTCCAGCCCATGAAATGCAATATGCATTTACAATCTTGTCGTAGTTTTAAAGTAATTGATTGTGCTGGTAAAAAGCAGGTAAAAATGCCGTTTACACTGCATATTGTTTTTTAAATAATCAAATGAAATTGCTGTGGCTAGAAAAGTGATTTGAACGCTTGCAAGTTAAATAAAAATCTCTATACTCTGTTCTTGCAATGGTAGCCCTGCCGGTTACTTCGCAATTGTACTCCACGAACCCCGCCAGGACCGGAAGGTAGCAACGGTAGTGGAAATATGATGTGCCGAAGGCTTGCTGGTAGGGTTGCCACCAGTTTTTAAAAATAATAAACATCACACTTCCTCTTATTTCCTCAATATCTCGTTATTTTAAAATTACTCGCAGCATTTTTTATATTCTAGTTCTATTGATCAGTATGACCATACTTATTCCGTTCATGCTATTTATGTCATTTGCTGGTCAAATATTTGTCGTCATTTTTTTAATCCTTTAAAGTCTGTGTATCTTTGCTTATATCATTCGATTGTGGCGTTATCAGGTGATATTGACGCAGCAATGCTTATTGATTCAGGGATTATTTCAAACCGGAATTGAATATTCAGACATTGATAGTTTTTATTAGCGCATGGTGAACGGTTTCAGTCATTTGCACATTATGACGAAATCGAGTCAGCACAAATATATAAAGCTTTAAAATGAATAGTGATACTTTCTAAATCTGTTTACATCTAAAAATTCTAATTATCTTCACGACGACTAATGGCTTTGAAGATCGCATCAAGGTCAAATCCTCGATACTGTAAAAAACGAATTTGCTTAGCCTTCAGTTTAGGATCTCGTTCTACAGTTTTGCCGAATTTTTTCACTTTCAGTTGATAAGCCTGCTCATTCCAGTCGGTTTCTTTAAGTTCATCTATAATCAACGCTGTATCAATCTTTTTGCTTTTTAGCTTCATTTTAATTTGATTTGGACCTTTGCCTTTACGTTTTTGGCTAGACAGCAGCATTTCGGCTACACGCTGGTCACTTTGATAGTTTTCGGTTGCCAGTTCATCTACCAGTTTTATCACTTCATCACGATTCATCGCATATAACGCCAGCTTTTCGACCAGATCGGCCTTGGAATATTCTTTGCGTGTGAGTACGGCAAAAGCATATGAGCGTAAACGTGTGCCGGTTAAGCCTTGTACTTTAGGCTGCGGATCAGTTTCAAAATGTAGAGCATCTGGATTGGATGGATGTGAGCAGACAGAAGATTCAGCAGGGGATTCATCAAATTGTTGCTTGAGTGCTTCATAGTCAAGCATTTTGGGAAATTTTGGATTACTCATATTGTGTATCTATCACATCAAATAAAAACGCCCCGTAGGGCGTTTTACAGTTTAACTCGAAAAATTCGACTTTAATATCATGCTTATTAAGCATCTAGAAAGTCTGGCTCTTCTTCATCTTTTTCTTCAATTGGCTTGGTCACTGGGGTTAACAGCTTTTCGCGAATTAGGCGGTCAAGTTCCTGTGCAATTTGAGGGTTTTCCTCTAAATGGCGAATAACGTTGTTTTTACCCTGGCCAATTTTATTGCCTTGATATGAATACCAGGCACCAGCTTTTTGTACCAGTTCTTGAGCTACTGCAAGATCAACCAATTCGCCTAGTTGGTTCACACCTTTACCATACAAAATCTGGAATAACGCTTCTTTGAACGGAGGTGCCATTTTGTTCTTCACCACTTTCACCCGTGTTTCAGAACCGACAATTTCGTCACCTTCTTTCACTTGACCAATACGACGGATATCCAGACGTACAGAAGCGTAGAATTTAAGTGCGTTACCACCCGTTGTAGTTTCAGGGCTACCGAACATTACACCAATCTTCATACGAATCTGGTTAATGAAGATCACCATACAGTTCGAGCGTTTTGCATTACCGGTGATTTTACGTAGTGCCTGACTCATCAAACGTGCTTGTAAGCCCATGTGCGAGTCGCCCATTTCGCCTTCAATTTCTGCGCGAGGCGTTAGTGCAGCCACGGAATCGACAACGATCATGTCAATTGCACCAGAACGTACCAGCATGTCTGCAATTTCAAGTGCCTGTTCGCCATTGTCCGGCTGAGAGACCAACAGGTTGTCCAAGTCTACACCCAATTTTCGGGCATACTGAGGATCAAGCGCGTGTTCGGCATCAATGAAGGCACAAGTACCACCCGCTTTTTGACATTCTGCAATCGCTTGCAAGGTCATTGTAGTTTTACCTGAAGATTCAGGACCGTAAATTTCAATGATACGGCCTTTAGGTAGACCACCAATACCGAGCGCGATGTCCAGGGTTAAAGAACCTGTAGATACCGCTTCAACTGCCAGTACAGTGTTATCGCCAAGACGCATCACTGTGTTTTTACCAAATTGTTTTTCAATTTGGCTTAGGGCGGCATTCAGCGCCTTGCTTTTATTATCATCCATCTCACAACCTCAAAACGATGTCACAAAAATATTAACTTAAGTGGATGAGTTACTTTAAAACGTGTTCCACCCAAGTATAGTGACAGATTCATTCTTTATGTTCTATATCAATTCGGTCGAGTACGACAGAATATGACGCTTAAATTAATCATGACTATAAGACCAGTCTTGGTCAAATTGCTGATCATTATCTTGTTTAAATTTACTGATTTGCCGTCGATCTTTTTTACTCGGTCGATGTTCGGGTCGGGCTAGATTATGCAACTTTCTTTGGGTTGCAAGCAACTCTCGTTTTGCAATACTGACTTCTGTTTCTTCATACAGGAGTTGGGCTATCGGGGCAGCTCCGCGATTTCCTGACAAGGCCTTTATCACAATGGTTTTCCGCTCAAAACCTTGTTGAATGGTCAGTTCCATTCCGATACGTACTTCTTTGGAAACCTTGACCCGTTCACCGTTATGATGGACTTTACCGCCTTCAATTGCAGCTTTGCAGATGGAGCGCGTTTTAAAAAAACGTGCTGCCCATAACCATTTATCGATACGCATACTTTCAACATGCTGCTGTTGAGAAGAATTAGGCATATATTTTCAAATCCTCAGCTTGTTTTAACATGGCTATCAAGTCAGTTAAGTCTTGTAAAATCGGATAAGGACTTTCTGTCCTGACCTCTCCTTTAGATGAGGGCTGGGCAAGGGTAATTAAATTGCGAATGCCAAATTTTTCTGCCCCTTTCAGTACTTTTTCCGTATCATCAATAAAATAGGCCTGATCGATTGAAAAGGGATGCAGTGCATGCAGTTTTTGCCAGAATTCGATATTTTCTTTGGCATAACCGATAAGTTCACTGCTGATAATGACATCGAAATAATGCGCGATTTGGGTCTGTTCGAGTTTGAATTTTAAACCTTCACAATCGGCATTGGTTGCAATCCAGCAGGAATAGCCTTGAGTTTTAAGATATTGCAGTAATTCTACACAACCTGCACGTAAAGCGACTTTATGTTTAAACTCATGTTGTAGCGCAAGGGTGTCTACACCTACCTTGGCACTCCAGAAACGGGTGGAATACCAGTTTAAGGTATGATTGTGTTGCTGATAAAATTGAAATAGCGCTTGGGTACTTTGTTCGAGTGTGCAGTTATGCTGGGCAGCATAACGAATGGGAAGTTGATGATTCCAGATGAAATCATCATAAGCAAGATCAAGAAGTGTGCCATCCATATCAAAAATGATGGTGGGTTTTTCTGAATAATTCGGCATATGAAGGTAATCTATGTTTAGAGCAACGACAGCACCGCAAGATGCTTTGATTTTACAGTTGGTTCCCATTGTGACACAGGCATGTGAAATTTTGCGAGCAGAATATCAGGCCTATTGTGCGGGTAAAGTCTTCGATGTAGAACATAAGCAGGACAATTCTCCAGTGACTCAGGCAGATTATCGGGTCAATGAATTTATCACCAAAGCATTAAAGCAGACTTTTCCGCTGATCCCTTTATTGTCGGAAGAAGGTGACAATAGCCAACGCAAGCAATGGCAAAATTTCTGGTTGCTTGACCCCCTGGATGGCACCAAAGAATTTCTGCATAAACGCCCTGAATTTACAATCAATTTAAGTCTGGTAGAAGGTGCACATACTACCTTTGCGCTATTGGCCATACCGGCTGAACAAACCATATATTTTTGTCCCAAACAAGGCTTGCCTTTAAAATTTGAAATTCAGACCCGCCAGTGGTTGCAATATCTAGATGATGAGCAGTCTAAAACTGTTCAGGTGGGTTTAAGTCAAAGCAGTCAGAACAAGCCCAAATATGCTGAATATCTGGATATTTTAAAACAGCAGGTTGAGGTGGTAGAGTTTAAGGCGGGTAGTGCTTATAAGTTTTGCATGATGTTGGAGGGGAAAGTGGATATTTACCCACGTTTCCATCCAACCAGTGAGTGGGATACCAGTGCAGGACAATGCTTGATTGAGCGCATCGGTGGTGGGTTGGTCGATTTTAAGGGCAGGCCTTTTCTATATAATCAGCGCGATAGTCTGCTCAATGACAGCTTTATTGCTTTTCGTAATATCGAGATGAAGAATTTAGCATTCCATACTCTAGGACTTATGGCGAACATCGATTGAGCGGATGCTTTAACATGCTATAGTGTATTCAACCAGATTCAAATTTTTTGGCTGCATCATGGCGTTAGAACTGCTCCCTACAAGTATGCTGAAGGCGATTGATTTATTGCCTGATGCCAAAACCCCTGTGACTTTATTTACCCGTCATTCTATTCGTGAGGTGGTTACAGGACAGGGCTTGGCTGGCTATGATTTACAGTTAACAGAACAGGGACGGGAGTTGGCCCAGACGTGGGGAAGCTATTTAATTAATAATACTGATCGTAGCATCCAACACTGCATTTCCAGTCCTATACAGCGCTGTGTCGATACGGCCGCTTTAATGATCCAGGGTGCTGATGCAAGTATACTGGCACAAAATACCCATCATATTGAAATTGTCGAGCAAGGCTTATTGGTCGAGCCGGGAAGTTTTGTGCTTGATATCAAACAGGCAGGTCCATATTTTCGAAAACAGGGTGCTCTGGGTTTTATTAACAGTTTTGTTAATAATTCTTTACCCGGAATGAAACATCCTATTTCTGGTGTGGTTGATGTACTGGAACTGATTTATAACACCCATCCACAAGATCATTTTGGTTTAAGTCTGGCGGTCAGTCACGATACCATTTTGGCTGCCATTATTGCGGTTATTTCCGGCCGCAATACTATCAGTAAAGAAGACTGGCCAAAAATGATGGAAGGTTTATTTGTCTGGTTTGAAGGGGATGAGTTTCTGGAGTCTAAACTGAAATGGATCTGGCGTGGTGAAGTGAATGAGCTGTCGATTCGGGAGTTTCATAACTTGGAAAAGATCAAATAAAGAATTATGGGCTTTAAAAAATTCAGTTTGTAGCAAGAATTTTTAATTATTTTATATTTTTAGAATTGATTGATCTTAAATCCATTCATTTTCATATAGGCACAAAAAAAGCCCGTAATGGGCTTTTTTCAATGCAACAACTTAGTTAGCTAAAGCTTTAACTTGTGCATTTAAACGGCTCTTATGACGAGCTGCTTTGTTTTTATGGATGATGCCTTTATCAGCCATACGGTCGATTACAGGTACAGTTGCTTTATAAGCTTCTGTAGCAACTGCATAGTCGCCAGCTGCGATAGCAGCTACTGTACGTTTGATATAAGTACGAACCATTGAACGTAAGCTAGCGTTGTGTTTACGTGCTTTAACGTTTTGACGAGCACGTTTTTTAGCTTGAGCAGAGTTTGCCACTCGTGCACTCCTTGAATTAGATTGGTCTGGGCGGGCTGAAATTGCAACTGAAAACCTTCATCAGAAGAATTATCACCAGCCCGTAAACAAGTGCCATATTGTGATTAAACTATGGCGTTAAGTCAAGTCTTGACTTGATTTGACAACATTTTAGATGCATAAAAAGTATAAAGAAACCGTTACATTAGAAATAACCTATAGAGATTGCTTAAAAAATGACTAAATCAATTAAAAGTGCAATTGTGATTGGAGCAACAGGTTTGGTGGGGCGTGAACTCCTGAAACAGCTCAGCCTAATTGAAAGCTGTGAAAAAATCACAGCAGTAGTGAGACATGAAGATCAGCAGCTTAAAAGCTTAAAAAAAGTACAACAATTTATTTTAGAGGATTTTCTTTTACTCAACGATGAAGATGTAAACGGATATAGCCATGCGTTTAGTTGCTTAGGCACCACCTTAAAGAAAGCAGGATCAAAAGAAAATTTTTATAATATCGATTATGAAATTAATGCACATTTTGCCGACTTATTTGAATCGACCCCGACACATTACTTATTGATCAGTGCCATGGGTGCCAATGCGCAATCCAAAATTTTTTACAATCGGGTAAAAGGCGAACTGGAAAGTCATATCCAGAGCTTAAACCTGCAAAGCGTTTCTATCCTAAGGCCTTCATTATTGTTGGGTGAGCGGTTAGAACAGCGAACTTTGGAAGATCTGAGCCAAAAGCTGTACCGGAAATTCTCGCATTTGGTTCCCAATACATTCAAATATAAGCCAGTGACAGCAGAGCAGGTGGCTCATACTATGGTCGAGGCAGCGCAAACTCAAACTGAAAAGTTTGAAATTTATGATAATTTACGCATACAAAATTCCAAATGAGGGAACTATAAAGTGTCTAATCCAGCATTCGTAACCTGTGACTTACTTGATGACCATCCAGAAAAACAGATTCAGGTCGTGACACCATCTATGGATGGTAAATTTTTTAAAAGCTATGGTGCACGCAAAAGTTTTGGCGGTCAGGCGGTTACCGTAAAGTGTTTTGAAGATAATTCACGTGTCAAAGAACTGCTCGCAACCGATGGTACCGGTAAAGTGCTTGTGGTGGATGGTGGAGCATCCATGCGCTGTGCCTTGATGGGCGATATGATTGCAGAATCAGCTGTTAAAAATCACTGGAATGGGGTAGTGATTTATGGTTGCGTGCGTGATGTTGATGCAATTGCCGAACTGGATTTGGGTGTGCATGCATTGGCTGCAATTCCACAAAAAAGTAATCGCAAAGGCATAGGCGAGGTTGATGTAACTTTGTATTTTGGTGGTGTAAACATCAATTCCGGCGATTATATCTATGCTGATAACAACGGCATTGTGATTGCCAATGAAAAATTAGTCGATTTATAACCACAATAATACAAGGATAAAAATATGGTGAATCATCAAATTAAAGTGATCCAGGCCCTGGCTTCGTCCTTGACGGCCGGAGGACGAGGCGTCAGTGGTACAGCCTTTCCAAAGCAGCCTGAAAAATCACTCAAACTTTATGAATTTGAAGGTTCGCCATTTTGCCGCCGTGTACGCGAAGTACTGACCTTGTTGAATTTGGATTATGAAGTCTATCCTTGTCCTAAAGGCGGACAAAAGTATCGAAAAATAGTCAAGGAAAAAGGCGGAAAGAGACGATTTCCATTTTTTATTGATGAAAATACCGGTACTGAAATATACGAGTCGCAAGTCATTATTGATTATTTATTCAAGCATTATGGTAAAACAGGAACAACGCCAAAAAAATTTGCACATTATCCTAAAGTACCTGTTGTAGCTTTAGCCGGTACCATCGTGAATGGTGCACGTGGCGTCTGGATTAATCCTAAAATCAAAGACCGTGCAGCCCCTGCACAGCTTTTGGAGTTATGGGGGTTTGAAGCCAGTCCTTTTACCCGTATTGTGCGTGGCGTATTAAGCGAACTGGAATTGCCCTATGTTTACCATAACGTGGCCAAAGAGCGCTGGCAGGATATGGGACCAGCAGTGTTACGTTTTAAGCCTGGAAAATATGAAGCTCTTCCCGGAGGCAAGCGTGAAAAAATCGTGGCAGTGATGGGGCGTGATATTCAGGTGCCGTATCTGATTGATGCCAATACCGGAGTAAAAATGTTCGAGTCAGCCGATATTGTCAAATACTTAAACCAGCAATATGGTCAGTAACCCCATATGAACCAAGAAACCGCTCAAGCAGCGGTTTTTTTGTATATGGGATGAAATCAAGCTGAAAGCAAAGCATCCCATAGACTGCATGATATTCAGAATATTGAATTGATCAATGCTGGATCAATTATAGATTGAACTCTAGAGGGTTTTTTATGGTGTTTATTATAAAACTCAGCAAATTCTGAGTTTTATGCACTGATCGCGGTACGGTGCATGATTTCGAGCTATTCAAACGCAATTTAAAGCAGATTCCTTCAGGAGCTTTTATCCTTGCAGATAAAGGCTACCAGGGAATTTATGCTGTGTATCCTAATAGCCTATTGCCATTAAAAGCCAAAAGAGGCTGTAAACTGGATGCTGAACTCAAAATCTATAATCAGGAAATCAACAAAAGAAGAATCGGGATCGAGCATGTATTTGGTCGCCTGAAGACCTTTAAAATCCTTGCTGAACGTTACCGAAATAGAGGTAAAAGACTGGGTTTGAGGTTCAGTTTAATCGCTGGAATCTATAATTTGGAGTTGAGTCAAAAATAATTTATGAAAGAGGTCTATTCATTTAAAGCCCAAATCGGAAAATCACTTTTTAATGATCAGCCCGTTTTAATCATCAATCATAATTTAGCCAATAACCCACTGTGGGTCAGGCATTATCATAATGAAATGGTACAGATCAGTTCACATATTTACTTGGCAACGTCTCATTATAAAATAGGCAATAAATTAAAATTTGTAAGTTATTTTGCTTTTAATAGATCTCTTTCATAAATCAAAAAATGTTTAATATTTGATTTTTTAAATCAGCACGGCCTCATTTGATTGATTTGTTTTTTTACCTTTTCGTAGGCAATCTCTCTATTTTTGAAAGGTCAAAATGAGGATCTCAAAATATATTTTGAGTCCGCAAGAAAAACCTTTTATTTCCCATACACGACATCCTGAGCCAGTTTTAAGCACTGCTTTAAAATGCAGCGCAAGGGATGGGAAACATGTGGCATCCATGCCACACTCATGAATCTAATATCGACTAAAATCTATTTTCAATTTTGGTTTTAAGAACAATTTTTAGTTTCTAAAATGATTTATGAAAGAAGTCTAATCTGTCTAAAAAATAAATGTGAAAATTCTAAAAATATAAAAAATGGGGAAATCCTTATTTCCCCATTTCGTGGCTTTATTTATTCTTCATCTGCCGCAGGCAATAACATCAGAATGGATTCATTTAACAAATTGACAATATCTTCGAAAATATCTGGATCATAAAGATTTTCATCCAGTAATACTGAACCGCCATCAGCCAACTGTTTTAAAATTGGGGCAAAAGCTTCAGAAATACAAATGCCTTCACCATTTGCCCAAAACAGCAACTCGTTTTCATCTTCAGTATAAAGCAGACGTGATGCCGGCTCGAGCATAAGTGAATAACCTTGCTCCAAAGCTTCTTCCAAATCACCGCTACCAATCGCTTCTGCCTCTGGAATATTTTCCGGATATTTGGGCTCTGATATCAGGCTCATCAAGGCATCTTCAAGCACAGTCGGATTTTGCAATTGTGCCAAAAGTTCGGTTTTTAAATACTCCAGTTCATTCTGGGTGATTTGACCAATCGAGCTGATTTTGTTACGTAAAATATCTTTCAACGGATTTTTAAGCAGCTGATCGTCTGCGAATTTGTCACTGACGCGATCCATCATTTCCGCCACATTCGGCATGCGGAAACCGAAAGAGAAGGTGAGACAGTCATCTTCAGCTACGCCGTAGTGGGACAATCCTGGTGGTACGTACAGTAAATCACCCGGAGCAAGTACCTCATCAAAATGAACCTCCATTTCAGGGAGTAATTTTAACGGTTGTCCTGCAACGAAGTCAGCATCTGCGTCGCACATTTGTCCCAATTGCCAGCGGCGATGACCATAACCTTGTACCAAAAACACGTCATAAAAGTCGAAGTGCTTACCTACAGAGCCACCTTTAGGTGCATAAGACACCATGATGTCATCGCGACGCCATTGGGGAATAAAAGGAAACTTCTTCCATAGTTCTGCCAGATCAAATGAATAATGATCCACAGCCTGTACCAGTAATGTCCAAAGCTTAGGCATCTTCTGGAAATCAGCTTTGATTAAAGGTGAAGATTTGACAGACCATTGATTTGGATCTTTGTCCTTTTGCTTGATTAAACGCGCACTGACATTTTCGTCTAGTGCCAGTTCCATCACGTCGTCAGGTTCTAAAAGATTTACAATTTCAGGGAGCGCATTACGTACTAGTAATGGTTTTTTTTGCCAGTATTCAGCAAGGAATTGTTCTGAGGTAATTCCACCTAATACGTCTAAAGTTTGTGACATTGCTAAGACTGCTTGGAAAATTTGGGTGTATTTTCGCGTGAGTCAGTCTGAGGTGCAAGCTGAAGTTGATTTTCTGATCTTATTATCTTAGGTGTTTATCATTTAAGTCACATTATCTTTTATTTAACCCATATAGATTTTAAATTGAATTTATTGGTCTGATACTTGTCTATATTGTAAAGAAGGGGCATTCAGCGAGTAATGCTATTGCAAATGTGGGGAATATTGAATTCCCCAAATAGAATGATTTTAAGGCACCAGCACATTCAACTGACGCAGAATATGACACAGCTGAATCATCGGCATACCCATCAAGGTGGTTTGATCTTGTCCCATCATTTGTTCAAACAAGCTAATTCCCAGACTTTCACACTTGAAACTGCCCGCACACATTAAAGGCTGATCGACTTCAATATAACGCTCGATTTCAGCCAGGCCCAGTTTACGGAATTTAACTTTATAATGTTCTACCAAGGTTTTTTCAAAACCGGTTGACTGCTGCTGTACGCTTAATGCAGTACTGAAATAAACGATTTTATCCGAATTGGCCTGCAACTGTTTTACCGCTTTTTCTACGGTTAACGGTTTGCCAATAAAAATATCCGGAGCACCTTCACGCCAAGCCACCTGATCTGAACCAATCACAATAGCATCGGGATATTGTTCTGCAATCCTTTTAGCTTTTTCAAAAGCCAGTCGCTGTGCCAAATGGTCAGCATGATCTTCACCACGAGGCGATTCATCAATATCCGGTACCATGCTCTGATAGTCGATACGCAGACGATTCATCAGGTCTTTACGGGTTTGACTGCTTGAAGCCAAAATAATTTGGGGAGTACTCATTACACTGCATATTCCATAAGTACATCAAGCGGGACGTAAGAGAGCACAGCTTGATGGCAAGCTTGTATTTTAATAGGCGGAGCGATACCAGCCTGATACGCTTCAACCCAACGGGTCACACAAATACACCAGAAATCACCTGGTTCCAAACCGGGAAAATCAACCTCTGGTAAAGGTGTGATCAGGTCATTCCCTATTTTTTGCGAAAAATTAAGAAACTCAGCGGTCATTTGTGCACACATCGTATGCTGACCTAGATCGGTAGTCGCCGTATGACAAAAGCCGTTACGAAAATAACCGGTAATTGGAGAATAGCAACAGCTTGCCAGGGGTTCGCCTAAAACATTTAAACGATTGATATTTGGATCTGGGTGTATAGACATAAGCTCTAAATCATTATGTGGCTTTTGACTATGATAATCAAAACTTTGTCTTTCGACAGCTTTTATGCAAAAGAAGCTAACCTTTTTCTACATAATCATTTAAAATCGGGGCGTTTTTTATATCTATAAAGTGAGCTATACATGAACTTTCAGCGTATGACTGACCTGGATTTGGCAGGTAAGCGTGTACTAATTCGTGAAGATTTAAACGTTCCTGTTAAAAACGGTGTAATTACCAGTGATGCACGTTTACGCGCAGCATTACCTACCATTAAAGCGGCCTTGGAAAAAGGTGCTGCAGTCATGGTTTATTCACACCTTGGTCGTCCGGTTGAAGGTGAGCCAAAACCTGAACAGTCTTTAGCACCAGTTGCAGCTTATTTGACTGAAGCTTTGGGTCAGGAAGTAAAACTTTTCACTGACTATCTGGATGGTGTTGAAGTTACAGCAGGTCAAGTGGTACTTCTTGAAAACTGCCGTTTCAATGCTGGTGAAAAGAAAAACAATCCTGAACTTGCACAAAAATATGCTGCGCTTTGCGATGTATTCGTGATGGATGCATTCGGTACTGCACACCGTGCAGAAGCGTCAACTGAAGGCGTAGCGCGTTTCGCAAAAGTGGCAGCAGCTGGTCCTTTACTTGCAGCAGAACTGGATGCTTTAGGCCGTGCACTTAAAACACCTGAAAAACCAATGGTTGCCATTGTTGCAGGTTCTAAAGTGTCAACTAAACTTGACGTACTCACTTCACTTTCAGATATTTGCGATCAAATCATCGTCGGTGGTGGTATTGCTAATACCTTCCTGGCTGCGGCAGGTTTCAATGTAGGTAAATCATTATGCGAAAATGATTTGATTGATACTGCAAAAGCGATTGCGGCAAAAGTTTCTGTACCGCTTCCAACTGATGTTGTGGTTGCGGATGCAGCTGAAATCAACTTTGATGATTTCTTGGGTTCATTAGCTGCTGCTAAAGCAGTTGTGAAAAAAGTTGAAGATGTTGCTGACAACGACATGATCCTTGATGTTGGTCCAGAAACTGCCAAAGCATTTGCTGAAATTATCAAAACTTCAAAAACTATTCTTTGGAATGGTCCGGTAGGCGTGTTTGAAGTGGATCAGTTCGGTGAAGGTACGAAAGCACTCTCTTTAGCAATTGCAGAATCTAATGGTTTCTCTATTGCTGGTGGTGGCGATACTTTAGCGGCAATCGACAAATACGAAGTTGCAGACAAGATTGGTTATATCTCTACTGGTGGTGGTGCATTCCTTGAATTTGTTGAAGGCAAAACGCTTCCAGCGGTTGCTGTGCTTTTAGAACGTGCTTAATTAAGCCGTCTAGCTGCAATCAAAAGGTTGACTTTGGTCAGCCTTTTTTCATTCTGGGTAGTCATTTTTTAGTCATAAAAATGCAATATATCTGCAATAAAATCCTCGTCATTAAATCTCCTGTGGTAGGAAAACGTGATGAACTTAAAATTAACACTTGCAGCACTTGTGGTTTTACCTTTGGCTTTGACAGCCTGTGCCAAGAAAGATGAAGCCCCTAAAACGGAAACTGCCGCTTCTGCAGCAGTAGAGGAACAGACGACTCCAGAACAGCAAAAAGCGATTGATGCACTGGATAAGCCTGTCTTGGATGAAAAAAATACTGATGTACCTGCTGAAGTGGCAAATGCACCAGCAGATGAAGCGACTGCCGCTACTGATGATGCTGCCTCTACAGCAACTGCTCAATAAGTTTGTGGTTTTTTATTTAAAAGTCCCTGCATAAGCAGGGATTTTTTTTGAAATAGTGTGTTTTGTTGCTGAATTGAAATGATTCAGCATGTAGAATATGGCGCATCACCTGGGAGGATATTATGGCTCTAATCTCGATGCGCCAGCTCTTGGATCACGCTGCAGAACACAACTACGGCGTACCAGCGTTCAACGTAAACAACTTAGAACAAATGCGTGCAATTATGTTGGCCGCAGACGAAACCAATTCACCTGTAATCGTTCAGGCATCAGCCGGTGCTCGTAAATATGCAGGGGCTCCATTCTTACGTCATTTAATTTTGGCAGCAATTGAAGAGTGGCCACATATTCCAGTGGTTATGCATCAAGATCATGGTACTGACCCTGATGTATGCCAACGCTCAATCCAGTTGGGCTTTTCATCAGTCATGATGGATGGTTCATTGGGTGCAGACGGTAAAACACCGACAAGTTATGAATACAATGTAGATGTAACACGTCGTACAGTTCAAATGGCGCACGCTTGTGGTGTTTCAGTTGAAGGTGAAATTGGTTGCTTAGGTAGCCTTGAAACCGGTATGGCTGGTGAAGAAGATGGTGTAGGCGCAGAAGGCGTTCTTGACCATTCTCAACTACTTACTTCAGTTGAAGAAGCACGTAGTTTTGTTGCCGATACCAATGTAGATGCATTGGCGATTGCTGTAGGTACTTCACATGGTGCGTACAAATTCACTCGTCCACCTACAGGTGATATCCTGGCGATTGACCGTATTAAAGAAATTCATGCTGCGTTACCAAATACCCATCTTGTAATGCACGGTTCAAGCTCTGTGCCACAAGAATGGTTGGCTGTAATCAATGAATTCGGCGGCGACATCAAAGAAACTTATGGTGTACCTGTTGAGCAACTGGTTGAAGCGATCAAACACGGTGTACGTAAAATCAATATCGACACTGACTTGCGTTTGGCTTCAACTGGTGCAATGCGCCGTATGATGGCTGAAAAACCAAGCGAATTCGATCCGCGTAAATTCTTTGCAGAAACTATTGTTGCAATGAAACAAATTTGTGTAGATCGTTATACTGCGTTTGGTACTGCAGGTCATGCAGACAAGATTCGTCCAATTTCTTTAGAGAAAATGGTGAATCGTTATAAATAATCTTCAAGATTATCTATAATCAAAAGCCCACAGTGATTGTGGGCTTTTTTGTATCTAATTCTTCATCCATTATAAATAAGGAAAATAGACAAAAGATGGAACTTATACTGGCTGCAGCGTGCTGTAGTGTCGTCATCTCTATTCTTTTAAAACTATGCAAAGCCAAAGGTTTTGATGCCTTGCAGATGATTGTCTGGAATTATGCTTCTGCGAGTCTGTTGTGTTATCTGTGGTTTAAGCCGGATTTACAGCATATTTCAGTTGTAGATACGCCGTGGTGGCTGATTGTAGCGCTGGGTGTGTTACTGCCGAGCATTTTCTTGTGTCTAGCGAAATCCTTGCAATATGCCGGTATTGTAAAAACTGAAATCGCCCAGCGTTTATCTGTAGTCTTGTCGCTGTTAGCAGCATTTTTTATTTTTCAGGAACAGTTTAATACTCTGAAAATAATCGGTATCGGATTAGGGATTTCCGCCGTACTCAGTATTTTATTTTCACATCATCAGGCACAGTCAGGTCAATCCGTTGCTACCAGACAAGGTATGTTTTATTTGGCATTGGTCTGGTGTGGATATGCCTTGATTGATGTGTTATTGAAATACACCACTGGTCTGGGTGTGCAGTTTGCCGTGGCACTGAATTTAATGTTTATCTGTGCCTTTATCTTGTCTTTGAGTTATATCCTCCTAACCACAAAAACAGCTGGCAGTAAAAAAAATATGCTGGCTGGAATGGGGCTGGGAATGTTGAACTTTGCCAATATTGCCCTTTATGTTCAGGCGCATATTTTATTGAAAGACACACCTGCAATTGTGTTTGCAGGCATGAATATTCTGGTGGTGCTATTGGGGGCTTTCAGTGGTGTAATGCTGTTTAAAGAAAAAGTAAAACCCGCAACTGCATTCGGGCTGGCTTTGGGTTTGGCGAGTGTCATTTGCTTAGCTTATGCCATGTCTGTTTAAGATAACCGGATAGAAACATAAGGGGATGTTGAAGAAAATCTCCTGGCTCCGCTATACCCATCAGCAAACCATTGTTATGGCAAGCAGGGCAGGCAGGATAGTGGTGATCTTTTTGTTGATAGAGGTGAATATAACATTGCCGGCAGTGATGGCATTCAAATTTCATTGGCATAGGTATAAATAAAAACATGCTGAACCTCTTAAAAATTTTAATCGTTATAGGTGGGGATGTAGCAAAAAGCAGACCATAAAATAGTCAGTGCAAAAAAATTAAATTAAAAATACAGTGCATCTAAATACGCTGTATTTGCAGATTGTTAAGGCTTATAAAATAAGGACATTGACTTAATTATGAGCGTTGAAACCGTTGTAAGGTATCTTGCAAATAGTAATGAGCCATAGCGATAGGATGCTTGAATAGATCTTGCATTTCAATTGTGCCTTGAAGTTGACCAGGCTGCTGACAATGAGGGCATGTGGGATATGAAGTCAAAATAGCATCTGGGCTGTATTTGTGCATGTAAACCGTTTTACAAGATTTGCATTCAAATTTTATCGGCATTTTAATAGCTGGAGGCATGATCGGGAATTACCGTTTATTATTTTTGGGCAAATATACCGCAATATTGTTGCAAAAATAAGTCCCGGAATGACATAAAAGGGGCATTTTAGCCCCTTTTATTGTAATTTTTTTTAATCAAAGCTTGGTAAAAATTTCTTCACGACCCAGACGTGATTTGGGTAACTGAGCATTGAAATCACTTTCACTGCGATAACCCAACGTCATAATGACGGATGGAATTAAACCTTTTTCATCTAATTCCAGTTCTTGACGGATGATTTGTTCATCAAATCCACCAATAGGAGTGGCATCTACACCTTCAATACCTGCGGCCAGCAGTAGTTGGCCCAGTGCAATAAAGGTCTGATTTTCTGCCCAGCGTTGAATATCACCTTTTTCATTACGGTAATAATCCACATAACCGCTACGGCTGTCTTTTTGTCCCTGTTTGGCTTTTTCATCTTTAAAGCGGCCGCTGACATCATCGTGGGTGAGTAGGGTATCTAAATGCTGTTCACTGATATCTGCTTTGGTACAGAACAGAATGGTGTGAGAGGAATCTAAGACTTTAGGTGCATTGTAGGCATATTTACCCACTAAAGCCTTGGCAATGCGCTCTTTGGCCGCTGGATGATCGGCAATAAAAAAATGCCAGGGTTGAATGTTGATAGAGGATGGTGTGAGACGCAGAATTTCCAATAAACGTTCAAATTGCTGCTGCGGAATTTTTTTTGAAGCATCGTATGCTTTGGTGGTGTAACGTGTTTTTGAAACGTTTAACAAATCCATGAGTGACATTTCCACTATTAAATTTTTTATGATTTTACCTGATTCATGGCTGAAATAGCTTAGAAGAATTTTTAGATAACTTATATTTTGGCGTATAGAGTACGAATATTTATTCTAATTTAGAGTAAAAAATTGAATAAAATGAATCATTAATAGCTATATACAATGACAAAATACGAAATCAATATTGGTACTTTTTGCCAAATGACGTTTAATCAATTCAGCATGTAGTTATTGGGTGGAGTAAGTAAATGATAGATGATACAAACCATTTTAAAAGAAGACTAAAAACTGAGCAGCAGATTGGCTTATGGGTCGGGCTGGCAGATGCTTATGGCACTGAAATCGCTGCCAATGCAGGTTATGACTGGTTGCTGATTGACGGTGAACATGCACCCAGTGATTTACGAACTACACTCTCTCAACTGCAAAGCATTGCGGCTTATCCTTCCCAAGCCGTGGTTCGTCCACCGATTGGCAGTGTGCAACTGATTAAACAGCTTTTGGATATTGGTGCACAGACCTTACTCATTCCCATGGTGGAAACGGTTGAACAAGCTGAACTGATGGTCAAAGCGGTACGCTATCCACCAGAGGGTATTCGTGGTGTGGGCGCGGCACTGGCGCGTGCAACACGCTGGAACAGTATTCCTGACTATTATGCAAAGGCCCATGAAAATATTTGTCTGCTGATTCAGATTGAATCGGTAACAGGTCTGGAAAATCTGGATGAGATTCTCAAAGTAGAAGGCATTGATGGGGTATTTATTGGCGCTGTGGATTTGTCTGCCACCATGGGCTATCAGGGTAATCCTAACCATCCGGAAGTAAAAAAAGCTGTAATAGATGCCATTCAGCGCATACGTGCTTCAGGTAAAGCAGCCGGTATTTTATCTACCCAACATGAAGCTACACAACAGTATCTTGATTTGGGTACCGAGTTTGTTGCGGTGGGTGTAGATACCAGTGTATTGATAAATTCTCTACGCGAGCTTTTAGCGAAATATAAAGATGGAACTGAACTGGTTAAATCTGAAGGTGGGTATTAATGGATAAAAAGCCCAATATTTATTGGGCTTTTTATTTAATATAAACTATTTGGATTCTGTAAAAGATGTTTTGATAAAGTGGGTTCAATTCTGAATACTTTTTTATTACCGTCAATTTTTCCAGTGTTAATAATAAATTTCATTGTCTCAAGCCAAGCTATTGCTTGCTCATTTGGATTTAATGCCTTTTCTTGAACTTTATCATTCATAAATAAAGATAATATATTACAAATAACTTAATCAAGTTTTCGAATTTATTGTTTTCAGCTTTTATTTTAATAACTCCAAGTCTTTAATTCTAATTTTTGATTATCTTGCTCAGGATTAATTTCCAGAATCCGTGCTTCATGTGCACGCCAGTCGCCCAGAACAATTCTTTTTTTATCGCGTAGTTCATGAATGGCAGCACGATGGGTATGGCCATGAATCAATACATCAACATGTTCTAAAGCAACTTTCACAGCAAACTGATTCACATCCATGATGTCATAAGACTTCACTTGCTTGGTTTCTGCACTTTTTTTACGGAAACCATTGGCCAGTTTTTGCCGAAAGCTTAAAGGCAGGCGTTTTAAAAAACCTAAAAGCAATGGATTGCGAATGATTTTACGGAACTTTTGATATGACACATCATCAGTGCAGAGCAAGTCACCATGTTCTAAACGGTATGTAGTTTGGGATATTTTTAAAATTGCCGGTTCAGTGAGTACTGTGCCATTGAACTGTTTTAGGAATTTTTTACCTAGCGCGAAATCACGGTTGCCGGCCTGAAAATAAACATGATTGCCAGCACGATTAAATTTTTGCAGGGCATGCACGATTTCATCTAGCCAAGGCGCGGTGTAGTCGTCGCCAATCCAGGCATTAAACCAGTCACCCAAAATATAGAGCTGGGTATTTCTATCTTTATAACTGTCTAATAAATCCAAAAACCCCCGAACGAGTCGAGGGTGTTCAGGTGACAAATGTAAATCAGAGATAAACAGATAGGTCACTAATTTTTTTCCTTTTAATCTCCCTAAATCCCTCTTTGATAAAGAGGGACTTTCCAACTTTTATATTAAAGGGATAAACCTTTATTTTATGAAGGAAAGTTCCTCCCTTTTTAAAGGGAGGCTAGGAGGGATTCTTCTTATTCAGAAATGATTTTTGCAGATTCGATTACAACGTTTTCTAATGGAACGTCAGCGTGGTAGCCACGGTTACCGGTACGAACGCCTTTAATTTCGTTAACTACGTCAAGACCTTCAGTCACTTTACCAAATACTGCATAGCCCCAGCCTTGAGCATTTTTGCCAGAGTGGTTCAGGAATGCATTATTACCCACGTTAATGAAGAACTGAGCAGATGCAGAATGAGGCGCTTGAGTACGTGCCATTGCAATAGTACCCAAATCGTTGGTTAAGCCGTTATCCGCTTCATTTTCAATCGCGTCACGTGTTGCTTTTTCTTTGAAGTTTTCATCCATGCCACCGCCTTGGATCATGAAACCGTCAATAACACGGTGGAAAATTACGCCATCATAAAAACCGTCACGAACGTATTCCAAGAAGTTTGCAACAGTTTTAGGTGCTTTTTCTGAGTTAAGTTCTAGAACAATGCGTCCTTTATTGGTGTTTAATTCGACTTGAGGAAAACTCATTCTATAATCTCCTGATCATGGACTAAAAAAGCCATGGGTTTTTGGTTGAGAGAAGCATAAGCAAACTGTAAACTACAAGGCAAGCAAAAACGTTATTTTCTTTGTTAAAAATAGAGAAAAGCGTTTTAATTATCCTATTTTATCTTATAGAAGTGATTTATCAACTATGAAGCCGAATGATGTTGTTTCATCCCTGCCAAATAACCCGACAACAAGTACTCAATCTGTCGATGCTGCGCAGCAAGAACAACAGCCGGGCTTAGACTTTGTACGCCAAGTGATTACTGACGATTTGGTGGCAGGCCGTACGCAGCAAGTGGTGACACGTTTTCCACCAGAACCGAATGGTTATTTGCATATTGGTCACGTGAAAGCGATTTGTTTGAACTTTGGTGTTGCGCAAGAATTTGATGGTGTATGTAACCTGCGTTTTGACGATACCAACCCGGACGCAGAAGAACAAGAATATGTAGACGGTATTGCCAACGACGTAAAATGGCTTGGTTTTAACTGGAATGGTGAACCGCGTTATGCATCAAGTTATTTCGATCAACTGTACACCTGGGCAGTACAACTGATTGAACAAGGCGATGCTTATGTCGATTTGCAAACCCCTGAAGAAATTAAGTTAAACCGTGGTTCATTTGTAGAACCGGGTAAAAACTCTCCATTCCGTGACGCGACTGTAGAAGAAAACCTGGCGCGTTTTGAACAAATGCGTAATGGCGAACTGGGTGAAGGTCAGGCTGTACTGCGTGCCAAAATTGATATGGCTTCTCCAAACGTGCATATGCGTGATCCAATCCTGTATCGAATTCTGCATTCTGCTCATCACCAGACTGGCGATAAATGGAAAATGTACCCAATGTATGACTATGCGCATCCATTATCTGATGCCATTGAAGGTGTGACTCACTCTTTATGTACCTTGGAATTCCAGGATCACCGTCCGTTTTATGACTGGGTTATCGAGAAAGTTAAATCTCCAGCCGTTCCACGTCAGTACGAATCAAGCCGTCTAAATGTGGATTACACCATTACCTCTAAACGTAAGCTACGTAAACTGGTAGAAGGTGGCTTTGTACAAGGTTGGGATGATCCACGTATGCCAACCGTTGTTGGGATGCGCCGCCGCGGTTTCACGCCTGAAGGTTTGCGTGATTTCTGTAAACGTGTGGGTGTCTCTAAAGTCGATGGTAGTATTGTTGATGTTGCAATGCTGGAATACTGTATCCGTCAGTCTTTGGAAAATACCGCTGCGCGTGGTATGGCGGTGTTAAATCCACTGAAAGTGACTTTGACCAACTTGCCTGAAGATATGGATTTGACTCATGCGCGTCATCCAAACGTCGACATGGGCGACCGTATTATTCCTTTATCTCAAGAAATCTACATTGACCGTAAAGATTTTGAAGAAGTGCCACCGAAAGGCTTTAAACGTTTAATTCCTGAAGGTGAAGTACGTTTACGTCATGCTTACGTGATCAAGTGCGATGAAGTGATTAAGGATGCTAACGGTGAAGTGGTTGAACTGAAATGTTCAATTGACCCGGAAACTTTAGGTAAAAATCCTGAAGGCCGTAAAGTGAAAGGCGTGGTGCATTGGGTATCTGCAACTCAAGGTATACCGGCTGAAGTTCGTATCTACGACCGTTTATTTACTGAATCTGATCCGGAAGTGGGTGATGACTTCCTTGCCAACTTAAATCCTGAATCACTCAAAGTGGTTCAAGCGGTGATTGAACCGGCTTTAGCTGAAGCTCAACCGGAAGACCGTTTCCAGTTTGAACGTGAAGGCTACTTCGTGGCAGATCAATATGATCACACGACAGCAAAACCAGTGTTTAACCGTATTCTGGATTTAAAAGACAGCTTTAAGCCTGGAAAATAGCATTGTTGATTGTCTAGGATGATTCACTGTTGAGTCAAAAATGTTTAGATCAAGCTCAACTTCGGTTGGGCTTTTTCATGAAAGGTATTGTATAAACATTGAAGCGACTAAGTTTCATGAGGGGAAATTTGTGATTATTCGAGATAAAAATAATAGCTTTATGCTGTTATTTGCATGGCATGGCACAATTTTACCTAAAGTGATGCCAGCTCTAGCAGTTGTAGTCAGTTTATCGGCACTGTTGGTGTATTTAAGTGCAGCACATTTCTTGACTATGCCAGAAGTTCCTGCCATTGGCTTTACCATCTTCGGTGTGATTCTTTCGATCTTCTTAAGTTTTAGGAATACGGCTTGTTATGACCGCTGGTGGGAAGGGCGCAAGCTTTGGGGCACACTGATTGCCAATACGCGGCATATTATTCGTGATAGTCATGTGCTGGAAGATTCTCAACGTCAGATTTTGATGTATCGGGTTATGTTATTTTGCTATCTACTACGCGACCGGTTACGTCATCAAGCAACAGATATTCAACATTTCCGAAATAATGTCAATTTAAGCGATGTGCAATGGCAGCAGTGTGCTGAACATATCAATGCGCCGCAGTATTTACTTGAGATCATACAAAAAGATTTGGTGCTGTTTTATAAGCAAGGTCAAATTAGCGACATTATCTATAGCACGTTGACTCGACATACCGTTGCCATGGGCGATATTCATGCAGGCTGTGATCGTATTATGACTACGCCATTGCCATTTTCTTATTCAGTTTTATTACATCGGGCAGTTTATTCATTCTGTTTAATTTTGCCGTTCAGTATTGAAGCGAGTTTCGGTATTTGGACACCTGTAATTGTGGCATTAATTGCCTATTTGTTTTTAGGTCTGGATGCGCTCAGCGCAGAGTTGGAAGAACCATTTGGACTTCAGGAAAATGATTTACCCCTCAATTCAATTGTGCGAAATATTGAACGGGAAATGTTAAGTTCATTAGGGGCTGAAATTCCACCAGTACTTTCAAGCTATAAAGGTAATTTAAGTTAAGTTTAGAAAAATCATTTTTGCCTCTACACGGCCCCGTTTAAGTCTTTAACAATTCAGTGATAGCCATGAATTTCGGATGTGTGCTATCACTGAGAAGAAGAATAAAAAGGAAGATTTCAATGAGCGTAGTCATAGAAACCCAGATGTTAATTCGCAAACCGGTTGCAGAAGTATTTAAGGCCTTTATTGACCCGGAAATCACCAGCAAGTTTTGGTTTACTTCATCTACCGGCCACTTGATAGAAAACACAACCGTAGACTGGTATTGGGAAAAATATGAAGTGACCAGCAGTGTGTATGTCGAACAGCTGATTAATAATGAACTGATTCAGATTGTCTGGGGAGAACCCAAGAGCACGGTAGATTTTATTTTTGAGAAAATATCCGAACAAGAAACTTATCTGCGCATTCGCAATTATGATATTTCTTTGCAAGGTTCAGACTTAGTTGCTTTCGCGATTGAGCAAACATCAGGGTTCACCACTGTGCTGGATGGCTGTAAGGCTTATCTGGAATATGGGGCGCAGTTAAATCTGGTCAATGACAAATTTCCGCCTTTTGTTTAAATGAGAGCTAAAAATTTGCAAATATTCGTCATTTTTCAAAGGGTCTAAAATAAAAATTAAATTGTGCAGATTGAGATTGAAAGCAAATCCATTATTGCTTTCTGGAATTTTGTTGTTTTAACAATAAATAATGTGGAATTCGTTTTTTTGCTTTATCCCGTAATTTTTTCTTGATGTAGAGCACTAAAGCAAAACACGTAGTGGTGAGGGTCAGTAACATGCTGTTCATAAAGCTCATGAGAGAACTGACATAACCAATGGTGGTTAAGCGGTTCATCATGTGAATGACCTGTGGACTACTTTCGATACCAGTAATTGCCCAGGTACATAAATGTTCGCAATTGTTAATAATCAGATGATACTGGTTTTCTTTCATACGCGAACGCATACGCCGTACTACCTTGCGACCTCTAAATTTGGGATTGCTATAGTGCTGGACGATGATGGTTTTACCAAAGCTGAACTTTTCCAGTGAGGTGATCTCAATGGGACGTTTCTTGAATAAATGGGCAAAACCTGAATAATGGATGACCCGACCACGACCTGCATAGATGCCGTGATGGGAATATCCAAAGTGTTTAACGATAAGATGTGTCCCTAAAGGAAATCGTGTTTTCTGCTGTTGCATGTAGACGTTTAACCAATAAAGTTACAAATGTATTTTGTTGATCTAGTTTACTGCTTCTTTATAAAAGAATCGACTATTTCACGGAGTTGACTAGCTTTTATATAGACACTACATCGCAGTATAAAATGTCAGGACTCAGCATACATCATGAGCCACACCAGCATGAAGAAAGTATTGTTAATAAAATCTGTAGTGATTGCTTTACTTAGCACCAACAGCATTACTTATGCTGACCTTCATATCCAGCGCTGGCAAAATGAAAGGGTAGATGTTGATGTGGTCAAAATAGATCAGCCACAAAACTTGCGCCTGTTTTTAAATGATAACCAAACCCATCAATCGCTAGGTAAATTCAAGGCCGTGGCAAAGCAGTTGAAACCATGTGAAAAGCTGCTGTTTGCCATGAATGCCGGAATGTATCATGCAGACTATGCTCCGGTCGGCTTATATGTTGAAGCAGCTCAGCAACAGCAGAAACTCAACACGCTAAAACAAGGTTATGGCAATTTTCATCTACAACCCAATGGTGTGCTGGCCTGGAATTCAAAACAAAGCCTGATCGCCACAACGCAAGATTATCAAAAGCTCAATTTTAATGCCGAATACGCGACGCAATCTGGACCCATGCTGGTGATTGACGGGCAGATTAATCCCCAATTTTTAAAGGATTCAGATTCCTTTAAAATCAGAAATGCCGTCGGGATTAAAGATCAAAGCTTATATTTTGTGATCAGTCGAAATGCAGTCAGTTTTTATCAATTTGCACAATTTTTTCAACAACAGCTTAAAGTGCAAAATGCCCTGTATCTGGACGATTCAATTTCAAGTGCCTATATTCCACAATTAAAGCGCTTCGACTCACGCTTTAATCTGGGACCGATGGTTGCCTATATCGAGCAAAAGAACTGTGCTACTTAATGAATTAAAGTTGTCACCATTAAAAATCTTCACCAACTAAAACTTGTAGCCAATTTTTAAACCATAGCCGATGGCATGGTTATTATTAAATTGCCCGACTTGTGATGCTTCAGACACACCAGGAAGCGGGAGATAATAAGTACCATTCTGCGCAGTTGCATCACCGAGCCAATAGTATTTGATGCCGCCTGAAAAAAAATAATTTGCTTCAGGATTAAACTGTAGCCCCAAGCCGATACTCCAGTAACCTTTGGTGGGATTCAAAATTGATGCGGGATTACCTGTGCCTGAATCCCAACCCAGATCAAATGCGCCAGACCATTTCGTGGTCAGTTGCCTTGCAATGCCTAAGGTTGCACTCCATTGGTTCTTTTGATAATCATCCAGATTAAAGCCTTCAGTATAAGTGCCGTTGCTGAGGGCAGTGGTGGCAAGTGCTGACAATGCGCCGAACTGGGTAGGGCGTATCACAAAATCTTTCCAGTTGACCCAGCGAATGTTCGAGTACAGTAAAGTTCCGCTCATGATACCGGTCTGGAAATCCAGATTGACCGATTGTGGGGTAGAAATTTTGGTTTTGGCATTATCTATCAGAAGTAATGGAGTGCCCAAAATGTTTTCTTCCACATTGATTTTGTGATTAATTTTAGAGTGATAGGTCAATGCGGCTTTTAAGGCTAGCTCGGGAAGCTGATAGGCAAAACCGGCTTTCCAGCCGAGCGCAGCGTCTTGTTTAAACTTGGCGTTATAACCATTAAATTGAGCATATACCAGTCCACGCAGTGCCACATCACCTTTTACGGTTTGATAGGCAGGGCCTGCATATAGATTTATATTTTTGACAGGTTGGTAGCCTAAAATGAGACTCAGATTCTGGCTGTCAATGTTGACCTGTGTGCCTTGCTGGCTCAGTGCCGTATCGGAGAAACTGCCATTGTCTTTTAATGGATAGTGTAAATCCGAGCCAAATGGCTGATCATAAAGAATGCCAAAAGAGAAATTTGGAACGAATTGCAGTTTCAGCGCGGCACTCTGGTACTGAAAATTCTGGGCAATATTATCGGTTGTATTATCAGCACTGTCAGGATTAACCAAATCTGGACGTGAACCTAAGGTATGCCCCGACACTTCAGGATCGGCAGCAGTAATCGTGGCTTCAAAATAATGCCCGGTTTCAAGAAAAGGCAGCACAGACTGTCCTGATTGGTCCATGGCTGCCGCCAGACTATGGCTGGAGATTAGGCTGCATAATATTGCCAGTCTAGGATAATACGGTTGCATATATTTTCCTTTTTAGGCTTATTGTTATTTTTTAGTTTTGTTGTTTTTTTATTCTTACTTTCTTACTTTCTTACTTTCTTACTTTCTTACTTTCTTACTTTCTTACTTTCTTACTTTCTTACTTTCTTACTTTCTTGTTTATATGTTTAGTAGAGCACTTTTAAAATGTGCGGAATAGCAAATTCTGGATGAATTGCGAAAACTATGTTTCGAAGTATTAAAATCTAGAAATATCTGGAAATAAACTGTTTTTATGAACCAATAAAAAAGGCATTTAGTTAACTAAATGCCTTTATTTAGAGGGTTTAGACTCTACTGTTGCAGTGGTAGATGCTGTAATTCATTTAACTCTTTACGGCTATAACCTCGTGAAGCTAAAACCTTTTTAATTCCAATGATGACTTTTTCATCTGTCGCTTGGGCTAAAGCCTGGATCAATTGTTCATTCGATTTACAAGAGCAATCATTTTCGACACAAGTGATTTGATTCTTGTGTTCGTTTTGCTGTTGATTAGCAGAAAACAGCTTTTGCCAAAAACTCATAGAGCCTTCATACACAACCTAATATAGATCGAAATATATCCAAATTTTTGAATAATACAAGCCTGCTAAAGCCATAAAAGGATCAATTGAGCCTTTAATTTTCCGATAATAACTAAACACTTTAACGATATTATGAGATTTACTATTCGGAATTATTTATAAATGATTTATTTTCAATGAAATAAAAATGAAGCTCAGTTGAGCTTCATTGAGGTAAAAACAGATTCAGACTTTACAATGAAATAAATTGTTTAAATCTTTTCCAAGAGTACGCCCGATTCGACATGATGGGTGTAGGGGAACTGGTCAAACATCGCAAATTGGGTAATTTTATGCGTGGTTGATAATGTCTTCAAGTTGTCCTGTAAAGTATCCGGGTTACATGAAATATAAATGATACGTTCAAAGCGTTGAATCAGTTTCAAAGTTTCATCATCAATACCTGCACGTGGCGGATCGACAAATACCGTATCAAAATCATAGCTGGAGATATCGATTTTTGCTTCTTGCAAGCGGCGGAATTCACGTTCACCATTATAGGCTTGAGTGAAATCTTCAGCTGAAAGACGTGCCACCTGAATATTATCAATCTGGTTTTGTTCAATATTCCACTGCGCCGCATAAACAGATGATTTAGCCAGTTCAGTAGCCAGTACGCGATTGAATCTGGTTGACAGCGGCAGGGTAAAGTTACCGTTACCACAGTACAATTCGAGCAAGTCTTTATCGGACTGTTCAGCAGCATTGCATGCCCATTCCAGCATCTTCTGGCAGACTTGAGCATTCGGCTGGGTAAAGCTGCTTTCGATTTGCTTGTATTTGTAAGTACGATCGAATACTTGCAGTTCTTCAACCACAAATTCATCACTGAGTACTACTTTCTGACCGCGGCTACGACCAATCACTTTGATATTCAGTTTTTCAGCCAGCTGTTTGGCCAAGCTTTCCCATTCGGCATCCAGCGGGCAACGATAAATCATGGAAACCAGCATTTCGCCTTTTAAAGTCGCCAGAAAGTGAACTTCAAATAAGCGTTTAGACAATACCTGATTGCTTTTTAGTTCTTGCAGCAAAACTGGCATCAATTGATTAATGCTGCTATCTGCAATCGGGAATTCGTCAATGCGAATCACCTGTTTCTGGTTGTCTTCACTGCGTTCAAACATCGCATAGAACATATCATCTTCAGTATGCCAAATACGGAATTCTGCGCGCATACGGAAGTGTTGTTCAGGGGACTGAAATACTTCTAAAGAAGGGGGATGAAACTCGGCAAATTGAGCAGAAATACGTGCAATCTTGGCATCAAGTTGTAACTGATAAGCTGAAGTCATATGCAGTAAAAATCACAAACACATTGAAAACAGGGATGGTAACAAAGTTTGAATCAGATGACTAAACTTATTGCCCATTCAGCGGCAGAAATATAGTGATTGAACTCAAATCCCAATGTGGTTTTTTTGATATTGAGAATGATCAAGGCTGATTTTTAATTAAAAGATAAAAATGAGGATTATTTGAATAGTTTCAAAACTAAAAAGAAACCAAGTCAACCAGACCAGGGAGAAGTTGACTTGGTAAAGAGGAAGCGATACTTCGTTATAGGGTTAAGTGCTGAAGTACATTTTTTAAGTTTGGGTTGACGTTAAGCTTTTAATTTAAGGTCATCAGGCTGGCATTACCTCCTGCGGCTGCGGTATTGATACTGATCGCGCGTTCAATTACTAAGCGCTCTAAAGGAATATCGTGATCAAGCGGTTTTAAATGCGTAATGCCGATAATTGCCCCGGAACGGCCAGCAATTTGAGTTTGCAAGTATTGCAGTTGTGCTTTACTGCCGTGATGCAGCACGGCATCAAAATCACCGCTTTCGATGTTCTGGATTACGGCAAAACGCTGTGCAATTTCTTTGGGCATTTGAGCCAGATACTTCAGCACAAAGGTATTCTCAGCCAGTACAACTGGCTGGCTGCCAACCGCAAAAATTGCCGCCCATTGCTGAATCTGATCCTGTTCTTGCTCTGCCAGAGACAGCACACGTTTTCTTGGCAACACCACATATTGATTGCTTTCACCGGTCGGACCTTGCAATTCATAATGATGGCCAGAACAGAATGTAGGGCATGGTTTTAATTGATATTGCGGGAAGGTTTTATCTGCCCATCGATAAAACAGTTCATATAAAGGTTGGTGCGCTGGCTGTGTTACTTGTGCCTGAGTTGCAAAAGGAGTGGTCAGTTTTTTAGCAGAGCAGTGCTGCATTAAACGATACAGATAAATTGGACCACCGGCTTTAGGTCCGGTACCGGATAGGCCTTCACCACCAAAAGGCTGAACGCCGACCACTGCACCGACAATATTACGGTTGATGTATAAGTTGCCGACTTCTGCATGGGCAATCACGGTTTGAATGGTTTCATCAATACGGGTATGCAGTCCCATGGTGAGTCCGTAACCTTTGCTGTTGATCTGTTCAAGCAGCTGTTCTAATTGACCGTATTGATAACGAATCACATGCAAGACCGGACCAAACACTTCTCGCTGCAAATCATCCAGATTTGGTAATTCAATTAAAGTAGGTGGAATAAAAGTACCTTCGGTTAAAGTCTGATCCTGTGTTACATTCAGCATCAATTGATGGACGGGATGGCCTTTGCCGCGCATCTGGTCAATATGTTTCTGGATATTGCTTTGTGCTTCAAGATCAATCACCGGGCCGATATCGGTTTTTAACAGCAATGGATTGCCGATACGCAGTTGTTGCATCGCACCTTTCAGCATATTGATGACACTATCTGCATTATCTTCTTGAACACAGAGCACTCGTAAGGCAGAGCAACGTTGCCCGGCACTGTCATAAGCCGAACTCACCACATCTAGAATCACTTGTTCAGTCAATGCGGATGAATCCACAATCATGGCATTTTGACCGCCCGTTTCCGCAATTAAAGGAATCGGTTGACCCGAAGTGCTGAGTCGTTGCGCAAGAGTCTTTTGCAAAATTTTGGCTACTTCGGTGGAACCGGTAAACATGATGCCTTGAATACGCGCATCACCGCTTAATTGCGCACCGACTGTTTCACCTTGTCCCGGTAGAAGTTGCAGTACATCTTGAGGAATACCGGCTTGCCATAAAATTTGAATCGCTTGCGCAGCAATCAACGGGGTTTGTTCAGCCGGTTTGGCAATCACGGTGTTTCCTGCCACCAACGCCGCAGAAATTTGTCCTGTAAAAATCGCCAAGGGGAAATTCCATGGACTGATACATAGCACCGTGCCTAATGGTTGAATTACTGCATCCTGATTCAGATCGATGATTTGCGCAGCGTAATAACGCAGGAAATCGATCGCTTCACGAACTTCTGCAATGGCATGGGCATAGGTTTTACCGCTTTCACGACACAGTAAAATCATCAATTCTTGCAAACGTGCTTGCATGATATCCGCTGCACGCTGTAAGCAAGCAGCACGTGTGTCTTTAGGAGTATTGCTCCATTCAGCTTGTGCATTCACGGCATTATCCAAGGCCTGATTGACCTGATCAGCGCTTGCTTCCTGTACATGACCAACTATATCTAGATGATCGGCAGGATTCACAATAAGAAGTGACTGTGGCCTTGTATCAGTTGAGTCATTTTCAAGACCGATATTTTTCCCCCAGGCTTTTGCCTGCCATTGATGCTGACTCAGGTTGTGTGCAGTCTGGTTTAGTTCAGTCAGGTCATGATCATTGGCTAAATCCAGACCTGCTGAGTTTGGACGGTTATTGCCATATAAATCGGGTGCTAAGGGAATAGCTGGATGCTTTTGACCAAGCTGTGATTCATGGGCTGCATTTTTCAAAATTTCTGAATGTGGATTTTCAATCAGATCTTCAATTTTTAAGGATTTATCTGCAATACGATTCACGAAAGAGGTATTGGCGCCATTTTCCAGTAAGCGTCGTACCAGATACGCCAGTAGCGTTTCATGATTGCCGACTGGTGCATAAATACGGCAAGGCACACCCAGTTTGTTATCCATTTTATTGCCCACCACTTGCTCATACAGCGGTTCGCCCATGCCATGCAGACACTGGAATTCATACTGACCGCTGTAATATTGGTTTGGATCGGCCAGATGGTAAATCGTGGCAAGGGTCTGGGCATTGTGCGTCGCAAACTGCGGATAGATCTGCTCTGGCGCGGCCAACAGTTTTTTCGCACAGGCAATATAAGATAAATCAGTATGCACTTTGCGGGTAAACACCGGATAATCGATCATGCCATCAATCTGGGCTTTCTTGATTTCGCTATCCCAGTAAGCACCTTTAACCAGACGGATCATCAAGCGTTTTTGACTGCGTTTTGCTAAATCCACTATGTAATCAACCACGTTGAAACAACGTTTTTGATAGGCCTGAATCACAAAGCCAATACCTTTCCAGTCGGCAAGACTAGGCTCAAAACACAGACGCTCGAGTAATTCTAAAGAAATTTCCAGACGCTCAGATTCTTCAGCATCAATGTTTAAACCAATATTGTAGCGTTTTGCTAGTTCTGCCAATTGCAGCACTTTTGGATACAGCTCTTCATGTACGCGGCTGATTTGTGCACGCTGATAGCGCGGATGCAGGGCAGACAACTTGATCGAAATACCCGAACCGTCATAAACATCTTTGTCTTGTGAAGCTTGACCGATGGCATGAATCGCATTGCTATAATCTTGATAATAACGTTCAGCATCATGTTCTGTGAGGGCTGCTTCACCGAGCATGTCATAAGAATAACGGAAACCTTTGTCTTCCAGAGGTTCTGCATGTTCTAGCGCTTCTTGAATAGTTTCACCAGTAACGAACTGTTCACCCATCATCCGCATGGCGACATCTACTGCTTTACGGATAATCCCGCGACCACTACGTGCTAACAGCCCGGTCAGTACGCTGGATAGACTTTTTTGTTTCGGGGTTTCCATCAGTTTGCCGGTCAGCATGAGACCCCAAGCCGCGGCGTTGACAAACATCAGGCTGCTTTGTCCCAAATGTTCTTTCCAGTTGCCCTGATTAATTTTGTCGCGAATCAGCAAGTCACGTGTCGCGCTGTCTGGAATTCGAAGCAGGGCTTCGGCCAGACACATCAAGGCAATGCCTTCTTGAGAGGATAATGAAAATTCTTGCAATAAACCCTGAACGATCCCGGCTTTACCATTAGAGCTTTTACGTTCACGCAATGTGTGGGCCAGGTTAAAAGCCAGGTCGTAAATACGCTGATTCAGTTGTTCAGAAATCTGGCTATATTCAAGCAGGTTTTCAACACACTCGGGTTCAGCACGGCGCCAGGCAGTATTAACCTCAACTTCATAATCATTCTTTTCTTTGAATTCAGTAATATATTCAAAGTGAGGTTTAGCTTCGTCGAAGCGAGTTTCTGTGTCCATCATATTCATGCCAACATCCTGTGACTGCCAATATTTTTGTTGAGTGAAATACCTTATATAATTTATGATTACAGAAAGGATGCCGAATAACTCACTATAATTTTTATTCATTTTAGAGAATAATTCAGATGACGAGCCCAATTTTTACCTTGGACAGAACAGATATCAAAATTTTAGATATTCTGCAAAATGATGGACGAATTTCAAATATCAAATTGGCTGAAGCGGTGAATTTGTCCCCGACTGCGGCTTTGGCACGGGTGCAGAAATTAGCCAAAGACGGTTTTATTTTAGGCTATGAAGCGAAACTCAATCCTGACATGCTGAATGCCAGTTTTGTGGTGTTTGTGGAAATCTTACTGGATAAAACCACACCCAATGTGTTGGAAGAATTTTCCGATGCGATCATGCAATATCCTGAAATTGTGGAATGTCACATGATCAGTGGTGGATTTGATTTTGTGGTGAAAATCCGCTGTGCCAATATGGAAGAGTTCCGCAGAATTTCAGGACAGGTGCTCTGGCAATTGCCGGGTATAAAAGAGACGCGTAGTTATCCGGTAATGGAAGTGATTAAAGAAAGCTCTAAAATTTATCTTAAAAATAAAGGGCAAAAATAGAATCAATAAAAGGGGCATAAGCCCCTTATATCACATTCAAATTTTGATACAGCTCATCCGCAATTTATAGTGAATTTTCAGGTTGAGCCGGTATTCCATTTTGCAACTCTGCCATTTCTTTCTTGTACAATTCATCTGCTTGTTCGAAACGCTGAATGACTTCCTGTGAAGGCGCTTTTTCTAATAAGCTCACCACCACAATACCTACAAATGACAGAATAAAACCGGGCACAATTTCATACAAGCCGGTACTGGCCATGGTGTTTTTCCATAAAATTACTGTCACAGCTCCCACAATAATACCGGCAATCGCGCCGTTTAAGGTCATGCGTTTCCAGAATAAAGACAAGATGATCAGCGGACCAAATGCAGCACCAAATCCTGCCCAGGCATAAGCTACCAGACCGAGCACTTTACTGTTCGGGTTACTTGCAAGTGTAATGGCGAGAACGGCAATAGCTAAAACCATCAGGCGTCCTACCCAGACCAGTTCCTTTTGTGACGCATTTTTGCGCAGGAAGGATTTATATAAATCTTCAGTCAATGTACTTGAGCAGACCAGAAGCTGACAGCTGAGGGTACTCATCACTGCAGCTAAAATAGCGGCTAAAATAATCCCCGCAATCCACGGATTAAACAGGATTTTGGTCAGTTCCATAAATATAGTTTCAGGATTTTGCGAAACTACAGCAGATAATTCAGGATGTTGCTGAAAGTAGGCGATACCGATATAACCCGCACCCATGGCACCGCCTAAACATAGAATCATCCAGCTCATGCCAATACGACGTGCTGCAGGAATGGTCTTTACAGAATCGGCCGCCATAAAACGCACCAGAATATGCGGTTGTCCAAAATAGCCTAAGCCCCATGCGAGGGAGGATAGGATGGCGACGGTACTTAAACCTGAAAGCATATTGCTGGCATGCGGACGCGCGGTTTCAATCACGCTTGCAAACTGCTGACTGTGATCACCCAGTGCCAGATAGGCCATGATTGGTGTAAGCAGCAGCGCGAAAATCATCAGTCCAGCCTGGAAAGTATCGGTCCAGCTAATCGCAAGAAAACCACCGATACAGACATAACTAATCGTTGCAATGGCGCTAATCCAGAGCGCAGTGGTATAAGACATGCCAAAAATACTTTCGAATAATCGTGCACCTGCGACCATGCCGGACGCACAATAAATCGAGAAAAATACCAGAATAACCAAAGCCGAAATAATGCGTAGCACACGTTTACGGTCACCAAAACGACTGGTGAAATAGTCTGGCAGGGTTAAGGCATTGTTCTGCACTTCAGTATGTACACGTAATCGACCGGCGACTAACAGCCAGTTCAGCCATGCACCAATAATCAGGCCAATCGCAATCCAGGCTTCAGATAAACCTGAAAGATAAATCGCTCCAGGCAAACCCATCAGCAACCAGCCGCTCATATCGGAAGCTCCTGCGGAAAGGGCGGTGACCACGCTGCCCAGACTGCGCCCTCCCAGAATATAATCTGAAAAGTCGGAGGTGGCTTTATAGGCATACAGTCCTATACCAACCATGGCAATGATATAAAAAATAAATGTGATGAGGGTGGGGTTAAGTTGACTCATGGGCGCATCCTTATGTCCTTATGAATAACATCTTTCCAAGATGATTTTTTGTGCAGGTTCAGTCAGGCGCTGATTCAACCATAAAATTGAAATTACCTTCTGTAACATTTCTAAGGGATTTAATCACGTGTTGTGTAGCGGAATGTGTTTTCAGATACAATTGATAAAAATTTAATAAAATAAATAACTTATAAGTGTGTAATTTAATGTCATTCATCTTGTGCGAATAATTGTCTACTGTGAATTAGAAATAACGCTCAAAAATTTTTGTGCCTAATTTTTTTTAATGATGAAAATTGGAAGCGCTAAGATAGTTACAAATACTTACATTCGCTACAGAGTCCATGTATTTGGTTAAAGAGCATTGCCAAATAAATATCTTTTTACAATATTTAAAATAGCGTAAAGCCTTAATATTTTTCAATTGCACAATTCTAGTGCATACATGTGAGTATATAAAGTGACAACAGTTCAACCCGACAATACAAGAATAGAGCGTGATTTGCTGGGAGCAAAAGAAGTTCCAGCAGCATGTTATTACGGCATTCATACTGTAAGGGCTTTAGAGAATTTTCAAATCTCTAATCAGAAAGTTGGAAGTCAGCCGCATTTTATTCGGGCTTTGGCGCAAGTTAAAAAAGCTTCGGCACAAACCAATTTAAAATTTAGCAAAATTTCGGAACAAGTCAGTCAAGCGATTCAGCTTGCCTGTAATGAACTCATCGAATTTCCGGAAAAATGGAGTGAGGCTTTTCCTTTAGATGTTTATCAAGGAGGAGCGGGAACATCTATTAATATGAATACCAATGAGGTATTGGCCAATATTGCCTTAGAGCATTTAGGTTTTCATAAGGGGCAATATGAACATATTCATCCCAATGATCATGTCAATAAATCCCAATCCACCAATGACGTGTATCCAACCGCATTACGCTTGGCGACCTATTATAGTCTGGATGATCTGTTACTTCAGATGCAAAAATTGATTGATACGCTGCATATCAAGGTTGCTGAGTTTCAGTTTGTTTTAAAAATGGGACGTACTCAATTACAAGATGCAGTTCCGATGACTTTGGGACAAGAGTTCCGTGCTTTTGCAACTTTGTTAAAAGAAGATATCCGTTTAATTCAGCGTACCCGTGAGCTTTTACTGGAAGTGAATCTGGGGGCTACAGCCATTGGTACAGGGGTAAATACCCCTCAAGGTTATGCGCATGAAGCGATTCAATCTTTAAATAAAATTACCGGGCTGAATTTAATGGGGGCGGAAGACTATGTTGAAGCCACCAGCGATTGCGGTGTATTTATTATTTTATCCAGTGCGCTGAAACGTCTGGCAGTGAAACTTTCAAAAATATGTAATGACTTGCGTTTACTAAGCTCGGGGCCGCGTACTGGTTTGGCGGAAATTCGGTTACCTGAATTGCAAGCTGGCTCATCCATTATGCCAGCCAAAATCAATCCGGTGATTCCTGAAGTGGTGAATCAGATCGCTTATAAAGTGATTGGCAATGATTTAACCGTGACCATGGCTGCTGAAGCAGGTCAATTACAGCTTAATGTCATGGAACCGGTGATTGCTGTTGCAATTAATGAATCGATTGAATTACTGACCCGAGCTATTTCAAGTCTGGATAATAAATGTATAAAAGGCATCCAAGCCAATGAGCAGGCATGCTATGACGCAGTGATGCGTAGCGTGGGTATTGTGACTTTACTCGATCCAATTCTGGGGCATGCCAAATGCGATGAAATTGGAAAACAGTGCATTGCTGAAAATAAGACCATTCAACAGGTGGTTCTGGAGCTGGAATTACTGACTCAAGTGCAGCTGGATGAAATATTCGCATTTAGCAACCTGGTTTCAGAAGTAAGCCTACAGCATGAACCTTTGGCACAGGTCGGCTAATTGCTGGCTAGCAAAATAATCATGATCCGAATAAAAAAGGTCGCAATTTAAACAGCGATCTTTTTTATGAAAAAATAGGGGTGAAGATGATGCAGCACAGGGTTAAAATATTCAGGATTTTTTTCTATGTGCCATGCCCATGCTGAATAAACTTACCGGACTATTTACAGGTTCAGGACTGTTCAAAAGTTCTAAACCGTCTCCTGAACAGCTATATCTTCAAGACAATAATATCCAGTTCGATCCGGAGCAGGGCTATATTGTCGATGGGATTGTCGTCAATCAATTGTCAGAACGCTTGGCTTATTTCTCTAATCGCAAACTAAATAACTTTGACGATTTAAAAGTTCTGTATTTTACCGCCATTCTAATCAATGAAAAAATTGATCTGGAAATCGCTAATCAGCGTTTTGTAGCCCGATTAGGCAATACTGAAGAAAACCTGTTGCAGTTGAAACAGATCATTAAAAAGCTGAATGATTACTATCGTAATTTTCTGCGCGAAAAATAATGCGATAGATGCTTGTGCACTCGGCATCTAAAAGGATTTGGATGCCAGCATGAGCTGCATATAAAAATAACTCAACCAAGAAAAAACCCATGTTAAGATACAGCTCATGTCATTTAGACCAAAAGCTATATACATGTTCCAACAAGAAATTTCTCAACTGAATCTGCCACAATTAAAAGCAGGCGAAAAACGCTGGGTCGGTAATTTACAAGGCTCATCTGCCGCGTTATTGTTCAAAGAAATTGCGACGCAAAGTAAGCAATTATTTATTGTGGTGGCCAGAAATAATCAGCATTTGGGACAGTTGGAAAGTGAACTGGAATTTTATGGCATAAAACCGACCATTTTTCCGGATTGGGAAATTTTGCCCTACGACCGTTTATCTCCACATCAGGATATCGTGTCAGAACGCCTTTCCATTTTATCCAATATGCCACAGCAGGGCGTATTGCTGCTTTCTGCATCGACTCTGGCACAGCGTGTTGCACCGACCTCATGGATATTAGGCGAACATTTTGATATTAAAGTCGGGCAAAAATTTGAATTAGAACAACAAAAACTGCGTTTAATTCAGGCGGGCTATCATCTGGTCGATACCGTATATGACCATGGTGAATTCGCTGTGCGCGGCAGCATTATGGATATCTATGCATCCGGACAAAGTGCACCAATTCGTATCGATCTGTTTGATGATGAAATTGAAAGCCTGAAATTCTTTGATCCTGAAACACAAAGAACCACGCAAACACTGCAACAGTTTTCGGTCTTACCGGCCAAGGAATTTCCCCTTAAAGAAGGCCGTGCAACGTTCCGTGATCGTTATGCTGAAAGTTTTCCTCAGGCAAATCCGAAGAAAAATCCAATCTATCAAGATGTTTTAGAAGGCATTGCATCGCCGGGTCTAGAGTTCTATTTCCCTTTATTCTTTAGTAAGCAGGCCATGGATACGCAAAGTACGCTGATGGCGTACTTACCCAAGAATGGCATTGTCATTACAGATAAGCATCTAGATGAAGGTTTAACCAGTTTTTGGAAGGATGTGGTTCGCCGTTATGAAGATCGCCGTCATAATGTCGATCATCCTATTTTGCCGCCAGAAGATATTTTCTTGCAGCCGAATCAGGTTTTAGAGCAGCTGAACCAGTTCGCCAGAATCATCGCCTCAACTGAAGAATTTGTCGAAAAAACCGGTGTGATTAATTTCAACACGGAAACTCCTCCGCGTTTACCGGTGGACCCAAAACAGGAAAAACCGTTTTCAGCGGTTAAAAAATATATTGATGCGGCCAATCATCCGGTACTGTTGGTGGCTGAAAGTGCAGGCCGTCGTGAAACGCTCAAAGATGCCTTGCGTCCAGCGCTGGGGGACATTCCCAATGTTGAAAACTACGCGCAATTTAGAAGCTCTTTACATGCAATAGCCATTACCAGTGCGCCACTGGATCGTGGTCTGGTCATTCCGAATCAGCTCACCGTGATTTCGGAAAACCAGCTTTATGAACATCGTGTAGTACAACGCCGCCGTAAGCGTCAGCAAGAAGTATCTGAAGAATTCCTGATTCGCAGTTTAACTGAACTGAGTATCGGTGCACCGGTGGTGCATATTGATTATGGTGTTGGACGTTATGCCGGCCTGGTCACTTTAAGTATTGATGATCAGGAGCATGAGTTTTTACAGCTTGATTATGCCGATGCGGCCAAGGTGTATGTGCCGGTCACCAATCTGCATTTAATCAGCCGTTATAGTGGCGGCGATCCGGACTTGGCACCTTTGCATAAACTGGGTACCGATGCCTGGAACAAGGCAAAACGTAAAGCGCTGGAACAGATTCATGATGTTGCCGCTGAACTGTTGCATATTCAAGCACGCCGTCATGCCAAGCCGGGCTTTAGTTTTGAACTGGAACAAAGTCCTTATATGCAATTTTCCAGTGGTTTTGCCTATGAGGAAACCCTAGATCAGGCCAATGCGATTGAAGCAACCCTGCACGATATGCAGCTGGCCAAACCGATGGATCGTTTGGTGTGTGGCGATGTAGGCTTTGGTAAAACTGAAGTAGCGATGCGTGCTGCATTTTTAGCGGTACAAAACAACAAGCAGGTCGCAGTTCTGGTTCCGACGACCTTGCTGGCACAGCAGCACTATGAATCCTTTAGAGACCGTTTTGCCGACTGGCCGATTCGTATTGAAGTGCTTTCCCGTTTTGGTTCAAGCAAATCACATAGCAAAACCATTGAAGACCTGGCTGAAGGTAAAGTGGATATCGTCATTGGTACGCATAAAATTTTGCAGGAAAGTATTCAGTTTAAAAATCTGGGTCTGATGATTGTTGATGAAGAGCATCGTTTTGGCGTGCGTGACAAAGAACGTATAAAAGCTATGCGTGCAGATGTCGATATGCTGACCCTCACCGCGACACCAATTCCGCGTACCTTAAATATGGCTTTTAGCGGAATGCGTGATCTGTCGATTATCGCCACACCGCCTGCGCGTCGTCTGGCCGTGAAAACCTTTGTGCAGGAACAGACCAGCGAATCGATTAAAGAAGCGATTCTGCGTGAATTGCTGCGCGGTGGACAGGTATATTTCCTGCATAATGAAGTGGATACCATCGAGCGCACTGCCGAAAATATTCGTGAACTGGTACCTGAAGCCCGGGTAGCGGTTGCCCATGGTCAAATGAGGGAACGTGAACTGGAGCAGGTGATGCAGCAGTTTTATCACAAGGAATACAATGTTCTGGTCTGCTCAACCATTATTGAAACCGGGATTGATGTACCCAATGCCAATACCATCTTGATTGAACGTGCTGACAAATTAGGCCTTGCACAGTTACACCAGTTGCGTGGTCGTGTGGGACGCTCTCATCATCAGGCTTATGCTTATCTGTTAGTGCCTTCACTTAAAGGCTTAAAAGGGGATGCAGAAAAACGTCTGGATGCGATTCAGCGTGCATCTAATTTAGGTGCCGGTTTCATGCTGGCGACGGAAGATCTGGAAATTCGTGGTGCCGGTGAGCTTCTAGGCGAGCAGCAAAGTGGTTCCATGCAAGCCATTGGTTATAGCCTGTATATGGAAATGCTGGAAAAGGCGACCAAAGCCATTCAAAAAGGCAAAACCCCGAATTTCGATGCACCATTGTCCTTAATTGCCGAAATCAACCTGCATATGCCGGCGCTGATTCCAGATGAATATCTGGGGGATGTGCATCAGCGCTTGCTCTTCTATAAACGTATCAGTAATACCGATACTCAGGAAAAACTCGACAATATCCGCATGGAGCTGATTGACCGTTTTGGTGTGCCGCCTCAGCCAGTGAAACAGTTGTTTGCTGTGCATCAAATTAGGTTAAAGGCAGAGCAGCTGGGCATTACCAAAGTTGATATCAGTTCGCATGGCGGGCATATTGAATTTTCACCGGATACGCCGGTACAGGCCATCAGCATTATTCAGATGATGCAAAAACATCCGACCTTTTTCCGTATGGATGGCGGACAGCGTTTAAAAGTAATGGTGATGCTGGAAGATTATCAAAAGCGTATCCAGTTCATTGTCGATTTACTGGATAATTTATTAAAAGAAATTCGCTGATCTGTTGCAGGGTGCATAAATATTATGCACTCATTTTTAAAATTGCCCGGATTTGAATCATTCTAGTCATGAAGCACTTGATTTTTTAAAGAAATTTATTAAATTCAAGCGTGTTAGCATGTTCAGTGCAAATAGTGGTTTATTTGTAATGAAACTCATTGCATAGAATATTCACGTCCCATTGTATGTGATAGTATTAGCCATCATTCTAATTTTGCATAATTTATAAAGATATGTTTAGTTTGCATCCACAACTTGCTCAAGATACTTTTTTTGTAGGCGACTTTCCACTGTCAACATGTCGTTTAATGAATGATATGCAATTTCCGTGGCTCATCTTAATTCCACGCGTACCAGGCGTGAGCGAATTATATGAATTAAGTCAGGCCGACCAGGAACAATTTTTGCGTGAATCTAGCTGGTTATCCAGTCAGCTTGCACGTGTATTCCGCGCAGACAAGATGAATGTTGCGGCACTAGGAAACATGGTTCCGCAATTGCATTTTCATCATGTGGTTCGCTACCAAAATGACGTGGCTTGGCCAAAACCAGTTTGGGGTACACCCGCAGTTCCTTATACCAATGAAGTTCTTGCGCATATGCGTCAAACCTTGATGCTTGCATTACGCGGTCAGGGTGACATGCCATTTGACTGGCGCATGGATTAATTTCTGGTCATCGAAAAAGCCATAGTATGGAATTTATGGTGTAAAGGCTCGGATCAGGAGGAATTGAGTGTCATTAGACGACTGGATTAGAAAAGAACCAAGACAATTTGAATATTTTCATCGTTTGATGGGATATATGATGTTGTCTTTACTGATGATTGTCTATCATTACACGACATCTGACACTCAATACCAAATTTATATTCCTTTTTTTCTCTTGGTTATTTTTCTGGTCACGCCAAAATTATCGACCTGGTTACAGTATCGTTATAATTCCAATATAAAACGCAGTGTCTTATTTATTACTGATGTTATTGTTATTTCAGTCATTTTATCTGCTATTCATTTAAACCTGGTTCTGACTTTTATTTCACTGTTTGTCATTTTATATACGGCAATCACTAACAAGATTTCTTTTTTAGTGGTCTCATTGGCAAGTTTAATCGGAATAGCAAATTTTTATCTATGTAATATTCTGATTTTTGGTTTTGGTGAGTATTTTGAACAAACCACTGGTGAATTAACTGTACTTGGCTTTATTTGTTTAATTACTTTTTTCGGTGTTGGCAGTTTTTACCAAAGCAGTCAGATTCAACATATCAGTAATCGCAAATCCTATTATTATGATCAAATGAATCGTTATATGGAGTTTGCCAACCAGCTTAGCCGCTATGCACCTGTGCAGTTGTGGCAGTCGATTATGAAAGGGGAATCGGAAGCCAAAATTGAATATAAACGAAAAAAAATGACTATTTTCTTTTCAGATATTCAAGGTTTTACCGAACTTTCAGAAACGCTGATTCCTGATGATTTAGCATTCTTGCTGAATGACTATCTCAGTCATATGACGGAAATTGCCAAGCAGTATGAAGCGACAGTCGATAAGTTTATGGGTGATGCCATCCTGATTTTCTTTGGTGATCCAATCTCGCAAGGTGCCGAACAAGATGCAAAAACTTGTCTGGACATGGCGATTGACATGCGTCAGCAAATGAAACTGCTCAGAGAGCGCTGGATTAAAATGGGTTATCCGGCCTTGCATATTCGTATGGGAATCAGTACCGGATATTGTCACGTGGGTAACTATGGTGCGGCGCATCGTATGGCTTATACCATTGTTGGCCGGGATGCCAATTTGGCAGCACGATTACAAAGTGCGGCAGCGGTAGATGAAATTTTGATTTCAGATGAAACCTATAATTTAATTAAAAATGATTATTTGTGTGCGCCTAAAGCACCTATTAGGCTTAAGGGTATTCAAGGTCCAGTCAAGACTTGGCAGGTCATGGAAAAATATACTTCGCGTAAATCAGATTATCAGCGCTGGTTTGATTATGAATATAAAGGCTTTCATTTATTGCTGAATCTGGATGAAGTGCAAAATTATGAATATCCAGAGCTGATCCAAGTGTTGGAAAAAATGATTAAGCGTATTGAAAAACAGCAAAAAATGACCAATTCAGAAGGCATTGTAAAGCTGAGTCTGGAAGATGTAGTGGAAGATCAGAAAGACCAGCAGTATCACTAGAAATATTTATTTAGCTTCAGCTTAAATATAAAAAACCACGCAATAGCGTGGTTTTTTCATATCTAAATCAATTAATGATTTTCAGAAGCATGGTTAATTGTATATTTGGGAATTTCAACTTCCAGGTCTTCATCGACAATTTTTACTTGGCATGAAAGACGGGAATCTGGTTCCAAGCCCCAGGCACGATCGAGTAAATCTGCTTCGACATCCGTCATTTCTTCAAGACTGTCAAATCCTTTACGAACAACGACGTGACAAGTGGTACATGCACAAGACATATCACATGCATGTTCAATCTTGATGCCATTTTTTAACAGGCTTTCGCACAGGTTGGCATCCTGTTCAACTTCAAACTCAGCACCATTAGGGCAAATTTGCGCATGTGGCAGAACTTTAATACGTGGCATAATTTTTTCCTATTTATTTGTCCGAGTTTGACCAGTCATCAAGTTTAGTACCTTTCAATGCTGCATCAATATGTTGATTCATGCGTGCAGCTGCAAAAGCATCACTGTGTATTTTAAGCTGTTCTACAGCCTGTTCAATAGCTTTGATATCTGTAGTTTCGAGTTGAACTTCAAGCTGAGCTTTGGCTTGTTGCAACTGTATCAGCTGATCTGCAGATAGTAGTTGAGCATCCGCTTTTAATGCCTGTTCCAGTGCTTCGAGTTCACGTTTTGCTTCAACTTTGGTTTCTTGCAAATGACGAAGATTTTTATCTTCTTCAGCGTATTTGAAACCATCAATCAATAAGCGTTCTGTATCGGCATCTGATAAACCGTAGGATGGTTTAATGTCAATTTGTGCATGCACACCCGAAGTGGTTTCTTTGGCAGCAACAGTCAGTAAACCATCAGCATCCACCTGGAAGGTGACTTCAATACGTGCTTGGCCAGCAGTCATCGGTGGAATGCCATGCAAGACAAAACGGCCCAAGCTACGGCAATGTTCAACCAGATCACGTTCACCTTGTACCACGTGAATCAGCATGGCAGTTTGACCATCTTGATAAGTGGTAAATTCCTGACGTCGTGCGACCGGAATGGCAGTATTACGTGAAATTAAACGTTCCACTAAACCACCCATGGTTTCAAGACCAAGCGAGAGTGGAGTCACGTCCAATAATAAAGAACCGTCTTTAGAGTTGCCAATCAGTTGATTGGCGGTGATGGATGCACCAATTGCAACTACTTCATCTGGATTAATCGTGCAAAGCGGTTCTTGATTAAATACATCACGCACGGCTTTTTGTACGGCATAAGAACGGGTTGAACCACCGACTAGAACGACATTTTTAATATCATCTAGTTCCAGTTTGGCATCGCGCATCACGCGTTTGCAGACACTGATGGTTTTATCTAAAGCAACTTTGATGATCTCTTCAAAGCTTGCGCGATCCAGCGTTAGGCTCTGGTCTAAAACTTTCAGCTCAACCGATTCAGCATCAGACAGCGCTTCTTTGGCTTTACGTGCAGAAACAATAAAATGTGCATATTCAGCATCATCTAAAGTTTCAACATTGAGCTGTTTTTTAGCCCATTTCACAATTAAACGATCTAGGTCATCACCACCCAGTGCAGTATGACCACCGGTTGCTAGAACCTCAAATACGCCTTGTGAGAAACGCAGAATCGAAACGTCGAAAGTACCGCCACCCAAGTCATAAATCACATAGTTTTGATCATGCGCCAGATTGGTTTCCTGATCTAAACCATAGGCCACAGCTGCAGCCGTCGGCTCATTAAGCAAGCGTAAAACATTTAAACCAGCCAGTTGAGCCGCATCACGGGTTGCCTGACGTTGTGCTTCATCAAAATAAGCCGGTACTGTAATGACAGCGCCATTGACTGGATTATTTAAGCTGCTTTCTGCACGGTCTTTCAGCTGTTTTAAAATTTCAGCTGAAATTTCTACTGGGGTTTTACGACCTTGAGCCGTTTCAAAAGCGGGCATTTCATTGGTTTCACCCACGAGTGTGTAGGGGTGCTGGAATTTAATGTCGGCAGCCGAGCGACCCATAAAACGCTTTACCGAAACAATGGTGTTTTTAGGATCTGTAGTAATAAAAGATTTGGCTTCATCGCCATATTGGGTATTGTTATGACTATAGTGCACAATAGAGGGAAGTAACACGCGACCTTGTTGGTCGTTGAGTACTTTGGCTTTACCTGAAAGTACTGTGGCAACCAATGAATGCGTTGTACCTAAGTCAATACCAATTGCGATGCGGTGTTCATGCGGTGCACTTGATTGACCGGGTTCTGCAATTTGCAAGAGAGCCATTGTGTTACATCCTTAGAACTAAAAATTAAAAAATAAAATCAAAAAGAATTAAAAATCATCATCTAAATCAAAGCTGTCATCATCCAGGAAACGATCTTCAGCTTTGTCGATGTCAGCCAATACCTTGACAAAGAAACGCAATTTACGCACGGTATCGCGAGCTTCGCCCCAGTCTTCATCTTCATAGTCGATTTTAAATTCACGGACTAAACCGTCAATCCATTGTTGAACTTCGTGCTTTAAGGAAACCAGATCCTCAGCCGATGCAGCTTCATCCAGCTGTTCACGAATTTCCAGTGCTGACTGTAAAAATTCGAAATCCCCAATTGATTGATCCAGATGATAGTCTTGTTTTTTCAGACTCAAGAGATAAGCAGCGCGGCTATCCACATTCGATAAAGCCTTGAATGCCTGATTGATCTCGCTCGATTTAATCAGGGCCTGATCTTTGTCTTCGGCTTTATCTGGATGATATTGTTGCTGCAACTTTAAAAATTCATTTTTTAAAGCGGCCAAATCAATATCGAGTGCTACAGGGAGGTTGAACAGCTCAAAATGATTCATGGGAGATTGGATCCGCGCGATAGATATGCAAAAATTGACTGCTTAAATGCAATTAAAACAGTGCATTTTACACTGTTTTAATCACCAAAAGAGAGGGGATTGGGTGTTTAAACGGTGAAAGATTCACCACAGCCACATTCGCCTTTTTTATTCGGGTTGTTAAATTCGAAGCCTTCATTGAGACCGTTTTTCACGTAGTCCATCTCCATACCTTCGAGATAAACCAGGCTTTTGGGGTCAACAAAAACTTTCACACCAAACTGTTCAAAGCTTTGATCGTGTACATCGACTTCATCGACGAATTCGAGCACATAGGCCAAACCAGAACAGCCGGAAGTTTTCACCCCAACGCGAATGCCTTCACCCTTACCGCGATTCTTTAGGTAATTGCTGATATGAGTTGCAGCATTTTCAGTTAAATGGATCATGAAAACTCCGTTAATCTTTTATCAAAAACTTGAAACACTTAAGCTTTTGTTTTTTTGCTGCGATAGTCTTCAACAGCAGCTTTAATCGCATCTTCAGCAAGTACAGAACAGTGTACTTTTACTGGAGGTAGAGCCAGTTCGGTCGCAATGTCGATGTTCTTGATGGCTTGTGCTTCATCAAGCGTTTTGCCTTTTAACCACTCGGTTACAAGTGAGCTAGAAGCAATAGCTGAACCACAACCATAAGTTTTGAAACGTGCTTCTTCAATCACACCTTCATCATTCACTTGAATTTGAAGACGCATGACATCACCACAAGCTGGTGCACCGACCATACCTGTACCAACATTTTCAGCATTTTTGTCTAAAACACCAACATTACGAGGGTTTTCGTAATGATCAATTACTTTTTCGCTATAAGCCATGATGCTTCTCCAAACCTCGGGGTCAGCCTTAAGATTCTTAAGATTAATATGGGGGTGAAATTACGTTTATCAACGAGATAGCTTTAAATTTTAGAGCTATCTCCAGACAATGAATTAGTGTTCAGCCCATTCAACAGTTGAAAGGTCGATACCTTCTTTGTACATATCCCAAAGCGGAGAAAGTTCACGCAATTTCTCAACAGCAGCTTTAGTCACTTCAAGAACGTGATCGATATCTTCTTCAGTGGTATATTTACCAAAGCTGAAACGGATCGAGCTGTGTGCAAGTTCGTCTGAAAGACCTAGGGCACGAAGTACATAAGACGGCTCAAGTGTTGCAGAAGTACATGCTGAACCCGAAGATACCGCAGCATCTTTTAATGCCATCATCAATGATTCACCTTCAACAAAGTTGAAGCTCACGTTGAGATAGTTTGCAACGTTTTGAGTAGGATGACCGTTTAGGAATACTTGTTCCAGGCATTGTAAACCGTTCCATAATTTGTCACGGAGTACGCGAATACGTTTTTGTTCAGATTCAAGGTTTTTGCCTGCAAGTTCAAAAGCTTCGCCCATACCCACGATTTGGTGAGTTGCAAGCGTACCAGAGCGCATGCCACGTTCATGACCGCCACCATGCATTTGAGCTTTAAGACGGACACGTGGTGAACGACGTACGAATAATGCACCAATACCTTTAGGGCCATAAATTTTATGAGCAGAGAAGCTCATTAAATCTACTTTTAAAGTTGAAAGATCAATTTCTACTTTACCTGCAGCTTGAGCAGCATCAACATGAAAGAAAATTTTGTTGGCGCGAGTAATTTCACCAATTGCAGCAACGTCAGTCACAGTACCAATTTCGTTGTTCACCATCATTAAGGAAACAAGAATAGTATCTGGACGAATAGCTGCCTGAACCATCTCAGGGGTAATTAAACCTGTTTGAGGAAGGGGTTCAAGATAAGTAATTTCGAAACCTTCTGCTTCCAATTCACGACAAGTATCTAAAATTGCTTTATGTTCAATTTTACTTGTAATGATGTGTTTGCCTTTAGAGGCATAAAACTGAGCCACACCTTTAAGCGCCAGGTTATTGGATTCTGTTGCACCTGAAGTCCAGACAATCTCGCGTGGATCTGCTTTGACCAAGTTCGCAACTTGTTCACGTGCATATTCTACTTTTTCTTCAGCCTGCCAACCGTAAGCATGAGAACGAGATGCAGCATTACCGAAAGTACCGTCAAACGTTAGGCATTCCATCATGCGTTCTGCAACTTGAGGGTCTACAGGAGTGGTTGCTGCATAATCAAGATAAATCGGACGTTTCATGTCAAATACCTGTAACCGATAAAAAGGCTGAATCAAAAGATGCTGTATTTTGGCGGATTGCAACGGTTTGTACGTTGTCTCGTGCTACTAGATCAGCAAGGGAGATTTTTGCTAGATAATCGGCAATGTGGTGGGAGAGTTCTTGCCATAAATCGTGAGTCAAGCACATTGCACCATTTTGGCAGTTACCTTTATGGTCACAACGGGTCGCATCAACTGTTTCGTTTACAGCTTCAATAATTTCTAATACTGTGATTTCTTCAGCGTTACGAGCCAGGTGATAACCACCGTTGGCACCACGAACACTAGAAACTAAGCCGTGGCGCTTGAGTTTCGCAAATAACTGCTCAAGATAAGCAACAGAGATACTTTGACGAGCTGCAATTTCAGCAAGCGTGATCGTTTGTTCAGTTGGCTGCAAAGCTAAATCAAGTAGAGCAGTCACTGCGTAACGACCGCGAGTAGTAAGACGCATGATTCGATACACATATTAAGACTAGATGTGTTGATTTTATGAATCCTGACTAAAATAGTCAAGTTTTTTATTGGGCTTTCATTTTTTTTGTTTTATAAGAAAATTAGATATTTATGCAATCCACCAATTATACACTAATAACACAACTAATAGCACGATAGTTATACTAAAAGTCATATTGATTCTTTTCTGTTTTTGTTGAATACGGCGAATGCGATTCTTATATTGTTTAACTTCTACCTCTAGAGTATTGATTTTTGAACGTTGCTGATCGATTTTTTCTAATAGAGGCACAATGCGCTTTTTGGAGGCAATAACATCTTGCCCGTCAATAGGTTCGCTAAGCCATTGTTTCCAGTCCGATAAAACTTTGGGAAAACTAAAAAGAAGAGTTAAATCGCGAAACTCATCTTTAAGGGTGATGTCACCATCAATGCGCATTTTTTTAATGCTACGGCGATTGGCAAAGACAAAAACTTTAATCAAATCTGTAAGTGTAGTGCGAACATCCAGATCAACCATTTTCTCGGGAGCTTTGGTGTCAAACAATACGCCATGTTCTGTGAAAACCACATAAAAATCAAAATAAGGTAAATAGCTATTAATTTTAATGGCAATTTTTTGGTCTATAAATTTTTTAGCCTGCAAGCCAACGACCCGATCATGTTTTAAGATGAAGGTAAAGATTGTCTCCAAAACAATCATAGTCATTGTGAGCAACAAATGCGGTTGATTTTGACCTTGTTGCGATTCACTCATAAAACTTAATCCTTACCTGAAAGGAGCATCCGATGCTCGAAAATCTGTTCAGGGCTTATCACAAATATATTAATCTTGCTTTGTAGAACAGTTTAGCAAATCGATCAAGTGTTTAATTTGCTATTATAGCTGTATTTTTTAAGTAATTATATTTAAGTTGTATGGAAAATAAGCAGGAGATGGTGTGAATGGATAAATCGAAAAAAGATCAAGAGATTGATCAACAAAAAAATGAAAATGCTGATAAAACAAAGAATAAAGCACGTTCAGGTCGTAAATCGGCTTTGGATTTTCGTAAATATACTCAACAGATATGGCTTGCTGGTTTGGGGGCTTTTTCGCGTGCGGAAGAAGAGGGGAATAAATTATTTGACTCTTTAGTCAAGGTGGGGGAGGAACTGGAATCCAAAACCACAGAAATTGCCGATCAAACTGTAGAAAAGGTTTCAGAAAAAGCCAAAGAGTCGGTGAGTGACACTAAAGATAAAGTAGAAAAATTATTGGATCATAGTGTGAACCATTCTTTAAACAGAATTGGTCTGGTGACGGTTAAAGATATTCAACATCTAGAAACCCTAATATTACAACTACATAGCAAGGTTGATTTTTTGATCGAAGAAAATAAGATTTTAAAAGCGCAAATTGTAAAAAAATGAAACATTTTTGCTTTTTCTGCATTTTTCAACAATTTTTTTCGCAAATATTTTGCAGAAAAGCATATTCAGAGTATTGCGTTTTGCCCCAAAGCATTGATATAAAGGTGCTATGGAATCCTTAGACCTTAAATAAACGATATTAAGAGGACGTAATCTTCATGAATAAATCAGAATTAATCGATGCAATTGCAGAGAAAGGGGGATTGTCTAAGACTGATGCAGGTAAAGCCTTAGATGCAACAATTGCTTCAATTACTGAAGCACTTAAATCTGGTGATACTGTTACACTTGTTGGTTTTGGTACATTCAACGTTAAAGAGCGTGCGGCACGTACAGGTCGTAACCCGCAAACTGGTGCAGCTTTAGAAATTAAAGCAAGCAAAGTACCAAGCTTTAAAGCAGGTAAAGGTTTAAAAGATTCTGTAGCTTAATCTTTTTTGATGCCGATAAACGCGCCCTAGAAGGCGCGTTTTTTATTAATAATGCCGATTACAGTTTGAACTCATTCATTCAGAGCAGGTTTTCAGGTAAAATCCCCCACAAATAAAATATTGGAATACTTATGGAATCTTTTCGTAAAGTTATTAAAGGTTGGTTGGGCAAAGCTTTGCTCATTTTGTTTTTGACCCCTTTAGCACTTGTAGGTATTGAAGGATATTTTAGTGGTGGAAAGTCAGAAGACACGGCAAAATTGGTCAATGGCCAAGAAATTTCTAAAAAAGAATTAGAATCACTGACCAAAACATTTAAAGACCAATACTTGGCTTATGCCAATGGCGACGAAACTTTATTGAATCAATCTTTCATTGAAAATAAAGCGATGGATAGCCTGGTTGCTCGTACCTTGTTATTGCAACAGGCCGAAGAGTTGGGTATTTCTTTGAGTGATGCACAAATTGAACAGATGGTTGCTCAACAACCGAGCTTTCAGGAAAACGGTAAATTTTCTGAAGCCTTGTACTCAAATTATTTACGTTCAGTGGGTATGACCAGTCAGGCTTTGATTGCAAACTTGCGTAAAGATCATGCCCTTAAAATGTTGACTTCAACATTTATGGACTATGCATTGGTGAGCAAGCTTGATATTCAGCAAATTGCCAACTTGCAGACTGAACAGCGTACTTTACATCTAGCGAGCATTAAGCTGGATGAATACAAGAAAAATGTAAATGTAACAGCGCAAGATATTGCAGCCTACTACAACAAGCATCAAAAAGCCTTTAAACAAGTAGCAAGTGTAGATGTAGACTATGTGGTGTTAACGCCTGCTAATGTTGCTCCTGCGAATACGCAAGTGACAGATGCAGAATTGCAGCAGGCTTATGCTGCCTTTGTCGATTCGCAAAAGCAAAATGCTAAGCCACTGGTAAAACATATTTTAATTGCTGCAGACACCCGTTCAGATGCTGAAGCGAAAAAATTAGCGACCGATGTTGCTGCGAAAATTAAAGCAGGCATGTCCTTTGCTCAAGCAGCAGCGCAATATTCGGATGATACCGAATCTAAAGCTAAGGGTGGTGTGGTAGAAGCTTATGCAAAAGGCGTGTTTGGTGATGCATTCGATCTAACGGTTGCTTCTTTAAAATCAGCACAGGTTTCAGCGCCAGTTAAAACCCAGTATGGTTATCATTTAATTGAAACTGAAGCACCGGCAGTAAAGTTGCCTTCATTTGAAACTGAAAAACCACGCTTGCTGGCCGAGTTGCAAAAGAGTAAAGCTGCCAATTCATTCTCTGATGCGGTAAATGGCCTGAATGAAATGGTGGTAGGTAGCGATGCACTGGATGTGGTGGCCCAAGAAGTTAAAGGGGTAAGCGTTCAGTCTGTGAAAGGTATGACCTTGGCTACTCAACATCCTGTACTGAGCGATGCCAATGTTAAAGTTAAGCTGTTTAATGATGATGTGAAAAATGGTGACCGCAATGCGTCTAGCAGCATCCAGATGGCAAATGGTAATACCGTTTGGGTGAAAGTGCGTAATTATCATGCGGCTGGGGTGCAAACTTTGGCTGAAGCAACACCAGGTGTAAAAGCGAAACTCATCGAACAGAAAGCATTAAATGCAGCGAAAGCGAAAATCCAGGCTGCGCTTGATGGCTTTAAATCACAACCTGCGGCAGCAGTAGCGGCGAAAAGTAAAATTGCGTTTGAAAGTGCAGGTGTTTTTGCACGTTCACAAGGTTTGAAACGTGAAATTGAACGTGCAGCATTTAGTGTTCCAGCACCGAAAGCAGGCATGTGGTCAGTGTCAACTGCTGCATTGCCAAATGAGTTGGTGGTGGTTGCTGTATCGAATGTCAATAAAACGGCTTCTAGTGCTTTAGCTAATGAGCAATTGAATGAATTGTCCAAGTTGTACCAGCAGCTTCGCGGTCAACAAGAACTGGATGATTACACCCAATATCTAAAATCACATGCAAAAATTAAATAATCTGCTGTAAAGAAAAAACCTGCGTTAAAGCAGGTTTTTTTATGGCTGAATTAAAGCTTATTCGGCACGGATTTTAAGCTCATAGCCTGAATATTTACGGATATTGATTACACCTGTATCTAAAATCAGATACTGTCCTTTAATCCCTTGTAACTTGCCGCGAATGATGGGGGTTTTGTCCAGATTATGCGATTTGACTTTTTCCGGATATTGTTCAACCGGATAAACAAACTCACGTGGCAGCTCATCTTCCATCACTTCAATGGTTTCGTTAAATTCCAGGTTCTGGCCAAATTCATCACGTATGGTCTGAATTTTCGGCGCAAATTCTTCAATCAGCTGTTCACGCACCTTAATTAAATTGAGTGGTTCAGCTTCACCTTTAAGCAGTTTACGCCAATCGGTCTTGTCTGCCACTTGAGTGCCAAACATGATTTCCAGTTGGCCTGAAAGACGGCGGGAGCCGACCTTCATAATCGGCAAGGCTTGCGTTGCACCTTGATCCAGCCAACGTGTAGGCATTTGTCCAAGACGGGTAATACCGACTTTTAATGCGCTTGAGTTGGCCAGATAGACAATATGTGGCTGGAAACACACCTCATGGGCAAAGCTGTCTTCACGGCAAGTACCGAGATGATAATGACAGGTTTCCGGTTTCATAATGCACATGTCACAAGATGCTTTGGTTTTGAAACATTTAAAGCAGTGACCCTGTGAAAAGGATTTGTTGGTTTTACTACCACAAGATACGCAATAGATATTGCCGGTCCATTCGATCTCGATTTCCTGGCCTAAATTGAATGGCAGGTCAACTTCTGAACGATCTAGAATAAATTTATATTCAACATTTGCCTTGTGTGTATGTTGATCAGTTACACTAAGGTCCTTAAGACCTGCATGCATTTTATGGCAAATGCCTTGTAGTTCCATACAGAATACTCTCTTCAATAATAAGGATGCAGTTATGGCTGAACAGAATGTCATCACTTCTATGCTAGACGATTTATCTAAAGAACATCCTATTCAAACTGCATTATGTATTGGTCAAAATCTGGCTCAATACAACAATAATCAATCAATTCAATGGCACTATTTTAACGTAACTGAGTTTTTAAATCTGCCTTTTGCCCGGCGATATGACCTGGGTTTTGTGGTGATGGACTCACAAGAGTTGGTCGCGCTTTCTGATGTGCAGAAGTCGCAACTGTTGGTGAAACTGCGTGATTTAATGGCAAAACGGATTGTGGTGGTGAGCCGATTGCAAGATGAGAAATTATTACGTTCTTTGGGCTTTACCCAACTGATTGACAAAACCCGACATGATAGCGATTTTGCTTTGTGGCAATTCAATATTTTAACGTATAAACATGTACCGGACTGGTTTAATTCCAAATTCTGGGCAAACCCTGAAAACTGGAATAAATTTCGCTGGTAAATCCGTTATCCCTTAAAACTGTATATCTTGCAAATTTTAACAAATCCTGATTATTTATTGCTTTAAAAGCATCGTATTCTTTTATTAAGTTCATAAAAGGATAATGCGATGACTAATCTGAGCAATATCGTTGAAATACTCGCTAAACAGGCTTTGGGTGGCAACCAGCAACAATCTCAGCAAGGTGGTTTAGCTGATATTTTAGGTTCGGTATTTGGACAAATGAGTGGTAATAATACTCAGCACAATCAACAAAACAATCAACAAGGCCAGCAAAATCCCAATAACCAGCAGCGGCAACAAGGTGGATTGGGTGGAATTCTGGGAACGGTGCTAGGACATTTAAGTGGTCAACAGAACCAGCAACAAACCCAGCAACGCAGTAATGTCGGATCAAGTAATACCAAAACCTTATTAATAGCCGTGCTTCCCTTGGTACTTGCCTGGATTCAGAAGCAGGGCGGCATACAAGGGGCATTGGATAAATTAAAAGGTATGGGGCTAAGCAGTCAGGTGGATGACTGGGTCTCTACAGGACCGGGTGAAAATGCCAGTGTAGATCAGCAGCAAGTTCAAGGACTGTTTGATGAGCAAGAAGTAGAGCAGGTCGCACAAGAAACCCAGGTGCCTACGCAGGATATTTATGGCGCAATTTCCAAAGTGTTGCCGCAAATTATCGATTACCTCACCCCGCAAGGTGAACAAACCAATAAACAGGAAGCCAATGCTGATATTCAGCAGGTAATGAACTTGGTTTCTGGTTTTCTGAAACGCTAAGATTTTTAAACCAGTTAAGTAAATGCTTCAGCTGGTTTTTGTTCATATTAAATGAAATAGCAGATAGTAATTGAATCTTACTGATGATTGTCCATGCTAAATAAACTATTGGATTTAGATATTTTTTTAGCGATATAGTGGGACTTTTTTAAGCGAATTAAAATAATTTTCGATTGAAATTCCAGTTCACCAAATTCAGGCTCGACCTGTACATAATGTAGTTGTCCAAAACAGTCTCTTACACGTGCTTGTGCGGAAAACCCCGGGCGGGCATTGCCACTGGAAATGGTTGCTAAGCGTCCTAATAGACTGACCTGTTGCTTGGTGAGCGTCGGCTTGATGACTTGGTCTAGGCAATGAATCATAAAGACAGTGAAAAACACTGCAATAATCAGTGCCGGAATAATCAGGTAATAAGCAGGCAGGAATTTTTGCTGTTGTGAAAATACACAAAGTTGCAGAAAATAGCCTGAAAAACTGAAGTTCATCAGTAGAAACACCACAATCAGTGTCTTGGAAAATTTGACATTGAGAAACGGTGAATCGGTGAGTTTTTTAGGTGAAAGTGCTTTTAGAAATTGAGTCGGGCGAATATTGAAGTAATAGCCAATGGTTTCTACCATGCTGAGTAAAATTAAAGCCAATAAACTTAAATGAAACGGGATTAAGTTATAGTCTTGCAGAAACTCAAGCATGGCAAATTCCATTGGGTTTATTCTTCTTTCAGGTAAATTCCACCATCAGAATGCACGGTAATTTCAACTTTTTCAAGTGATTGCCCTTGGCATGGACCAGAAATACATTCGCCGCTTTCAACCAGGAATAACGCACCATGAGTAGAGCATTCAATATATTCCTGATCACGGTCTAGAAACTGGTTTTCCAGGAATTCCAGTTCAACCTGTAAATGCGGGCAGAGATTCTGATAAGCATAAAATGAACCATCACGCTGAGTAATGAAAATGGTATCACCATTCGGCGTTTCGTATGAACGTGCTTCACGTTCAGGAATCTCTTCCGTCATGGCAATTTTAATCATTATGCACATTCCTTTTGGAAGTTGTTTAATAATTCTGCGTAATGTTCTACGCTCAGGCGTGGACCAAATTGTGAAACCACTTCACTTGAAATCAGGATTGCCAATTCGGCAGCCGCTTTCAGGCTTAGTCCAGCATTTAAGGCATACAGGAAAGCACCAGCGAAGGCATCGCCTGCACCATTGGCATCAACTGCTGTTACTTTACGCCCTGGAACTTTTAAGGTCTGTTCAGAATTGGAAATTAAAGCGCCTTCAGCAGACAATGTAATGACAGTGTATGTGCTTTTTAATTGCAATTTGGCCAATGCAGCTTCAATTGAATCAGTTTCTGTATACATTAATGCTTCATGCTGATTGCATAACAATAAATCAACGCCATCATCAATTAGCTCATCTAAGCCTTGACGTGCATATTGCACCATGGCCGGGTCAGAAAGTGTCAGCGCGATTTTTACCCCATGCGCTTTGGCAATTTCACGGGCCTGTTTAACCGCTTGACGTGCAGTATCGCTGGTCGATAAATAACCTTCAATATACAGCCATTTTGCAGTTTTTAACGGTTCAAAATCAATTTGTGTTTCACTCAGTTCAGCGGTAATGCCGAGATAAGTTTGCATAGTACGTTCAGAATCAGGGCTTACTAGTACCATACAAGTACCAGTCACACCTTCACTTACGGATTGTTTGGCAGTGTGAATGCCTGCTTCATTTAAACCTTTCAGGTAAATTTGACCAAGCTCATCATCACCTACACGGCAGGCATAAAATGCTTTACTACCTAAAGCACTGAAAGCAACGGTGGTATTTGCAGCAGATCCGCCTGATGCTTGACCTTTGTATAGTTGCGTTTCTTTTAAATTATTATATAAATTTGCTTGTGTTTCACCATCAGTCAACTGCATAGTGCCTTTTTGCAAATTTTGTTGAATCAGGAAATCGTCAGAGACTTTAAATTCTTGGTCGATTAATGCATTACCAATTGCAAAAAGATCAACAGTTGTCATGTCTTTCATTCACATTTCAAAATAAAACGCTAAGTTTACACCAATGCTCATGATTGCTGTAGATTGATGAATAAAATTCAATATATGACTGATGCCCGTACAAAATGCACTATAGGAAAAGATTAGGAAGGTTAGATGAATATCACGATTGCAAAAGCTGAACAATTACCTGCACAAATCACAGAATTAGCCAAGCAAGCTCAGAAAGAAGGATTTCAGCTTATTGATCAACTGATTGAAGAGTATGAAAGTGGCAAAAACAGGTTTGATCAACCTGGGGAATTTCTTCTTTTTGTTTATGATGATGAGAAACTGATCGCCTGTGGTGGTTTAAATCAGCAGTGGAACGAAAACGAAATTGATGCCCGTATTGGCCGGGTACGTCGTTTTTATGTCTTGCCTAAATATCGTAAGCATGGCGTGGGCAAGCAATTGTTACAACAACTGGAAAAAGAGGCGCGTGCCAATTTTTCAGCACTATGCCTGAATACCGACACCAAAAATGCCGCACATTTCTATCAAAAGCAAAATTATGTGTTTGTAGAAAATCATCCTAACTATAGTTATTTTAAATATTTGATCTAGTGACAGCATTTGAGCCAAAAAAGTACCATTAGAACGTCGATGGTACTTTCTTTTATTCACAATCCCACAAAATAAGCTTGAGTTTTAATTCTCGGTTAAGTCTTGCAGAGAATGATGATGAAATGACCATTAGATCATCAGTTTCTCATGACACAGCTTGAATTAAAACAACATCTGATAAAAGTTCCTGCAATAACGGCGCTATTCTGGTTGACCAAAATTTTTGCCACAACTTTCGGTGAAACAGGCGGAGATGCGCTGTCTATGTCGCTGAATCTGGGGTATTTGCTCAGTACCTTTATTTTTGCCGCGCTATTTATTCTATTGCTATTTTTTCAAATACGGGCAAAGGCTTATCATCCGTATTTGTATTGGTTCACCATTATTGCTAGTACCACAGTGGGCACAACCCTGGCAGATTTTGTCGATCGATCCTTAGGGATCGGTTATGCAGGTGGCACGAGTATATTACTCGCTCTGGTGTGTCTGTCTTTATTCACCTGGTATAGGGTAGAAGGAAGTATTTCACCCCATACAGTAAACTATCCACGTGCAGAAATTTTCTATTGGCTCACCATTACATTTTCCCAAACCTTGGGTACGGCTTTAGGCGACTGGTCGGCAGATAGCATGGGCTTGGGTTATAGTGGCGGTATTATCGTTTTTGTCACACTCATCTTAGTGATTCTATTACTGTACTTATTTAGCACAATTTCACGAACATTTTTATTCTGGAGTGCCTTTGTACTCACTCGTCCCTTGGGTGCAGTAGTGGGCGATTTTCTGGATAAACCGATTGCCTCGGGTGGTCTGGATTTAAGCCGCTTTGCCGCTTCAGGGGTGATACTTATTGCAATATTGTTGTGTATTCGCTTTAGCCATCAATCTGCTGCCAAAATGGACTTAAAGATATAGTTGTAAGATATAGCTATCTGCGCTGAGATTTAAAAAAATAGTCATACGTGGCTATTTTTTTGTTGTGTAAATAGAGCCGGTTTTCAAAAAAGCGCCAGCATAAACCTGACTAAAATGCTTGGAGTTTCGTAAAGCTGTGAATCCAAATAGCGCAATATTCAGGTATAATCAAAACCATCTTATAAATATGTAAATGTCGGAGATCACATGACTGTAGATGTCACTGAAACCATTTCTCAAACTGTTCATCCTGCGTTTCAGTTGATACGTCAACACCATGTTGAGGCCTTAGATATTCGGGTGTCTGAATATAAGCATAAAGTCACTGGTGCCATACATTATCATCTGGCCAGTGATCTGGATGAAAATGTCTTTCTGGTTGCGTTCCGTACCCAGCCGATGGATTCGAAGGGTGAAGCGCACATTTTAGAACATACTGCGCTCTGCGGTTCGGAAAAATTCCCTGTTCGTGATCCGTTTTTCCTGATGATCCGTCGTTCATTGAACACGTTTATGAACGCGTTTACCTCGGCGGACTGGACAGCCTATCCTTTTGCCACGCAAAATAAAAAAGACTTTCAAAATTTACTGGAAGTGTATTTAGATGCTGCTTTTGCCGCGAATTTAAATGAACTGGATTTTGCTCAGGAAGGGATTCGTATTGAGCTGGAAGATGGTCAGCCGGTATATAAAGGCGTGGTGTTTAATGAAATGAAAGGCGCCATGAGTTCGCCTTCAGATCAGCTGTATCATCAATTGGCACATCATTTATTCCCGCATACCACTTATCACTACAATTCAGGTGGCGATCCTAAGGATATTCCGGACTTAACTTACTCAGAGTTAGTTAATTTCTATAAGTCACATTACCATCCAAGTAATGCCGTGTTTATGACTTTTGGTAATGAATCTGCCTATCATTTGCAGGAACAATTTGAAACTTTAGCCTTGGCTAAGTTTGAAAAAGGCCAAACCCTGCATTCAACGCCTGAAACGCGTTTGACTGCACCGATTGAAGTGACTGAGACCTATGCGGTAGATGCAGAAGACCTGAAGGATAAAACCTATCACGTGATTTCATGGTTGTTGCCACAGGCCAGTGATATCAAATTGCGCTTAGGCATGCGTTTGGTGGAAGGGATTTTGCTGGAAGATTCGGCTTCGCCTTTGCGTCATTATCTGGAAACCTGTGGTTATGCCCAGTCGACCGGTCCAATTATGGGTGTAGACGATTCCAACTTTGAAATGACTTTCTTCTGTGGTGTACAGGGTTCGAATCCTGAGCATGCTCAAGAATTTAAAGAAGGTGTATTTAAGATTCTTGAAGATGTGGCCTCTAAACCCGTAGATGCTGAAATGGTTGATGCCATTTTGCATCAGATTGAATTGCATCAGCGTGAAATCAATGGCGATGGTATGCCATATGGCTTAAGCCTGATTCTCAACGGTTTGAGCAGTGCGATTCATCATAGTGATCCGGTGCATGTCTGGGATGTGGATAGTGCGATTGAGCAAGTCAAGGAAGAGCTCAAAGACCCAATGTGGTTATCGAACCTGATTAAACAATATCTGCTGGACAATCCGCACCGTGTACAAATGACTTTAGTACCAGATGCAACTAAATCTGCCAAGGAAGCTGAAGCGGAAAAAGCACGTTTGGCAGCGATTGGTGCCCAGCTGACCGATGAACAGAAAGCTGCTATTGTTCAGCAAACTGAAGCGCTCAAAGTCCGTCAGGATACTCCGGATGATTTGAACCTGTTGCCTAAAGTAGGACTGGAAGATGTACCGGCAGACCTGCATATTGTACAAGGTCAATTGCGTGAAATTATCAGCAATAATCTGGATACACCGCTGAATTTGTACCATGCCGGAACCAATGGTCTTTACTATCAGCAAGTGACCATCAAGATTCCAGACCAGGTGGTGCAATCGCCATATTTTAACCTGCTGTCTATTCTGTTGGGTGAAGTGGGTGCAGGCGAGTATGGTTATCTTGAACTGCAACAACTGCAAACCGCCGTGAGCGGTGGCGTGGGGATGGGGGCATCACTGCGTTCAAAAATTGATGATAAAAATAAAATTAGCGCATGGCTGACTTTGACCACTAAATCATTGGTGAATAATTTTGAGGCCATCCGTTTATTAAAACTGGCTTTTGAACAGCTACGCTTTGATGAAAAAGACCGCATTATTGAGTTGCTGCAACAACGTAAGACACGTTGGAATTCACGTATTTCGGGGTCAGGTCATAGCTATGCCATGCAAATTGCAGGGCGTAATCATAGTGCCTTGGCGCAACGTGATTATCACAATACCGGTTTGGGAGCATTGAACTGGTTAGGTGATCTGGTCACTAAAATTGAAAAAGATGAAGCCGCTTATGATGCTTTGATTGCAGAGCTAAAAGCCATTCATTGTCTGCTTTTACAGGCACCAAAACAATTCTTGCTGGTCTGTGAAGAACATCACTCTGATCGTTTAATTGAAGAAGTTCAAGAGGTTTGGGACAAGCTTGCGGTTGATCAAACAGCTGTAGAATTAACACCCATTGTCACAGAAAATAGTAATCATGACGAAGCTTGGTTAATTCAAGCCAATGTTCAATTCTGTGCAGCTGCATATCCTGCGGTAGAAGTGTCTCATCCCGATGCTGCTCCGCTCATGATCTTGGCGGCTTATTTACGCAATGGCTTCTTGCACAGTGCGATTCGTGAAAAAGGTGGCGCTTACGGTGGTGGGGCGAGTTATGACGGCAATGCATGTTCATTCCGTTTTTATAGCTATCGCGATCCGCGTCTGGCAGAAACCTTTAAAGATTTTGAAGCCAGTATCCAGTGGTTGTTGAATAGCGAACACAAACCGCATCAACTCGAAGAAGCTATTTTGGGATTGGTTGCGAGTATGGATAAACCGGGTTCTCCGGCTGGTGAGGCGATTACAGCCTGTTATGCATTATTGCATGCACGTACACCGGCTGTTCGTAAGCAATTACGTGCGCGTTTACTTGCTGTGACACTGGATGATCTAAAACGGGTAGCAGAACAATATCTGGTTCAGCAAACCCCCGTAAAAGCTGTGGTTGCGCCAGTAGCGAAGCGCGATGCCTTGATTGAACTTGGCTTCAATATTCAACAAGTGAACTAAAAAAACATTTGAGGTAAGACCTTATGGCGTTCAAAATGTTTGAACGCACTACGCTGCAACTGAGCATGATCATGCTCAGTTCTTTGTATGTGACGAATATTCATGCACAAACCCCACAATCTTTAATTACACCTGCAAGTCCCGCAGCATGCGTGGCATTGGAATCGAATGCGGATCGTTTGGCCTGTTATGACACTTTGTTCAAGGTGCCTGAGACAGAGAAACCTCAATTGGTGTCTGAACCTCAGGCAGCCAATCAAATTGCACCTGCACCGACTGAAGCGGAAACGATAAAAGAAAAAATCAGTCATGGGGTGAGTAACATATTTGCGGTTGAGGGACCCAAAATTGATCCCAATACCTCTTTGCTGGACAAGCGTTGGGAACTGGCACCTGAAAGCAAGCTCGGTACCTGGAACATTCGTGCCCATCAGCCGGTTTATTTATTGCCGGGATTTTGGACTTCAGATCGAAATAAACGTCCGTCAAGTCCGAATGTAAATAACACTGTGACAGCAGATCAAGAGCAAAACCTGAAATCGATGGAGGCGAAATTCCAGTTGTCTTTAAAAACCAAAGCAGTTGAAAACCTGTTTGGTGATAATGGCGATATCTGGTTCGGTTATACCCAGTCTTCACGTTGGCAGGTTTATAATGCAGATGCCTCGCGCCCTTTCCGTGAAACCGACTATGAACCTGAGGCCAGTCTGGTTTTTCGTACCAATTATGAAATTTTGGGCTTAAACGCACGTTTACTTGGCGTGACCTTTAACCATCAGTCCAACGGTCGTGCTGATCCTTTATCGCGTAGCTGGAACCGCATTATCTTTAATGTCGGTTTGGAGCGCGACAACTTTGCATTGATGTTACGTCCCTGGTATCGCATTGAAGAAGATGCAAAAGATGATAACAACCCGGATATTAAAAACTATATTGGCCGTGGTGATTTAACCGCATTCTACCGCAAGAATGATCATGAATTTTCACTGATGCTGCGTCATTCGCTTAAAGGTGGTAATGATGCTCACGGTGCTATGCAGTTTGATTGGGCATTCCCGATTAGCGGTAAATTGCGTGGTCATTTCCAATTATTTGATGGCTATGGTGAAAGCCTGATTGATTATAACCATCGGGCCACTTATGTCGGTTTAGGTGTGTCCTTGATGAATTGGTACTAAATCACTGAGGCTCAAAAAAACCACTCTTTATGAGTGGTTTTTTATTGAATCGGGTTTAACCGATTTGAATATCTGCCGGTGGATGTTTTAAACGGCTCTTTTTCGGGGTAGCAATCAGGTAGGCCAGAGTCAGTGGCCCCAAACGACCCGCAAACATCAGTAAGATTAAAGCAAACAGACTTTCTGGTTGTAATTCACTGGTAATGCCACGTGATAATCCTACCGTACAGGTGGCAGAAACTGCTTCGAAGAGTAAATCCAGGAAGTTTTTGCTGGGCTCCAGAATAAGAAGCGTAAATAATCCTAAAAATATCAGTATGGCGGTAATGGAAACCACGGCTAAGGCTTTAAATGAGGTGGTTTTAGAAACTGAGTGATTGAATACAGTTAATTCTTCGGAGCGTCGTAAAAAAGTGATCACACTTAAGACCACAATAATAAAAGTACCCACCTTAATACCGCCAGCCGTGCTGAGTGAACCGCCACCAATAAACATCAGGATCATGGTGACTAAGGTGGAAGCATCGGTCATGTTCGCCATCTCCAGGCTGTTAAAACCGGATGAGCGCGGAACGGTAGCATGGAACCAGGCATTTAGTGCTTGATCACCTAGGCTCATATTCGCCAGGGTTAGGGGGTTGTTGGCTTCCAGTGCCCAAATCACGATAAAGGCAAACAGGTTTAAACCTGCAATAGTAGAGAGTATTAATTTGCTATTGGCACTTAATTTTTTCCAGCGACGAGAGCGCTGGATATCCATCAGTACTACAAAGCCAATACCACCAATAATGTAGAGCATGCTAATGGTAAAGGTAATCAGGTGCTGGTCTGCAAAACTCATTAAACTGTTGGGGAAAAGCGAGAAACCACCATTATTAAAAGCCGAAACACTGTAAAAGGCGGCATAAAAGAACGCGTGGGCCAGATCGTATTCTGGCATCCAGGCAATGGTTAAAATCAATGTGCCAATCGCCTCAAAAAACAGGGAATATAACAGCACTCCTTTAATGGTGAATGACACTTTGGCCAGGCTGGTTTGACCAATGGTTTCCTGCGCCATCATTTGCTGTTTGAGCCTGATATTGGAAGAAAGGCTCAGTGCAGCCAGTATGGCAAAGGTCATAAACCCCAGGCCGCCGCTTTGCAATAACAGCATAATGACGATCTTGCCAAAGGTAGTATAGGCTTCTCCGACATTGACCACAGACAGCCCGGTAATGGTCACGGCAGAAGTTGAAGTGAACAGGGCATTCAGCCAGCTTAATTCACCATGATGTGAAATCGGGAGTTTGAGCAATAAAGTTCCGACAACGATAAAGCTCAAGAAACCCAGAGCCAGTAAACTGGGTGGGCTTAGATTGATCGTATTAGGATTTTTGTTTTGCGCTTGATTCATATTTTATTTAAACCGGGCAGACAGTTTTCTTAAGGGTTCAATTTCACCTTCCACGACTAAGATATCACCTTCTTGCATGATTAAATTAGGATCAATGCTATATGAAACTTGCTTGCCGCGTTTGTGCAGAATAGTTTTAATTTCAGGAACATGACTCATAAGCTGATGAAAGCGTTCTCCCTGCTGACTCTTTTTAATTTCAATTTTAACGATGAAATGATTGTCTTCTAAACCCATATAACGACTGACCATCGGGTAGCTTAATGACTGGGCAACCCGATTACCCATATCTTCTTCAGGATGAATGATTTTATCCACGCCAAGATGGGTCAAAATCATGTGATGGGCTTGCGATTTGGCCTTAGCCCAAATTTTATTAATCCCCATATTTTTTAGATGCAAAACACATAAAATGCTGGCTTCAATGTCTTCGCCAATAGCCACCACCACGGCTTCACAGTTTTGAATATTCAGTTCTTTGAGCACATGTTCATCTGTGGCATCGGCAATGACTGCATGAGTCAGCTGATCAGAAATGGTTTCTACATATTTTTTATTGCTGTCTATACCAATCACATCATGGTTTAAAATGGCTAATTTGGTTGCGACGGTTGCACCAAAACTACCCAAACCAATCACTGCAAACTGTGCCATGCAAAGTATTCCTTATCCATGTTATGTGTTTTTGATTCATGAGCTATATATCACTATAGGCTGATTTTATAATGTTATGTTTCATTCGGCTATCAGGCTTACAAAATTATTAATAACAAAGGCTTATTTCTAAAACTGTTTACTCGCATAACTACAAGACGTTTATCCATAATTTTAAAGATGAGTGAATTGTGAAGGGTATCTGCTAGATAGAGTCATGTTGATTGCAGCATGTCATAAAACGTTCAAAAAATCTGGATATGATTTATTTCTAAAACTCTATTTTTATAGTGAATGAAAATGGATGATAAAAAGATTTTTAGATTATTACAGGAATGGTTCCCTGTGCTGAAACAACAGGAAATGCCGAAGAAGAAGCATAGAGATATTTTTCAGGATTTTCTGGCATGGGTGAAAGCTGAAAAAGTGAATAAACAAAATTGTGCCTATTTAATGCCAGTTGATGTTGAAAACCCTTATGAAAACAGCTTGGAGCACTGCGCTGTTATACAGCACATCAACCTTGATATTGGTTTAACCCAGCAGAAAATTCGTGAAAGAGTTACCCCTTTATATCAGCATTATGAAAAGCATAAAGACGTGATTGGGAAATATTACAATGTAGACGCGCATGCTTTTGATATCGTTTTCGAAGAAATTTATAATCTTCTAAAATCTCAAAATTTTGAATTATTAATTATTTATGCAGAAAAAGCATATTGGATGGCAGTGCCTGATCAGGATGTCAAAATCCATAAATTCTGTAAATCTTTCTCGAAACAATTTAAGCACGAAGGGATTTGTATAGAGCACTATATAAAACTAGACTGTTTAAGATCGACCTAAAATAAAAAAGAGCCAATGGCTGGCTCTTTTTTAATGGCTTTTAAATCGCTTACTTTAAGAAGCGCTGATAACCCAGGTTATTGGTAATTTCCGCATATGGATAAGTAATACTTTCCAATGTTTCAATTAAACCATCCGGATTCTGTTTCGCGTCGCTTGCTTCCAAGCCAACCAGAACACGACCTTCAGCTGCACCATGGTTACGGTAATGGAATAGGGTAATGTTATGCGTTGGTCCTAAACGTTCCAGGAAGGTTAGCAACGCACCTGGACGTTCCGGGAATTCCACGCGGAACAGGCGTTCATTTTCAATGTCCGCATGACCACCGACCAGATAACGAATATGCAGTTTTGCAACTTCATCATCAGACAAGTCATCTACGTCATACTGAATTTTTAAGGTTTCATAAATGTCATGACGTTCTTTTTCACCGCCTTTCAAGCTGATGCCAACAAAAACTTGTGCGGCACTAGAAGTGCTGGCACGGTAGTTAAATTCGGTAATGTTACGGCCTTGCAGGGCGCGGCAGAAGTTCAGGAATGAACCTTTTTCTTCTGGAATGGTGACTGCAAAAATGGCTTCTTTACGTTCACCCAGTTCTGTACGTTCAGCAATATAACGCAGGCGGTCAAAGTTCATGTTGGCACCACAAACAATCGACACCATGTTTTTATTTTCTAAGCCATGTTCAGCAACATATTTCTTGATTCCTGCAAGTGCCATGGCACCGGAAGGCTCAACAATGCTGCGGCATTCGTCATAGGTATCTTTAATCGCAGCACAGATTTCGTCTGTATTGACCAAGACTACGTCACGCTCAACAATTGGGCCGGAGTTATCCGATTTTTGTAATTGGATCACTTCAAACGGTTTTGCGCCTATTTGAGCGACTGCAGTACCATCAGCAAATAAACCGACAGAAGGTAAAATTACACGTTCATTGGCTTCAAAAGCAGCTTTCAAACAAGCAGATTCATCATATTCCACAGGAATGACTTTCACATGTGGAGCAACATCACCCAGATAAGCAGCAACCCCAGCAATTAAACCGCCACCGCCTACAGCAACGAATACATACTCCACATCACGCCATTGACGCAAAATTTCATTGGCTATGGTGCCTTGACCGGCCATCACCAGTTCATCATCGTATGGCGGAATAAAAGTCATGCCTTCATCTTGCGCACACTGAATGGCATATTTATTGGCAACGTCAAAAGAGTCGCCGTGTAATACCACTTCACCGCCTAGACGTTTTACAGCCTGAACCTTAATGTCTGGTGTAGTTTTCGGCATCACAATAATGGCGCGAATTCCCAGTTTTTTACCAGATAGAGCCACGCCTTGTGCATGGTTACCCGCTGAAGCCGTAATAACGCCACGTTGCAACTGAGATTTCGGTAATTGACTAATACGGTTATAGGCACCGCGTAGCTTGAAGGAAAAGACAGGTTGTAGATCTTCGCGTTTAAAGCGAATGTTATTATTTAGTTTTTCACTAATTCGTGGCGCTGCTTCGAGTGGGGTTTCGATTGCAACGTCATACACCGTTGCCTGTAATATTTGTCGAACCAAACGAGACAGCATGTTAATTTTCCATCTAACAGTTTAAAATAGGCCTTTATTGTAACAAACCCCTGTACATTTGGGCTGTTTAATCAGCAACAAATGTCAAAAAATAGTTGAGCCAAGTTATGAGTCTGTATGCTACCCAAGATGAAAAGAAACAAGCTGCTGCAAAAGCTGCTTTAAAACACTTGCCTAAAGGCGGTATTTTGGGGGTAGGTACAGGAAGTACAGTGAACTTCCTCATTGAATTATTGCCAGAATTGCAACTGGAAGCTGCAGTTGCCAGTTCTGAAGCCACTGCCCAGCGTCTGAAAAAATTAGGCATTGAAGTGGTCGACATGAACTCTGTAGGCGGTTTGGATGCTTATGTCGATGGCGCGGACGAAATTGACCGTCATATGCACATGATTAAAGGTGGTGGTGCTGCACTGACTCGTGAAAAAATTGTCGCTTCAATTGCGAAAAAATTCGTGTGTATCGTGGATGATTCTAAATGGGTGCAACAATTGGGGCGTGATTTCCCACTGCCTGTAGAAGTGATTCCAATGGCACGTTCTGCTGTGGCACGTAAAATTGTTTCTTTAGGTGGTGATCCTGTTTACCGTGAAGGCGTAGTAACAGATAACGGCAATGTAATTTTAGATGTGCATAACCTGAATATCTTAAATGCGCTGGAACTTGAAAAAACCCTGAATAACATTCCGGGTGTAGTGTGTAACGGTATCTTCGCGATTAATAAAGCGGATATCGCTGTAGTTGCAACTGATCATGGTATTGAAGAGCGTACAGCGGTTTAATCTATTTGTAATCTCCCCCAAACCCCTCTTTTTCTAAGAGGGGCTTTTGCTCCGTTCATTGAATTGCAATGGAGCTTCCCCCTTTATTAAAGGGGGATCGAGGGGGATTTAAATTCAAAAACTAATAAAAAATGACCACAAACCTCCCAGAAATTCAAATCACTCGAAAATTACGCGCAACACGCTTGAGACTGCGCGTAGAGCCGACTCAAATTAAATTAACTGTGCCGCAGTTTTGCACACAGCGCCAAGTTCAAGACTTCTTAAAACAATTAGAACAATGGATGATTGAAACATGGCAGAAACAGCAGGTAACAGCAGAGCAGATTGATAAAAGCTTACCCACCGAATTGAAGCTTTTTAATTTGGATCAACCTTTACAGATTATTTATCGAACTCAAAAGCAGTCATTTATTTTTGATGATGAAAACTTACAACTTTTGATTAGTGATCGTCAGCCTGAACAATATCTAAAAAATTTTGTGATTGCTTATGCTAAACATCACTTACCTGTTTATTTAGATCAGACTGGCCAAGCATGTAATCTGAGTTTTGGTAAATGTGCGATTCGCCAGCCCAAGACTCGCTGGGGCAGTTGTTCTGCCAGACATGACATTATGCTGAATAGTGGTTTGGTGCTGTTTCCGAAAGAGATTACACGCTATGTTTGCGTGCATGAGTTGGCGCATACCAAGCATTTTGATCATAGTTCAAGGTTTTGGGCAGAAGTGCAAAAAAACGATGTCAATTTCCAGCAACATCGGAAAATGCTGAAAACAACGCCAATGCCTTGGTGGTGGAGTGTATAGAAACTAAAATTTAAGTATTTATGCACCATAGTTGCTTTGGAATAAAAAGTGCCTTTTTATTTAATAATGATTGAATAAATAAGGATTTTTCATTTATATATTTAGGTTAAATACAAAATTAAAAATATAAGAGAGAAAATGAAAATGATGAAGCTATTAGGATTCTGCGGTGTTTTGATGCTGGTTTGCAGCGGTAATATAGTTCGTGCGGAGGGTTACAGTGGAAAAAATGTACAAAGGTTAAATCCAGAAATTTTTAAAGTAGATGATTTAGAAGAAAAGAAACTTGAAATGCTGCAAGATGGATATGTGCCCATATCTACAGAAAAGTTTGTCAATTATTCCTATAACAGAAGCATGAGAGATATTCGAGAAAAAGCGTTGCTTCATGGTTCGCCCATTGCTGTTTTTAGCAGTGAATATCAAGGAAATAAGGTCATTTATGAAACTCGGATGCGTGAGCCAGAAGCTGCGAGAATTTCAGGCAATGACAGAAATAAAAATGACGTGAATAATTTAAATAATATACCGGTAGGAGCGATAGAAAGTAGGCCAGTCCGGTATGCAGCTTTACATGATCAGTTTAGGGTAATTTATTTTTATAAATTTAATTCAATAACTGGCATTTACCCTGCTGATTTGTCGGAAAGAGATAAAATTTATAACAGTATTCAATCAGGCGTCATTGCTAAAGTGGTTAAGCGGGATTCTCCAGCAGAAAATGTTATAATGCCACAAGATATAATTTTAAAAATGAATGATGAAAATATCAAAGATGTGAGTGCTTTTGTTGAAAGTTCAAATTATTTAAAAGCAAATACGGTCAAGTTTGAAATTCTGAGAAAAGGCCAAAAATTATCTCTAGAAATCAGTATGAAACAGTGATATTGACAGGTATATAGAATATTTAACCCTTCACACTACCTACGTCTAATCTTTTTTGAAATTATGTTTTCTTTTAACCTGATAAAAATATTCGAATTGCAATAAACCCAAGTAAAACAGTTTAGAAAACCAAAACTTCCTGTCATACTACGCAGTTACGAAATGAAAACTTTAGATTTGAGGTAGTGATCGTGATTACTGTTGGTATTGTCGGTGGTACAGGTTATACAGGCGTTGAATTGTTGCGTCTTTTACTACGACACCCAAATGTGCAGGTTAATGTACTGACATCACGTACCGAAAATTGTCGCCGTGTAGATGACATGTTCCCAAGCTTGCGTGGTCATACCGATCTTCAATATTCAGATTTAAACATTGATGAACTGAAAAAATGCGATGTGGTGTTCTTTGCAACGCCTCATGGTGTGGCAATGAAACATGCGGCAGAACTTGTTGCAGCCAATACTAAAGTAATCGACTTGGCGGCAGATTTCCGTTTGCAAAATTTAGAACAGTTTGAAAAGTGGTATGGTCTTGAACATGCCTGCCCAGATATTTTAAAAGATTCAGTTTACGGCTTGTCAGAACTGAACCGTGACAAAATTAAAAATGCCAATGTGATTGGTAACCCGGGTTGCTATCCAACTACTGTGCAACTTGGTCTTGCTCCATTATTCAAACAGGCTGAAGCCTTGGTTAAACCGGAAAGCATTATTATTGATGCTAAATCGGGTGTTTCCGGTGCAGGTCGTAAAGCAAGCCTCGGCATGATTTATTCTGAAAATGCTGACAACTTTAAGGCTTATGGCGTGGCAGGTCACCGTCATCATCCTGAAATTGTGGAAGCATTGGAAAATATTTCCGGTCTTAAAGATGTGTTTAATCACATTTTATTTGTACCTCATTTAGTTCCTATGATCCGCGGTATGCTGAGTACCATCTATGTCGATTTGACTGATGCAGGTGATGCGGCTGATTTGCAAAGCTTGTATGAACAATTCTATGCCAATGAACAGTTTGTAGATGTAATGCCAGCCAACAGCTCGCCAGAAACACGTTCTGTGCGTGGTGCAAACCAGCTTCGTATTGCGCTATATAAACCGCAACCGAAAAAGCTGATTGTGTTATCTGTACAGGATAATCTGGTGAAAGGTGCAGCAGGACAAGCAGTACAAAATATGAACCTGATGTTTGGCTTTGCTGAGAATGCAGGTCTTGCAGGAATTGGTTTATTACCATAAAAAACGTTTTTCAGCTTCACACACATTTGGATTTGGATTTAAATGTGTGTTTTGAATGAATCAAAATAAGAGATGACGATGCCGAATTCTGACTCAAATACTCCATCACAACTGTCTTTGCTCAGTAAAAAGCCTTTTTTAAAAGGCAATTTACCGCTAGGAATTAGTGCTACCATTCTTGTTCTGGGAAGTGGTTTGCTGGGCTATTCAGTTGGACATCGGCAAGGTTTGACTGTGGTAGGCTATGAAGCGGATGCAGAACAACTAGTAGAAGTTGTGCAAAAGCAAAAGACGAGTTTGCAAACACTGAATAAGAACTTGAATCTAGCTGTGCAGGAACGTGATGTTGCAGTCAGTAATTCAAATGATTTATTTACTGCATTAAATCAGGCACGGGAAGATAAAACCCAGTCTGAAGGTTTAAGTGCAATTTACCGTGAAGTATTGCGTCAGCGCGGTGGTTTAAGCCTGACCATACAGAATATCGGTATTAAACCCTTACCTGAAAATGCTTATGAATATCAACTTGATCTGGTGCAAATCAGTCCAAATAAACGTGGTATTTCCGGAACTGTAGAGTTGCGTTTAATTCAAGGTATTGAAGTTTTAGTTGTTCCTATGGAAGACAAGAACTTTAATTTTGAAGATTATGAACGTTTAACTGGACGTTGGACCATGCCTAAAGGCTTTACACCACAATTTATTGAAGTTCGTTTAACTGGCGCTACAAGCACACCGGTAATTAAGCGTTTTAGTTGGGGCCGTGGTAAACCTGTAGAGAGTCAATCGGCATTTATTTCTGAAATCCCTCAAGCAGAAGCAAATGCGCAATAAATGTGAATTAAAAATCCTATGCGAATGAATAAGCGTCAAAATTGTTTAAATACCATCAAAAATTCTTTTCATCAATCAGGATATGTCGATTGGCATATTAGTCCACGCTTAGGAAATGACTCGCAGGATGAATCTGAAGGGGATATTGCTGTCCAGACAGCACCTCCTGAGTTAAAGCGTCCACCCTTGTATGCTGTTGTTTTAATGAATGACGATTACACCCCGATGGATTTTGTAATTGAAATTTTACAACAATACTTTGCTTTGAATCTTGACCAAGCCACACAAGTAATGCTAACTGTACATTATGAAGGGAAAGGTGTTGCAGGCGTTTATCCACGAGACATTGCGGAAACGAAAGCGAACCAAGTCAATAATTATGCTCGGTCTCAAGGTCATCCATTACTTTGTCAGATTGAGCCAAAAGATTAAGGGGATTACATGCTCAGTCGTCAATTAGAAGTATCTTTACGTTTGGCTGTTAGCATGGCTCGTCAAAAGAGACATGAGTTTCTCACGGTTGAACATTTATTGTTGGCTTTACTTGATAATGACTCTGCTGTAAATGCGCTAAAAGCGTGTGGAGCAGATATCATCGTACTCCGTAAAGAGCTAGAAGAATACGTTGAACAACACACCCCTAAACTGGCCGAACATAGTGATCAGGCACCCCATCCGACTGAAAGCTTTGATCGCATTCTGCAACGTGCAATTTTCCATGTGCAATCCAGCGGCGGTGATCGTACAGTAGAAGGTGCAGACATTTTGGTTGCAATGTATTCTGAACGGGATTCTTTTGCGGTTTATTTACTTAAACGTCACCAGATTAATCGTTTAACATTAACTCAATATTTATCGCATGGTACCCGTAAAGAAGACGTACCTGCTGAAGAAGAAGTGGAAGAGCTGGATGGAGAAACATCAAGTTCGTCAAATGCAGGTCCACTGGATTTATACACCACCAATTTGAATGCAGAAGCGCAAAAAGGGAAAACCGATCCTTTGATCGGGCGTGAAAAAGAAATTGAACGTACCGCACAAATTCTATGCCGTCGACGTAAAAACAATCCCTTGCTGGTCGGTGATCCGGGTGTGGGTAAGACCTCGATTGCAGAAGGTCTGGCTTGGCTGATTGTAAATGGTAAAGCGCCTAAACCATTAGCCAATGCTGAAGTGTATAGTCTGGATATTGGTGCCTTGGTTGCAGGAACCAAATATCGCGGTGACTTTGAAAAACGCTTGAAACAATTGTTGAATGCGTTGAAAAAGAAACCGGAAGCCGTGTTATTTATTGATGAAATTCACATGATTATTGGTGCAGGCTCAAGTATGGGCAGCACCATGGATGCATCAAACTTAATTAAACCGGCGTTGTCGAATGGTAGCTTGCGCTGCATCGGTTCAACCACTTTTCAGGAATATCGCCAAGTATTTGAAAAAGATCATGCTTTGTCGCGTCGTTTCCAGAAAATTGATGTCAATGAACCTTCTATTTCAGAAACCATTGATATTTTACGTGGCTTAAAATCCAAGTTTGAAGATTTTCATCACGTGAAATATGACGATAAAGCTTTGGTTTCTGCGGTGGAGTTATCAGCCAAGTTTATTAATGATCGTTTCTTGCCAGATAAAGCAATTGATGTAATTGATGAGGCAGGTGCTCAACGTCGTTTGAAAGCGGAGCAGGATGATACTTTAATCACGGTTGAAAACATTGAAGATATCATCTCCAAAATTGCGCGTATTCCCCCGAAAACCGTATCGAAAGATGACAAAACAGTGCTTTCAAATCTGGAACGTGATCTTAAACGTGTGGTCTTCGGTCAGGATGAGGCAATTGAAGCCTTGGGCTCTGCAATTAAATTGTCGCGTGCAGGGCTAAAATCACCGGATAAACCGGTGGGTAGCTTTGTTTTTGCAGGTCCTACAGGTGTAGGTAAAACTGAAGTCACCAAGCAGTTGGCAAAACTGTTGGGTGTGGAACTGGTTCGTTTCGATATGTCGGAATATATGGAACGTCATGCAGTTTCCCGTTTAATTGGTGCACCTCCAGGATATGTCGGTTTTGATCAAGGCGGGCTACTCACAGATGCGATTCATAAGAATCCACATTGTGTATTGCTTTTGGATGAAATTGAAAAAGCGCATCCAGATGTGTTTAATTTGTTATTGCAAATTATGGATCATGGTGCATTGACCGATAATAATGGTCGCAAGTCAGATTTCCGCAATGTGGTTCTGGTTCTTACCACCAATATTGGGGCTGAAAGTATTTCACGCGCCAGCATTGGTTTTAGGGAGCAGGACAACAGCAATGATAACCAGGACGCTATGAAAAAAGCATTCTCTCCAGAATTCCGTAACCGTCTGGATGGTGTGATTCAATTCAAGGCATTGCCAACGACAGTCATTGAAAATGTGGTTGATAAATTCCTGACTGAACTTCAAGCACAGCTTGATGAGAAGAAAGTGATTCTGGAAGTGGATAAGAGTGCACGTGAATGGATGGCTGAAAATGGCTATGACCGTTTGATGGGTGCTCGTCCAATGCAACGTTTGATTCAGGAACACTTGAAGAAGCCACTTGCCGAGATGATTCTATTTGGCGAGCTTGCAGAACATGGTGGTAATGTCGCAGTATCTGTGAAGAAAGAAAATGGTAAAGCAGTAGGGCTTAAACTTGAAGTTTTTGAAGATCAAACTGCTGAACCAGCTTAATCAAACTTAATTAATCAAATAACCCGTGTTCACACGGGTTATTTTTTTATTTTCATTCTGACATTTTCCTAAAGATAGAAAAACTGATCAATTAAAAATTATGGATATCCAGCTTAATAAAGTTATCACCACATTTTTATTATTCTTAGTCACTGCTGTGATGGAAATTTTAGGCTGTTATTTCCCTTATCTGATTCTGAATCAAGCGAAATCCCAGTGGTTATGGTTGCCTACTGCTCTGGCATTGACGGTGTTTGTTTGGTTGCTGACTTTGCATCCTGCTGCATCAGGTCGAATTTATGCAGCTTATGGCGGCATTTATATTTTTACCGCTTTAATGTGGCTACGTTTCGTCGATCATGTAACTTTGACACGTTGGGATATGTTAGGGGGATTAGTCGTCATACTTGGTGCGATGATTATTATTTTACAGCCGCAAGGTTTGATACGTTAGTGCATGAATATATTCACTACTAACGTATCCAATTATGCTGTTAGAAAGTACATTCACTATTTTTGATTTTAAAGTCATAACTTTGACTTTCAGCTGAAAGTTTTAGCTCAACTTTATATGGATTGACCCGCTGAAATTCATTTTCAAACAACAAATTACAACTTTGCAGGATATTTTTTCTAATCAGCTTTTTGACTTCTTTTTCACCCACATCTTGTGCAAACTGGGAAAAATCAGCTGTGGTGATAATGCCTTCAATTTCTACTTTATTCGCACTCATTTTGTATTTTTCCATCAGCATGTTTTGATCAATCTGGAAAGGCAGCGTACGTGAGTCTTCATCACTAATTACATCTAAAATTTCATTGAGTGCTTTACTGTTTTGGATTTTAAATGAGTTGTCTAAAATCTGTTTCTTAACTAAATATTGATCAAGTTCTGTGGCTTTAGCTTGAGCTGTATGGAGCATGAAAAAAGTACTTAAACATATAAATATTTTTTTTAAAGGCATCGTTATAATCACTTAAAAAGTTTATGGCTTAAATTAAACTTTTTATACGCATAAAAAAAGCACCCGAAGGTGCTTTTTTAGAAAACTTTAGTCTGAAAACTTAGTCTTTCTTTAAATTTTCATTGATCAAGAATTCAACCAGCGCTTTTTGCGCATGCAGGCGGTTTTCAGCTTCATCCCAAACCACAGCATTTTTGTGGTCTAGCATATTCTCTGAAATCTCTTCGCCACGGTGAGCAGGCAAGCAGTGCATGAACAAGCAATCAGGATGTGCTAAATCCATTAAACGCTCATTCACCTGATAATCGGCAAAGGCTTTTTCACGGATTTTTTGCTCTTCTTCCTGGCCCATGCTTGCCCAAACGTCAGTCACGATTAAGTCAGCATTCACGGCTGCATCTTCAGCAGAATCCACAAGTTCTACGCAATGGGCAAATTCAGACAAGAATTTTTCTTGTGGTTCATAGCCTTTAGGGGCAGCAATTTTGAGTTTAAAGCCCCACATGTGTGCAGCTTCAATATAAGAGTTGCACATGTTATTGCCGTCACCAATCCAGGCCACGGTTTTTCCTTCAACTGAACCACGGTGTTCAATAAAAGTTTGCATGTCAGCTAAAAGCTGGCAAGGATGATGATCATCAGTCAAGGCATTAATTACCGGAACTTTTGAATAAGAAGCAAAACGTTCCACGATGTCATGGCCAAAAGTACGGATCATCACAATATCAAGCATGCTTGAGATCACACGTGCCGAATCTTCTACAGGTTCACCACGACCCAATTGTGAGTCACGTGATGATAGGAAAATTGCACTACCACCAAACTGGCTCATACCTGCTTCAAACGAAACACGCGTACGGGTGCTCGATTTTTCAAAAATCATGCCCATGACTTTGCCAACAAAAGGTTGGAAAACTTCGTTGTTATGTTGCTTACGTTTGAGTTCAATCGCGCGTTGCAAAATTTGATTCAGTTCTAAAGTCGATAAATCGCGTAAAGTTAGAAAATGACGTAGAGCCATGGTTACTCCACAATAATTGCTGAATAGAAAAAAACAACAATTAGTTGTTGGTTGGTTAAATGGAAAGGGAATCGATTAATATACTATATGCAGGGAGAATTGCAAAAAAACTAGACCTGTTGATGGCCTTCCAGAAAACGATCTACGCAATAAGTGATGTAATTGCTGGTTTCTTGATCATTTTCACGGATCGGAACACCCATTAGAACGCACCATTCAATATTGCGGATAATTCCAAAATACAGTTGAGCAGAATAAATCGGTTGTTTGCATTTAATAATGCCGATTTCATCGGCTTTGGTTAGCGCATTGGCTATGGCCATTTGAATATGCTTTGGACCCTGTTCATGAATGTACAGAGCAAGCTGTGGGCTGCGCTGTGTCTGTTCAATGATTAAGCGAAGGAAGGCTGCATTTTCTGGAAGCATTAAATGTTGCTTAACATTCATCAGGGTCTGAATTAAATAGGCACGAAGATCATCTTTGCCGTGTTCAAAAGGTATGCAGATATCTTTAAAAAACAGTTCACGGCGATAATCACAGATCGCGGTAAATAGACCTTCTTTATTGCCAAAAAATTTGTAGATTGAAGCTTTGGAACCACCGGCATGATTGACAATATCATCTAAGGACACGGCATCATAACCATGTTTCAGAAATAGCTCGTTGGCACTGAGTAAAAGTGCCAGACATCGTTCATGACCACGTTTTGTTTGTGGTGTATCACGAGCGAGCGGTTCTAATTGAGCGAGTTCTTGCATATGGCGTATTAGTGTCAACAATCAAAAAAAATAATTCAATTGCAATTATAGCAAAAATATGTACACATTTCTTGAAATAAAGGCTTTGTCTTATTTAGAAACAATTATGAAGAAACGAAATATTACTATAGTTTTGGTGAATATTTGACTAAAGTTATAGAGTAAAGATTCTAAATAGTCATGGCCAAACAGGGGTTTATGGATATACTCAAACTTCGATAAATAAAGTGAAACTGTGGAAAGGAAGATGACACAACAAATGTCTGCAGGCTTAAGATTTAGACAAGCACTGGAAGTGGAAAAGCCATTACAAATTATTGGCACAGTGAATGCCTATGCAGCCATGATGGCGAAAGAAGTGGGTTATAAAGCCATTTATGTATCGGGTGCAGGAGTTGCCAACTATTCTTATGGATTGCCTGACTTGGGTATGACCAGTTTAGATAACGTATTAGAAGATGTGCGTCGTATTACCGAACGTGTAGATACGCCATTACTGGTAGATATTGATACAGGATGGGGCGGTGCATTTAATATCGCACGTACTGTGAAGCAGATGATTGCAGCAGGTGCTGCAGCTGTACATATTGAAGATCAGGTAGCGCAAAAGCGCTGTGGGCACCGTCCGAACAAGGAAATTGTAACCCAACAGGAAATGGTCGATCGTATTAAAGCTGCGGTAGATGCCAAAACTGATTCAAACTTTGTAGTGATGGCGCGTACTGATGCCTTACAAAAAGAAGGTCTGCAAGCCGTGATTGACCGTGCATGTGCATGTGTTGAAGCGGGTGCAGATGCCATTTTTGCAGAAGCGATGACAGATATCACCATGTACAGAACAGTGTGTGATGCGGTGGGTGTTCCTGTATTGGCCAATATTACCGAATTTGGTGATACACCTTATTACACAGTGGATGAGTTGGGTGAACAAGGCATTCGTATGGTGCTTTATCCACTCTCTGCTACGCGTGCAATGCAGAAAGCAGCTTTGGAAGTGATGCGTTCTATTCGTGAAAATGGTACGCAAGTCAACGTATTGGATAAGATGCAACAGCGTAAAGAACTTTACGAATTCCTGGATTATCATACGTTTGAAAATACTCTGGATAAACTGTTTAAATAAATAATTCAAAAAGGAGAATTAAAATGGCTGAAGGAAAAGTACTGACAGGTGCAGGATTGCGCGGACAGGTTGCCGGTAAAACCGCACTTTCGACAGTAGGTAAGAGCGGTGCAGGTCTAACCTATCGTGGTTATGATGTACAAGATTTGGCGGAGAACTGCCAGTTTGAAGAAGTCGCTTACCTGATTTTCTTTGGTGAATTGCCAACGACTGAACAGCTTGCAGCTTATAAGGCGAAGCTGAAATCGCTTCGTGCATTGCCTCAAGCATTGAAAGAAGTATTGGAACGCATTCCAGCAGATTCACACCCAATGGATGTGATGCGTACTGGCGTTTCCATGCTGGGCAACCTGGAAACAGAAAAGTCTTTTGCTGAGCAGCAAGATGTTGCAGATCGTATTTTAGCAACCTTACCTGCGATCATCTGTTATTGGTATCGTTATAGCCATGATGGCGTGCGTATTGAAGAAAACACCGATGATGATTCTATCGGTGCTCAATTCCTGCATTTATTACGTGGTGAAAAGCCAAATGAATTGCATGAGCAAGTGATGAATGTATCATTAATTCTTTATGCAGAGCATGAATTCAACGCATCAACCTTTACTGCGCGTGTGTGTGCTTCAACCTTGTCTGATATGCACTCATGCATTACCGGTGCAATCGGTTCACTGCGTGGCCCGTTACATGGTGGTGCCAATGAAGCAGCCATGGAAATGATTGAAAACTGGACCTCTGCCGACGAAGCTGAGCGTGAAATGCTGGGCAAGCTTGAACGTAAAGAAAAGATCATGGGCTTTGGTCATGCCATCTACAAAGATAATGATCCGCGTAATGGCATCATCAAAATCTGGTCTGAGCGTTTAGCCAAAGATGTAGGTGATACCGTACTATATCCGGTATCAGTACGCTGTGAAGAAGTGATGTGGCGTGAGAAGAAATTATTCTGTAATGCTGACTTCTTCCATGCTTCTGCCTATCACTTTATGGATATTGCAACCAAACTGTTTACGCCAATCTTCGTGATGTCGCGTGTAACAGGTTGGGCTGCGCATGTGATGGAACAGCGTGCGGATAACCGTATTATTCGTCCAAGTGCGGATTATACCGGTCCTGAACTGCGTAAAGTGGTTCCAATTGCCGAGCGTAGTTCTGCTGCTTAAGTCTGATATTGTTGAATCAAAAATAAAGCCTAATTAGAGGCTTTATTTTTTTGCAGTCAATAAAACCGGATCTTCAATGCTATAACCAGTTTCATAAGGCAGGCCCAGATATTTAACCACCGCTAAAATTTTTTGTTGCTGAGGAACTTTGTAGGCTTGAGAGATGTTTAATCCATAGCGGTAATCAATGGCCTGATGAGTTTGGCTTTTAAAATTTTTACTGCTGAGCTGATATTTATAAGTATATTTGGCAATATATTGTTTAGGGTCATACCATGACTGTTGTTTTGAGGTGGTTTTATTTAATACCTGAATTTTGATGCTCGATTTAGGTATAGGCGCGAGGGGATTAAGCCGCTTTTTAATTTTAGCTATTTCCTTATCGAACTGCCGACTATCTTGGTCATAATCAATTTTCTTGGTTTTTGGATTGATATACAGTGAATTCACCTGGATCAGTTTTTCAGGCTGTTTGGTGTTTTTGAACTGATAATAATAGAGTTGTGGCAGGCGACCACGACCATCCAGATAATGTTTAAGCAGATAAACTTTTTGTTCTTTACCTTCATACCCCAGAACTTCAATATTTTGAGGGCCGCCTACGGTTGCAAAACAGGTGCAGGGCAGCAGTATGAAGCTAAATGCGAAAGTTTTAATGTTAAGCATTATTAAATTCCCTGAATGAGTTTGGTTATTTCATCTGCAATATATTGGCTTAAAACAGCCAGCCGTTTTAATGGTGTTCCATCAATAAAATAATGAAAGTTATGAATTTTATTTAAATATAAAATTGAGATAAAAAATGTGCCTTCAGGTTTACTTTCTGTTGCGCTACCACCAGGTTTGAGTAAACCCGTGCAAGCAACGATAATATCGGCTTGAGTAAAGAGATTTTTTCCTTGCCTTGCCATTGCCTCAGTGACTTCGGTTGATTCTGCTGTGTATTTTTCTATAAGTTCAGCATTAATCTTCAGTATATCAATCTTGATTGAGGGATCATAACTGACCAGTCCACCAAGTAAAATCTCGGCGCCACTGTTCTTGCAAATAGAAAATTGACTGGAAAGATAACCGGAGCTGGCACTTTCAATAAAAGCGATCTTTAATTGACGTTGTTCAAGTAGATCACAACATTGTTTTAACATGAATGAATTTCTCAAAATAAATGATATTTAAGTTTAGGTGATTCTTTTGTCTTGGCAGAGGGTTTGTACAAACAAGACTAAAAGTAGAAATCCATTCCTCATTTTTAAGTTCATATTTTTTCTTTTAAATTCACCTTCTTTTGTTTTTAATTTATCTAAATACTTTTTAAATGAAAATTTAATTTAAACCCTATAAATTATCGTTAATCATGTACAAGCCTGCAATAAAAAACCCGCCATAAAGACGGGTTTTTAGAATCACGGAATTTATTTATCCAGTGCAGGAGTTGCAGCCGCAATGGCAGCAGCAACGGCATCATCTTCAGTCTGTGCTGCTGAAGTTGGTTTGCTTGGAACCGCTTGGGTTGGCTTTTCTTCAACCTTTGCAGTTTCAGCTTTAGGGGCTGCTTCAGTAGCCGGCTTTTGTTGCGGTGCGTCACGTACTTCACGACGAATTTCAGTCGTGGTATTTGCTGTTTCCTGACGTTCAACTTCTACCTGTGTTGGAATTTGGGTTTCGTTATTTTCAACAGCTTCTAAAGGTTCTGCTTGTGCAGGTTGATCCAATTGTTCAGTTTGTTGAGTTGTTTCAACCTGTTCTTGCTCATCTTCCTTTGGTGTTTCTTTTTTTACACATGCTGTTAAAAGTAAACCTGCTGCAATAGCACCACAAAGTAAAAGTTTGTTATTCATAATCGCACAAAATAAAGCATTAATTGGATGTTGCCATTATAACAGCAATTACGAATATAAAAATCCTATGAAGTTACTCTAATTTTTTATCGGAAATGCTGATAGAATAACCAATTGTTTATTGTTCTATGAATTGATGCGGAATGACTTTGCTTTATTGGTACAGAGTAAAGTAAAATCGCACAACATTGTAGGCCAATTTAGGCTCCATTGTACGAGAAACTTAATGACCCATTTTATTTTCGTTACTGGTGGTGTTGTATCATCACTAGGTAAAGGTATTTCAGCTGCATCTGTGGCTGCGCTTTTAGAAGCCCGTGGTTTAAAAGTGACCATGGTCAAAATGGATCCATACATTAATGTCGATCCAGGGACGATGAGTCCGTTCCAACATGGTGAAGTTTTTGTCACAGAGGATGGTGCGGAAACTGACTTGGATTTGGGTTATTACGAACGTTTCTTACGTCGTGCGAAAATGACCAAATTGAATAACTTCACCTCAGGTCGTGTTTATCAGGACGTTTTAAATAAAGAACGCCGTGGTGACTATCTGGGTGGTACTGTTCAGGTTATTCCACATATTACCGATAATATTAAAGAACGTGTGCTTCGCGCTGGCGAAGGTTATGACGTTGCCATTGTTGAAATTGGCGGTACAGTAGGTGACATTGAATCTCTCCCATTCATGGAATCTGTACGTCAGTTAATGGTAGAACTTGGTCATAAACGCACGATGCTTATGCATTTGACCTTACTTCCATACATTAAGTCAGCAGCGGAACTCAAAACCAAACCTACTCAGCACTCTGTAAAAGAGCTGTTGTCTATTGGTATTCAACCAGACATCCTGATCTGCCGTACCGAACATGATGTAGATGCCGATACCACTCGCAAAATTGCGTTATTTACCAACGTTGAAGCGCGTGCAGTTGTGGTATGTAAAGATGCCCGTTCTATTTATCAAATTCCGCGTACCTTCTATGAACAAAACGTTGATGATTTAATCTGTGAACGTTTTGGTTATAACGACCTTCCAGAAGCAGACCTTTCTGACTGGGATCATGTTGTAGACGCGTTATTGAACCCTGAATATACCGTGCGTGTTGCAATGGTCGGTAAATACGTTGAGCTTCCAGATGCATATAAATCTGTAAACGAAGCACTTTTACACGCTGGTATTAAAAACCGTGTGAAAGTTCAAATCGACTATGTCAATGCTGAAGAACTTGAAAGCCAAGATGTAAGCGAAGTATTGAAAGATGCTGATGCAATCCTGGTTCCAGGTGGTTTTGGTGAACGTGGTACTGAAGGCAAAATGCAAGCGATTAAATTCGCACGTGAAAACGGTGTGCCTTTCTTGGGTATCTGTTTAGGTATGCAGTTGGCTGTAATCGAATATGCACGTAACGTTGCAGGCATTCCTGATGCTACTTCTACTGAATTTAACCGTTCTACTAAATCACCTTTAATTGGTTTGATTACTGAATGGTTGGATGAACGTGGTGAAGTTCAACAACGTAATGTCGATTCGGACCTTGGCGGTACCATGCGTCTGGGTGCTCAAAAATCTGAACTGGTTGTGGGTACTAAAACTTGTGACGTGTATGGTTCAGCAGAAATCATTGAACGTCACCGTCACCGTTACGAAATGAACAACCGCTATATTCCAGTGCTTGAAGAAAAAGGCATGAAGATTTCAGGTTATTCACCAGTACAACATTTGGTAGAAACAGTTGAAATTCCTCAACATCCTTGGTTTATTGCTGTACAATTCCATCCGGAATTTACAAGTTCACCACGTGATGGTCATCCATTGTTTGCTAGCTTCATTGATGCTGCGAAAAAACAGTACCAAAAAACCAAATAATGGCTGGGTAGGACTAAACTAGGAAAGTTTAAATGTCGCAATTAAAACCACAAGAAATTGTACGTTTAGGCGATATACAAATGGCAAATCACTTGCCATTTGTATTATTCGGCGGAATGAATGTACTTGAGTCAAAAGACCTCGCTTTTGAAATTGCAGAAACTTATGTAGATATCTGCAAACGTTTGGACATTCCTTACGTGTTTAAAGCAAGTTTTGATAAGGCCAACCGTTCAAGCTTGAACTCTTTCCGGGGCCCAGGCCTGGAAAAAGGGATTGAATGGTTAGCGGACATTAAAAAACACTTTAATGTACCCATCATTACCGATGTGCATGAGCCATATCAGGCTGCTCCTGTGGCAGAAGTTGCTGACATTATTCAGTTGCCTGCATTTTTAAGTCGACAGACTGACCTGGTTGAAGCAATGGCAAAAACAGATGCCATTATCAACATCAAAAAAGCACAATTCCTTGCACCGCATGAAATGCGTCATATCATGAACAAATGCTTGGAAGCGGGTAATGATAAATTGATTTTATGTGAGCGCGGCTCAGCATTTGGTTACAATAATCTTGTAGTCGATATGCTTGGTTTTGACACCATGAAACAAATGAATGTCCCAGTGTTCTTTGATGTCACCCATGCGCTACAAACCCCAGGTGGGCGTGAAGACTCTGCTGGCGGTCGTCGTGCGCAGATTACCACATTGGCGCGTGCAGGTATGGCAACTGGTTTGGCTGGTTTGTTCTTAGAAGGACATCCAGATCCGGACAAAGCCAAATGTGATGGTCCATGTGCATTACGTATGTCACAACTTGAGCCATTCTTGGCGCAATTGAAAGAATTAGATACTTTGGTGAAAGGCTTTCAAAAGCTCGACACACACTAAACCCAATTTACATTGATGCGTCTTTTTGATGCATCATCTTTATTAATCAACTGAGGAATTGTTCATGAGCCAAATCGTTGACATTCGTGCACGTGAAATTTTGGACTCTCGTGGTAACCCTACCATCGAAGCTGACGTAATCTTAGCCTCTGGCGTAGTAGGCCGTGCATGTGCACCATCTGGTGCTTCAACTGGTTCTCGTGAAGCTTTAGAACTTCGTGATGGCGATAAAGCACGTTATTTAGGTAAAGGTGTTAAAACAGCGGTTAACAACGTAAACACTGTAATCCGTGATGCTTTGCTTGGTAAATCTGTATTCGAACAAAAAGACATCGATAACACGATGATTGCTTTAGACGGTACTGAAAACAAAGAAAAACTAGGTGCAAACGCAACTTTAGCGGTGTCTTTGGCTGCTGCACGCGCTGCTGCTGATGAAAAGAAAATTCCTCTTTTTCAATACATCGCAGACCTTCGCAACAATTCAATCTTGACTATGCCTGTCCCAATGATGAACATCATCAATGGTGGTTCACATGCAGACAACAACGTTGATATTCAAGAGTTTATGATTGAACCTGTAGGTTTCACTTCATTTGCTGAAGCGTTACGTGCCGGTGCTGAAATCTTCCATTCTTTGAAATCAGTATTAAACAAAAAAGGTTTAAACACTGCTGTGGGTGATGAAGGTGGTTTCGCGCCAAACCTTCGTTCTAACGAAGAAGCGATCACTGTAATTCTTGAAGCAATTGGGCAAACTGGCTACAAAGCAGGTTCTGACATCATGCTTGCGCTTGACTGTGCATCTTCAGAATTCTACAAAAATGGTCAATACATTCTTGCTGGTGAAGGCAACAAGGCTTTCACAAGCAACCAGTTCTCTGACTATTTAGCTGGTTTAGTAAACCAATACCCAATTATCTCAATTGAAGATGGTTTGGACGAGTCGGATTGGGAAGGTTGGTCTTACCTGACTTCTATCCTTGGCGACAAAATCCAGTTGGTTGGTGATGACTTGTTCGTTACAAATCCTAAGATTTTACAACGCGGTATTAATGAGAAAGTGGCTAACTCTATTCTTATTAAATACAACCAAATCGGTACTTTGACTGAAACTTTAGATGCAATCTATCTTGCTAAAGCAAATGGTTACTCTACAGTGATTTCACACCGTTCTGGTGAAACTGAAGATTCAACTATTGCGGATCTTGCAGTAGGTACTGGCGCTGGTCAAATCAAGACTGGTTCACTTTGCCGTTCTGACCGTGTAGCGAAATATAACCAATTACTTCGTATTGAAGAATTGACTAAAGCTGCTTATCGCGGTAAAGCTGAGTTCAAAGGTTTGAACTAAGCGACTGAATGCCATTTATGTTAAATGTATTCGACTCTTTAATGAGTAAAGTATTATTGGGCCTTGCGATCATTTTGATCGCAGGGTTTCAGTACTTGTTTTGGTTTGGTGAAGGTGGTTACCATGACCATCAGAAGCTGGCACAAAAAATTCAACAACAAACAGAATTAAATACCGAACTCAAAGAACGTAATCGAGTTCTGGCTGCAGAAGTCTATGACTTGAAAAATGGTATTGAAGCCATTGAAGAGCATGCACGTTTAGATTTGGGCTTGATCAAGCCACATGAAACTTTTGTGCAAATGAGCACCATTGGTACTCACTATAAACCGATTTATATTGATCCAAATGCCAAAGTTGATTTAAGAACAAATGAGAATGACACTGGAGCACCAGTCGAAGATGAACCCTAAAATATGGGCAGTCATTCCTGCTGCTGGTTCCGGAAGCCGTTTTTCTAAAACAGAACTTAAACAATACCAACTCATTCAAGATCGAACCGTACTTGAACATACCGTTGCGCGTCTGAATCAGTTGCCTTTGGCAGGTTATGTTTTTGCTATTGGGGCACAGGATGATGTTGCAAAAACCTTAACATTTTCAAATCCTGAAAAGGCTCATTTTTGTTCGGGCGGTGCAGAGCGGGTCAATTCGGTTCTCAATGCCTTAAGCTATCTTGACGCATTTGCAGCTGAAGAGGATTGGGTATTTGTACATGATGCCGCACGTCCATGTGTGACTCAAGATTGTCTGAACCGTTTGGTGAATACCGCTATTCAGGAAAATTGCAGTGCAATTTTAGCCATTCCTGTGCGTGATACTTTGAAATATGTTGCACATGAAAATGCGATTGATAAGACGGTCAGTCGCGATCATTTATGGCAAGCACAAACTCCTCAAATCTCCCGATTAGGCATTTTGAAGCATGCGATTGAAAAAGCATTGCAGGATGGCATGACCATTACTGATGAAGCGAGTGCTCTGGAGTATATAGGTGAGCAGGTGAAAGTAGTACAAGGGCGATCAGATAATATCAAGATTACCTATGCTGATGATCTGGAACTGGCAAAACTGATTTTAATGGCGCAAAAATAAAATAAAAATGGCTACAGATGTATAATCTGAATAACTTTAATTTTATAATTTCTTACCTCATCCACACGTTCAAATATTTCAAATGATACCATCACCTCAGTATCGTTTTTTACGTCACTCATTACGTGATGGTAGAAGCATCAAACATGACTCATCCCGATGGACTAGATTGCATTTAGATCCATGGTTGCTTTCTTTTTTAATATTGAATGCAGCTTTGGGGCTGATGGTGGTTTATAGTGCGACAATGCAAGATAGCAGCATGGTGATTCGCCAAGCCACAAGTTTTGCTGTGGGCTTTATCCTCATGTTTTTATGTGCCCAGGTTCCTCCGAAAGTTTATCAGGCTGCAAGTCCCTATTTTTATATCATCTCACTGGTACTGCTGATGCTGGTTTTGGTGATTGGGGATACCCGTTTGGGAGCAAAACGCTGGCTGACCATTCCTGGTATTGGCAGTATGCAGCCGAGTGAGTTGATGAAGTTTTCCATGCCGCTGATGATGGCATGGTATTTTTCGCGTCGTGCATTCCCGCCCCAGTTTGGTAATATCGTGATTGGGTTAATCTTGATGATGATTCCCTTTGTTTTGGTGGCTTTGCAGCCCGATTTGAATATTGGCTTAATTATTCCGGGTATTTTTGCTTTATTCCTGTGTGGAATGTCATGGCGTTTAATTTTAGCCGCATTGACTGCCTTGGCAGTGGCAGCACCAGTATTATGGATGTTTGTATTACAAGCCTATCAAAAGAAACGTGTGCTGACTTTGTTTGATCCGGAGTCCGATGCACTGGGGGCGGGCTGGAATATCATTCAGTCTAAAATTGCCATTGGTTCTGGCGGCTTAACCGGCAAAGGGTATTTAACTGGAACACAGTCGCATTTGGGTTACTTACCTGAACATCATACCGATTTTATTATGTCGACCTATGCTGAAGAATATGGCTTTGTAGGTGTATTTTTATTATTCAGCCTTTTTGCAGCTATTATTATTCGTTGTCTCATGATCGGGCTGAACAGTTTTCATAACTTTGGCCGTTTGTTTGCAGGTTCTATCGGTCTGACTTTCTTTTTCTTTGTCTTTTTAAACTCAGGCATGGCCAGCGGTATTTTACCCGTGACTGGAGATCCATTGCCATTGATGAGTTATGGCGGTTCGGCAGTCATTGCTTTGCTGGCCAGTATGGGTATTGTGATGTCGATTCATACACATCGTTAATGATGAAAAAACCGGATTAAATATCCGGTTTTTTTATTGAGGGGATATAAATGGATTTATTTGAACAATCTCTGAGAATGGTTAATGAATTAAATCAAGAGTTATCCCAGTCTGAATTTGTAGATGGCGGGATGCGTTTAGATTTGGTATATCAATGTTGCGATATATCAATTGAACATGGATTAGCAGTTAAAACATTGTTAGAAGCTGAACTGTTTACATCAGCTCTTGCATTGTTTCGTACACAATTTGAATCTATGGTACGTGCTTATTGGATATTATTTGCAGCAACGGATGAGCAAGTGAATGAGTTGGGTATGATGAATTCAATAGAGCAGTTCACTTTAAAAGAACATAAAAGTATTAGCCGTTTTACTGCAACACCAATGATTGAAGCTTTGAAGGAAATTCAGGAAATAAAGCATATTGTTGAGCAACTCGAAGAGTTCAGGTTGTTCTCTTTAGATTATCTCAATTCAATTCTACATAGCGGGAAGCAAACATTTTTGCATCATACATTTGGCTTGAGTAATGAACACAAAAAAATGGTCATTAAGTAATCTAATAATTTAACGATGATGGTTGCACAAATTTATTTAAAGCATACTTTGCCTGATCGTCAAAAGCTTATTCAGGTTTTTATTCAAAAGTATCGTGAATGTTTTATGTTACCTGAAGATATATTAGAAGAAGAACGACAAAAGATTTTAGCGCGTTATAAATAGACATAAAAAAAGCCCTCAATTGAGGGCTTTTTAACTTCAAGATTATATTAGGTGAGGAACCAGGTGTAATAACCCCAGATCATCAACGGCCATGCAATAAATGGGCTAAACAGCCATTTCCACAGCCAGAACTTAGGCAGAAATCCTACTCCGTAAATAAATCCACCTGAAATGCCAATCATGATCATCATTAATGCGCTATGGTTATAGTGACCATTGGCATCTAGCATGAGTGCAGGGTGAATCAATAGCACCGTAGCAAGTGGCAATGCCATCAAAAACGAAATGGCCATTACAAATTTATTTGGCTTGCTTTCTTCTGCTGTCATTGCGATTTCTGTCATGGTTTATTCCTCATCTAAATCTTGATGATGTTCGATATAAAGGGCACTTAATACGCCTGCAAAGCACGCCATTAAAATCCCGAGAATCCAAGCAAAATACCACATATTGAATAACTCCTAGTTTTTCTAACACAGCCTTAGTAGAGGCTGTGTGAATTTTCTTGAACGTGTTTGTTGGTAATAACACCCCACATTTTGTAGTAACACCAGGTGGTGTAGCACAAAATGATTGGCACGAAAATACAGGCTGCAACAGTCATTACTGTTAGTGTGTTTTTACTTGATACCGCATCCCACATGGTCAAGCTGGCAACAGGGTTGATGCTTGAAGGCATAAGGAATGGGAACAATGCAAAACCAGCAGTTAAAATAGCACCAATTACAGCAAGTGATGAACCAAGGAAGCTTAAACCGGCTTTAGCTTTACCTGCAGCAAGCACCACAATCAATCCACCTAAAATGCCAGCAATAGGTGCAATTTTAGTGATTGGATATGTAGTGTAGTTATTCATCCAGCCGTGGTTGGCATTGGTAATGACTTCTTTGGCAAGCGGGTTTGCAACACCATTGGTATTAAATGGTTGAGCTAGGCTATAACCTTCAATACCACCGAAGTATAACCATGCGCCAGCGCCCAGGAAGCAGACCAGGAACACTACACCCATCAATTGAGTTGCTTTAGCAGAACGTGCACGTAAGTCACCATCTGTACGAAGCATCAACCAGGCACCACCATGCGCGCACAGCATAGATAGGCTGACCAAACCACAAACAATGGCAAACGGATTAAGCAGTGCAAAGAAGCTGCCAGTATAAGTTGAACGTACTGTTTCATCTAAAGTGAAGGGTACGCCTAAGAACATATTACCGAAGGCAACACCGAACACTAATGCAGGAACCGCACCACCAACTGCTAAACCCCAGTCCCAAGAGGTACGCCATTTTTTATTTTCAAGTTTTGAGCGGTAGTCAAAACCAACTGGACGCAAGAATAATGCAAAGAGAACTAGGAGTAGTGCCCAGTACATACCAGAGAATGCAGTTGCATAGACCATTGGCCATGCTGCAAACAGTGCACCACCTGCGGTAATGAACCAGACCTGATTACCGTCCCAGTGTGGAGCAATCGTATTGATTGCTGCACGACGTTCTTCATCGTTTTTGCCCACGAATGGCATGATTGCCATGGAGCCCATATCGAAGCCATCGGTGAGTGCAAAGCCAATCAGTAGTACACCAACCAGAACCCACCAGATGATTTTGAGTAATTCATATTCGATCATGATTGAGCCTCCGCAGCAGCGTGGTTTTGATCATCAGCTTTTTCAAAATGGTATTTGCCAGTATGTAAAGAACTTGGGCCTAAGCGAGCAAATTTAATCATCAAGTACATTTCGATAATCAGAAGTACTGTATAGAATGCTGCAAGCGCTAAGATTGAACCCCAAATATCACCAGTACTTAAGCTTGAAGCAGAAAGATGTGTAGGTAAAACCTCACCAATGGTCCACGGTTGACGGCCACCTTCAGCCACATACCAGCCAGTTTGTGTAGCAATCCAAGGCAATGGAAGTCCGTAAAGTGCAAATTTAAGTAACCATGGTTTGTTTTCTGCATTACGTTTAGCTACTGCATAAGTTGCAAGGACGAATAGCAACAACATTAAGAAACCAGAAGCTACCATGGCACGGAACGAGAAGAACAGGGCAGTTACGTTAGGAACAGTATCCTTGGTTGCTGCTTTGATTTGCTCTTCAGAAGCATCTACTACATTTGGTGTATATTTTTTAAGAAGTAAGCCGTAACCCAAGTCTTTTTGATTTTCTTTGAAAGAAGCCATCAGCGCTGGTGAGCGATCGCCTGCACGAAGTTTTTCAAGTTCGCTATATGCAATCATACCGTTACGGATACGAAGCTCATGTTGAACCATCAGGTCTTTTAGGCCAGTCACTTCTTTATTAAGAGAACGAGTGGCAATAATACCCATCACATATGGAATTTTGATGGCGTAATCAGTGCGTTGTTCTTCCCGATTTGGAATACCAAACAAGGTAAATGGTGCAGGTGCTGGGTGAGTTTCCCATTCCGCTTCAATTGCAGCTAATTTGGTTTTTTGCACATCGCCAAGTTCATAACCTGATTCATCACCAAGTAGAATCACTGAAAGAGTAGAAGCTAGACCAAAGATTGCAGCGATCGCGAAAGAGCGGCGTGCAAAAGGAACATCGCGTTTTTTGAGCAAGTAGAAACTGGAAATCGCTAAAACGAAAACTGCACCAGTCACATAACCTGAAGATACGGTGTGGACAAATTTAACCTGAGCCACCGGGTTGAAAATCAGTGCGCCGAAGTCAACCAGTTCCATACGCATGGTTTCAAAGTTGAATGCTGCACCGACAGGGTTTTGCATCCAGCCATTGGCAACTAAAATCCAAAGTGCCGACATATTGGAACCGAGGGCAACCAGCCAGGTCACGCCTAAATGCTGAACTTTAGAAAGTCGATCCCAGCCGAAGAAGAACAGACCAATAAAAGTCGATTCCAAGAAAAACGCCATTAATCCTTCAATAGCCAGTGGTGCACCGAAAATATCACCCACGTAGTGTGAGTAATACGCCCAGTTTGTACCAAACTGGAACTCCATGGTTAAGCCTGTAGTTACCCCTAAGGCAAAGTTAATACCAAAAAGTTTTCCCCAGAATTTGGTCATGTCTTTATAAATTTCTTTACCGGAAATCACATAAGTGGTTTCCATAATGGCAAGAATAAAAGCCAGACCAAGAGTGAGAGGTACAAATATAAAGTGATACAACGCGGTCATTGCAAATTGGAACCGCGAGAGATCGACCACGCTTTCAGAAATCATCAACGTGTCTCCTTGATTGGGGAAGGATTGCCAGCAATATGCTCGGCAACTTGATTGTCAAAATTTTGAGGAATGGTAGGGGCGTCGAACCAGATATGTTTAATCGTTAGCAAGAGGGCAACCTTAATTATTAAAATGATTGCGATCTCACGAACTAATCTTTGATTGAAATCTTTGGGTATTAAGCTCATGCACATAAGCCTATTTTTTAAAACATAATGTGTATTATTAAACAAAAAATAACTAAAAATAAATAGATTGAACAGTTAAAATAAAAATATATTATTTTTTGTTTTAAAAACAATAATATATATCCTTGTTGCGTTAAAAATTATACTAAATTTTTGTCATTATAAAGTTGACTAAAACACTGCGTATTTAATTTTTAATTCTGACTAAAATACTTATATACTTTTAAATCCAACTAAAACACTTGTATCTTTCTTAGGAGATATAATCAATTAACTGATAATTGTTCTTGTTTGAATTTCCATTTAATATGTTCTGTATAAATTCAATTAAACATCTTGACTTAAAATATAGGATAGATGAGAGAAGAAGTTAAGATTCTTGCATCAAAAAAAAGACCACACGAATGTGGTCTTTTTAATAACTGGTTTAAGTAGATGAAGAGGGCTTAGAAGTTATATTCCATACCCAGGCCAATCACAGTTTTCTTGTCATTTTCATTAATCCAGTCACGTTTTTGTTGTGCTACCACACCGTAGAAACGTGCTTGTTTATTTAGATTGTAATCGACACCTAGACCATACTGGTCGATTTTACGGTCAGATTTACTATCTACAGAAGTATTAGCAGATAGGTATTCAGCTTTTAATTTCCATGGTGTAGATGGAATCACGTAAGCAGCTGTTACACCGTAAGCATCTTCTTGTAAACCTTTATAAGAGGTGATTGTAGTAACAGGAGGAGTGCCACTTGTGCTTGATGTTGTTACCGTATCGTCAGTTGGTTGAGCAGTTTGCCATAGAGCACCAAAAACCAGACCGTCTACACCAGCTTTAGTTAAATCAACAGAACCAGTTACACGAACGGCATCTGAATATATGCCTGTGAAGTTGTAAGCGTTGTATTTACCTGCAACACCGAAGTTACCTGCAATTGCTGCAGCCACGCCATAATCTTTGTTTTCATAGCTAAGTGATGTAGAGATACTATCACCAAAGCCATTGCGTTTGCCTTTTTGACCTTTACTGTCATTGTCGGTCGCTGAATCTTCACCTTGCTGCGCCATGATGTTGAATTGCAGGCCGCCAAGTAACTTTTTATCGGTTTCAAAACCGATTGCGTTATTTAAACGATCTTCACCATATAGCATGCTGGTCATATCAAGGTGGTTGTGATCGTTAAAAATATCTTGGTTATTGCCCGCAGCAGTTTTGAAGTAAGAATCGTAGTTACCGGCTTTTAATGTACCGATATCGGCAAATTTAAGACCCAAGAAGCGGTTACGCATTTTCCAATCTGTATTACCGCCATCAGTCGCAACTTCCCATTCCGCTTGGTAAACTGCTGAGACTTTTTCAGTCAATTTTTCTTCGCCCTTTACCCCTAAGCGAGAAGCATTTGAGTTGATTTCTGTAACGTTTTTGCCATCAAATTTACTGTTGTCAACTTGGTCTAAGGTAACATTTAATTTACCGTACAAAGTTGGCGCTGCTTGTGCTGCACTCATCCCCATAGCCGCTACAACTGCAGCAAGAAGCAATTTTTTCATTGAGATTTCTCCAAAAACGGTTCTAAATGGCATTTGCCTTACTTAACACTTCTTTTTAGTTTGCTTAAGTACAAAAAGTTACAGAAGCTCACCAACTTGCTATGCAGTATCTGCAAACTTTATGACAGGGAAGTGAAAGCTATATGACAATTTTATGACGAGAAAAATTACTTTAATTAATATTTTTTATTATTTTTCAGTTGTTTAAATTTTATTTAAAATCCATGAGATAAAGTTAGATCATCCCAGATATAAAAAAATGGAACATAAGCTCCATTTTTGACAAGTTAAAATTCTAGTGAATTTTAAAGTTCAGCTTTAATTTTTTCCGCCAATGCTTGGATTTTTTCTTGATCACCCATGTGTAAAGCATGTTTGCCCAATTCATGAACCGAACTTGGAATGAGGTGGAAATGTACATGCGGAACCGTTTGACCAGCAGATGCACCTGACAGTTGCATCAGTACAATCCCTTGAACATCAAGTGCTATTTTCATCGCTTGGGCAACTTTTTGCACAATTTGAATTGTGTAAGCAGCAGCGTCAGGCGGTAGATCTAGCAATGTTATCGCAGGTGTTTTAGGGATGACCAGCGTGTGACCTTCAGCTTGTGGCATGATGTCCATGAAAGCCAGAACCTGGTCATCTTCGTATACTTTAATTGCAGGAAGTTCATTACGAATAATTCGTGCAAAAATATTCTGATCATCGTAAAGCATGTCTAATCCTTGAAGTGATTGGGTACTGTAGTTATTTACAGTTCAATTCTTTCTGACGATCTTTGATGGCGTCAAGTCGTTGTTGCTCTTTTTCTGAAAATTTTGGTTTAGTTGTGTAGCAATTGTCGTTGCCAAACTTCGCCTTGGCTTCAGGATCTTTAAAGCAAAAACCTTTAGATGCATAAATGATATCATGGTCATTTTTCAATTTTTGACATTCTTGCTCGGCCGTCGCGGCAAATGCTGTTGCCCCAAACAAAGTTGCAAAACTAGCCAACATTGCAACAGTAAACTTAATCATGAGGGTTTCCTCTAATGGAATATTGTGTAGAACACTTCTACACAATATTAGGTTTCTTTATTATTATTCAATGGCGAGTTATTACTCAAGTGTAATTTTACTCCAGGATTCATACATTTTCACAGCACTAGAAAAATCACTTTCCTTTTCTGCTAAATTGCTAGCTGCCTGAATCAGACTTTGGGTTAAGGCAATCACGGGTGCAGAAAGTTTGGCTTCACGAACCAGATCCAGAGCAATTCCTGTATCTTTAGCCAATAACGGCAGGGCAAAGGTCAGTGGAAATTCGCGGTTTAAAACGCGTTGTGGCAACACAGTTTCAGTCACGCCACTTTTACCACTCGATGCATTAATGCAGTCTAAAGCTTCATTGAGGTTGACGCCATGTGCTTTTAATGTCGTAAAGCCTTCAGCAACAGAACAAAGATTTACCGCCAATAACATATTGTTTACTGCTTTAACCGCGAAACCTGCACCTGATTCACCGACATGTTTAATCAGTTGGCCAAAGGCTTGAATTGCGGGCAGGGCTTTTTCAAAAGCACTGGCTTCACCGCCAATCATCACCGTCAAGCTGCCTTTTTCTGCACCAATAGTTTGACCACTAACTGGTGCATCCAGAAAGTCTACATTAAGTGCTTTTAAATGCTGGCTCAGTTTTTTTGCTGATGCGGGTACACCACTGGTGCAATCGACCCATATAGCACCAGGTTTGATGTTGGTATTTGCAATCAGGTTTTCGACGTCTTTGCTGGTTGGCAAACATGAAAAGATGACATCTGCCTGTACAGCTTGCTCAAGTTCTACAGCTTGGGTGCCATATTCAGTTGCATGTTGCTTGGCTTTTTCGAAATTGCGGTTCCATACATACACCGTATCGAAATGTTGAGGTAAATGTGCTGCCATACGGTAACCCATTGCGCCTAAGCCGATAAATGCAACTGACTGAATCATGATGTATCCCTTATATTTTGCTCGATCTCTGTTTTAGCCAGGTGGTCATAAATGGCCAGAACTCGTTGGCACTGGACTGGCTTGACATCAAGCCCAAATGACCACCCGGGATGAGAGTAAACGTGACATCCTGGCTATTTGTCAATTCAATTAAGGGCTTAACTGCCTCTTTAGATACGATCTGGTCGCTACGACCCGCGCCTACCAATAAAGAACAGTCTATATTTTTTAATTCGATATTCTTATCTTGTAAGGTAATAACGCCGTTTTTTAGCGGGTTTTGTAACCAAACATTGAAAATCATGTCCTGATTGATACCACCTGGATAGTCAATCATCCGGTTCAGAAAATTGCCCATAGTGGCATGTTCATATAAGGCTTGTGGATTATCCAGGTTTGCTAAAAGCTGCTTTTGGCTCTGAATCCATCCCACAGGATCAATTATTTTAAAACCCAGTGAATTGAGTATACCGGGGCTATGAATGAGATGCTTGGGTACGGTTCCTGAATAAATCTTGTTTTGCAAGGCTTTATTTTTGGCAACCAGCTGGTTGACCTTCTGGAACAGTTTGCCTGTACGACCCGAGGCATGACTGTCTACAGGACTGCCCAATACAATTAAATTTTTAACGTGGTTCGGTTTTTGCAATGCGCAATACAGCATGACAAATACACCGGCCATACTCCAGCCATGCAGTGAAATTTGATCGCTATTGGAATGGGTACGTATCTGGTTAATGCAATGCGGAATCGCATCGTCAATAAAAGACATAAAATTTAAAAAGCGGTCTTTATAGTTATATTGACCCCATTCCAGCAGATAGACATCAAAGCCACTATGTTGAAAATGCTTGACCAGAGAGCGGTAAGGATAAAGGTCATAAATAGCCATGTTAATGGCTAGTGGGGCAACAAAGACTAAAGGTTCTTTATATTGTTTATCGGGTGAGGCGTAATAACGCACGCGGGTTTGTTTATATTCTGCAATGACTTCATAGGGTGTAGTTTGCGATAGAACCAGCGATTTTGAATTAAACAAACTCGTTGACAGGTTTTTGAGTTTGCTTTTATGTTTGGCCATTCTATTTTTAACTTGAATCATTGCGGGTGCTACTAACATATGGGCGGATTGATCGAAGTGTAGGCGATATTTATGCATTATACCTTGACCTTAAATGCCATAGGCGCTCAAAATGTTGGCAATTATTAGCAACGGCAGTCCAGGACTGGGTAGAGAAGATGAGCCAACAAGACGACATTGAATACCAATTAGACACTTTAGCCATTCGTACAGGTCATACACGCAGTTTTGAAGGTGAACACTGCGAGCCGATCTTCCTGACTTCATCATTCGTCTATGAAAATGCCGCAGAAGCCGCAGCTAAATTTTCAGGTCAGGAACCGGGCAATATCTATTCGCGCTTTACCAATCCGACGGTTGCAATGTTTGAAAAACGTCTTGCGGCTTTGGAAGGTACTGAACGTGCGGTGGCAACCAGTTCTGGTATGGCAGCCATCATGGCTGTGGCAATGTCATACTTGAAATTGGGCGATCATGTGATCTGTTCACGTGCTGTGTTTGGTTCTACGGTTTCTCTTTTTGAAAAATATGTGGCTAAATTTGGTGTAAGTGTCGATTTTGTCGATTTAACCGATCTTGATGCATGGAAAAATGCCATCAAAGCTGAAACAAAATTACTGTTTGTTGAATCTCCATCCAACCCTTTAGCTGAAGTGGCGGATATTCAGGCCTTGGCTGATATTGCCCACGCCAATGGTGCATTGCTGGCAATTGACAACAGCTTCTGTACTCCTGTTTTACAGCGACCTATTCAATTTGGTGCGGACTTAGTCATTTACTCGGCAACCAAATATCTGGATGGTCAAGGACGTGCTTTGGGTGGTGCTGTGGTGGGTAATCACAAATTGCTTGAAGAAGTATTTGGTTATGTGCGTACTACTGGTCCATCTATGAGCCCATTCAATGCCTGGGTGTTCTTGAAAGGCCTGGAAACTTTACGTTTACGTATGAAAGCACATTCAGAAGGCGCACAAAAGCTGGCTGAATTCCTAAATCAGCACGACAAAGTCGAAAAAGTATATTACGCTGGTTTGCCTTCACATGTCGGTCATGAACTTGCAGCTAAACAACAAAGCGGCTTTGGCGGGATTGTGTCATTTGAAGTGAAAGGTGGTCGTGAAGGGGCTTGGAAAGTGGTCGACAACACCCAATTTATTTCAATTACCGGTAACTTGGGTGATGCCAAATCCACCATTACCCATCCAGCAACCACTACTCACGGTAAGCTTTCACCTGAGGCTAAAGAAGCCGCAGGTATTCGTGAAGGATTAATTCGCGTATCTGTTGGTTTAGAAGATATTGATGATATTATTCGCGACATTGGTCGTGGTTTAGATTTAATCTAATTTATAAACATTAATTTAGTAATTGATTGTTCGGAGAATTTTATGAACATTAATATGTTGATGCAGCAAGCACAGCGCATGCAGAAAGATGTTGAAAACAGCATGAAAAAAGCCAAAGAACAGCTTGCACAAACTGAAGTCCAGGCTGAAGCAGGCGGTGGCTTGGTTAAAGTGACCATGACTTGCCGCAATGTGGTGAAACGTATCGAAATCAGCCCTGAATTGCTTCAAGATGATGCCGACATGATTGAAGATTTAATCGCAGCTGCAATGAATGATGCGGCACGTCAGGCTGAAGCCATTTCTGAAGAAAAAATGAAAGCGGCTAACTCTGGTATGGGCTTGCCACCAGGCCTTGCTGGTTTATTCTAAGGAATACGCCCAGTGTTTAGTGATCGATTTGATCAACTGGTTCAAGCTTTACGTATTTTGCCAAGTGTTGGGCCGAAATCGGCTCAGCGCATGGCATTGCACCTGATCATGAAAAACCGTGAAGGTGCAGTCGGCTTGGCACATGCTTTGAATGAAGCCACGACCTATATTCATGAATGTAGTGTTTGTCATTCACTGACAGAAAATGAAGTGTGTGACATTTGCCTGTCGCATGAGCGCGATGATCAGTTACTCTGTGTGGTTGAATCACCTGCGGATGTCATGGCGATTGAGCAAAGTGGCAGTTTTCGTGGCAAGTACCATGTACTGGGTGGGCATTTGTCGCCGCTGGATGGTATTGGCCCTGAAGAAATCGGGATTCCTTATCTGATTCAGCGCCTAAGTCAGGGTACTGTTTCTGAAGTGATATTGGCAACCAATGCTACTGTAGAAGGTCAGGCGACAGCACATTATCTGGTTGAAGCCACCAAGCATTTGCCTGTACAGATGACCCGGATAGCTCAAGGTGTTCCTCAAGGAGGAGAGCTTGAATATGTCGATAGTCATACCTTAAGTCAGGCGGTGCATAATCGTATGCGTATGAAATAAGTACTTAGGTGCTTATTTTATCATTTAAGATATGAAACAAGACTTAAGTAACATTTATTTGAATTTAATTTAAACTTATACAAAAAATATATAAAAAATAGTTGCCTTTTTAAAAAAATACTTATAAATAGAGAATGTACGAGCCAAATGTAAATTTAGTTATATCTAAATTTTATATATAGGTTAAAATACATTTGAGAGAATCTGGTTTTTAGACTCGGTAATATGTTTCAGTTTATTCAGCAACAAAAAGATTTAGACAATATTTTGCACTTGATGGGGCAGACATCCGTTTATGGATTGGATACCGAATTCATCAAGGTCGATACCCTGTGGCCCAAATTGGGTGTATTTCAAATCAATGTTGCCGATCAGGTGTTTTTGCTGGATGGCACAAGTCTGGATTTGTCGTTATTCTGGGCAAGACTGTTTGATGCTCAGCAGAATATCTTCCATGCCTGCAGTGAAGATATCGATTTAATCTATCATTATTCACAGCAAAAAAGCTTAAGAAATGTTTTTGATACCCAGGTCGGTATGTCTTTTTTAGGGCATGGACTACAGATGAGCTATCAAAATGCATTAAAGCACATGCTGGATGTGGACATTGATAAAGACCAGACCCGATCTGACTGGTTGGCGCGTCCGTTAAGCTCGGAGCAACTCACCTATGCGGCGAATGACGTACTGTATCTGATGAACCTGTCCAATAAAATTCAGCAGCAATTAAGCGATAAATATTTACTGGATTTTACACTGGAAGATTGCCGTCATCTGACTCATGAAATTGGTCAGGAAACGCCTGTAGAGTTGCTTTATCACGATATTGGCAATTATCGTCATTCGCGCCGTCAATTGATGCAGTTACAGCAACTGGCTGTATGGCGTGAGCAGATGGTCAAGGCCCTGAATTATCCGCGCAGCTTTATCCTGAAAAATTCTACCCTGATTGATCTGGTGGAAAAAAATCCGCGTAATCAGTTCCAGTTGTCCAGCATTAAAGATATCCGTCAAAATATTGTGCGTGAATATGGTAAAACCATTCTGGATTTACTTAAATTCTTGCCTGAACAGGCAGAATGGCCACTGCGTATGGCACGTCCAATTCGTCACTCATCCAAAGAGATTGGTGAAAAAGTGGATAATGTCATTCAGGCTGTGGTTCAGGAAACCACAGTACCTAAAGAAGTATTGATGCGTAAAAAATGGCTGAATGCACTGTATCAGCATGTAGTCTTTCATAATGATGAGCAGGATTTACCGGCTTATCTGCTCGGCTGGCGTTATGATGTACTGACCAAGCCGCTGATTGAAGTTCTGCATGCAGATGAAAATTATCTGTCTACCCAAATGAAAGTGATAGATTGATTTTTAGCCATTCTGTTTAAAGAATTAACATTTATATACAATCACGACTGATGCGTTAATAATCATTAATGTATCAGTCTTTTTTTTGCTGTATGCTTTGTCCTGAGTTTTATGAGTACTGTTCCAACTATGCAATGTTCAATTTTTAAATCTAGCAAAAAAGATGAAATGTATCTTTACATCGCCCGTCCAGAAGCCACTGAACATGAAGCTGAGGCAATCAATCCGCTAGAAGTTTTACCGGAAGCGATGCGCGTTGCATTTGGTCGTGCAACTTTTGTTATGGATTTAGAGTTATCTGAAGGTCGTAAATTGGCACGTGTAAATGTGTTGCATGTGATCGATTCTATTGAAACTAAAGGCTTCTTTATTCAAGTACCTCCAGAAGGGTTAATCAATCCAAATGCTGTTGCACCTGAAGGGCTTCGTGGCGCTTAATGGTTAATCAGGAGTTGTAAGATGAATGGTTTTCTTTCACTACTAGATTCAATTCCTGAAGATAGTATTGCTGTCACGGTTTATCTTGTAGGCAGTCTGATTATTCTATGGGCCTGGTATGCCATTGCAAAACGTTTGCCTAAACCTTTAGGTGGCATGACCTGGCTCATCGGCTTTGCCATTTTACTGACACCCACAGTTTCTGAAGGAAATAATGCTGCTATCGCTCCAGCTATTTTCGGCTTGCTGTTCGGTGTGCTCACCAAAGAAAAGACGCTGATTTGGTCAAATGCCTCTCTGATCTTGTTTGTGCTCGGAGTAGGTTTGGTCATTGGTGCCTTATGGTCAAAATACACTGCCAACAAGGCAAAATTCGAATTAAACAAAAATAGTTCACCGCTTTAAGTAAAACAATAAGGTTAGATCATGTCTGTTGATACCCAACAATTTATCGGTACAGATCAGTACATTGCGACTGATAGTTTAAAACTTGCTGTCAAGGCTGCACGTCGTTTGCAAAAGCCACTTCTGGTTAAAGGTGAACCAGGAACCGGTAAAACGCTACTTGCTGAACAAGTGGCTGAAAGCTTGGGGCTTAAGCTGCTCACGTGGCATATCAAGTCGACCACCAAAGCCCAGCAAGGCTTGTATGAATACGATGCCGTATCGCGCTTGCGTGATAGTCAGCTAGGTGATGATCGTGTTTATGACATTAAAAACTACATCAAGCCTGGAAAATTGTGGGAAGCTTTCACCAGTGAACAACGCTGTGTGTTGTTGATTGATGAAATTGACAAGGCAGATATCGAGTTTCCGAATGACTTGTTGCATGAACTCGACAAAATGTCGTTTTTTGTTTATGAGACTGGTGAAACCATCACCGCGACACAACGTCCGATCGTGATTATTACTTCAAATAATGAAAAGGAATTGCCGGATGCATTCTTGCGCCGCTGTTTCTTTCATTATATTGAATTCCCTGATGAAGCGACCATGCGCGAGATTATCGATGTGCATTTCCCGCAAGTTTCCGCAACTTTAGTGAATGAAGCCTTGCAGGTTTTCTTTAAACTGCGTCAGATTCCGGGTTTAAAGAAACCACCATCCACTTCTGAACTGATTGACTGGTTAAGCCTGCTGATGGCAGATGACATGCCAGAAGATATTTTGCGCAAGCATGACAAATCCAAGGCTATTCCACCCTTGTATGGTGCCCTGATCAAAAACGAGCAAGATGTGCAATTGCTTGAACGTTTAGCCTTTATGTCGCGTCGTTAAGGAGACATCGCCATGTTTGTGCGATTGTTTTATACCTTAAGAAAATACGGCGTACCGGTTTCAACGCGTGAACTGATTGATCTGAATGAAGCGGTTGCTTCTGGTCTGGTTTTTGCCAATCAGGACGAGTTCTATCAACTGGCTAAAACGGTCATGATCAAAGATGAGCGTTTCTTTGACAAGTTTGATCGTGCCATGAAAGATTACTTTGATGGTATCTCTACTTTTGATCTGGATGATTTGCTCAATCAGGTACATAAACTGCCGAAAGACTGGTTCGACCTCGAGCTTTTAGAAAAGCATCTTACTCCAGAACAACGTGAAGAGCTGAAGAAAGCAGGCTCGCTGGAAGAACTGATGAAGATGCTGGAAGAGCGTCTTCGTGAGCAGCACAAGAAGCATCAGGGTGGTAACAAGATGATTGGTACTGGTGGCACATCGCCATTTGGTGCCTATGGCGATCATCCTGAAGGTGTGCGTATTGGTGGGCCGGGACGTAAACGTTCTGCAGTCAAGGTTTGGGAGCAGCGTAAATACCAAAACCTGGATGATGAGCAAATACTCGGTACACGCCAAATGCAAATGGCATTACGCCGTCTGCGTAAATTTGCCCGTCAAGGCGCAGCTGAAGAACTGGATATTAACGGGACCATTCGGGAAACGGCCAAACAGGGCATTTTAGATGTACAGCTGGTGCCGGAACGTCGCAACCGCATTAAAGTGCTGATGTTGTTTGATGTGGGCGGTTCGATGGATTCGCACATCGCGCAATGTGAGAAACTGTTTAGCGCGGCTAAAACCGAATTTAAAACTTTAGAATATTTTTATTTCCATAACTGTTTGTATGACTATGTCTGGAAAGACAATATCCGCCGTTCTAATACCCGCATGAATACCTGGGACTTATTCAATACTTATGGGCGCGACTATCGGGTAATTGTGGTAGGAGATGCCAGTATGGCACCTTATGAGCTGAACTCGGTGGGCGGTTCTGTTGAATATATGAATGATGAAGCAGGTAATGTCTGGTTACAGCGTTTACGTCAACATTTTGAAAAGACGGCCTGGCTTAATCCAGAACAAGACAGTTATTGGCATTACACCCATACCATTGGTCAGATCAAACAAATCTTTGAAGATCATATGTATCCCATGACCTTAAAGGGTGTGGAAGACATGACAAAATATTTGGCTCGTTAAACGTATTGAAATCAAATGCGTTCTTTTTAAATGAAGGAATTGAAAATGGATCATCAAATTAATGGCATCCCATTACCCAATGAAGAAGGTTTCTTTGGACAATACGGTGGTCAGTTTATTCCACCTCATTTAAAAGAAGCGATGGACGAAATCAATGTGGCGTATGAGCAAATCCGCCATACTGCTGAATTCCAGAATGAACTAGCCGATTTGTTTGCCAATTATGTCGGTCGTCCAAGTCCACTGTTTCATGCCAAACGTTTGTCCGATCAATTGGGTGGAGCACAAATCTACCTGAAACGTGAAGATTTGAACCACACCGGCGCGCACAAAATCAACCACTGTTTAGGTGAGGCTTTGCTTGCCAAATACATGGGCAAGAAGAAAGTCATTGCTGAAACGGGTGCAGGTCAGCATGGTGTAGCATTGGCAACAGCATGTGCTTTAGTGGGCATTCCATGTGAAATTCACATGGGACAAGTGGATATTGAAAAAGAACATCCAAACGTTGTAAAAATGAAAATTTTGGGTGCGACCCTGATTTCAGTTACACGTGGCACCGCTACCCTAAAAGATGCCGTGGACAGTGCCTTTGAAGAATACTTAAAAGATCCGAAAAACTTTATCTATGCGATTGGTTCAGTGGTAGGTCCACATCCATTCCCGAAAATGGTGCGTGACTTTCAGTCCATTATTGGTGATGAAATCAAGGTTCAAACCCAGGACCGTTTTGGATCAAATCCTGATTATGTGGTTGCATGCGTTGGCGGTGGTTCCAATGCGATGGGCGCTTTTACAGCATTCTTAAATGATAATGATGTAAAACTGGTAGGTGTAGAACCTGCAGGACATGGTTTGGATACTAATATGCACTCAGCAACTTTAACTCTGGGTAAACCAAGCCAGCTTCATGGTATGGCCTGTTATGTGCTTGAAGATGAGCAAGGTGAGCCTTTACCGGTACACTCGATTGCTTCAGGTTTAGATTATCCGGGCGTAGGTCCACAGCATAGCTTGCTAAAAGACTTGGGCCGTGTGGAATATACCACAGCAACCGACCAAGAGTGTCTGGATGCCTTTATGACTCTTTCACGTGTAGAGGGAATTGTGCCTGCACTGGAAAGTTCACATGCAGTCGCCTGGGCTTTGCGTGAAGCACCAAAAATGGCCAAAGATGTAAAAATTGTCGTGAATCTATCGGGTCGTGGTGATAAAGACTCAGACTATGTGGCTGCAAAATTGGGTTTGAATTAATTATAAAAATCTCTCTAGTGCCATATATGGCTCATCTTTTAAAAGAGGATGGTTAAAATCTCCCTTTATTAAAGGGAGATTTAGAGGGATTAAAAAAAACCTCTCGACATGAGAGGTTTTTTAGGCATTAAATCTTAACTTGCAATATATTGTTGTAACTGATCAATGAGTTTGCGCTGATCATCCATTACAGCTTTAACCAAATCACCAATCGAGATTAACCCTACCAGTTTTGCATTTTCAACTACAGGAAGATGACGTAAATGACGATCAGTCATTAAGCCTAAGCAATCTTCCACACTGGTGGACTTAGTCACGGTCAGTACTTTAGCAGTCATGATTTCACCGACTGTCGTTTCTTTAGAGGTCCGTTCCATCAACGTCACTTTACGCATGTAATCACGTTCGGACAGAATACCAACCACTTTTTCTTGGTCAGTCACGACCAGTGCACCAATGCCTTTAGCTGCCATAAGTGAAATTGCTTCAAGTACCGTCGATTCAGGACTAATAGTAAAAATCGTTTTCTCAATTTTGTTCTGAATAACTTGTGCTACATTGGTCATTTATTATCATCCTTTTTGTTATTCATTTGACATTAAACTTAGCGCGAAATAAGAAAAATGCAAATACTTTTCGGGTCATAAATAAAAATTTACATTTCCCTATTTTTCATTATTGCTGTTGGCAGAAGACATTAAGCCGGTTGTACAGAATCAGAAAAAAAGAAATGCCGCATTTGTTGAGTGGTCAATTTAAATTTCCGACTCGACGAATGACAGAGTGCAGGGGTTACATTTAAGCGAGTTAATGTCGGCAGCAAGGATTCCTGAAAATCCTTTGGCGTAATTTTACGCGGTGTATAATTTGGCCAGTGCAACTGTGCATATTTTTGTGCCTGAATGCCGTTCAGCCAAAATGGAAAAATGTAATCTTCATGGTCGGCCATCATGGCCCAGCCTTGTTGATGATAGAGTCCCCAAAGAACACCGCAGTACATCATTGATTTTAAAATCGTGATTTTAAAAAATAAGTCTTTAGGAACCAGTTGTAATGAGTTAATTCGATTCATACCAGAGACATGTAGTGAATTCAGCAGTTATTGTAAGAAATTTAGATGAAAGTTCTGTGTAAGCTTTGAGAAACAATGTAAATAAATATGTATTTAAAAATAAAAGGGATTAAAAAACGCCACCTTGGTGACGTTTAATTAGGCTTGCATCGTGGCCAGTTTCTGCCAATATTGTGCTTTGAGCGAGTCACGTTCTACCCGGAAGCCTTGATAGTAAAGTTCTGCTAAAAATAAAGCGGCTTTACCATGCCCGGCACGAGCGACTTCTTCCAATTTTTGAACTGCATCTGAAAAATTCATTTGAGATTGAATGGTATTCACGGCATCTGCATATGCATGTTCTAGATCTTGAGGAGAGAGTTGTTGAATCATATTAAACTCCTTATTGTAATTATGATTGCTAGTAAGACGATTAAATTTGTCTTGATACTAATTTAACTAAGTATTGTTAAAGTAATATTACATTGAACTCAGATTGTCAAACAATATATGTGGGCTATAGCATTAAAATCAAGGTTACATGATTAAACAATATACAAAATAATTTTTGCTTAGTATCTTAGTAGAGGAATTTGAAAATATAAGGAGAATAACATGACAAAAACATTAGACGGTTTCACCTTTGATTTGCCTCCTACTCCAGATCAAATCATTGAACTCGCGCATCAGCATCGTAGAAATTTGGATGAAGCCATTTTCCACCAGGAAATTCATCTGGGTAATTTTTGCTTGGCACAGCGTAAAAGGGTTTATGATTTTACTCGCCAGCTCGATGTGCAACAACGTGAGGATTTTTATAGCCTCTATAATGGTGAGTTGCTGCGCATAGCGGATGATGATGAGCTGCATCCTGTGCATGCAGAAAGAGGGGTGGGTGTATTTGCAATTGCCCTAGTCATGGGGATTATTGCTCTGGTGCTTTATTATGCGGTCATCAGGAATGTAGTTGGTTACTAGATCATTTTGATTTGCTCAATTTCTGTTACGAATGCGGCGAAATTGAGCAAATCTGCTTGTGCTTATTCATGCCGCATCCTACACTACCTTGAGTTCGAGGTAGGTTATGCATATTGCTTTACAAAAAATTGTTCAATTAAAATCTCAAATAAAGCTTGAAGATATTTATAACGGATTTATCGCTACAATCATTGCCATTATCCTGAGTCTTGCTTTCATTGCTCTGCATCGCCCCATTTCGGTTCAACAATTTGAAAATGTCGTGAAACTTTCAGTTCAAGCCAATTATCCAGATACTCAAGAAATGGCTTTGCTGCTGATGCAGCAACCTCAGATTCCTTATGCCCAATATTTTAAATTGATGCAGGCGCATCAGTTGGAGATGACACAGGCGCATCAGTTACCGCCTCTGCAACCGGAGCAATAATAGTTTCCGGGTTCTGCTTGATTGTAGGTATGTTTTTGGGAGTTTGCGGATTCAGGTCTTGTTTTAGTACTGCTTCCAATGCGATTTTATCTAATTTCTCATTCACTACAATGATGGTAAGACGTTCAGGATGTAGATGTTTTTGAATGGCATTCTGCACATCTTGTGCGGTAATTTTTTCTAATAATTTTGGATAGTGACTCAAGTAGTCTGCCGGTTGGTTGTAAAATCCTATAGAACCTAACTGGGCGTTAATGTTGGCATTACTACTATAATTATTCGGAAAGGCACGTAACATACCTGCTTTGGTTTCTTCCAGCTGTTTCTGGTCAATGGGTTGTTGGACAAAATTGACCAAAGCCTGATGGGCGACTTTCAGGCTGTCGAGCAGTTGATCTTGACGGGTAGAGTAGCTGAAGCTAAAGGTTCCTGGAGCCTGGCTAAAGGAAAATGAACTATAAGCCCCATAACTCAAACCGCGCTTAACCCGCAGTTCTTTCATCAAGATGGAGTTGAAGCCACTTCCACCAAACATTTGATTGGCAACTTCCAGGGCCAGGCGATCCGGATCGAAGCGTGAGGGACCTAATTGACCCATCATGACATGTGCCTGAGTGGAATTAAATTTAATGTGACGGATATCAAAACTTGATTTATCGACGGGTTGAGCCAAGGGTTTGGCTTTTTCACCTTGTTTCAGGTTGCCGGCAATACGTTCAGAAAGTTGCTGTGCCTGTTTGCTACTGAGTTGACCTGTGATGGCAATGTTCAGGTTTTGTGCCACCAAAAATTGATCACTAAATTGTCTTAATTGTGCTGGTGTGATTTTGCTGATGCTATGCTGAGTTCCGCTAATCGGTTCGGCATAGGCATGTTTCCCATATAAAGCCCGATAAAACAGAACACTCATCATCCGGCTTGGGCTTTCCTGAATTTGCTTTTGTCCGACTTGCGTGTTGCTTAATACCAGACTGATACGGGATTTTTCAAAGCTGGCATGCTTCAAAAGCTCCATCATCATCGCCAAGGCGGGTTCAAGCTTTTGAGGATCAGATAATACCCGTAATTTTACAATGAACATATCCCGATACGCTTGGGCACTAAATCGCGCTCCCACACTTTCAAAAGCATTGGCAATTTCATTGGCCGTATAGTTTTCTGTACCTTCATCAATCAGTTTTGCCGCCATATTGGCAATGCCATATAAACCGGGTGCAATTTCTTCATCTCGGGCTGAGCCAGCATTGAATGTCAGCTGAACATCAACCATAGGCAAATCTGCTGATTCTACAAAGAGCGTGCGAACTTTATATTTATTTTTCAGCTCATGCACATAAGGGGCATAAAATTGACTTTGTTTATTGGCAGTTTTTAAGCTCTGTAACAGCAAAATAGAGGTAAGCTGTGTCGGATTGTCATCTGGAATGGTATCTAAATCCACATCTGCCATGACGGCTTGAGCCCAACTCATGCAACTGAAAATAAGAAAAGAATGTAGCTTGATCATGGTAAATTCCATTATTGGGCTTTATTTTCAGGCGAAAGGTATAAGGTGCTCAGATTGTCCCGGCTAAAATAAACATTCGCCACGCGCTGAATGTCCTGTGGACTGACGGTTTCAAAATGTTTTGGTAACTCATCCATCAAGCGAAAACTTAAACCATTGATTTCCAGATTACCCATCATTCGGGTTTGCCCAGCAATGTCATCCTGGCTATAGACTAAATTGGAGGCATATTTAGCTGTCACGCGATTGACTTCTTCGGGCTTAATCAACTCTGTTTTTAACAGCTCAATTTCAGCCTGAATAGCTTTTTCAGCCTCTTGCAAACTCACGTCTTCCGCGGGCAAGGCCGAAATACTCACCAAGCTGTCTCCGCGACTATAAGGGTCATAGGACACACTGACTGCGGTCAATATTTTTTTATCGCGCACCAGCCGATCTTGCAGTCGTGAAGAAATTCCACTGTCCAAAATGTTTTTAATAATGGTTAAGGCATAAGCATCTTGCGGATTTTTTGCAGTAGGTAACGAACGCACGTTCCAGGCCATAAACAGATTCGGCACTTTAACAGGCAGATTCAGTTCCATATGCCGATAACCAACATGATCAAATTCTAATACGTCATTACGTGGCGGGGTTTTTCGGGCAGGAATATCGGCAAAATACTTTTGCACTTGCAGCAAGGCATTTTCAGCATTTACATCACCGACAATAATCAAGATGGCATTATTCGGACTATACCAGTCTCGATACCATTTTTTGACATCTTCCAGCTGAATGTTTTGCAGGTTTTTCATGTATCCAATCACCGGTTGGCGATAATGGTTGGTTGGATAAGTAATCCATTTAAAACGTTCAAAAGCCAGTGCTGTCGGGTTGTCGTCGGTACGCAAGCGCCGTTCTTCCATAACCACTTTAATTTCCGGGTCAAAATCTTGTTGGCGTAACAACAAGTTGCTCATGCGATCCGCTTCAAGTTCCAAAGCCATCGGTAAATAGGTTTTAGGATAAAGCTGATAATAATTGGTGTAATTGGTAAAAGTCGAAGCATTGACCCTGCCACCATACATACGGCTTAAGCGGGTAAACTCGTCATTGGGAACTTTTTGCGTACCTTTAAACATCATATGTTCCAGTACATGTGAGATCCCTAATAAATTTCCCGATTCATCACTACTGCCCACGCGATACCAAATTTGTGTCATCACCATGGGAGAACGGTGGTCTTCCCGGATAATCACTTTTAAACCATTCTTCAGTGTAGTTTCAAAGGTGGTACGTGCCAGTTCACTCCGCGTTTCTGCCTGCGTCAAATCGCTTTGCAGCGTAAGCAATACCAAGCTGATCGTTAACATATACTTTTTAGAAAAAGTCAGCTTTGGAAAAAGTGAGAGGTAACTTTTGAGCACAAGACTTACCCAAGTGATGAATTAAATTTATAAATATTTTTCAGAAACTCTAATTTGAAAGCAAGCTTAAGTTGTTGGTTTTTGGTGTGTTCAATGTCTACTGGGAAATGCACGACAAAACTATGCTAGAATTCTTGTTTTTTAACGCAATGCTTTTCAAGGATTCGGCATGCAACAGCAATCTAATGGGCAAAATAAATTTTTGATTGATGCTGATATCGGGGATGACGATGTCACTTTACCGAATTTACCTGCGGTAAATATCCCTATTGTTGAAACTCAAAATGAACAAGCTGCTGTTTCTGCGCCTGTAGCCACAGAAACAGAACAAGATGATTCATCTAAAGGTGGCTTTTTCAGCCGCATGAAAGTCGGGTTGACCAAAACCCGTAAAAACCTTGCCGATGGTATGGTTAATATTCTCATTGGTGGTAAAGAAATCGATGATGAATTGCTGGAAGAAGTTGAAGAGCAATTACTGGTTGCAGATATTGGTGTAGAGGCAACTAAAACCATTATTGCAAACTTGACTGAGCGTACTGAACGTGGCGATTTGATCTATTCACACTCGCTTTACAAAGCACTGCAAGAAGAATTGGTGGCTTTGCTGGCACCGCGTGTTAAACCTTTACATATTGACCCCAATAAAAATCCATTTGTGATTTTGGTGGTGGGTGTAAATGGTGTGGGTAAAACCACAACCATTGGTAAATTGGCTAAACGCTTGCAGGGTGAAGGTAAAAAAGTCATGCTGGCCGCGGGGGATACCTTCCGTGCAGCAGCCACTGAACAGCTTCAGATTTGGGGTGAGCGCAATAATATTTCAGTTGTCGCACAGGGTCATGGTGCAGACAGTGCTTCTGTGATCTTTGATGCTTTTGAAAGTGCACGTGCCAAAGGTGTAGATGTCCTGATTGCTGATACTGCAGGACGTTTACATAATAAAAGTAATTTAATGCAGGAACTCACCAAAGTAAAACGAGTGATGCAAAAAATTGATGCCACAGCACCGCATGAAATTATGTTGGTGGTCGATGCAGGCACAGGTCAAAATGCAATTAATCAAGTTGAAATGTTTGATGAAGCTGTAGGTTTGACAGGACTAACCATTACCAAACTGGATGGTACCGCTAAAGGTGGGGTGTTATTTAACATTGCAAGCCGTACCCATGTGCCTATTCGCTTTATTGGTGTGGGCGAGAAAATTGATGATTTACGTCCGTTCTCGGCAAAATCATTTGTTGCCGCGTTATTTGAAACTGAAAAGTAAAATGCGTTATATTTCACACAAACTCCGCTAAATGCGGAGTTTGTTGTTTTTGCGATAACTGTTTGATTTAAAAAACGACATTCAAAAATATCTAATTCAAAGGATCCCTCAATAAAACCGCTAGAATATTAAAAATATTACAAGCTTAGCATTTGTATTGGGGAGTACTGCTGTGGCGTTATTAGATAAAATTGGTCAGGTTCTAACGGCAGATATCACCAAAGATTTGAAATTGAAAAAAAGAATCACAGATGAGATTCCTGAATTAACTTTTGTCGATCATTTAAAAAAGCGTCGGAGTATTTATGTGCTGGGGAAAAAGGTTCATTTTAGCCAGGCTTATTTGACCCAGCTTATTCAGGAAGCAGTAAAAAGTTGTCCGTCTGCGTTAAATTCTCAAAGTTCTAGAATTATAGTTTTATTTGGTGATTCCCATGAGCAATTTTGGCAAATTGTCAAAGAAGTACAACGCAAATTAGTTGCCGTACATGTATTCGCCGGTGCGGAAATGAAGATAGAGCAATGTATGGCAGGATATGGAACCGTACTGTTCTATGAAGATCAGAGCACCATACAAAAATTGCAAAAGAAAATTCCTTTTAATGCCGATGATTTTCCAATTTGGTCTGAGCAAACATCGGGTATGGTGCAATATGCAGTATGGACAGCCTTGGCTGATTCAGGTATTGGTGCTTGTTTGCAACATTATAATCCGAGTATTGATACGGCAGTTTCGGAACATTTTCATATTGATGAATCCTGGTTGTTACGGGCACAACTGGTATTCGGTTCTATAGAGCAACAAGCAGAGATCAAACAGGAACCTCAGAACGCTGAACGATTTAGAATTTTGAATTAATCTCATCGCTGTATCAATTAAGCACTTTTAATGGGTGCTTTTTTATTTTTATATCAGTTGAAAATCAGCTATGAAACTGTTCCATAAATAAAACACAATGTCACTTTTTTAATTGTGGAATAATTCTAAAATTAACATAAGATCAATATATTCTGATTACGCTTATTAAAATTCAAGGAAGGTGAAACCATGTCATTTTTAGCCCATATGAAACAACGCCGTACTATTTATGCAATTGGTCAAAACGTTCCGATCACAGCAGATAAAATAGAAGACGTCATTAAAGATGCAGTGCGTAATAGCCCCTCTGCTTTCAATTCACAAACTTCACGTGTGGTGACTTTATATGGTGAATCGCATGCGAAATTCTGGAGTATTGTGCGCGAAACGTTACGTAAAATGGTGCCAGAAAGTGCATTTGAAAATACCAATGCAAAAATTAACAGTTTTGCAGCAGGATATGGCACGGTATTGTTTTTTGAAGATCAAGACGCGGTAAAGTTGCTTCAAGAACAATTTCCCTTATATGCTGAACATTTTCCGGCATGGTCAGAGCATTCCACCGGAATTGCACAATTTGCCGTATGGTCATCATTGGCAGAACAGCATATTGGTGCTTCTTTACAGCATTACAATCCTGTAATTGATGATGAAGTGGCAGCTACTTTCGATATTCCTAAAAACTGGAAGTTACGTGCTGAACTGGTGTTTGGTTCAATTGAAGCATCAGCGGGAGAAAAAACATTTCTTGATGATAGTATGCGTTTCAAAAGATTTGACTGATGAATGTTTCATTTAAGTGAAGTTAAGAGAGTGCTAAAACAGCACTCTCTTTATTGCTAGGGCGAATTGCAGATAAATCAGTTAAGTTGCAAAGCTTATCTCAACAAAGTCTTGAAAATACAGCTGTATTGAAAATAGCTTTGTCATAAAATTGTCATTTGTTAATTGCATAGTGCAATATATTTTTAATATTCAAAGAAGAGATAGTGGGATGAGCTTAAAATTAACTTTTGCTGCAGCTGCATTGATGGTAAGTGTAAGTGGTGCTGCATTTTCGGCAGTCACTATTTCAGCTCCAGAAGAAATTAAAATTCTAGCGGTGAATGATCAAGAAGTTAATACCGGATTATTTCGTGCCAAGAACAATCAATATAAAGTCGATGCAGGTACGAGTAATATCAGTGTGCGTTACACTCAGTATTTTGAACATTTGAATGGTGAACACGATATTGTGAAATCTGGTGTTGTTACTATTAAAACACCAGATTTAAAAGATGGTACAGAATATCGACTAGACTTGGTCAATGCACCAGCAAATTTTGAAGCTGCCAAAAAATATGCTGAACAACCTATTGTGGCACTGTTTGATAAAAATAATCAGATAGTGGTTCAACAAGTGGGTGCAAACACAGAGCAAAAACCTTGGCTGGGGCAGGGTATATTTTCAAAACCTACAGATTTAACTCAAAAGAAAACAGCTGTGGAGAATCAGCCTGCACCTGTATATATACAAGCGGCAGTTCAACCTACAGTAGCGGCAGTTGCCTCTAGTGAGTCAGGAGCTTTAGCAATCACTGGCGATCAGCAACTGATTCAATTATGGCAAAAAGCAAATAAGGCAGAACGTCAGAAGTTTATGTCATGGCTAGCAGAGCATTCCAATTAATAAGTTTAAATAAAACCAGCATAAAGCTGGTTTTATTATTTTGAGAGGGAAGATTAAAAATTAAAATGGTCGAGATGATCTAAAAAATGAATGTAGCAATGTGTAAAAAACACTCAAAATAACCTTTAAATATGCTAAAAATACCTTTCTGGGTTAAAAAACAAACACTCGAATACAAAATTGTAGAAAATTCTATAATAGGGGTTGTGTTGATTTAAAAACTCTATAGAATACGCTGCATCCCGACGAGATACATGAAACGAAACGTTAAGTGTTAAACGTTAGCTTGCTGGTGACGAATCAGCAAGAAGATCATTAAGAGATTATGAAGAACAACTTGTGTGGATTTTTACTGGTTGATTGATCGAAATTATTTTCATTGATTGATGGTAGAAATGACTCGAAGTTTATTTGAGAAATTAATGTCAGAAAATTGATGAGCCAGATTTGGTGTTTTGA
>NZ_NEGA01000019.1 GCF_002135315.1 Acinetobacter sp. ANC 3903 | reverse complement strand
AACCTGATGCCATTTGTCACTCAAGTCGCAGTGGGCCGTCGTGAAAAATTGGCGATCTTCGGCAATGATTACGATACTGTTGACGGGACTGGCGTGCGCGATTATATCCATGTAGTGGATTTGGCGAATGCGCATTTGTGTGCCTTGAATAATCGCCTTATGGCAAAAGGCTGTCGTGTCTGGAATATTGGAACCGGTCAGGGTTCATCGGTTTTAGAAGTGGTGAAAACATTTGATCGGGTCAATCATGTGCCGGTCGCCTATAGCATTGAGCCGCGTCGTGAAGGCGATGTGGCGACTTCATTTGCAGACAATACCCGTGCTGTGCAAGAGTTAGGCTGGAAACCGCAATATACTCTGGAAGATATGCTGGCGGACAGCTGGAACTGGCAAAAGCAAAATCCGAATGGTTATCGCAACCAGTAGTAGATATGAAAAAGGAGCTTTCGATCAAGCTCCTTTTTTGATACAGCAATCCTTAGCCTTGAATCAGTTGGGTCAATTCATCCACATAATCTTGTATCGGTTCAGGATTTTTATCTGCACGGCTTTCAATATTTAAGCGCAGTAATGGCTCGGTATTGGAAGCGCGTACGTTTAAACGCCATGCGCCAAAATCCAGGCTCACACCGTCCGTTTGATCAATGGCTGGATTTTGATCGGCGAAGTGATCAAAAATCTTTTGAATGGTGGCTTGAGTGTTTGCAACTTTAAAGTTGATTTCACCCGAACATGGAAATTTGGCAATCATGCCTTCAACCAGTGAAGATAAAGATTGTCCTGTTTCAGATAATACAGAAATAGCCAACAGCCATGGGATCATGCCGCTGTCACAATAAGCAAAGTCACGGAAATAATGGTGTGCACTCATTTCTCCGCCATACACGGCATTATGCTCACGCATTTTTTCTTTAATGAAAGAATGACCGGATTTAGACTGAATCGCTTCACCTTGGTATTGTTCAACCACATCAAAGGTGTTCCACACCAAGCGTGGATCATGCACAATTTTCTCACCCGACTGTTTCAGCAAGAACGCTTGTGCCAATAGACCCACAATATAATAGCCTTCAATAAACTGACCTTTTTCATCAAACAGGAAGCAGCGGTCGAAGTCGCCATCCCAAGCAAGCCCCATGTCAGCCCCATGCTCAATCACGGCATCACGTGTACTGTCACGGTTTTCAACAAGCAGTGGATTGGGGATACCATTCGGGAAGGTACCATCAGCTTCATGATGAATTTTAATAAATTCTACCGGTACATTGAGTACTTTGAATTTTTCTTCAATTGCATCAATCACATGACCTGCTGCCCCATTACCCGCATTCATCACCAGTTTTAAAGGTTTAATTTTTGCAGGATCAATATAGGTCATCAAATGATCTACAAATTCAGCCAGAATGTTGTATTTTTCGGTCGTCCCTTTTTGCTCGACCTCTTTAAATACGCCTGATTCTGCTAAAAGCTGGATATCTTTTAAACCCGTATCTGCACTGATCGGACGTGCATTTTCACGCACCAGTTTCATGCCGTTATAGTTCATCGGGTTGTGGCTGGCAGTCACTTCAATACCGCCTTGAACGTCCAGATGGAAAGTACCGAAGTAAACTTCTTCTGTACCGGTCATGCCTAAATCGAGTACGTTAACACCAGCATCATTTAAACCGCGAATGGTCGCTTGTTTCAGGTCTTCACTGCTGAGACGAATATCACAACCGATTACTACTGTTTTAGGTTGATAAATCTGACCATAAGCCCGACCAATTTTATAGGCGATGTCTTCATTTAATTCTTCACCCAATTTTCCACGAATATCATAGGCTTTAAAGCAAGTCAGGGTCATATTCTTTTACTCTTTTTCTTTACAATAAAAAGGCCGGTTACCCAGCCTTATATCAAAATTTATTATTCAACCGTTACCGATTTTGCCAGGTTACGTGGCTGATCGACATCCGTTCCACGCAAGACTGCTACGTGGTAAGACAGTAGCTGCACAGGAATACTGTAAACAATTGGAGCAAGGAGTGGACTGATACTTGGCACATGAACCACGTGCTGACGCTCTTTGCCTTTAATGCCGCTGTTTTCATCGGCAAAGACAAACAGTTCACCACCACGAGCCTGAACTTCTTCCATATTGGATTTGAGTTTGTCGAGCATGTCGTCTTGTGGAGCAAGAATCACCACGGGCATGTCATTGTCCACTAGTGCCAATGGACCATGTTTCAGTTCACCGGCCGCATAACCTTCGGCATGAATATATGAAATTTCTTTCAGTTTCAAGGCACCTTCAAGGGCAATTGGGAACTCGGTACCACGGCCTAAAAACAGGCAGTGCTGTTTTTCTACAAACAGCTCAGATAAACGTAAAATGTCTTTATCGTGTTGCAAAGTATCTAGAATGACTTTAGGGGTATGCCATAAATCAGTGGTAATGGCAGTAATTTGTTCAGCCGAGATGCTTTGCTTGACTTGACCAATTTTCAGTACCAACAGCATGAGTGCGGCAAGCTGCGTGGTAAATGCTTTGGTTGATGCAACCCCAATCTCAGGGCCAGCCAAGGTTAACAGGCTATGATTGGTTTCACGCACCATTGAAGAGGTAGCCACATTACAAATGGTCATGGTGCTAATGTTTAAATTTTTTGCAGCAGCGCGTTTTTGAGTATCACGCAGTGCAGCCAAGGTATCGGCAGTTTCACCGGATTGGGAAATGCACACATACAGCGTGTTATTGACAATCACAGGCGTGCGATAGCGGAATTCGCTGGCAATTTCAACTTGGCAAGGCAGGTCAATCAGCTGTTCAAACCAGTATTTTGCAATCATGCCGGCATGGTAACTGGTTCCACAGGCAATAATTTGCACCTGTTGAATAGTTTCAAAATCAGCAACGGCCTTACTTAAGAAATCTTCGCGTAAATCGTTGCCATTCAACGCTTGGGAAATAGTCTGCTGAATCGCTTCAGGTTGCTCATAAATTTCTTTGAGCATGTAGTGCTTATATTCACCTTTAGACGCATTGCTGACTGTTGCATCCAGTTCTTTTACTGGACGATTCACCAATTGCCCATCTACAAACACTTCAATGCTGTTACGCGTTAAACGTGCAATATCACCTTCTTCCAGGTAAATAAAACGGTTGGTAATTGGAAGCAGGGCCAATTGATCCGAGCTGATAAAGTTCTCGCCAATGCCGACACCAATGACCAAAGGTGAACCTTCACGAACGGTAATCAGTTCATTCGGATGATCGGTATGTACAATACCCAGCGCATATGCACCTTTGAGCTGAGGAACAACCTGTTGAACCGCTTCTAAAAGGCTAGAGGTTGATTTCAATGCATCATTGACCAAATGCGCGACAACTTCGGTATCCGTTTGTGAAGTAAAGACATAGCCCAGTGCTTCAAGATCATCTTTCAGTTCTTGATAGTTTTCAATAATACCGTTGTGAACCACAGCCACCGTACCAGAAACATGCGGGTGAGCATTGTTTTCAGTCGGTTTACCATGGGTTGCCCAACGGGTATGCGCAATACCTAGTGAACCTTCGATACTCGATTCACTCACGGCTTGTTCTAGGTTAACTACTTTACCAACACGACGTTCGCGCAGGACATGACCGCCATTGATCAGCGCAACACCCGCTGAATCATAGCCACGGTATTCAAGGCGCTTCAGGCCTTCAATTAAAATATTGCTAATATTACGTTCAGCAACGCCACCGACAATTCCGCACATATTTATAATCCTCTTATTTTTTCAATTTTTGGGGGCGTTGATAGTTTTCTTTGGCCACTTGTTTTGATCGTTCAAAGGCCAAACTATTTTCTGCTACATCGCGTGTGATGACTGAACCCGCACCTACAGTTGCACCATTGCCAATACTGACTGGAGCAACCAGTGAGCTGTTCGAGCCGATAAAGGCTGAATCACCAATAAGGGTTTTAAATTTATTGGCACCATCATAATTGCAGGTAATGGTACCGGCACCAATATTCGAGCCTGCACCGACTTCGGCATCACCTAAATAAGTAAAATGATTGGCTTTAGAGCCGAGGCCAATTGTGGAATTTTTCACTTCAACAAAGTTGCCAATATGCACTTCATTGGCTAGCTTGGCACCTGGGCGTAAACGGGCAAAAGGTCCAATTTGCGTATTTTCACCAACAATTGCATTATCGAAGATACTGTAGGGTTGAACCTTGGTACCGGCAGCAATCTTGGTATTTTTAATCACACAGCCTGCACCAATTTCAACATGATCGCCTAACTCACAATCACCTTCAATGATCACATTGATGTCAATCCGCACATCTTGACCGACTGTAAGATTGCCACGCAGGTCAAAACGGCTTGGATCAATGATATGCACGCCTTGCTGCATCAGCAGTTTGGCCTGATAGGCCTGGAATTCACGTTCCAAAGCGGCCAGCTGAATCCGGTCATTCACACCTTCCACTTCAAAGGCACGTTCCGGCTCAACCGAAGCCACTTCAAGACCATCGGCAATTGCCATGGCCACGATGTCGGTCAGGTAATATTCGCCTTGAGCATTGTTATTGCTTAATTTGGGCAACCATTGATGCAGTTTGGCATTGCTGACACAGTAAATACCGGTATTGATTTCCTTGATTTGACGCTGTGCATCGCTTGCATCTTTATGTTCAACAATGGCCTGAATTTTATTGTTTTCACGTATGATACGGCCATAACCGGTAGAATCGGCCAAGGTTAAGGTCACCAGGCCAATTCCTGTTTCACGTGAAACAGAAAGCAGTTTCTCTAAGGTTTCTTGGCTAATGCAAGGTACATCACCCGAAAGGATCAGTGAAACGCCATCACTAGGAAGTACCGGTAACGTCACTTTAACCGCATGACCTGTACCCAGCTGTTCGGCTTGTTCTACCCATTGAACATTTTCCTGTGCAAAGGCTTGTTGAACTAAATTACCGCCGTGTCCAAAAATGGTAATAATATTTTTGGCATTTAATTTTTTAGCAGTTTCAATGACATGACCGAGTAGAGGGCGTCCTGCGAGTGGCTGCAATACTTTGGGTAAGCTCGAACGCATTCGAGTTCCTTTACCGGCAGCAAGAATAATCACAGAAGTTGACATAATACACCTTAAAAACTTGGCTTAAGCCATTGAAATGTTGAGGTACACGAGAATACAGATTGCGGCCCAAATGCCAGCAATAATATCGTCAAACATAATGCCGAAACCGCCACCGACTTGACGGTCGATGACACGAATAGGCCAAGGTTTCCAGACATCGAATAAGCGGAACAGGGCAAATCCGACGAGCACCCAAAGCCAGCTCATTTTTGCGAAGTAAATCAGGGGCAGGAAGGTAATCGACTGTCCTGCAAATTCATCCCAAACAATACGGCCATCGTCATGTACGCCCATTATTTTAGCGGTTTGCCCACAAATATAAATGCCAATAAATGACATTAAAATCATGGCAATAATGGAGGTTGTAAAGCCAATTGCAAGCCAGGCAGGAATAAACAGCAATGCAACGGCCGAACCAAAAGTGCCCGGCGCTTTGGGTAACAACCCGGAACCAAATCCAACACCGCAAAAAACGATAAAGCGGTTGTACCAGGACATGTCTTTAAAATGAATCGCAGGTTTATGCAAAGTGTTGATATCCATGAAATTGCAGCGAATGATCTACGCCATTCTGCACAAAAGTTAACTCAGTTTTTTGGTCAATTTGTCCAATTTTGCTAATGTTGACATCTAATTGTTGTTGCAAAAGCTTTTCGTAATTTTGCGGGCTTATTGTAAAGCATAACTCATAGTCATCGCCACCCGCGAGAGTATATTGCCATTGCTGTTCTTGAGTTAAATTTTGTAAATCTGGACTGATTGGTAGCTGATTTAATTCAAGCGTGGCGCCGACTTTTGATGCTTTTAAAATATGGCCCAAATCTTGGGCCAGGCCATCAGACACATCTATCATGCTGGATGCCAGGCCTTTTAACTTTTGACCGAGCTGACAACGTGGCGTTGGATAATCCAGACGCTGTTGTAGCGGATGTCCTAAATTGTGCAAAGCAAATGCAGCATCACCGACTGTGCCAGAGACACAGACATAATCACCGACTTGTGCGCCTGAGCGTGTGATGGCTTTGCCGGTTTCTATCCACCCTAGAGCCGTAACAGAAATGGTGAGATGAGGACTTTGGGTGGTATCGCCACCAATTAAACTCACTCCAAATTGATCGCAGCAATCATATAGACCCTGACTAAACGCTTTTAGCCAGTTATGATCAATTTGGGCTAGGCTCAATGCCAGTAAAATGCTCTGCGGTTTGGCACCCATCGCGGCAATGTCAGATAAATTGACAGCGACAGATTTCCAGCCAATAGCATGCGGATTGGTATCGAGAGGGAAGTGTCGTCCAGCAACCAGAGTATCGGTACAAATCACCAATTGTTGCTGTGGAGGAGGGGTGAGCAAGGCTGAGTCGTCACCGACACCTAAATCGACAGATGAATTGTTCTGCCGATTAAAATAAGTATCAATGATCGAGAACTCAGCCATACAACAAATCTACTGAAAAATTAGTCGGCTTGTTGCTTTTCTGCTGCACGTAAGCTGGTTGCTAAACGGTCCAATACACCATTGATGTATTTATGGCTGTCTGCACCGCCAAAGTGTTTAGCAAGCTCAATCGCTTCGTCTAAAACAACACGGTAAGGAACTTCAAGATGGTCTTTGAGTTCATACGCACCGAGACGAAGGGTTGCAAGTTCAACGCCATCAAGGGCGCTCACTTCGCGGTCAAGCACAGGGATTAAGAGCGCATCCAATGCTTCATGATTGGCAACCACTTGAGTCAACAATTCATGATAATAGCCGAGATCCACTTTGTGCATGGCATTTTCCACACGTGTACGTGCTTCAATCTCATGTACCGGATTGTGGCTCATCTGCCATTCATAAATTCCTTGTACAGCAAAACGACGTGCTTTGCGTTTTGCTGCATAAGTTGCTTGAAGTGTTTGCGACATAGCGTTAAATAGCCTTTAACAAGTTAACCATTTCAATCGCAGTAAGGGCAGCTTCACCACCTTTATTACCTGCTTTTGTACCCGAGCGTTCAATCGCTTGTTCAATACTATCCGTAGTCAATACACCATTAATTACTGGTAAGCCAGTGTCCAGACCAACAACGCCTAGACCTTTGGCACATTCACCAGCAACAAAATCAAAGTGAGGCGTGCTACCACGAATCACTGCGCCAAGGGCAATAATTGCATCAAAACGATCGGCAGCAGCCAGTTTTTTAGCCACTACTGGAAGTTCCCAGGCGCCAGGTGCGTGAACAACGGTGATATTATCCTCTGATACACCATGACGTTTCAATGTATCAATTGCACCTTCTAATAGATGTTCTACAACAAAACTATTAAAACGACCCACTAAAATCGCATAACGGCCTTCGCTAGCGAGATGTAACATACCTTCAATACGGCGAATTGCCATAGCAACCTCGATGATTTCTTAAGATGTTTGTTGTGCAGTGATGTATTCCACCACTTCTAAGTTAAAACCTGATAATGCATTAAAACGTAAAGGTGAGCTGAGCAGCTTCATTTTCTCTACGCCTAAATCACGTAAAATCTGTGCGCCGACACCAATAGTTTGATATTGCTGAGATAACGCAGCATTTGATTTGGTGGGTTTTGGCGCACCTAAACTTTCCAGCGCAGGACCTAGATCCTGTAAATGGCGTTGACCAATCCACACCAATACGCCGCGATCACTATCTGCAATAGTTTTCAGTGCTTTATCTAAATTCCAGGCAGGTTCGCCATCTTGCTTGTTGATTTTAAGCAAGTCACGTGCCGGACTAAAACCATGTACACGTACAGTGGTCACACCTTGTTTCGGTTCGCCTTTTACTAGGGCCAAATGAATATCCGGATTACCAATTTCACGGTAACGGAATAATTCAAAAGTACCGTATTCAGTATCTAGGGTTTGTTGATCAAGGCGTTCAACGGTTTGTTCGTTGGTCATGCGGTAGTGAATTAAGTCCGCAATGGTACCCATTTTTAGACCATGTTTTTCTGCGAAAACTTCAAGGTCAGGGCGGCGCGCCATGCTGCCATCTTCATTAATAATTTCACAAATGACAGATGCAGGTTCAAGACCCGCAAGACGAGATAAATCACAGCCAGCTTCAGTATGGCCAGCACGGTGCAGTACGCCACCTGGCTGAGCCATTAATGGAAAGATATGGCCTGGCTGAACGATATCTGCCGGTTTTGCATGTGCCGCAACCGCAGTTTGAATGGTATGCGCACGTTCAGCAGGGGAAATACCTGTTGAAATGCCTTTTGCAGCTTCGATTGATAATGTGAAGTTGGTACCGTGTTGGGCACCGTTCGCATCAACCATTAAAGGAAGATTCAACTGTTGGCAACGTTCTTTGCTTAAAGTCAGGCAAACCAGACCACGTGCATGCGTGATCATAAAATTGATGTCTTCAGGACGTACGTGAGTTGCAGCAATGACCAGGTCGCCTTCATTTTCACGATCTTCATCATCCATCAGGATAACCATTTTTCCTGCACGGATATCTGCTACAAGCTCTTCAACTGTATTGAGCGGCATCAATCTTCACCTTCTTGTTGTCTTGAACGACATTTTGCTTACATTGATTGTTGCATAGTCTACCGTTTTTTTACGATGTTTGCCTATGCTTATTGGTTTCCATTCATGGTTCATTGTTATACACAGTGCCTGAACAGTTGAAAAGGGGACTTTATTTTAAAAAGCAGCGATTATGCTGAATCTTTAAGCAGTTGAAATACATAAATAATGACAAGCTTATGCAAAATGATGCTGATTTGTTGGGTTACGTACGCTACCGGTATAAAAAAAGCCCTAATCTTTCGATCAGGGCTTTTTTAAATCTGGAGCGGGAAAGGAGACTCGAACTCCCGACCCCAACCTTGGCAAGGTTATGCTCTACCAACTGAGCTATTCCCGCGGAGTCTATAAAGTTTTTTAAATAAAAAACTAAATGAAAAAATTTTGAGCGGGAAAGGAGACTCGAACTCCCGACCCCAACCTTGGCAAGGTTATGCTCTACCAACTGAGCTATTCCCGCATGCCGTGTATAATACATTATGCAAAAATAGGGTCAATAACTTTGTGAAAAAACTTGCATCAATTGCATAAAATAAAACCATTTTGTCCATGTTTGCTGATTTTCTAAACAGGATTGAGATTGGAAACCCGACTTTTCGCTTGAAATGGATAAATGATTGCTGTGATGGGCACGAAGATTGAATCGGAACACGTTATACTGAAACCAAAGATTGAGCTATTTGGGAGTGTTATTGTGAATATAGAACAGCAACTGATTCAGCGCCTGCAAGATTTGTCGCCGCTGCATTTAGAGGTGGTGAACGAATCATCGGGTCATGGCGGCTATTTCCCCGGTAAAGAATCACATTTTAAGGTGGTTGTGGTCAGTGACATTTTCCAAGGCTTACGTTTAGTGCAACGTCATCAAAAAATTTATGCGGCTGCCGGGGACTTGCTGGCTCCCGAGCGTATTCATGCACTGGCAATTCATGCTTTTGTGCCATCGGAATGGCAAGGACAAGCAACACCCAGTCCTGAATGCGCACATGCACCAAAAGCTGAATAAGAAGGAAGACTAAACAATGGATTTGCAGTTAACCGTTAAAATTGTGCATATGATTGCCGTGACTCTATTGATTGGGGCAATCATTGCACGTGGTTTGACTTTATTTGTTGGGGTAAAGGGGAATCAACCGAATCCGGTGGCACGGAAACTTTTGGTGGCATGGCAGCATCTGGCCATGACGGTCATCATTTTGACCGGGCTAACTTCTTTGGTAATTAAACATTTTGAAGTGCAGCCCTGGTTCTATGCCAAAATTGTATTGTTCCTGGTATTACTGTCATCTTTAATTAAAACCTATAAAAAGGATGACAGCATTTTATTGGTACAACGTCGCGCAGGTTTGACTATTGCGGTGGTTACGCTGATCGCCCTCATCAGTCTGGTGATGATTAAGCCGAATTTCGGTTAATTGTTAGACATAATTATTCTAGTCGCAAGGCGTGTAGGTTAAACTGCAATTCATAGATAACTATAAATGATAGGGGATTCCAATGCTGATACGTGTGGTTTTTAATCAGAAAGGTGGGGTAGGCAAGTCCAGTATTGCGGTGAATTTGGCGGCAATTAGTGCACATCAAGGTTTGAAAACCTTGCTAATTGATCTCGATCCACAAGCTAATTCCAGTCAATATCTATTGGGAGATGATGCAACCTATACGGTAGATAAACCGGCGCTGGAACCCAATATTGAAAACTATTTTGAAGAAGTGCTGGGCACGACCCAAAGCAAGGGGCTTTTAGGCAATGCCATTGGTTCTATTTTAAAGAGCCGTGATAAAGGTCTGGAGCGCTATGTGCACCAATCCCCTTTTAAAAATCTGGATGTGATTCCTGCAAGCCCCACTTTGGGTGCACTGGCATATGCCTTAGAGTCAAAACACAAGATTTATAAATTACGTGATGCCTTGCAACAACTGGAAGGGCAGTATGACCGGGTTTATATCGATACTCCGCCTGCGTTTAACTTCTTCACGCTATCGGCGCTGATTGCAGCCAGTCGCGTGCTGATTCCTTTTGATTGTGACGTATTTTCCAAACGCGCTTTGCAGACCCTGATCGAAAATGTCATTGAAACTCAAGATGATCATAATGACCGACTGGAAATTGAAGGGATTGTAGTGAATCAGTTTCAGGCACAGGCGAAATTACCGCGTGAAGTGGTGCAACAGCTGAAAGATGAAAGCTTGCCGGTGTTAGACAGCATGTTGCCGCCTTCCATTTTGATGAAAGAATCACATCTGAAAAATCAGCCTTTAATCCATTTGGCAACCGATCATAAATTGACGCAAGCCTATCAATCGTTGTTCAATGAAATTGAGCATATATAAGTATTGAGATTTCTCATGAAAACGATTTATCTAAGCCTCCTTCTGGGAAGTACGGTCTTATTGGGTGCCTGTGCAACGACGGTGAAACCGAGCTATGTTTCTCCGACCCAGTATCAAGCACTCAATTGCCAGCAATTGCAGAGTGAATATAACCGTATTCAGCAATATATCGACAATGGTGTGCAAGCACCAAAACGTACTGGCGTCGGTGTAGGTGTCGGTGTGGGCGGCGGTTGGGGCAGTCATGGCGGTTGGGGAATTGGCCCAAGTGTTTCGGTAAATATGGGACAATCTTCAAATACCAAAAATACTGAACTGGCACGTTTGTTAGGTGAACAAGAAGCGCTAGTGCAGGCAGCACAATTCAAAAATTGTCCTATTATTGTTCGCAAGAAAGCTCAATAATTAATCGATTAATCACTCTATTCTTGTTCTTTAATCAAGGCTGGGGTGATTAAATCTTAGCAAAATGTTTCAAAATAAATTATATAAATATTAAATTCTTAATTATTTTTATCGCATTTTTTAAACGCATCAGTTGATGCTTTTTTATCGAAAAATACTTGTCACTTTTTATCGGTTTCATATAAGGTGTGCCCCAGTTTAAGGGTGATATCAGGCAGTTATGATCGAGAGTTGGCTTTTTGTATTGGCAGTGATTGCGGTGCTGATGATTCCGGGTCCGACCAATGCATTACTTGCAAGCTCGGCGCATCAACAAGGGATTGCCAAAACCAGCCTGTTTATTCCGGCAAAATTGCTTGGCTATTTTTATGCCATTAATTTGTGGGCATTACTCATTCATTTGTGTGGTCCAGTCTGGCCGAACTTTATTCATATCCTGCATTTTTGTAGCGCCATTTATGTGGTGTGGCTGGCCTTTCATTTATGGAAAGCTTCAGATTTAGAAAAGCATAATCAACGTCATCATTCGATCCGACCTCGGCAACTGTTCTTTTCAACTTTTAAAAATCCCAAAGCCTTGTTGTTTGCTGCGGGTGTGCTACCGCTTGAAACCTGGAACAATCCGACTAATTTTGTGTTGGTATTTGCGGCGTTCAGTTTGGTGCTGTTGCCTACGGCAGTGTTCTGGATGTCTTTTGGGCGTGCAATTTTGGCAGGTCAGTCCAGTCAAATAAAAGCCGATCTGTTATATAAAGGATCGGCCATGTTACTCATTATGTGTATGTTGCCTGTAGTGGTTCGATTTTTTTAATTTTTATTTCACATACCACACAGGAGTTTAAGCGGTCTTTTTCAGCTTTTGGCGAATAAAACCAATAATACCCGGCAAGACACTAATAATAATGATGCCAAAAATCAGATGGGTAAAATTGTCTTTGACAATTGGCATATTGCCAAATAAATAACCCAGAGTCACAAAGGAACCGACCCAGCAAATGGCACCAATCAAGTTAAAACTCAGGAAATATTTATAATTCATATGGCCTGCACCGGCAACAAATGGGGCAAAGGTACGGGCAAAAGGAACAAAACGGGCAAAAATAATGGTTTTACCCCCGTGTTTTTCAAAGAATTTTTGCGTATAGGTTAAATGTTTTTTATTAATGAATCGTGATTCAATTTCAAATACACGCGGCCCAATAAATTTACCAATATGATAATTCAGGGTATCGCCCAATACTGCTGCTGCAAATAGCAAGATGACCAGTACATAAGGATTCATTGCCCCTGTAGACGCCGCCAATGCCCCTGCAGCGAACAGCAGGCTATCACCCGGCAGGAATGGCATCACCACCAAACCGGTTTCCACAAAAATAATCAAGAAGAGAATGGCATAAATCCACACACCGTAATTGGTGATAAATTCAAGCAGATGGGCATCAACATGTAAGATAAAATCAAGCAGTTCCATGAAAGGTACAGACAGCAAAAGTGTGCTGAAATCCTAGCAGTCCGGGACATGAAAGTCAGTACCAAAAAGGAAATTAATTGCGCTTTCATCCGGCCATCTTTTTGCAATGATTTATCTTACAAATTACTTTTGAAGCGGATAAAAAATAAGCTTAGGATGAAGAGGCCATTAAAACAAAAATGAATAGGTGACCTCATGTTTAATCCGAATATTTTTATAAAAAATTTGCTGCAAGGCCTGCAGACCGATGCCTTGGTGAGTCTGGTGGCACGTGTGCTGCTGGCTTATATTTTCCTGGCTTCTGGCTGGATGAAAATCAATGCTTACAGTGCAACGGCCGGGTATATGGAATCTAAAGATGTTCCGGGCAGCCTACTGCCTTTGAGTATCCTGGTCGTTGCTGGCGGTGGTCTGGCCCTGTTCTTTGGTTTTCAGACCCGCCTGGCCGCCTTGGGCTTAGCCATTTTTACTTTTATTTGCGGCTTTATTTTCCACGGCACTGGAACTCCTGATGATGCCATTCACCTGATGAAAAATATTGCCATGACCGGTGGACTATTGGTTCTGATGCTGCACGGTGCAGGTAAATTCAGTGTGGATGACATGCTTGAGAGACCATCGCCAGCATTGAGAAAAATAGAAGGTTGACTTTAGCTTGTACAGGCCTTTTTGTAATTACACAAAACCTATGCACAGTACATAAAAGCTGCGTACAAATTGCCCGAATTTTGCTTCAATAAAGCTTGATGGAGCCACCCTAGTGGAGTCAATCATGAAGCAAATGTTATTGGTAATTTTCATGGCCGGTTTAATATTTTCTACAGCATCATGGGCAGGTAAAAGTGATCAGGTCATCATGACTGAAGCTGCTCAAAACATGGTAACGGTTGCAGAAGCAAAGCAACTCCCAGATGAAACTGCGGTCATGCTCTCCGGCGTCATTGTCAGAAAAACCCATAAGGATCATTTTGAACTAAAAGATAGCTCGGGCAAAATTGGTATAGAAGTGGATTCTGACTTATGGAGACCAATGGGCTTGAAAGCAGGTGATAAAGTGAAGGTGATGGGTGAAGTAGATACCCATACGGGTCAAGCGACGGATATCGATGTGGTTCAAATTGGAAAAATGGACAATCAATCTGATAAATGGACTTGGTATAATCAGCAGTGATGAAGAAGATGATTTGTTAAAACCGATAGGCTTGAACCTGGTTGATAAAGTGAAAGTAATTGCTGAAGTCGATACTGATCTGAATGAACCAACAGATATAGATGCGGTTAAAATTGAAAAATAAAAAAGCACTCGAACAGGGTGCTTTTTTATGGTCGAAATATAATGCAATCAATTGAATGCAAGCCTTGTGCGAATAGTGTGCTTAATGCAACGAAAAATGATAGAATGCAGCGCTTATTTCGTTTGCCTTACATAGTTGTTTGTCATGACTACCAATACTCAAATCACTGAAGACCGCATCCTGATCTTGGATTTCGGTTCTCAATACAGTCAGCTTATTGCACGTCGTGTACGTGAAGCTGGTGTATATTCTGAAATGTATGCCTATGACATGTCTGAAGAAGACATTCGCGCATTTAATCCAAACGGTATCATCTTGTCTGGTGGTCCGGAAAGTGTTCATGAAGAAGGTAGTCCACGCGCACCTGAAGTTGTATTTAACTTGGGTGTACCTGTATTGGGTATTTGCTATGGCTTACAAACCATGTCTGAACAGCTTGGCGGTAAAGTAGAGCCAGGTACAGTACATGAATTTGGTTATGCTGCGGTTGACATTTTAGTTCGTGACCAACTTCTTGGTGATTTAAACGATGGTGAAAACAAACTCAATGTTTGGATGAGCCATGGCGATAAAGTCAGTGCAATTCCAGAAGGTTTTTCGGTTACTGCCAGCACACCAAGCTGTCCATTTGCAGCGGTAAGCGATGAAAAACGCCGTTTCTATGGCGTGCAGTTCCATCCGGAAGTGACCCATACTGCCAAAGGTGCCGAGTTATTGTCTAACTTCGTACACAGCATCTGTGGTTGCCGTAATCTTTGGAACTCTGAAAATATTATCGACCTTCGTGTTGAACAATTACGTGAGCAGATTGGCGATCAAAAAGTATTGCTTGGTCTTTCAGGCGGCGTAGACTCATCTGTGGTTGCTGCATTGCTTCATAAAGCGATTGGCGATCAATTGACTTGCGTATTCGTAGACAACGGTTTGCTTCGTTTAAACGAAGGCGAGCAAGTGATGGACATGTTTGCGAAAAACATGGGTATCCGTGTGATTCGTGCCGATGCTGAAGAACGTTTCTTGACTGCACTTGCAGGTGAAGTTGATCCTGAGAAAAAACGTAAAATCATTGGCCGTGAATTCATTGAAGTATTTGCTGAAGAAGCACGTAAGCTTGATGGCGTAAATTTCCTTGCACAAGGCACAATTTACCCTGACGTGATTGAATCTGCGGCAACTAAAAATGGTAAAGCGCACGTGATTAAATCACACCACAACGTGGGTGGTTTACCAGAAGATTTAGCCTTTGAACTGGTTGAGCCAATTCGTGACTTGTTTAAAGATGAAGTACGCCGTTTAGGTACAACTTTAGGTTTACCGCACGAGATGCTTTATCGTCATCCGTTCCCAGGTCCAGGTTTGGGCGTGCGTATTTTGGGTGAAGTGAAAAAAGAATATGCAGACATTCTTCGTCTGGCTGATGACATCTTCATGCAAGAGCTTCGCGCTAGCGGTTGGTATGACAAAACTGCTCAGGCATTCGCTGTATTCCAACCGGTTAAATCTGTTGGTGTAGTGGGTGATGGCCGTCGTTATGCATGGGTGATTGCACTTCGTGCCGTTGAAACGGTTGACTTTATGACGGCACGTTTCGCGCATCTTCCATATGAATTGGTAGATAAGATTTCGACTCGTATCATGAACGAAATTAAAGATGTTTCACGTGTAGTATATGACGTGTCATCTAAGCCACCAGCGACGATTGAATGGGAGTAATTTAGGGGTTTCAAGAAGCGAAGCTTCTTGCCTAAATTACGCCAAGCGCTGTGAGGGATTTCTAAAAGCGTTAGCTTTTAGCCGATTTTACGCCATGAGCAAAATTCAAAGCATTGCTTTGAATTTTGTGCAAGATGCGCGCGGCAGTTTAGTGAAAACTAAACCTCTCAATAAAAAAGGACACTTCGGTTTCCTTTTTTATTTTTATAAATTAATTTTTTGAAGTATAGAAATAAATATTTTGAACTATTGAGTTTGGTTTGGGTGTGCAAGTCGAGCGCAGTTTTCATATTTATCAAATTGACCAAGATCGATTCGATGAAGAAAACTTTTAGTGACGTGTGTTAATTATTCATGTGTATAAATCGCTACCTGATTACGTCCATTTTTCTTGGCTTCATAGAGTGCAATATCGGCATTTTTAATTAGCAGGTTTAAATCGTTTTGATTCGGTTGTAGTTGGGATACCCCAATCGACACACTGAAATTAAAGAAGCACTTATCTTTAACACAAATTTGATGGCTTTCAATTTTTCGGCATAAGCGGTTGGCAATGCTAATCGCATCTTCCAGTGTGGTGTTGGGCAGCAAAGCAATAAATTCTTCGCCCCCAAAGCGGGCCAATACATCGGCATGACGCATTTCGCGACGGGTAATATCTGCCAGTACCCGCAGCACTTCATCACCCACATCATGTCCATAGGTATCGTTAATATTCTTAAAAAAGTCGATATCAAACATCAATAGACAGGTCAAATTATATTTGGACCATTGCTGTATGCTGTGTTCAGCCAGTTGCATAAATTGTCGGCGGTTATACAGCTGGGTCAGTTCATCGGTATGTGCCAGTTTGCTTAAGGCGTAATAGTTCCAATCATTAAGTAAAACCCGCAAAAAATTGCGTTTCGAATTTAAGGTGTTATTCCAGCTGATATACATGCTGAGCAATAAAACCGGCGCGTAAATGAGTGAAAATAAAACCAGTTCCTGGACGCTGACTAACCTGAATACGCCATTAAAAATCACCGCACTAATCAGCAGGGAACTAAAAATGGAATTACGAAAAGATACCTGTATGCATAAATTTCCCAATAAAATAAAAATGATGCTGGCGTAGAGATACGTATTCACAACGGGACTCTGCGATAAATACAGCAGTTCAAGCCATATTGTTGCAGCAGCTGCAACAGAAGCCGGTAACAGACTATCCAGAATTTTAATATTCTTGCAGTAGCGGAAAGTCAGCCAGTTGACCGATAGTGCCAAGATGACAAGACTGAGCCGTGCAATACCGGACAGCATGCCAATGTCCGGTAATAAAACCCAATCGACAAAGAAATAGCTTAAAAAAGTCAGTTGACCAATAAAATTGACACATTTTAAAAACTGTCGTTGGTGCTTATTTTGATAGTCCAGATAGTATTGTTGAAATTGCTCTGGAATACGGGTTGTCGGATGTTCTAGTTGTTGTTCTATCTGTTTTTGATTGGCGAGCGTACACAGCCGCTTGGGTAAAATGGCAGTTCCGATATTTGAATATTTATCTTCATTGTTCCCAATATGATTATATTCTTGATTTTTAGAGTAATGAAAATTTTCCTGCTGTCCTTGGGACATGATTATCCTCTTCTATAGCAGATTGGTCAGGGGGAAATAGTATGCTGAGGAGAAAAATCTGTATACAGAATATCCAGCAAGTGGCAGCCATAATTGTGACAAAAAATTATTTTTCTATAAAATTCATATGAATAGGCTATAAATAGTTAATAATTTACAGCGCTTAAACCTTGTTTTTCGAAGAAAATTTCAAAAATAACATTGTCCTATACATGGTATTCAGCGTATTAACTTAACTATAGGCTGAATGACGAAGAATCTATATGATTTATGACAATAGATGAGAACTTACAACAACAGTCGCGTTCATGAAATTCAGGATAGGAATATGACCAATAGCAACTATACAGAGCTTTCTAATTCGGACGATTGTGAAAAATATATCAATCAGTTTATTCAGGAATTTCCTTTACGTAGTGCGGAAATTGGGCAGGGCACCGTAATTAAACGTGCATTGCCAAGCCGGCATAAACGTTTAATTGGTGCTTGGTGCTTTCTGGATCATGCAGGTCCGGCGGTTTTTCCTCAAGGCGATGGTCTGGATGTGGGGCCGCATCCACATATTGGTTTGCAGACTTTTACCTGGATGATTGAAGGCACCATGATGCATACCGACAGCTTGGGCACAAAACAGCTGATTCGTCCCAAACAGGTCAATTTAATGACCGCAGGGTATGGGATTTCACATACTGAGGTGGCACCAGAAAGTGAAACCCATATGCATGCTGCCCAGCTCTGGATTGCCTTGCCGGATGACAAGATCAATATGGCGCCACGTTTTGATCATTATCCTGAACTGCCGGTGGTGGAAAAAGATCAGGTTGAATTTACTGTATTGGTAGGTGAGTTTTTACAAACCCGGTCCCCGGTCGAGGTTCATACCGAATTGCTGGGTGTGGATTTAACCGCGCAGGAATCCACCACCACCCGAATTCAATTGAATCCAAAATTTGAATATGGCTTTATGGCGCTGGAGGGTGCTGCTGAAGTCAATGGTCATGAACTGACTGAAGACAACATGGTGGTGCTGGAGCCAGGTATGACTGAAATCGAAATCCGGTTGCACAAAGGCAGTCGTGTACTGTTGTTGGGCGGTGAACCTTTTGAGTCACCCATATTACTGTGGTGGAACTTTGTCGGGCGGACTCAGGAAGAGCTTTGCCAAGCTCGTGACCACTGGATTACTCAGCATGAACGTTTTGGTACGATTCCTGACTATCCGGGACCTCGCCTAGAAGCACCCGCATTTCCCGATAAAATGCGTGCCTCAAAATAACAATAAAATTTAGGATGTTTGAATATGGCAATTATTGCAAATGCAGAAGTACAGAGCCTGGCTGAACCCTGGTCAGGTGAAATGAAAAGCGGAAAACACCAGTTTATGACGGATAAACCGGAATCCTTTGGCGGGCAGGATTTAGGGTCTGCACCTTATGACCTGATTTGTTCCGGCCTGATTTCTTGCACCATGATTACCTTGCGCATGTATGCCAGTCATAAAGGCATAGAATTAGGTCAATTTTCTGTGGAAGCCGATTTTAATGCCAATAAAGAAGGCAAAGAATGGATTGAGCGCCGTTTGTCTTTTGCCCAGCCATTATCGGATGAACTGAAACAAAAAGTTTTAGAGATCAGCAGTAAAACACCAGTCACCAAGACATTGTTACGCAGTCTGGAAATTAATACGGTTCTGCTTTAAATCCAACCCGATACCGATGACATTTTGTCCAAAGCAAAATGTCATTTTTTAAGACCATCAGTTATGATCAAAATATAAAAATAGAGGTCAAAAAATAATGATTACATTGCACCACCTAGATCAGTCACGCTCTTTTCGAATTTTATGGGCTTTAGAAGAACTGGCTCAAGATTACGAGGTTAAGTTTTATAAGCGGTTACCCAGCTTTGCCGCACCGCCTGAATTAAAGCTGGTTCATCCTTTGGCTAAAGCACCGATCTTGACCGATGAGGATCAGACCATTGTTGAATCGGCGGTGATTTTGCAGCATCTGCAAGAAAGCTATGATACGGCGCAGAAATTTAAACCGAAGGCCAAAAAGGATCAGCAACAGTACCGCTACTGGATGCACTATGCCGAGGGTTCCTTAATGCCGTTATTGCTGATGCAACTGGTGATGAGCAATGTGCCCAAACATGTTCCTTGGCTGATTAAGCCGGTGGCACACAAAATTACTTCGGGCGTGAAGGCGGGATTTATTCACCCGCGTTTAAAAGATCATATTGCTTACTTGGAAGATTATTTATCCAAGCATGAATATTTTGCCGGATCATTTTCTTTTGCTGATATTCAGATGTGGTTTCCGCTCAATGCCATTCAATCCAGAACCTCGGGTTCATATCCGCATATCGCCCAGTATCTGAAACGTCTTGAGGAGCGGCCTGCCTTTCAGCGAGCCAGATTCAAGGAACAAGGCCTGACTTAATACAGTCAGCTGCCTTGCTTTAAAGCTGGATTAAAACAGAAATGTCTAGTTTGGTTTGTAAAGGCGTTCTTTAGGGAAGATGACTTTGAAGGTTGAGCCTTGATTTTCTTTCGATTCAATTTCCAGGTGTGCGCCGTGTTGCATCAGCACATGTTTCACAATGGCCAGACCTAAACCGGTTCCTCCAGTTTGACGGCTACGCGCGCTATCAACGCGATAAAAACGCTCGGTTAAACGCGGCAGATGTTTGGGGTCAATCCCGATGCCGGTATCTTTAACGGTAAAGATGCCATGTTCGCCATCATCATGCCAACCCATGGTAATGGTTCCACCTTTGGGAGTGTATTTAATGGCATTGGTAATCAGGTTGCTAAAAGCACTGGCCAGCTCAGTCTCGGAACCGATCAGGTCACAATGAGTGTCAATATCGAGGTTGAGTGCATGGTGATAGTCGACATTATAGGCTTGTGCATCATCGAACAGCTGGTTCATCAAGCTTGGCATTTCAATAATCTGATTTTTAGCGATTTTTTTATCATTTTCTAAGCGCGACAATAACAATAAGTCATTGACCAAGGCATTCATGCGTTTGGTTTGTGCCTGCATCTGGTCGAAGGCACGTTTCCAGCGCGGATTTAAATCTTCCTGATCGGTAAAAGTTTCAATATAACCGCTGAGTACCGTAAGCGGTGTACGTAACTCATGGGAAATATTGTCGACAAAATCTGTGCGCATCTGTTCCAGATTATGCATGCGGGTGACATCGTAGGCCACCAATAAGCGGCTTTCTCCACCGAATCGGGTCATTTTGACTTGCACATAATGGTCTTCAAAGGCAGAAGATTTCATTTTCAGGCCATCAGGCGCTTGATCTATATGATTGAAATATTCAATAAAACTGGGCTGGCGCAGAATGGTTAAAATATTGCGACCACGATCGAGCGGTTGAATACCCAGGAGTTTTTCTGCGGCCGGATTCCACCATTCAATCTGGTGCAGATCATCAATCAGTACCACCGCTTCAGCCAGCGCCACCAGTGAAGATTGCGCCCGATCAATCAGGCCGACCATTTCTGCCTGAACAATACGCTCCTGACGCTGCGAACGATAGACATTAAACAGCAAGGCTCCCCAGATGCCATTTAAACTGGGCGGCACATCATAAGGACGGTTGGAAATCCATTCATTGACCAGATACAGCGAGCGTAATTGCAAGGCAAAAAACGCCGCAAAGGCGATTAAAATAAAAATCCAGAAGTACCCAATTCCTACACCGATTAAACCTGAGATCAGCAATAAAAAGACCAGCAGACGTAAATCTTGCTTGGCAAAGGTCCATAAACTGCTGTAACGGAACTGTTTATGTTCTCGCACAAGTTCGGGGACGGGGTAGGGTTCATACATAAAAAGTGATTTACCTGAAAATAACTAGCCTAAAGCCACATCTGCACGGGTAGAAAAACGGTAACCTGTACCACGAACGGTTTGTACATAACGATCGGCACCATATGGTTCCAGCACTTTACGCAAACGGCGGATATGTACATCAATGGTACGGTCTTCAATATATACGTTACCACCCCAAACCTGATCCAGCAATTGCGCCCGGGTATAAGCCCGTTCCGGATGGGTCATGAAGAAGGCTAGCAAACGGTATTCGGTTGGCCCCATCTCTAAAATATTTTGACCATGACTGACACGCTGACTGACCGGATCCAGTATCAGACCATTGGCATCAATGGTTTTTTCGCCGCTTAGGGCATTGGCACGACGTAACACGGCCTTAATGCGGGAAACCAGTTCACGGGTGGAAAAAGGTTTGGTCATGTAGTCATCGGCACCGGCATCCAGACCTTGCACTTTATGGTCTTCTTCAGCACGGGCGGTGAGCATGATTACTGGAATTTCAGATAAGGTTTCATCACGTTTTAAACGGCGACACAGATCTACACCGCTGACACCACCCGGTAACATCCAGTCGAGTAAAACAAGCGCAGGACGTTGATCTACAATCATCTGGTGGGCTTGTTTTGCATCTTCGGCTTGTAAACACTGAAAGCCTGCCATATCTAAAGAAGTATGAATCATCTCTCGAATGGGAAGTTCGTCATCGACGATTAATATATAGTCATTCACAACGCAATATCCTATTTGATGTTAACGGTGAACCGTTTTTTATTTATGACAGGCTTATTACAAAGATTAATTATGACAGTATCATTGCAGAAAAGGCAGTTCGGCCTATTTTCGCAAAAAATTGTGACAATTTTAATGTCATAAAATGAAGAATTTAAAATAAATCAGTTATATAAATATATTAAATTCAAGGTGTTGAATATTTTTTAACAGCTTTGTAAAAGCAGCTGCTTTTTGCTCATATTTTTTCTTTTTCCGAAAAAGTCTCCAGCAGCGATAAGAAAACGATACTGCAAGAAGACAGTACATCCTCTATCGAGAGCTTGAAACCACTGACCACCCAGCGAATAGCGATTTGCGTGACATAGCCATTTAAACCAGTCGAAATCATTGAAATTTCACGTTCAGAGCGGTTAATGTTCGGCATCATCAGCATGACAAAAGCATGAATCATACGGTCAAACCGCAACATGGTTTCATGGATGGTGGCCTGGTTATGCAGTTCTTGCACCAGCATGGCATCAATATAAATAATCCGCGCCATAGGTGGGTTGTCTTTTAAAGTGGTGAGCAGGGCAGTGAGACCCGCTTCGATCATTTTTTTAGGATCAGTCGAGGCCTGCATAATGGCCTGCATGACATTGTGCTGCAACTGATCAATTAACTTTAAAAAAATGGTTTGAAAAAGTTCTTCACTTTTCTTAAAGGATTCATAGAAATAGCGTTCGGTTAACTTGGCTTCATTACAAATATCTTTCACAGTAACTGCAAAAAAACCATGCGTACCATAGGCTTCAATCCCGGCTTCAATCAATTTTTCACGACGTGCCTGTTTACGTTCGCTTAAGGACATGCCTTTAAATTGACGTTCTTTGGTTTTTGCCGTTTTTTTTTGATTTTCTTCGAAACTTTTGTGCTGTTCAGTCATAAATGTGGTGTGCCAAATGAAATCGAGATTTTGCTCTATATTAACAATAATTTATCTCTATACCTATGCGTAAAACAAAGCCGCGGCTTTTGCTGTATGGATGGATAACTTACATATTATATTGACAATGGTTATTGTCAAAATTATATTGGATGGATGAACTGCACATCATCCCGACAGAAAAACAATCGAGATGTTTAGGCTGATGAGGCAGAAAACTGAATAAGGATAGGTCATGAAAAATTTTAAAAATAAAGTCGCAGCAATTACCGGTGCGGGGTCAGGTATTGGACAGCAATTGGCCGTACTTTTGGCCAAGCAAGGCTGTCATTTGTCCTTAAGTGATGTCAATGAACAGGGTTTGGCAAAAACGGTTGAACTGGTCAAAGACAGTCATGTCCGTGTGACGATAAAAAAAGTCAATGTGGCCAAACTGGAAGAAGTCCGTGATTGGGCTGCGGAAACTGTGAAAGATCATGGTTCAGTCAACATGATTTTTAACAATGCCGGTGTGGCATTGGGTTCAACCGTGGAAGGCGCTTCGTATGAAGAGCTGGAATGGATTGTGAATATTAATTTCTGGGGCGTGGTGTATGGCACCAAAGAGTTCTTGCCTTTAATCAAGCAATCGGGTGAAGGGCATATCATCAATATTTCCAGCCTGTTTGGCCTAACTGCTCAACCGACCCAGTCCGCTTATAACGCGACTAAATTTGCGGTGCGTGGCTTTACGGAAGCCTTGCGTCAGGAACTGGATATGGAAAACTGTGGCGTGAGTGCACTCTGTGTGCATCCGGGCGGAATTCGTACCAATATTGCCAATGCAGCGAAAATGAATGACAGTATTCGCGCCTTGGGCATGCATCCTGAAAAATCAGCTAAATCTTTTAATAAATTATTACGTTGTCCGCCTGAAGAAGCAGCACGTCAAATTATTGAGGCAGTTCAAAAAGATAAGCGCCGTTTGCTGATTGGTAACGATGCCAAGGCAATAGATTTGATGCAGCGTATTTTGCCGACCGGCTATCAGCGCGTTATGGCATTGGCGACAAAATTAGGCAATAAAAGCAAGAAATCCGCTTAAAAGCCTACCCCTTAAAACCCGCATCATGCGGGTTTTTTTATGTCTGATGATAGGGGAAATGAAGTTTCAAATATGCTTTGAACCTATTGATAGAAGCTGTAGAGCTGAGTTTAAAAGGGCTCTTATATCTAAAAATAAGAAATAAAAAGACAAAAACCAGCTGAATTTAAATAAGCAAGTGTTGAATTATCAACACACATATCGCGTTAAAACCAACATGTTTGGTTGGGATAATGGTAATAAATTTATTTAAAACAATGATTTAAATAGTTGGCACGCTTGTTGTAATAACAGGGAGGTGTAATGATAAGAAATTAGGTAAACCTCATGACAATTTTAAAAGATTTAAAGGCCAAGAATTTGCGTGCAACACAGGTAAAAGCACAGCTGGATTATCCAGTGATTGATACCGTTTTTATACCAGCAACAATCCTGAATTCTTGAAAGGTACCCAAGTTGAACAAAAGCTGAAAAAGAATCAGGCCGCTTAAAACCAACCACTCAGGAAATTGAAACAACCTCATGTCTTTGGCATGGGGTAGGGGAAATTTTGTTTTTTAATCATAGATGAAGTGAATGTAACAATGAGAAAGACGAGTTTAACTGTTGCGATTGGATTTATTCTGACGATGACATCGAGTTTTAGTTTTGCCCAGGATGCCACTCTCAACAAGCAATTGGAGGGACTCAAAAAGCAGATTGAAGTTTTACAACAGCGTTTAAATGCCGTTGAAACGCAAAGCGCACCAAGCACAAAAAAAGCAGTTGCTCCGGCAGCTGTAAATACAGATAACAGCGAAGTGCTGACGGTTCAAGACAGTGAAACTGGCGAAGAAGTCGTAACGGCTGAAGCGACCCCTGCAACATCCGACGATATTGAAGGTTTAAGAGCCGATATTGAAAACTATAAATATGACCAGTCGCGTCAGTATGAACGCCAAACCGTGAAGTCGACACGTGATACGACTTTATTCGGTACGGTGCAACTGCGTGCCAATGTGCAAGACAATAACACTGCACCCAATACCCCAAAATCGAGCTTCGATGTGGGTACGGCATTGCTGGGGGTACGCGGTAATTTATTTAAAGATTATAACGAAGGCAAAAACCTCGATTATCAAGCCTCTTTTGGCTATTCAAAACGTAATGATGGTACGAACAACAGTAACTTTAACCTGCTGGATGCCTACCTACGCTATCACGTATTTTCAACCAATGGCGGTGCAGAAGTTCCCCGGTTGAACCTGACTTTGGGTCAACAACTCTTGCCATTTGGTCTGGATGTGCAATCTCCGGAAGATTTACGCCCCACCATCAGCACTGCAACTGCGCCTACCTATTTGGGACTGTTTACCCGTCAAAACGGTTTCATTGTGCGTGGCGATGCCAAGCCATTTGTGGACTATGGCGCGAACTATCGTGCGCCCTTATTTGAATATGCGCTTGGGGTGACCAATGGTAATGGCAGCAACAAAACCGATGACAATAACGGCAAAGATTATATCGGTCGTGTGGCGTTTACCTTGCCTGTGGATTATGCCAGCTGGCTTCGTGAGTTGAAAGTTGGTGCTTCCTATATCAAAGGTGAATCCAAAATTTCTGGATCGGGAATTACCGACAACAAGGCAAAACGTGATCGTCTGGGTTTTGATGTGTATTACAACCATGCACCGTTTGGCGTGACTTATGAATATCTGCAAGGCAAGACCGATTACATTGATAGTACTGTACCTGCCGTAAAAGAAGCCAAAGCTGAAGGCCATACCGTCACTGCATTCTATACCTTGGGTGACCAGTTCTATAACAGTATTAAATCCAATGCCAAGTTTGATGACTTCTGGCCGAAATCGATCCAGGGTTACTACCGTTACGACACCTATAACCCCAATAAAAATCAGAAAGATTTTCTCGATACAGCCAGTGGTCGTATTGGCGAATATGACATTCACTCACTGGGCCTCAACTTGTTCTTTGCGCAAACCACCAAATTCCAGTTGCAGCTGAACCACTATAGCTACGACATAGAAACAGCAACCCAAAAAGACACCAATGAATTGCAGGCGCAATTCCAATATACCTTTTAATTTTGATTGTTAAGGAACAGATTTAATGAAACTTTTTTCTAAAAAAATTGCGGCCACATTTTTAGCGCTCTCTGCATTTGGCTTAAGTTTACACATCCATGCAGCCAATCCAAAAGAAATCCGCATTTCTATGTCGGGTGCTGGTGAAGGCGGTAAGCCAAAAACAGGCGGGAGCTTTGTGGCTTCAGCACATTTACGCGGTGTATTAGAGCAAGAATTTAAAAAAGATGGCATTGCGGTGAAGTGGTTATTCTTCCCGGGTGCAGGCCCTGCAACCAATGAAGCTTTAGCCAACGGTAAAGTCGATTTTGCTTTACATGGTGACTTACCTTCATTGGTGGGGCGTTCTACTGGACTTAAAACCAAAGTACTGTTCTCCACGGGGCATTTTGGACCAGTATATGTAGCTGTACCAGCCAGTTCTAATGCGAAGTCTTTTGCTGACCTCAAGGGTAAAAAATTCTCAATCTTTAAGGGTACAAACCAGCAAATCGTTTTTAACCGTGTCCTGGCTAAATATGGCTTTACCGAACGTGATCTACGGGTGATTTCACAAGATAGTTATTCCGCACGTACCGCACTTGCAACCGGGGATATTGATGCCGCGATTACTTCACCCTTTAGTCTGGTTTCACGTGGAGTCGCAAAAACTTTACTTGAAATTAAGGATCCAAAAGTGGCGCCATTGGCACATTTCTGGGTAACCGAAAGCTTTGAAAAGCAATATCCAGAAGTAACTCAGCGCGTGGTCACCACGTTAATTAAACAAGCAAAATGGAGTTCTGAAGAAGCCAACCGTGTCACCCAATACAAGCTATGGGCGCAAAGCGGGATTCCATTGGTGGATTATCAAAAAACCTGGGATGGCTGGAATTTAAAAGATCGTAACAGCCCATTATTAGATGAATTCCATCGCTCACAAGTCGACAGTGCTTTAAAAATTGCCAAAGACTCACGTTTGATTCGTCGTGATGTGGATACCAAAACCTGGTATGAGCCAAAGTATCTGAACAATGCATTAAAAGAACTGAATTTACAGAATTACTGGCATGCATTTAATGCCAATGGTCAGCCAAAATAATTCAGGAACGTGGTTATGAATCCCATTGAAACCAATGTTGTGACCACACCACTAACCGTAAAATTCATGAGTAGCTTTGTGCTACTCACGATTATTGCCGGTTTGGGCGTAGGTGTGGCACGGGTACTGATTTCACTTTATGCGGTGCACCTGAACGCATCTGAACTGCAACTTGGTTTGATCTCGGCAGCACAAAACATTGGCATTTTATTTATGGCCTTGCCGATTGGTGTCCTGGTACAGCGCTTAGGTTCATTAAAGGTATTCAGCATCGGCAGTGTGATGGGCGCCGTGCTGTATTTCCTTACCCCCTTACAAGCCAATGCCTGGTATGTGATGATTTTAACCGCACTGGTGAGCTGCTTTTTGCCGATGCGCTTTGTCTCCATCAATACCGTGTTTTTGAGCAATCTGAAGCGATTAGGCCCTGCCAAAGCCGGCTGGTTCCGTGGCTCACACATGATGGGATTCTTCCTGATTGCTCCTGCTTTAAGTGTATTGCTGATCGAGCATTTTGGTTATAGCGGCAGTTTTTACTGCGTGGCATTGCTGTTTCTGGGTACATTATTTTTTGCCCCGTTTTGCTTTCAAAAAGTTCATCAACACACCGAAAGTACGCCGAGTTTTCAATGGCGAGATGTGGTTGCACCACTGGCCTTGCTGAAAACCCATGCGCCATTACGGGTAATTTGCGCCTTGGAATTTTTAAGTAGCGTCGCGAATAACTATTTTGGCTTTTTTATTGTGGTGATTGCGATCCAGAGTTTCTCTTTAGCGGAATCTATGGCGGTGATGCTGCTCACCACACAAGGCATCGTTTTTGTCGGTTCACTTTTTACTATGGGTGGCCTGGCGGAACTGGTGGGATACCAGAAATTTTACTTGATCGGATTGGGCTTGATCAGTAGTGCCTTACTGACTTTGGCAATTACATCAGTCACGCTGTGGATGTGGCCCGCATCGCTGATGTTGGGACTCGGTCTAGGCATGCTGCATATCGCAAATTTCATGTCCTTTGCCAAAGTGGGCGAACAAACTGCGATGGCAAAAATCTCTCCAATTCTAGCCTTGGTTGGCCCAACAGGTGGCTTGTTGGGTGGTTTTCTCGGTGCAGTATTTGGTGCCAGCGTGGGTCTGCAAAACCTGTTTTTCCCGATTGGTCTGGCTTTTATCGGACTAATTTTATTGATCTCTCGTGATCAGGCATTTATTTCTTTTTTAAAGCCTGATGATCCACAACAACTCGCAGAAGGACAAGAATCATGAGCCTTACGAATGTAACCGCACATTCGGTACAGTGGCAAAGTTACCGTAGTGCATTTGAATTTTTTAAGAAATACCTGAAAGTAACCTTGCAATTGGCTTGTGGTCTGCTGCTACCGGTGTTGTTGTTGGCGGTGTGGCATGTGGCAACCGTGCAGCAGTGGTTGCCAGAGCAAATTTTGCCAGCGCCACAATTGGTGTGGAGTACCAGCGTTGAACTTTGGCAGTCTGGCGATTTGCAATTTCACTTTGCCACCAGCGCCAAACGTATTTTTTGGAGTGTGGCTTTAGGGGTGAGCATAGGCTTAAGTTTAGGGATCTGGTTTGCGTTATCACAGCGCGCGCAGCGTTTTGTCTTGCCAACGATTCAGCTCCTGACCCAGTTTCCGATTATTGGCTGGATTCCACTGCTGATGATTTTCTTGGGTATTGATGAAGCCTTGAAGATTGTTGCGATCTCATTAGCCGTGGTTTCACCGGTGCTGATTGCAACCTTTAAAGGCATTCAGCAAGTACCAAACCGTTTAATTGAGGTGGCACAGGTCTACCAGTTTTCCAAACTTCAGACTTTTTCCAAGGTGATTCTGCCTGCTGGCCTCCCTGCGATTATTAGCGGTTTGCGTCAGGGTGTGATGCAAGCCTGGTTGGCCTTGGTGTTTGTAGAATTATTGGCAAGCAGTGAAGGCATTGGCTTCCTGATGGTATGGGGACGTCAATTGATGCAGATGGATATTATTTTCATGGGCATCATTTTAATCGGCATCACGGGTTTTGTTCTGGACAGTGGTTTGGCTGCCTTTGAACGCCTTGCTCGTTTTTATGCAACACGGGTAGGGGGTTAATCATGTCAGAACTCAGTCTTGAAAAATCAGCCATCCGTGTAAATTCAGCTGTGGAAAAAAGCATTAAAGTGCTGCAAGCCTTGATTTTCCCTCTCGCCTTTATTGCACTCTGGGCCGTGGCATCAGCTTTACAGTGGCTGGATGCCAAACTGATTCCATCACCCTTGACGGTATTCAACGGGGCAATCCAGAGCTTTAGCCAAGCCGAGTTTTGGCAGGGTTTTGTGGTGAGCTTAAGCCGTAATTTTGTCGGCTATGCCATTGGCGCAACGCTCGGTGTAGCCTTTGGTGTGGCTTTAGGGACTACACGCTGGATCAACTGGTTATTTGCACCCGGTTTTAACGTGTTGCGTCAGGTCTCGCTGTTTGCCTGGTTACCGTTAATCTCGACCTTTTTAGGCTACGGTAACGGCGCAAAAGTCCTGTTTATCAGCCTTTCAGTATTCTATCCCGTTGCCCTGCATAGCCTTGAAGGCGTGAGCAGCATCAGTGCGAAATACAGTGAAGTCGCAAAAGTCTATCAGTTTCCAAAACTGTATACCTACCGCAAGCTGATTTTACCGGCCGCCAGTCCACAGATTTTTGTCGGTCTGCAACTGGGCTTGATTTTCGCTTGGCTGGCAACCGTGGGTTCCGAATTTTTACTGGCAAATTATGGCGTTGGACTGGGTAATCTGGTCATTCGTGGTCGTGAGCAGTTTAATGTGTCCTTGATTATTTTAGGCATGCTGAGCATTGGTTTTGTCGGGGTGATTTTAAATAGCATCCTTGTCCGTATAGAACGAAAAGTCCTGCGCTGGCAGCAGCGCAGTTAGGAGAAATAATAATGAAAATACTCCCAAAAATTTGGCAAAAAGCGGTCTTGGCAGCCGTGATCGGTGCAAGTGTCGTTGCAGGCTGTAGCACACAACAGCTGGAAAAAAATCCTGCCGCTGCAGTGACGAATCTGCGTTACCAAAGTTATCCCGGTCTGGTGTCCTTGCCTGAACTGGCACAAGACTTGGGTTATTTCGGCAAAATTAAACTGGATTACGTCGGCACGGTACAGGGTGGTCCACAAGACCTGCTCACGCTGGTTGCAGGCGATGTCGACTTTGCCTCGGCCTTTAATGGGGCGGTGGTGAAAGTGATTGCTGCAGGTCTGGATGTTGTACCGGTTGTTGCATCTTATGGTAGCGATGCGGAAATGAACGTGGGTTTCTATGTACTGGAAAATAGCCCGATTCGTAACGCACGCGATTTTATTGGCAAAAAAATCGCGGTAAATGCTTTTGGTGCACATTATGAATTTATCGTGAAAGATTATTTACTGCGTCATGGTTTAACCGAAAAAGAAATCCGTGAGGTGGAGCTGATTGTCTTGCCGCCAATCAGTGCCGAGCAAGCCTTACGCAATGGGCAAATTGATATTGCCGTGTTCTCGGGCATTTTGGAAAAACGCGCATTAAAGAGCGGTGGTGTACGTCCGGTGTTTAAAGATATTGAGTTATACGGACCATTTACTGCCGGCAGTTATTCAATGCGCCGTGACTTTATTGAGCAAAACCCGGAGCTGGCCAAAACCTTTGTCAATGGTGTGGCACGTGCACAAGAGTGGTTACACCACACCCCGAAAGAACAAATCGTGGCGCGTATGGAAAGCATTATTGATAAACGTCAGCGCAACGAAACCAAAGTCCTGATCCCGTTTTATACCGGAACCGGTGTACATGCAGTGGGTGGGGTACAAAAAGACCAAGACTTCGAGCCTTGGGTCAAGGCTTTGGTACAAGAGCAGAAATTAAAACCGCATCAGCTCAATGTCAGCACGTTGTACAGCAATGAATTTAATCCTTATACACCACAAAAAAATTAAGATTAAAAAAGGAATATAACCATGACCAGTGCTTTAAATTTAGATCATGTGCGTAAGGTTTTTCCCGCACAAAATCATGCCAATAGCAAAAATTATAAACCAGAATTCGTGGCGGTTGAAGATGTCACTTTAGATATTCAGCAAGGTGAATTTGTTTCCATCGTGGGTCCTAGTGGTTGCGGTAAATCGACTTTACTGGACCTGATAGCCGGCCTGACCAAACCCTCTTCAGGGCAGATTTTACTCAGTGGCAAACAGATTACCCAACCCGGTCTGGATCGTGGCATTGTGTTTCAGCAATATGCCTTATATCCTTGGCTGACCGCTTTAGAAAATATTGAATTTGGTCTGGAAGCCAAAGGTGTAGACAAGAAAACCCGTCGTGAAAAAGCTTTGTATTATCTGCAATTGGTGGGACTTTCTGGCTTTCAAAAGCATTATCCGAATGAACTTTCAGGCGGCATGAAACAGCGTGTCGCGATTGCACGCAGCCTCGCCTATGAACCTGAAATTCTACTCATGGATGAACCCTTTGCTGCACTGGATGCACAAACCCGTGAAACCTTGCAAGAAGAGCTGATCAAAATCTGGCAAAGCTCGAAAAAGACCATTGTTTTCATTACCCACAGTATTGATGAAGCGATTTTCCTTAGCCAACGCGTGGCCATTATGACCTCTAGACCGGGACGGATTAAGGAAGTCATCGAAATTCCACCCAGCCTAAAAAGTAATGCCGAAGATATTCGCTCAACTGCAGAATACGGCCAATTACGTCATCAAATCTGGTCGCTTTTAAGCGAAGAAGTGATTAAGGCACAAGCACTCGAAAAAGATAAACAGCTTGCTCACGCATAAATAAAATTGAGGATTATTCATCATGTCATCGACTCAACAGGCGATTCCGCATAGCGAAGCCTTTAGCCCGTCAAAACCACGCCTGGAATTAAGCTGGCTGAACACCATTTTTAAACGCAGTATCGCCATCATATTATTTTTATTGCTTTGGGAAACCTTACCTCGAACAGGTGTGGTCAGTCCGGCATTTTTACCGCCATTATCCACTGTGTTGGAAACGGCCTGGCAGCTATATCAAAGCGGTCAATTGGGTACGCATTTCTTTGCCAGTATTCGCCGTTCAATTGTCGGTTTTGTACTGGCACTGGCGATTGCCATTCCACTGGGTTTGGTGATCGGCTGGTATAAACTGGTTGCAGAAACCTTAAATCCACTCCTGGAACTGTTCCGTAATACTACCGCCTTAGCCTTAATGCCGTTATTCATCCTGTTCCTGGGTATTGGTGAAGCATCCAAAATCAGCTTGTTGGTTTATGCCTGCACCTGGCCGATTCTTTTAAATACCATTACCGGTGTACAAACGGTTGATCCACTGTTAATAAAATCAGCACGTACCATGGGCTTAAAACCCTATCAACTGTTCCGTAAAGTGATTTTACCCGCTTCTGTACCGACTATTTTTGTCGGCATCCGTTTGGCCGGAGCGATCTCGATCCTGGCTTTGGTGGCAGTAGAAATGTTTGGTGCCAAAGCAGGACTGGGTTATCTGATTATGTATTCACAGTTTAGTTTTGAAATTCCGCAAATGTTCGTGGGAATTTTAGTGATTACCTTAGTCGGATTATCGTTTAATTATATTTTAATTGGCCTGGAAAAATACTTTACGGCCTGGAAGCGTAATCCAATCGAATAATAAGAAATAAAAACCATTAAAATAGACTTCTTTCATAATTATTTACACCCTCTTTATTTTTCTCCCATAGGGAGAAATAAAAGGAATTTATAAAAGAAGCCTAATAAAAAACCTCGATAGATAAATCGAGGTTTTTTATTATATGGTTAAAATTTAAATAGTAAAATAAAAGCATAATAAAATAAATGAGTGGATATTTATAATAAACCATATTTAATTAACCGGGTGCGAATGACATTACGGGTCACGCCTAATAATTTTGCGGTATGCACCTGATTGTACTGGCAGTATTGATAGGCACTGCGAATGAATTTTTCTTCAATCAGCTCATTGATATTGGTCTGATTAAACTGTTCTGAAGACTGAAAAATACTCTGAAATGTCTGTTCCAAAAGTTGTCCTGCATCCTGAAGATCCTTAATCGTTCCATTCACCGAAGTAGTTGAAGCAAAAGTGAAAGGTTCAGCTTTCTGGGCAATCGATTGAATACTGGAAAAAGTAATATCTTCCGGTTCAATCACGCCATTTTTACTGACTAAAACGGCATGATGAATAGTGTTTTCCAGTTCGCGGATATTGCCGGGCCAAGGGTGCAAAGTCAGCTTTTTGAGCGCCAGTTGACTGAGGCGCAATGGGGTCGCATGCGGGTCGGTCTGGTAGACCTGAATAAAGTGTTTTGCCAGCGGCAGAATGTCATCGCGACGTTCTGAAAGCTTTGGAATTTTGAGTAAAGCCACATGCAGGCGATAGAATAAATCTTCCCGGAAACGACCGTCCTGCACGGCTTTTTCCAGATCGACATTGGTCGCGGCAATAATGCGAACATTGATCGGAATCGGCTTGAGTGAACCGACACGCACGATCTCGCGTTCCTGTAAAATCCGCAGTAATTTGACCTGCATCGACAGCGATAAATCGCCAATTTCATCTAAAAATAAAGTGCCATTATGGGCTGCTTCAAACCAGCCCACACGGGTATGGATTGCACCGGTAAAAGCACCTTTTTCATGTCCAAAAAGTTCACTTTCGACTAATGATTCGGTGAAAGCGCCACAGTTCACCGCCACAAACGGGCCTTTGGCACGATGGCTGAGCTGATGAATTTGCCGGGCGACCAGTTCCTTGCCTGTGCCAGTGTCACCAATAATCAACGCATTGGCTTCACTTGGCGCAATCTGTTCAATACGGGCAAGCAGCGCCTGTGATAAAGGATCTTCAAATACCGTCGCCGTTGCACGCTTATGCTTCAGGGCAGAGGGTACATTGGGGTGGGTTAAAATAGACATGAGATTCTTATACTTGTTGAAAATGTTAATCATCATGAAATATTTAAAATGGAATGATAAATAATATATCGGTATTTGATTATCGCTTTCAGATATAAATTAAAGCTGGGATTATTTATCTTTTTAAAAGATAAAAAAAATAGGGATAACTAAAGGATAAATCAAGATAAAGTAAATCAATAATCTGTTTTATATTAGAGATCTCTAAATAACAAAAGGTATAATTAAAATGGCAATTACTTCAGTAAATGTACGTAACCAGTTTAAAGGCATTATTCAAGAAGTATTAGAAGGTGACGTTGTTTCAGAAATAAATGTGGAAACCAAAGCCGGTCTGTTCACTTCAATTATCAGTACCCGTTCAGTCAAAGACCTGGATCTTAAAGTCGGTTCTGAAGTGGTGGTGTTGATCAAATCGACGGAAGTGTCCCTGGCGAAGCTTTAATTCGCCAGTGCCTCAAGCTTTACAGGAGAATTGAGAGATGACACAGCAAGCAACAGGCCATGTATCTATTCAGCAGCTCAGCAAAACCTATCCGACACAAAACAATGACGCTTTAACTGTGCTGGACGATATTAATTTAGACATCCAGCCGGGTGAATTTATCAGTATTGTCGGCAGCAGTGGCTGCGGCAAGTCCACACTGTTACGCTTATTGGTGGGACTGGAAAACAGCTATCAAGGCCAGATCCAGGTGGATGGCAAAAAGATTTTTGGCACCAGTTTACAGCGCGGGATCGTGTTTCAGGACCACCGTCTTTTTCCCTGGTTAAGCGTGCGTGAAAATGTGCGTATTGCACTGCATCAGAGTAAGCTGACACGGGCTGAAGAAGACAAACTGATTGATGAACATTTGCAACTGGTCAATTTGACCAGTTTTGCCAATGCCTATCCATCCCAGCTTTCAGGCGGCATGAACCAGCGCGTGGCGATTGCCCGCAGTCTGGTGAATCGTCCGGAAATTTTATTTCTGGATGAGCCTTTTGGCGCACTGGATGCTTTAACCCGTCAGAACCTGCAAGACGAATTACAGCGTATTTGGCAGGCAGAAAAAATTACCATGGTGATTGTGACCCATGACGTTGAAGAAGCGGTATTTTTAGGTGACCGCGTGGTGGTGATGCAGCCGCATCCGGGTCGGATTAAACGTATTGTTGAGATCCCGGTTGCGCATCCGCGTAAACGTGAAGATGTACGTTTGCACAATATTAAAAATGACATTTTGACGGATTTTAGCGATCCGCTAAAAGACCAGTTACACCGTAATAAACCGGCAGCCAAGTTTTCAGATTATCAATTTGCCTGGTAATCCGCAGATTCAAACCGACAGCCTTGGAAACAAGGCTTTTTTAATGCCTGAAAATTTTAAAAACTAAAATTAAGAACATAAAAAAATGCCCCCGCAGGGCATTTTCTTTTTTGGAATTTTTTTCTTTAAGATGCCTGAGCGGTATGGCGCTTTTCCAGCACATACTGGTTTTCAGGACGTTTTAAGCCCAGGTTTTCACGCAGGGTTTTACCTTCATACTCGGTACGGAACAGGCCGCGGCGTTGCAGTTCAGGTACTACCAAATCAACAAAGTCATCCAGACTGGCTGGCGTGGTTGGCGGCAGAATATTAAAGCCATCTGCGGCTTCATTTTCAAACCAGGCTTGTAATTCATCGACTACCTGTTCTGGCGTACCAATAATGGTCCAGTGACCACGCGCACTTGCCACCCATTGATAAAGCTCACGAATAGTGAAATTGTTTTTACGTGCAATCTCTAGAATCAGCTGGTTACGGCTGGCGCCATTTTCTATTTGTCCAATATGCTCAGGGAGGGGCTGGTCCAGATCAAACTGTGACAGGTCTTCGGTAAAACCGCCCAGTTGCTGGATTAAAGACAGACCCAAGGTCGGATGAATATAGCTGTTCAGTTCATCATATTTGGCACGTGCTTCTTCTTCTGTCTTGCCAACAAAAATGGATACACCTGGCATGATTTTCAGGTCATCGGCATGACGGCCATATTTGGCTAAACGGCCTTTTACATCACGGTAGAAGGCTTGGGCATCTTCCAGTTTTTGTTGTGCCGTGAAAATCACTTCGGCAAATTTTGCCGCCAGTTCACGGCCATCTTCCGACTGACCTGCCTGGACTATCACTGGATAGCCTTGCGGTGAACGTGCCACATTCAATCCACCATGTACGGCTAAATGCTTGCCTTTAAAACGCGGTGGATGCAGTTTGTCCCCATCAAAAAATTGTCCGGTTTCTTTATTGTATTCAAAGGCATCATCTTCCCAAGAATCCCAAAGTTTTTGTGCCACTTCAATGAACTCATCGGCACGTTCATAGCGTTCTTTCGGATGGGGAGCATCGTTTAAACCAAAGTTTTTAGCCACATGTGCTCCCGCAGTCGTCACCACATTCCAGGCAGCACGACCTTCGGATAAATGATCCAGTGAAGCAAATTTACGTGCCAGACTGTATGGCTCTTCATAAGTGGTTGAGGCAGTGGCAATAAAGCCAATATTTTGGGTCACTGCTGCTAGCGCAGAAAACAGGGATACAGGCTCAAGTCCTGCAGAAAAACCGCCGGTTAAACCTAGATTCGGAGTGGTATCCGGATCAACAGTCACTGGAACGTCAGCAAGGAAATAGGCGTCAAATAAGCCACGTTCAGCCGTTTTGGCCAGTTCAATAAAGTAATTTAAGTTATGGCTGTCTTGTGGACGAGCTTGCGGATGGCGCCAGCCTGCAACGTGCTGAGAAGTGCCTGGTACAAAAGCACCGAGTCGAATTTGACGTTTTGACATATGAAAACCTGTTTGATGTTGTTGATTATGGTTTTATATAGTTCAAAGAGCATGCCAATAAAATAAATAATAAAAATCATATATTTAGTAATTTAAATTTAATTTATTGTTGTTATATCAACAGCTTAACTGTTGTTATGTTGCCATGAGTTCAGCTTAAAACTTGCATTGAATATGCTGAGGATGAAAAAGGCATAATTTTTTATGGGTATAAGACACATGCCCCAACTGGAGCATGTGTTTTCAGGTGATCAAGATGCCTTGTTTGCCTGTTGAGCGATGACATGCTGATTTTCAGGATGTTTCAGCCCTAGGTTTTCACGCAAAGTCGAACCCTCGTATTCAGTACGGAACAGGCCACGGCGTTGCAGTTCAGGCACAATGAGATCAACAAAGTCATTCAAGCCAGCAGGGGTGGTCGGTGGCAACACGTTAAAGCCGTCAGCACCTTCATTTTCAAACCAGGTTTGCAGCTCATCCACCACCTGTTCAGGCGTACCAATCAGGGTCCAGTGACCTCGTGCAGAAGCGATATATTCATATAGCTGGCGAATGGTAAAGTTATGGCGGCGGGCAATATCAATCATCATTTGCTGACGGCTAGAGAAATTAATGTCGGTATCTTCGAGTTTCGGGAACGGCGCATCCAGATCAAATTTCTTTAGATTGATTCCGCCTGCCAGGCCGGACAATAGGCTCAGACCGACTTCAGGATGAATCAGGCTATTCAACAGCTGATATTTCTCTTGAGCTTCCTGTTCAGTTTTGGCCACGAAAATAGACACACCCGGCATGATTTTCAGGTCATCCGGATGACGGCCATATTTCAACAGGCGGCTTTTCACATCACGGTAGAATTCTTGCGCATCTTCCAGGCTTTGCTGTGCGGTAAAAATCACTTCGGCATATTTACCCGCAAGTTCACGGCCATCTTCAGACTGACCGGCTTGAACAATCACCGGATAGCCTTGCGGTGGACGTGAGACATTTAGCGCACCTTGTACATTGAAGTATTTTCCTGCATGTAATGGTTCATGCAGTTTGCTGGCATCGAAGAATTGACCATCTTCCTTGTTATAGATGAAGGTGTCATCTTCCCAGGAATCCCAAAGTTTTTGCGTCACTTCAATGAATTCATCGGCGCGTTCATAACGGACTTTGGCATCAGGATGCTTTTCTAGGCCGAAATTCCGTGCAGTATCAGCAGAAGCAGTTGTGACTACGTTCCAGGCTGCACGCCCTTTGGAAATATGATCTAAAGACGCGAATTTACGTGCCAAAATGTAGGGGTCTTCATAGGTGGTTGAAGCCGTGGCAATAAAGCCAATATTTTTGGTGACTGTGGAAAGTGCTGCAAATAGGGTAACCGGTTCAAAGCCGACACCTTTATCGCCCAGACCCTTTTCGCCTTCAATTGCAGAACCCCAACGTACCGATAAGCCATCTGCCAGAAAATAGGCATCAAACAAGCCGCGTTCAGCTGTCTGTGCAAGTTCAATCACATAGTCAATGTTGAGATGATCTTGTGGACGAGATTCAGGATGGCGCCAGCCGGCAACGTGCTGTGAAGTGGTAGGAATAAAGGCACCAAGTTTAATTTGACGTTTTGACATTGTTATATCCTGTACATTTTAATCAATAATCAAAACAGCTGCTTCAAACATTGTGCCAAGTTAAAAATTTATAAAAAACAGAATCTTATTTTGGGTGTTATTTTTATATGTTGAAGAATCAGCACTCATCAGGCGCTTTTGTTTCAAAACAGACAGTAGAAAAAACGCAGTGCTTATATGAAATAAGGTCGATCTTCAAAAAAGAATACTTTGGGGCAAAGTAGTGATGAGAAAGATTAAAATGAGGTGAATTTCAAAATACATAAAAAATGCCCCGTAGGGCATTTTTTATAGTGACTAACTTAAGAAGCTGCAGCCGTGTTGTGCTGCGCGAGTACGTACTGATTTTCCGGACGTTTCAGTCCCAAGTTTTCACGAAGGGTGCTGCCTTCATATTCGGTACGGAACAGGCCACGGCGCTGCAGTTCTGGCACAATCAGGTCGACAAAATCATTTAAACCGGCAGGCGTGCTTGGTGGCAGAATATTAAAGCCATCTGCAGCTTCATTTTCAAACCATTCTTGTAGCTGGTTCACAATCTGCTCAGGAGTACCCACCAGCGTCCAGTGGCCACGTGCAGAGGCTACATATTCATACAGTTGACGGATGGTAAAATGATGCTTACGGGCAATATCAATCATCATCTGCTGGCGACTGCCAAAATTGATCAAGCTTTCATCCAGTTCAGGGAAAGGCTCATCGATGTCATATTGTTCCAGATCGATTCCGCCGGCCAAACCGGAAAGCAGACCCAGACCGACTTGTGGATGAATAAGACTGTTTAACAGATCGTATTTTTCCTGTGCTTCTTCTGCCGTTTTTGCCACAAAAATCGAAACACCCGGCATGATTTTCAGGTCATCCGGATGACGGCCATATTTAGCTAAACGACCTTTCACATCACGGTAAAATTCCTGTGCATCGGCTAAATTCTGCTGTGCAGTAAAAATCACTTCGGCATATTTTCCAGCCAGCTCACGGCCATCTTCCGACTGACCTGCCTGTACAATCACCGGATAGCCCTGTGGCGGGCGCGGTACGTTTAATGCTCCTTGCACTTCAAAATATTTGCCCTTGTGCTGAGGTTCATGAAATTTTTCTGGCTGGAAAAACTGTCCAGAGGCTTTGTGATATACAAAGGCATCATCTTCCCAAGAATCCCAGAGTTTCTGTGCAACCTCAATAAATTCATGTGCACGTGCATAGCGGCTTTTGGCATCTGGATGTTCGGACAGGCCAAAATTGCGCGCGACTTGTTTAGAGGCTGTGGTGACTACATTCCATGCCACACGTCCTTTGGAAATATGATCCAGTGAGGCGTATTTGCGTGCCAGCGTATATGGGTGCTCATAGGTGGTCGATGCAGTAGCGACAAAACCAATATTTTTCGTCACTGCAGACAGGGCAGCGAATAGGGTGACTGGTTCAAAGCCAGTATCTTTATCGCCCAGACCCCAGCCTTTGCTGGTGGCGGAACCCCAGTCACCACGCACTGCCAAAGTATCTGCTAAAAAGTAGGCATCAAATAAGCCACGTTCTGCCGTTTTGACCAGCTCAATGGCATAGTCAATATTTAAATGATCCTGCGGTCGTGATTCTGGATGACGCCAGCCGGCAGCATGCTGAGAAGTGGTTGGAATAAAAGCACCAAGACGGATTTTACGTTCAGCCATGAGAAAAACCTTGTGTTTTTTATGTTGTCAGCTGGTTATAACAAGGAATTTTCAGGCTTAAAAATACGATAAAATTAAATCCATATAAAAAATATGGATTAAGCAGGAAATACGCCAATCACAAGTTTTTTGCTTGGATTTATTTCGCTGTTAAAGGCTGAATATTACACCAGTGCCTTAATGGTCTTTTTCTTCCACACCAACTGATAATAAAGTGCCTGCAAAATACACAAGCAGACGAATGACAGCGCATAGGCATACCAAATGCCTTGCAAGCCCCACCAGTAACTGAACAGGTAAGCACAAGGCACTTCAATCAATAAAATTGTGCCGATGTTAATTAGCATGGGGATCGTTACCGTACCGCTGGCACGCATGATGGAAGCAAAAATTGCACTGGCACCAAAGAACAGGATGGACCACAGCACAATAAATAACAGTTGCTGTCCCAGTACCACCACCGTCGGGTCGGTGATAAACAGCGCCATCAGATATTTCGAGAACAGATAAGCCAAAGCCACTAATCCACCGGTAATCACAATATTCATAGCGAGTGCAGTATGGGTCACTTTATTGAGCAGATCCGATTTTTCTGCACCAATCGCCTGTGCTGCAAAAATGGAGGCAGCAATTGAAATGGATAGGGCAGGAAACTGGATGTAATTCAAGACCTGATTGACTGCACCATAGGCTGCAGTGGCATGTGAACCATAACGGTTGACCAGGCCGACAATAACCAGCCCGGCAACAGATGTGGTGACCATCTGCACACCGGTAGGAATACCCAAACGCAGAATAATTTTACTCAGTTCAGGATGATGGCGAATATGGCTGAGCAGATGACGGTCAGGTTTTAAGGGGTGGTCTTTTTTATTTAAGTAGCCGGCCAAAAAGACCAGTACTGCCAGATAACCAACAGCGGTGGCAATAGCCGGTGCAATAATGCCCATTTTGGGAAAGCCAAAATAGCCGGCAATCAGTACCGGGGTAATTACTACACCAATCAGAATGGTCATGCCGGAAGCAATCAGCGGTGTGGTGCTGTCACCCACGCCACGTAAAATGGAAGTATAAATAATATAAATAAACAGCAAGGGACTACCGGTCAGCATCCACTGTACATAAGGCAGGGACAGATGCATTACATCTGGAGTGGTACCCAGAGCCAGTAAAATATGCTTAGAAAAAAGCACGCCAAACAAGGCGATAATACTGCCGCCAATTAAGGTCATAAACAGGGTAGAACCCACCACACAGCGTACTTTTTCAATGTTTTGCGCCCCCCATGCCTGTCCAACCAATACCGTAGCACCTGCAGAAAGTCCAATCACAAAAGCCAGCAGGCAGAACAAAATCGGAAAGAATACTGCCACTGCTGCAATCGCATTCACCCCCATCATTTGTCCAACAAAAATGGTATTCATCGTTCCAGACAGGTTTTGCAGAATATTGGTCGCAATCAACGGCCATAGAAAAATCAGAAATGTTTTCCACAGTTTTTGTTGGCTGAGCAGCGGTTTATGTTGAGGCATGGATCATCCTGTAACGTTATTTTTATCATTTTTCAGATTTAAAGTCACACTACCCGAGTTCGCTTTAAAAAGCCTTAGCTGTTAAGTAACTAAGCGTTGTTAAGTAACTAAGGCTAAATTTCATGAATAAATCATGAACTTAAACTGCGGATAAAATAGCCGAGGCCTGTTCCAAGGTTTCATCTTTTTTGGCAAAACAAAAGCGGATTAAACGTAAATTTTCCGGGGACTGTTGATAAAAAACCGAAACCGGAATGGCAACAATGCCATGATGTTCCGCCAGAAATTTACACATCTCGACATCATCCAGATCGGGACGAATGGCACTGTAGTTCAGGTTTTGAAAATAGGTGCCCTGTGAAGGGGTAAAATGAAAGCGCGAGTTACGCAGGCCTGAATTAAACAGGTCACGCTTTTCCTGATAAAAATCTGCAAGTCCTTCAATATGTTCGGGATGCTGCTGCATAAAAGTGGTCAGTGCCATTTGTACTGGTGTTACCCCGCAGAAACTGGCGAACTGATAGACCTGTCTGAATATTTTCATCAGTTCAGGTGAGGCAATGCAATATCCGGTTTTCCAGCCGGTGACATGGAAAGTTTTACCAAAAGAACCGACGACAATGCTGCGGTCACGTAATTCAGGGAATGACAGCGCCGAATAGTGCTTGTGGCCATCGTAAACCAGATGTTCATAGACTTCATCGGACAGTACAACGATATTTTTATCCCGAATCAGTTCAATTAAAGTGAGCCAGTCCTGTCCTGACCAGATTGCCCCGCTTGGATTATGCGGCGTATTTACAATGATCATTCGGGTTCTATCATTGATGGCATCTTTAACCCGGTTCCAGTCCACTGAAAATTGTGGGGCGGTCAGGGGAATATGAATGGCTTTTCCGCCGACCAGTTGCACGCTGGGGCCATAACTGTCATAGCAGGGATCGAAAATGATGACTTCATCACCGGCATGAATCAGCGCTTGAATGGCAACAAAAATGGCAATCGTGGCCCCGGGCGTAATGGTGATTTCAGTCAGTGGATCAATTACCAATTGATCGCGTTTTAAAAATTGCTGAGCCACCTGTTCACGCAGTGAAATCAGACCATCACTGGGGGCATATTGGTTAAAACCATCTAGAGTCGCCTGGCTTAAGGCTTTGAGTAGCGCGGGTGGTGCGGCAAAGTCGGGAAAACCTTGAGAAAGATTTAAGGCATTCAGGCGATGTGCCATGGCGGTCATCACGCTGAAAATGGTGACACCCTGTGCCGGTAGTTTGGAATGAATGTCAATCATGACCCGAACTCTTCAATATTCTTATGCTTTTCAGTGTAACAGCAAGCTCAGCACAGCAGAATAAAAGGATGGGCTTAATCTCTGCACATTTTTATCTAATTTCATCCATTTAACTGAATTGCGCCCATAGATAAAATTAACAAAAAACCTACTGGACTAAAAAAACAACATTTTCTAGAATGCGTCTCAAATTAAAATAATCCTATAAAAATAATAAATCATGATGTTTAAAAATATCCATATGCTGATGGACAGTATGGGCTTAAGTTTGCAAAAGCGTGCCCTGCACATCCAGTTTTCCAATGAATTGCTGAATTCTCAGGTCTTTATTCAACGCATTGAAGGGCAACATCGCATCAATCAGGGCTTAAAAGCCGAACTGATGTGCTTGTCGACGCATGCCCATATTCCGCTAAAACAATTTATTGGCGGACAGGTGGCTGTGGATCAGGTGACGGATTCAGGCGAGTTGTCCCGGATGATTGGGGTAATTACTGCCGCCAGTCAAGGCCAAAGTGATGGTGCATTCACCCTATATAAACTGAGCATTGAAGATGCAACTGCACTGTGGCACAAGCGCCGTAACAGCCGTGTGTTTATCAACAAAAGTGTGCGGGATATCAGCGAAATTCTGTTTAAGGAATGGCAAACGAAAAGTACCTTATTTGCCGCCAGTCTCAGTTTAAATATGCAAGGCCTAAACAGAGACTATGATGTGCGTCCTTTTGTGATGCAGGCCAATGAAACAGATTATGAATTTTTAACCCGACTGTGGCGCAGTGAAGGCATCAATTGGCTGATTGATGAAGCCGAGCATGTCGTTGCCAGTCCTGCAGCAGCAATACAAGCGCAAAAATTATGCTTAATTGATGAGAATCATCAATTTAATGCCTTAAAAAGAAGATCAGTTCGCTTTCATCGCAGTCATGCCACAGAAGCGTTTGATAGCATCACCAGTTTTATTGCCCAACGTTCTTTGCAGTCGACCGCCGTTCAGGTGCAGCGTTGGCAAGCGCATTATCTGTCTCAGGATCAGGCCAATTACCAGTTAAGCAACCATCAGCATAGTGATGTGCAAGACAATGCAAGTTTAAGTCTGGAACAGGCATGGAGCATTAGCCCGGCATGGACATCGGATTTAAGCGGGGCGGATCAAAGTACCGTCTCAAACAGTCAGCAACTGGAAAAACTGAATCGGCAACTGAGCCAGTACCAAGACTTGCAGGCCAAATACTTTACTGCGCAGAGTAGCGTGCGTGACGCCCATGTAGGCTACTGGTTTGAATTGCTCGATCATCCTGAAATTGACCAGCATTCAGGTTCAGATAAAGAATTTCTGATTTTGGGTAAATCTTTTTATAACCAGAATAATTTACCTAAAGACATGCTGCGCCAGTTGGACGCTTTGTTGAGTTTAAGCCGTTGGCAACATCAGGGAGATGAACGACAGGCCAATGAGCTTTATCTGGTGCGACGCAATATTGCCGTAGTCCCTGAATATCATCCCCTAAATCACCGACCTGTAGCGTATCCGCAACGTGCCAGAGTGGTCGGTCCGGAAGGGGAAAGTATTTATGTGGATCAGTGGGGGCGAATTAAAGTCCGCTTTTTGTTTACCCGTAATGAGGATCATGGACATGATGGCGGAGCCGGAAGCAATGACAACGATACCGACTCGGCTTGGGTTGATGTACTGACCCCGTGGGCCGGTGAAGGTTATGGCGCGCGTTTTCATCCACGGATTGGTGAAATCGTGGTGATTGATTTCTTTGAAGGTGATGTTGACCGCCCATTTGTGGTTGGACGGATTCATGAAGCAGAACGGCATCAAACCATGTTTGATATTCAAGGCCATTTACCGGATACCAAAAAACTCAGTGGTATACGTTCGCAAGAAGTGGCTGGTTCGGGTTTTAACCAACTCCGTTTTGATGATACCCGAGGACAGATCAGCACCCAGTTACAAAGTAGCCATGGCGCAAGTCAGCTGAATTTAGGTCATCTCAGCCACCCCAAAGCTGCCGAGACCAGTGAGGGACGTGGTGAAGGTTTTGAGCTAAGGACGGATCAATGGGGTGCTGTCCGGGCGGGTGAAGGTTTGCTCATTTCCACACATAAACAAGATAGCGCAGCAGGTTATCATTTGGATGTGAATCAGGCCAAACGTCAGCTTGAAAATAGTTTAAATCATTCAAAAACACTCAATGACATAGCGAAAAATCAGCAAACAGATTCACTCACCGTTTTAGACAATTTAAAGCATTTTCTAGAGCAGATGGAACACAGGGATGAAGCCAAAGCAAATGCCTTTAAACAGGCTTTGATGATTCTTGCTGCGCCAAGCTCTATCGCCTGTGTCACCCATGAAGATTTATATCTCTCGGCAGATGGACAGATCAGCCAAACTGCCGGAGATGCGATTAATTTCTCTACGCAAAAATCATTGATTGCCCATGCTCAAGACAAGATTAGCCTGTTTGCAGCGCAGCAGGGCTTTAGTGCATATGCTGCGAAAGGCAAAGTCGAGCTTCAGGCACAGGATGATGCCATTGAAGCCATAGCCCGTAAGGTAATTAAGCTGATTTCTACTGAAGATAAAATTGAGCTTAGCAGTCCTAAAGAGATTGTACTGACAGCAGGTGGTTCACAGTTAAAGATCAATGCAGAAGGTGTTTTTACGACTACGGGTGGTAAGTTTGAGAGTAAGGCGGGGCAGCATAGTTTTGTGGGAGGAGCTAAAGTGCTGACACCTCCGGTAAGTTTACCAATGCTTGAAACGCCTTATAGTAATCAGATGGATTACAGCTGGAATCGTTTTTCAGAGGGTGAAAAGGAAATTTTTATTGTTGATCAATCAAATGGAAAATTAATTAAAAATATTAAAAATGAGCTGGATAGTGAAAAAAATATGAGTTCCTTAAGATTCTATACTCCACAACAAGCAGAATTTACCGCCTTGGGATTTAACTCTTTAAATACTTATTTAAGTCAGGACATATCAAATGATAATGGTGATGAGCTGATAGAAGAAACAGAAGAAGAAATTCTAGAAGATGATGACGTTTACACAGAAGAGGATTTTGATGAATGAGCCATCTAGTCACAATTTTTTCTAAATTTTATGATAAATCTGGTCAACGAATTATTAATCTAAATGTAAAGTCCCGTTATCAAGGATCAAGTAGAGAAAACTTGCAAAAGACAGATGAAAAGGGTTTATTCATCTTTCAGGCTTCTTCTAACAGAACAATCGAAATTTTAGCTAAACCACCGAATGCTAAAGAATATACAATTTTTAAAACTATTAATTCGTCTGCAACCTCATCTGTCAGTAATCCCATAAAAGTGAAATTGCCAAAAACGATTGAAGAATATCGACAAGAAAACATAAAAACTCCTCAAAGTAGAACTGTAAAGAATCTTTTTAAGGTGATTGATCGTCATGGAAAAGTGATGAGCAATTTTCCTATACAATCACGTCCTAAAGGGAAAAAGGCTTTTGAACGTTCTACCAACGAAGAAGGACTTGTAGAAATAGAATCTTCTCCAAATAGAGAAATAGAAATTCTGGTTCTGACATCGAGTGATAAATTTGTTTTAAAAAGCTCAGTAAATTCTGGCAATGGTTCACCACAGCCGATTTTTATTAAATTAGATGAACCCTATGATAATTTTAAAAGTTTATCGACGATTACGCTGCTAGATAGAAATGACAATAAATATAGTGTAGAAAAAACTAATGTTGAAATATTGGCTTTAGAGGGTAAGGAAAAAAATATAATCCCTGTTTCAAATGGAAAAATTCTAGTTCGTGGTCATATTGGAAAATGGTTGAAGATAACAGTATATAAACCTGATGGTACGCCACTAAAATCGGTAAATTATTTGCCAAAAAGAGTAAAGGAAAATTCAGTCAAGTTGCATTTAGATGTGGATTTAACGAATGGAAGTACTCAGCAAGATAAACCGAATATTAATAAAAATATCGAAAATAAACCATGCCCAAAAGAATGTATTATCGAAACAGTAACATTTAATACTGAACCAGGTCCTTATATTATTTCCATGCTAACTTGGAAGAAAATTTTAGAATTTGAAACTTACGAAGCTAAACCATACCAACCAGGGGATAATTCTAGTGGTGTTACAATTGCAATAGGCTATGATTTAGGTCAACAAACAAAAGCACAGATTCAAAAAGATTTAGCATCATTTTATTCGGCAGAGCAAATTAATCGATTATTGACTGCACAAGGTAAAATTGGTGCTGTGGCAAGAGAACTGATACCAAAATTATCAGATATTACGATTACAAAAGATAAAGCTTTACGTTTAGCGACCGTGCTCAAGACTCGTTATGCTAATCAAGTTCTCTCTATTTATCCTGAAGCATTAAATCTTCATCCTCATTGTCAGGGAGTGTTACTTTCACTTGTCTTTAATCGGGGGCCAGGATTAAAGGATAAAAAAGGGCAGTTAACACGAAAACATATGCGGCAAATTAAAGATGCATTTAAAAATAATGAGATCGATAAAATTCCGGCCATTTTTAGAGACATGTCAAAGCTTTGGAATAAGACAGGGAAAAATGGGAATAGGGGGGTAGGAATACGTAGAAGGCAGGAAGCTGCTATATTTGAAGAAGGATTAAAATGTGATTGTTTTCAATAAAAAAATATTAATTTTTATATTATTATTAATTAGTTCAATAACATGTTTTGCTTATAGTCAAAAATGTGTTCCTGATAGCGTAATTTTTAATGATATTTTAGGGTGTTATATAAATGAGTATAATAAATATGATAAAAATTTGAATGAATTATATGCTTATAAAATAAGTAAGCTATCGAAAATTAAAAAAAATAAATTAAAAAATTCTCAACGAGAATGGATCAAGCTTAAGGAATCAATATGTGTAGCAGATGAAAAAAATTATGGAAGAGAAAGTCATTTTGATGCTATGCAATGTCAAATAGACATGACTAAAGAAAGAATATTATTTTTAGAAAAATATAATTGATTTATATATTGAACCATTAAAAAATGAGAAATAGCTTAATAAGCTATTTCTCATTTTATTATTATGCCACAACTTCTTCCAGCAATTCCTCACTCGGTGTAAAGTAATAAGCCCCGTCCATTGGCGTCACAAAGTGAAGCAGCCGGTCATGAATACCATCACCAGCTGTGCCAAACATATGTTCCAACATATGATCGATAATGCTTAAGTTTTTGGTATAAGCAATAAAGAATAAACCCTGGTCACCTCGACCTTCTCCATAAGGAAGAGAATGACGTAAAATTTCCATTTCCTCACCTTTCTCATCCTCAATTACAACACGGGCAATGTGGGCATTTTCAGGCTTCACTTCATCATCCAGTTCAATCGACTCTAACTTGGTTCGACCCATCACATTTTCTTGTGCATCTACTTTTAACTGTTTCCATTTTTCCAGGTTATGAGCATAACGCTGCGCAAAGACAAATGAACCATCAGCAAAAATTCCGGCATCTTCACCGAGTAAAGCGACTTCGGCACGATCATCCGGGAATTGCGGATTTTCAGTCCCATCAATAAAGCCTGTAATGTCACGCCCGTCGAAATAACGGAAGCATACCCGTTCATCCAGCACTTCAACTTTATTTTGAATACCTTCAAAGAAAGACTGGCTTAAGGCAAAGCAAATGTCGGCACGAGCACTGGCAATATGAATCAGCACATCAGCAGGAACAACAGGCATTTGAAATGAACCTTGGATCGGTTCTAACTGTTTAAAGCCAGCAGGAATTTGATTATAGAGCTTTGCCCAAAGTTCGGGACCAAAAGCGACACCTGTTTTAATTTGCGCGTTAGGATGCTGGGTGATTAAACGATCACGTGTGGTAAATAAATCTGCAAGTTTCTCTTTTAACTCATCAATCGTTAAGTCTTTTAAACGTAAAACAATAAACCGAGCATGATCTGAAGGTAATGGTAAAATTACAGATTGGGCAGTCATACAGGGCTCCTAACAATTTTTATAAAATATGTGACTGGCTTTATTGTGCCTCATCACTGCCTGGGTGAATAGCTCAAAGTTTTATTTTGATCGTGGATTTTTAACGCTTTATAAGTGTGAAAAGTCATATAATGAGCCGGTCTTTTTATCTCCTTGTATTTTATGTCTTACCAAGTTTGGCTTGCCTATATGTTGGCATGCTGGGTCATCAGTATTTCTCCTGGAGCAGGTGCAATTGCTTCGATGTCGAGCGGTTTAAATTATGGCTTTCGACGTGGCTATTGGAATGCTTTAGGTTTACAGCTGGCATTGTTGGTGCAAATTGGCATTGTGGCTGCTGGGGTAGGGGTATTGTTCGCGACTACACCTTGGGCTTTTCTGCTGGTGAAATGGTTTGGTGTGGTGTATCTCTTGTATTTGGCATACCTGCAATGGACAGCACCTGCACAGTCCATTGAGATTCAACAGGAACAACCGAATAAATCGATTCCTAAACTGGTCTTGTATGGCTTCTTGGTCAATATGAGTAATCCGAAAGCGATTGTCTTTTTACTGGCCGTATTACCTCAGTTTCTAGACTTGTCTAAACCGCAGTGGATTCAGTATGTAGTGATGGCAGCAACCATGATCACCATTGATTTGATCGTGATGGCGGGTTATACCGGACTGGCAGCCAAAGTTTTAAGATTGCTTAAATCGCCAAAACAGCAAAAATATATGAACCGAACTTTTGCCGTGTTGTTTAGCTGTGCAGCTGGATTACTGAGTTTGGTGCATCAGTAAGGATTGTTTCCCTCTCCTTTAAAGAAGTAAGAATCCTCAGAATATATTCTGGGTTGGCAAAGGAGAGGATGTTAGAAAATAAAAATCATTTTAAAAATAATGTACATATAAAGGAAAGACTAAGCCATCTTCTTCACTTTCTGCACTGCAAAAATCACGGCAAACGATATCGCCATGGTCAGTACAATCGTTAAACCGGTCGAGGTGTCTAAACCTGCACTTGACCATAAACCTACACTGATGCCAAATTGTGCAATCACAAAAGCCCACACCACCATTTGTTTAGGTGAGTTTGCTAAGAGTCGTGCTGTTAATGCTGGAATGACCAGTAGAGCACCCATCAACAATGAACCGACTGCACGTAAAGCCAATATAGTAAAGAGTGCCAACAGTAGCATAAATACCAGGCGTTGCCATTTTGCGTTTACACCTTCACTGACTGCCATGTCAGGATCAATCGCGATTTGAATCTGTGCTTTCCAGTTTTTATACAAGACTGCCAAAGCCGCAATAATGACGATGGCAAACATCGGCAAATCTGACCAAGAAATTTGTAGCAGATCACCAAACAAATAACTGAGTAGTTCCGGTCTTAGGCTTGGAATATGCTGTATAAACAGTAAGCCTGAGCAAAGTAGGGTGGCTGAACAGAGGGCCAGCAAGGCATCATTGGGCAAGCGTGGATCATGCAGTACCCATAAAATGGCCACCAATAAAAAGGCCAGAAAACTCACGCCTAACCACAAAGGCAAGCTTAAAGCACCCGCAATCGCCACACCCAATAAAGTGCCATGCGCCATGGTATCGGCAAAAAAGGACATGCGTCGCCATAACATCAAACAGCCCAGCGGAGCAGTCAGAAACACCAACAGGGTTCCCATGGTCCATGCAGGTAACAAGAGTTGTAACCATTCCATCATGGCTTAAGCTTCCGGTTCAGGGTGAATATGAGGGCGAGAATCATGCTGACATGGAGCCGCACTGTCACCATGGGCGCAGTGATCATGATGATGCTGATAGAACACGCGGTTGGTGCCAAAAATGGCCTGATATTCCGGATGCTGCTGAACATTTTCCGGCAAGCCGCTACAGCAGATGTGCTTGTTCAAACACACTACCCGATGAGTCCCTTGCATGACCCATTGCAAGTCATGCGATACCATCAACACGGCACAGTCATACTTGATTGGTAAGCTTCTGACATATTCATACAGTTCAGCTTCAGACTGAATGTCCAAGCCTTGCATCGGTTCATCCAGTACCAGTACATCGGGCTGACGTAGTAAAGCCCGTGCCAGTAATACACGCTGCCGTTCACCGCCTGAAAGCTGCTGAACTTTACAATCCTGCAATTTGGTAATGCCGGTATCGCGAATAATTTCTGCTTTGATATCGGCATCGCAATGTTCTAAAGCCAGTAAATCTTGCACCCGTAAAGGCAGGCTATGCGATGGATTAAACTTTTGCGGCACATAAGAGAATTTGAGTTTTTTATGGCTATGAATTTTGCCTGAACTGGCTTTCACAATCCCCAAAAGCACTTTAATCAGAGTAGATTTTCCCGCACCATTTGGACCGATCAGCGTGACAATTTCTCGCTCATGCAAGGCGAAATCTACATTCTTTAAGATGTCACGTTCGTCAATCCGAACACTGATTTTGTCTAAAGCAATCAGGGGATTGGTAATTACTGTTTGTTGCGGCACTGCTGACATATCCCGGAAATTTCAATAATACTGTGATGTGCAGTAAATTGATCGGAGGCTGAAAGTTCATCTAATTGTGTTAATAAACCCTGAGCCGAGGCTTCTTTTACTTTCTTGCAAGCAGTACAGATTAAAAATGCCGCTTGATGTCCTTCGCGCGGATGACAACAGGGTATATAGGCATTAATCGAAGTTAAACGATGGATTAAACCTTTTTCCAGTAAAAAGTCCAAAGTGCGATACACCGTTGGCGGTGCAGCAGGACGGTCAGACTCGCTCTTGATTTTGGCCAGCAAGTCATAGGCGCCCATGGGACCGCTGGCATTTAAAATCAGTTCCAGCACTTCTTTACGTAATGGGGTTAAACGCGCACCTGCAGAGGTACAGAGACTTTCTGCTTCAGCAAGACGTGTTGCTATATTATGATGGTCATGTACGCCATGTAATGCATTGTGATGTTCGTGCGAACATAAGCTCATAGCAAAACCTCAAGTACGAAATTTATAAAAATCAAAGGACATTAAATCTTAACATGAAGCACCTACAGTTTCGATCAAGCATAGGTATTTTTGTCGATTTGTTATATTATAACACTTATTGAACATTTGGTGATCTTCTTCATGTCCCGTTTCTTTGCATTTTGTGCCCTGGCCTTATTGAGTAGCTTTGGCTGGTCGCAAAATCTGGTGGTCTCTACACATCCAATTTATCTGATTGCTCAGGAAGTGACTCAAGGTATCGAGAAGCCTGTGCTTTTGTTGGGAGATCAGTCTGGACATGACATTACCCTGACTCCGGCGCATCGCAAAGCCATTCTGGATGCCTCTTTGGTGATCTGGCTAGGTAAGGCACATGAAGCCCCATTGAATAAACTGTTGTCTGATAATCCCAAAGCGATTGCGATTTTAGATTCTGGTATTGTGCAAACGCTGCCTCAGCGTACTACCCGTGGTGTGGCGTTGAACAATACGGTAGATACGCACGTTTGGCTCGATCCCAATAATGCAGTTCGGATTGGCTTTTTTATTGCAGCCTTGCGTTCACAACAATTTCCTGAACATAAAGATGCCTACTGGGCCAATGCCAAACGCTTTGCGCAAGAGATGTTGCTGAGTGCACAACAATACAATAGCCAGACTACAGCCAAACCTTACTGGTCATATCATGATGCGTATCAGTATCTGGAACGTGCTTTAAACCTGAAGTTTGCCGGTGCATTGACCGATGATCCCCATGTAGCACCTACACTGGCCCAAATTAAATATTTAAATGACAGCCGACCAAGTCGCAATATGTGCCTCTTGGCAGAAGGGCATGCCAGTAAAAACCAGTACCAAAAATTGAATCCGATTACCTTTCAAGCGGTCGATGAAAGCATGGGCAGGGAAGGGGACTTTGTGCTGGCGTGGAAGAAACTGGCCGATCAAACATATAAATGTGTACAAAATGCACGGAAATGATGCAAAAATTAAGCAACAATTGATGAGTTCGAAAGCGATTTATGTAATTAAAAAATCCGACTTAGGTCGGGAAAAGATTGCATGTTCAGGGGTGTAACTCTATAATGCCTGCGATTAAAAACGATCATCAGCTAAACTTGTCAAGCATGATTGCTGTGAGTGAATAAATAATGAGCCGAACTAGTCGAATGATTGACCGACGATTAGCGAAAGCTTTAGTCATCTTACAAGCATGCATGATCCCTGTTTCAGCCTTGATAGCGTGGGTCGTGAAAGACTCAACTGCAGCTTACAGTGCCGCACTTGGTGCGTTGGTGTGTTGGCTTGCAAGTTGTTATTTTTCCTGGCAATCGTTTCGAGCTGCAGGTGCGCGAGCTTCAAAACAGGTTCTTTCGAACATGTATAGAGGCTTGATGGGCAAATTTGCAATTGTGATTGTTGGTTTCATTTTAATTTTAAGCAATGTTAAACCGTTGTCAGCGGTGGCATTGTTTTGTGGATTTATACTTGTTCAGACGATGACGTGGGTCGCACCTTTTTGGGCGTCACGACTCCAGAAATGAGTTTAAACACAACAAAAAATTGAAAAGTTTTTTAGGAGAAGAACGAGATATCAGGCAGCACGCGATGTTCGTTCTCTCTATTTAGTATTTGACATTGACCAGGTGTGATTTATGGCTGCTGAAGAACATGCCCTTACTTCGACCGAGTACATCAAGCATCACTTGACCAATTTAACCTATGGCAAAATGCCTGATGGTTCTTGGAAATTGGCTGAGACTGCTGATGAAGCTCAACAGATGGGGTTCACTGCTATTCACTTGGATTCAATGGGTTGGTCTATCACTCTCGGTGTGGTTTTCTGTTTGTTGTTCTGGTTAGTAGCGAAAGCTGCAAATGCTGGTGTTCCTACCAAGTTCCAGTCTGCAATCGAAATGATCATCGAGTTTGTTGACTCAAGTGTCCGTGACACTTTCCATGGCAAATCACGCTTAATTGCGCCTTTAGCCCTCACAATTTTTGTGTGGATTTTCCTCATGAACGCGATGGATTTACTACCAGTAGATTTCATCCCGCATCTTGCAGGAATTATTGGTTCAAACGTATTTGGTATGGACCCGCACCACGTTTACTTCAAGATCGTTCCATCTACTGACCCTAACGTTACCCTTGGTATGTCATTGTCGGTATTTGTACTTATCTTGTTCTATAGCATTCGTGAAAAGGGCATCGGCGGTTTCGTCGGCGAGTTAGCACTCAACCCATTTAACCCAAGTAACCCAGTTGCAAAAGCGTTGCTCATTCCAGTGAACTTGATTCTGGAACTCGTAACATTCCTTGCACGTCCAGTTTCATTGGCTCTACGACTTTTCGGTAACATGTATGCAGGTGAGTTAATCTTCATCCTCATCGCGTTATTACCGTTCTGGATCCAGTGGGCGTTGTCTGTGCCTTGGGCGATCTTCCACATTCTTGTTATTACGTTACAAGCATTCATTTTCATGATGCTGACTATCGTATACTTGAGTATGGCTAGCGAAAAACATTAATGGTATTGCCTGACTGTCAACCGATGGTTGGGCTTAATTTTTTACTTTAATTTGGTATATACCTAACCTCTGAGGAATTATCATGGAACTCACTTTAGGTCTAGTTGCAATTGCATCTGCTATCTTGATCGCTTTTGGTGCTTTAGGTACTGCGATTGGTTTTGGTCTTTTAGGCGGCCGTTTCCTTGAAGCTGTAGCTCGTCAACCAGAATTGGCTCCACAACTTCAAACTCGTATGTTCTTAATCGCGGGTCTTCTTGATGCTGTGCCTATGATCGGTGTTGGTATTGGCTTGTTCTTCATCTTCGCTAATCCATTTGTAGGTTAATCAGCTTAATTCCTAAATTAAACCATTGAGGAATAGCAATGAATATCAACCTCACATTGATTGGCCAAGCGATTGCATTTGCGATTTTCGTCGCATTCTGCATGAAGTTTGTATGGCCACCACTAATCAATGCGATTAGTGAGCGTCAGCGTAAAATCGCTGATGGCTTAAACGCTGCTGAAAAAGCGAAAGCTGACCTTGCCGATGCGCAAGCTCAAGTGAAAGCTGAATTAGACGCAGCTAAAGCACAAGCGGCTCAATTGATCGAACAAGCGAACCGTCGCGGTGCGCAATTGGTAGAAGAAGCGCGTACTCAAGCAGCTGCTGAAGGTGAGCGTATTCGTCAACAGGCTAAAGAAGCTGTTGATACTGAAATCAATTCTGCCCGCGAAGAATTACGTCAACAAGTTGCTGCTCTTGCAGTTACTGGCGCAGAAAAAATTCTGACCCAGCAAGTTGACGCAGAAGCTCACAATGCCATGCTGACTCAGCTGGCTGCTAAACTTTAAGAGAGGCGGATTATGGCTGAACTCTTGACGTTGGCACGCCCATACGCTAAAGCAGCATTTGCTTACGCTTCTGAGCAAGGTGCAACTGACTCTTGGTCAAATGCATTGAATTTGCTCAGTGCTGCGGTGCAAGATGAAGCATTTTCAGCTTACTTAAATCGCCCTGAGCTTACTCCTGCAGAGCAGGTAAGTGTTTTTGCCAAAGTTTTAGGTGAAGATCAAACTGCAGCAGTGTCAAACTTTTTGACATTGCTTGCTGAAAACAACCGTTTGGAACTTCTTCCTGAAATTGCGACAGAATACGAACAGCTCAAATCACAGAATAACAACACTGTGGATGTAGTGATTGAATCTGCATTCCCATTGTCTTCTACACAAGAACAAGTACTTGCAGATGCGTTGAAAAAACGCTTTAACGCTGCGGTAAATGTTTCTGTAGAAGTTAAACCAGAACTAATTGCTGGTGTAGTTATTCGTGCAGGCGACCAAGTGATAGATGATTCTGCGCTTAACAAGCTTGAAAAAATGCGGACTCGTCTTCTTGCGTAATTATTTATAAAAAATTACTGCGTAAAAGAAGACTGAACTTTAAAAAGATTGAGGTATAGCGCAATGCAACAACTGAATCCATCCGAGATCAGTGCGCTCATTAAACAGCGTATCGGCGATCTGGACACCAGCGCGACCGCTAAGAACGAAGGGACCATTGTTATGGTTTCCGACGGTATTGTGCGTATTCACGGCCTTGCTGATGCAATGTACGGTGAAATGATCGAATTCGACGGCGGCTTATTTGGTATGGCACTGAACCTAGAACAGGATTCAGTGGGCGTCGTTGTTTTAGGTAACTACTTAAGCCTTCAAGAAGGTCAAAAAGCGCGTTGCACAGGTCGTGTATTAGAAGTTCCGGTTGGTCCAGAACTTTTAGGCCGTGTAGTAGATGCTTTGGGTAACCCGATTGATGGTAAAGGCCCTATTGATGCAAAATTAACTGATGCTGTTGAAAAAGTAGCACCAGGTGTAATTTGGCGTCAATCAGTGGATCAACCTGTACAAACTGGTTATAAATCAGTAGATACAATGATTCCAGTAGGCCGTGGTCAACGTGAGTTGATCATTGGTGACCGTCAAACTGGTAAAACAGCAATGGCGATCGATGCGATCATCGCTCAGAAAAACTCTGGCATTAAATGTGTATACGTAGCAATTGGTCAAAAACAATCGACTATCGCTAACGTAGTACGCAAGCTAGAAGAAACTGGCGCTATGGCGTATACAACTGTTGTAGCAGCAGCTGCAGCTGATCCAGCAGCAATGCTGTATCTAGCTCCGTACTCTGGCTGTACAATGGGCGAATACTTCCGTGACCGCGGTGAAGATGCGTTAATCATTTATGATGACTTGTCTAAGCAAGCTGTTGCGTATCGTCAAATTTCATTGCTTTTACGCCGTCCACCAGGTCGTGAAGCGTATCCAGGTGACGTATTCTATCTTCATAGTCGTCTACTTGAACGTGCTTCTCGTGTATCTGCTGACTACGTTGAGAAATTCACTAACGGTGAAGTTAAAGGCCAAACTGGTTCATTAACTGCATTGCCGATTATTGAAACTCAAGCGGGTGACGTATCTGCATTCGTACCAACCAACGTAATTTCGATTACTGATGGTCAGATCTTCCTAGAAACATCATTGTTCAACGCGGGTATTCGTCCTGCTGTGAACGCGGGTATCTCTGTATCTCGTGTTGGTGGTTCTGCGCAAACTAAGATCATCAAAAAATTGTCTGGTGGTATCCGTACCGCTTTGGCTCAATATCGTGAACTTGCAGCGTTCGCTCAGTTTGCTTCTGACCTTGATGAAGCAACTCGTAAGCAACTTGAACACGGTCAACGCGTAACTGAATTAATGAAGCAAAAACAATATGCTCCATATTCAATCGCTGACCAAGCTGTTTCAATTTACGCATCTAACGAAGGCTACATGGCTGACGTAGAAGTGAAGAAAATCGTTGCATTTGATGCTGCGTTAGTTTCTTACTTCCGTTCAGAACACGCTGCGTTAATGCAAAAAATTGACGAGACTGGTGCTTGGGATAAAGATATCGAAGCAACATTCAAAGCAGGTATTGAAAGCTTTAAAGCGACTCAAACTTACTAAGTTTCAACTTTGTTGAATTTAGTGTTGGTTTGGTTCACGGATCAACCTTCGGAAGCTCGAAAGAGCTTTCGAATACTAGGTTAAGCGTATGGCAAATTTAAAAGAAATTCGCGCCAAAGTAGCTAGTATCAAGAGCACGCAAAAGATTACTCGCGCGATGCAAATGGTAGCAGCTTCTAAGATGCGTCGTGCGCAAGAGCGCATGGCTCAAGGCCGTCCGTATGCCGAAAATATGCACCGTGTAATTGCTCATTTGGTACAAGCGAACCCTGAATACAAACACCGTTATATGGTTGAACGTCCTGTTAAGCGCGTTGGCTATATTATTGTGTCTTCAGATCGTGGCCTTGCTGGTGGTTTGAACATTAACCTGTTCAAGAAAGTGGTAAAACACGTTCAACAGCAACAAGAGCAGTCAATTGAAGTTCAATTTGCTTTAATTGGTCAAAAAGCGGTTTCGTTTTTTAAAAACTACGGCGGTAAAGTGCTGGGTGCGACTACAAACGTAGGTGATGCGCCGAGTCTTGAACAGTTAACTGGTTCTGTGCAAGTGATGTTGGATGCTTATGATAAAGGCGAGTTAGATCGTATTTATCTAGTGTCAAATGGCTTTGTTAACGCCATGACTCAAAATCAAAAGATCGAACAACTTGTTCCTTTAGCAGCTGCTGAAGAAAACGATGGTCTAAACCGTCAATACGGTTGGGACTACATCTATGAGCCAGAAGCTGAAGAGCTGTTAAATGGCTTATTGGTTCGTTACATCGAGTCTATGGTTTATCAAGGCGTGATTGAAAACATCGCGTGTGAGCAGTCTGCCCGTATGGTTGCAATGAAAGCTGCAACTGACAACGCAGGCGACCTCATCAAGAGCCTACAACTTATTTATAACAAGCTGCGTCAAGCCGCGATTACTCAGGAAATTTCTGAGATCGTTGGTGGTGCCGCTGCCGTTTAACATTATTAGTTTGAATTGAGGAGACAGCAATGAGTAGCGGTCGTATCATTCAGATCATCGGCGCGGTTATCGACGTCGAGTTTGAACGTAATAGCGTTCCTAAGATCTATGACGCTCTCCAAGTTGACGGTACTGAAACTACTTTAGAAGTTCAGCAACAACTTGGTGATGGTGTAGTTCGTACCATCGCAATGGGTTCTACTGAAGGCCTTAAACGTGGTCTTAACGTAACGAATACTGGCGCACCTATCTCTGTACCTGTAGGTACAGCATGTTTAGGTCGTATCATGGACGTTCTTGGTCGCCCTATCGACGAAGCTGGTCCAGTTGCGACTGAAGCGCGTTTGCCGATTCACCGTCAAGCACCTTCTTATGCTGAACAAGCAGCTTCTACTGACCTTTTAGAAACTGGTATTAAAGTAATTGACTTACTTTGCCCGTTTGCTAAAGGTGGTAAAGTTGGTCTGTTCGGTGGTGCCGGTGTTGGTAAAACTGTAAACATGATGGAATTGATCAACAACATCGCTAAAGCTCACTCAGGTTTATCTGTGTTTGCTGGTGTTGGTGAACGTACTCGTGAAGGTAATGACTTCTATCACGAGATGAAAGATTCTAACGTTCTTGACAAAGTAGCAATGGTCTACGGTCAGATGAATGAGCCACCGGGTAACCGTTTACGCGTAGCGTTAACTGGTTTGACCATGGCTGAATACTTCCGTGACGAAAAAGATGAAAACGGTAAAGGCCGTGACGTATTGTTGTTCGTAGACAACATTTACCGTTACACATTGGCTGGTACCGAAGTATCTGCACTTCTAGGTCGTATGCCATCTGCAGTAGGTTACCAACCGACTCTTGCAGAAGAGATGGGTGTTCTTCAAGAACGTATTACTTCTACTAAGTCTGGTTCGATTACATCTATCCAAGCGGTATATGTACCTGCCGATGACTTAACAGATCCATCGCCTGCAACTACGTTCGCCCACTTGGACGCAACTGTAGTATTGAGCCGTGACATCGCATCTTCTGGTATTTACCCAGCGATCGATCCACTTGACTCTACTTCACGTCAGTTAGATCCATTAGTAGTGGGTACTGAGCATTACGAGATTGCTCGTTCAGTTCAAAACGTTCTTCAACGTTATAAAGAATTGAAAGACATCATCGCAATTCTTGGTATGGACGAATTGGCTGAAGAAGACAAACTTACTGTATACCGTGCACGTAAGATCCAACGTTTCTTCTCTCAACCGTTCCACGTAGCTGAAGTGTTTACTGGTGCTCCTGGTAAACTTGTACCGCTTAAAGAAACAATTCGTGGCTTTAAAGGTCTTCTAGCTGGTGAATACGACCACATTCCAGAACAAGCGTTCTACATGGTTGGTGGTATTGACGAAGTTATTGCTAAAGCTGAGAAACTTTAATTAGTTACCTAATTTAGGAGATTCTCATGTCAACTATGCAATGTGACGTTGTAAGTGTTAAAGAGTCTTTGTACTCAGGCACTGTAACTATGCTAATTGCTAAAGGTGCTGGCGGTGAGTTGGGTATTATGCCTGGCCATGCTCCGCTGGTAACTTTGCTCAAGCCGGGTGCAATCCGCGTTCTGCTTGAAAACGGTACAGAAGAATTAATCTATGTATCTGGTGGTGTTCTAGAAGTTCAACCGCATGTTGTTACGGTTCTTGCAGATACTGCAGTCCGTGCAGAAAACTTAGATGAAGCTGCAATTATTGAAGCACGTAAAAATGCTGAACAATTGCTTGCGAATCAAAAGAGCGACTTGGACTCTGCTGCTGCGCTTGCTGCTCTTGCAGAAACTGCTGCACAGTTGGAAACCATCCGCAAAATCAAAAACCGCGCTCAATAAGAGACGGTTCGAGATTGAAAAACCACCCGAAAGGGTGGTTTTTTTATGGTATAAATAATTAAAAATAAGAAGGAAAATAGGTTTGAAAAAGTTTTCAGAGCTTAGTCTTTATAGAAAGATGCTTTCTATGTTTTTGTTTATTTTTTCTTATGTAGTATTAATAACCATTGTTTTCATCTTGCCAATATCTATTGATAGAGGAGCTACTTTAGCGTCTTGTTTAAGTTTTGGGGCAACTTTATATGCTGCTGTAGTTGCTTATCTCTTACTTGACAATTGGAAGGTTCAGCACAGAACCAATTTAAAAAGTGAATATTTGCAGAAGACATTTGATAAATATATTGAATTAAAAGATTCAATGATTGAGCTCCAAAATTTGCATGATTATTGGAAGGAAGATATATATAGAAATCATGGGGAAATACAAGACTTTGAAGACGGTGGTCTGATCAAAAAAATATTTGAAGTTCAACAACATCTTCAGGAACTGAAAAGTAAATTCCATTACTATTCTTTAATTTTTAAAGATCAATCATATAAACAAAAGATTGATGAGCTTAAGGATGAATTGGACCAATTATTGCAGCCAATACTGGTGGAATGTCATGAAAGAGAAGGAGTTGTTCATAATTCAGAGCATTTGAATAATGCGGAAAATTTAAAATCAAAACTTCCAAAGATTTTGGAAAAATATGATGAAGATTTAATTGAATTAATGTCGAGTAAGATTGTTCTAAGATAATTTATGGGTGTTAACTAAGATTACAGATAAAAAACTCCCCATTCCTCAAAATCTTTACCTTAAACATCTCATTAAAACTGTTTGACCTATTTTCTAAACTAAAATTCTAATTTTTGTTGTCTTTAAAGAAAGCCTGTCTAAGTTGAGCTAATAACAGCTGACTCACCTTGTCGTCTTGAATCTTAATCAGTTGTCTTAATTTTTCAGCTTTGGGTGCATCTTCCGGAACGATAATTTCTTCTCCAGATTGGTCAGCATATGAAATAGGTCGAGGATTTGCTGTGACCAAATTGGATGAAGCGGGATATTCAACATGCCAAAGCTGAGTTGAAAGAGCCATGATGTATTTATATTCATCCGTATCTGGCTGAAAACGTTTATACAGTTGCAAATCTTGTAATGTTTCTAAACGATCATCTGGGGCAGTGGAGGAAGGACTTTGCCCTTCGACAATGATCGGGTGAATTTCATGTTGCATCAAATGGTAGTCAAGCCAGTCACCAAGCAGGCTGTGGTCAATATCTGCAACATAATCGCTATCTTGCTGGATCAACTGTTGAAGTCGTTGCAATACGTTAATTTCTTTTTGTTGAAGCACATAACGTGCTTCAGTATCAAGTTGTTCCAACTCTGTAATAGGAAGCTCTAGAAAGCGTTGTTGCTGTTCAAAAGCATCCACAATATTGCTTTGATGGACACTATTCCATTGCTGCAAAGCATGAATTTCAAGTTGCTGAATTTCTTTAAATGCCTTGCTTCGATAGTGACTGAGCTTAATACGTTGAATATTTTGTTGATTAAATTCAATTCGCTGTTTGATGTATTCAACATAAGGACCAGTTTGCTTTGGGCTGACTGGTTGAATAACATTAACCAATAACAATTGCTGCTGTTGGCGGTATTTGAGCCAATCTTGAATCAGTTGAACATCTTTTATGGGTTGAGAAAAAAATTGATTTAAGCGTGGGATAGCTTTTTCAGGCATGATGAAATGGAATACGCCATATGTCAGGGTTGCTAAACAGACCATCACTAGAACAATTTTTTTCATTATATAAATGTGTTCTCTTTATTTGTTATTTGTACATCCTATCGTAAAAATGAGAACTGGTTAATGTTTTTTATAAAAATATTAATTGTTTATAAAAAATCCCTATTAATTGTCAGATTTAGCTTAAAAATCTAATGAAGGTTTTGCTTAAACAAGGCTTCTTTTTCTCAATGCTTTTGGATGTTTGAAAATGGGTAGTCAACAATATCTAAAGTTGCATATATTTTATCCGCACATTTTCTTAATCTAAAACAAATCATTCGCTGGCTTAGACCCTATGAACCTCATTGCCCATGAACCACATTTTTGGGAACTCTATCGCGACGACACACATTATTATCTCAGTATTGCTGTGGATATGAGTTCAGTCGTATCTTGCTGGGACTTGGTCTTAACACAAGAGGAAATACAGGGTTATGAACACCGCGGTCGCGAGAGCATTCAGGAATTGGCAAAATCTCTGGTGGCTTCGGCCTATAAAGGTGATTTTTCTACAATGGAAAGCCGTCTGGCCAAACCCTATGAGCGTCAGGCCATGCAGGCAGCATTTAAAGCGTGGCAGAATAGTCAAAAAGCAGACTAAGCGATTTATTCGGAAAGGGGGAGTATGGAAAACTCACCATTGCCGATAATTCTTATCTTAAAAATTTCGTCAAAACCTTCATTCAAATTGGGTACTTCAAGCTTTTTATGGGTGGCACGTACACCCACTTCAGGAATATTGGCTTTACCTACCCCGGAGGCTATTTCGTTCTAAGGTACTGTGCAAGTCCGTCTCAAAATAATAGCAAATCACTTCAAAGCCAGCATCTTTGGCGCGTTGAATATATCGGGCACGATCATCTTGAGTCGGGTTGGTGTTATCAATCACCATCTTGGTTTTAGAGGCAAGACCTGCTTCAAAAATCATATTTTCCCGATGCCGGGTTTTCAGCATATCCAGATTAATGCGCAAATGACTATGGTGCAGATTCAGCAGGTAAAAGCTGGATTTACCTGAAGCCTGAATTCCTGTAAAAATAATCAGTTGCATGATACGTGCTACATCTTGAAGTCAGGTTTTATTAAATCATAAATCGTCTATTTCGGGATATTCTTCTCGCTTGCCGCCTCCATAACTGGCAAAGCGAGGCTGTGTCCGTTTAAACACTGGGGCAGGAGTATCCCAAGGCCAGTTGCCAAAATGGGTTTCCCGATAGCGCTTGAAGGCATCATTCAGTTCTTGTTGTGTGTTGAGGACAAAAGACCCACGCATAGCAACGGGTTTAGCAATCGGTTCACCTTCCAGCCATAAAATCCGTGCTTCCAGTCCACCTGCTTTTAACTGGGTTGCCTGATCCGGTTTGAGCTAAACCAGATGTTTAAATTGAATTGCCTGAGCTTCAATCCATAGTTTGTTGCCCTGATAAAAATAGGCAAACCGGGTCGCAGTCGCAGAGCTTGCAGGAATAGTGAGTTCTGCGTGTGGCTCTAAACTAATCATCACCCTATTTTCACTGGCTGCGGCCCAGGAATGTGGCGGGCATGGAATCGCATTGGTTGATTTAATACTTCCTGAAATGACCCGAATATCTGATTGATGATCTGCCAGATCGCTTTCAATCACATGAGGGATATGTTTACGCCACATCATTTTATAGGGGGCATCTTGCTGTTTTTGTTCAGGGGAGGAATTAAACCAGATTTGAAACAGCTCAAAAGGATTCTCTTGATGTTCCTGCAATAAAGGAAACATTTCACAGTATTTAATGCCATTGCACATCACCGGCCGCATAACGGTCAGCCTTTCCCAACGAATCGAAATGATCGACATAGCCTTGCTCGACCAGAGTAATGGTTTCAAAACCGGTATGTGGATGTTCCGGAAAACCGGGCACGATATCGTCATAGTACATATTGAACTCTTTATTTTTTGCCGCAGTTTGTGGCCCCATCTAGGCATTCGCTGCTGGAAAATGATCAATATGATGGGCAGTAAAGATAAACGGATTTTTCAGATCAAGACGGAATTCAACTGGAACAATCGAGAGTATGGGCAAGTCGTTCATGCGCGATATCCTGAAATCAGATTTTTGTTTTTATGAGCAATAGATGAATAAGCAACTTGTTTTATGACTTTAAAGCTGGGCTGAAAAATGGTCTATAGCTGAACTGTAAGATGCATCAACATGAGTGAATTTGCTACAAATTAGCAACTATGGGGTTATTTATTCTTCTTTATAGTAGAACCAGCTTATTAAAAAAGCGATCTCAATATGTGTCATATGGAGAGAGTAAATATGGCAACAACAATGAAAGCAGCAGTGGTGACTGCATTTGGTCAGCCGCTGCAAATACAAGATGTTGAAATTCCTAAAATCAGTCCCGGCAAAGTGCTGGTGAAGATTATTGCCACAGGTGTTTGTCATACCGATCTGCATGCCATGCATGGAGATTGGCCAGTGAAACCGACTTTGCCTTTTATTCCTGGACATGAAGGTGTAGGTGAAGTCATCGAAGTAGGTGAGGGCATTGAGCATTTAAAGGTCGGTGATATTGTCGGTGTTCCATGGCTATATTCAGCTTGTGGGCATTGTGATCATTGTTATGCAGGTTGGGAAACCCTGTGCAAGAAACAACAAAATTCAGGTTATTCAGTCAATGGCAGTTTTGCCGAATATTGTTTGGCAGATGGCGATTATGTCGGGGTGATTCCTGAAGGTGTCGATCTGCTGGAAATCGCCCCGATTCTATGCGCGGGTGTAACGGTATATAAAGGCTTGAAAATGACTGAAGCCAAAACCGGTGATTGGATGGCCATTTCCGGTATTGGTGGCCTAGGGCATGTAGCCGTTCAATATGCCAAAACCATGGGCTTTAATGTGGTGGCGATTGATGTAGATGACACTAAACTTGATTTGGCAAAAAGCTTGGGTGCAGATGTTGGATTAAATGCGCTTAAAGTCGATGTGAAAGAACAAGTATTGAAAGCCACTGGTGGTGAGGGCTGTCATGGAGTTTTAGTCACCGCCGTATCGCCTAAAGCATTTGAACAAGCCGTTGCCATTGTCCGACGTGGCGGAACCATGGTCTTGAACGGTTTGCCACCCGGAACATTCGACTTGTCTATTTTTAATATGGTGCTGGAAGGCATTACCGTACGTGGTTCGATCGTCGGAACACGTTTAGATTTGAAAGAAGCACTGGATATTGCTGCTCGTGGCAAAGTCAAAGCCCATATCAGTGTAGAACCGTTAGAAAATATTAATGATATTTTTGACCGCATGGAGCATGGCAAAATTGACGGTCGTATTGTGATTGATATGAAACTTTAATCTGCCAACAGAATCAGACCACTTCAGCACAACTGAATTGGTCTGTCTCTGATGCGTCTATCTTTAGGTAGAGACTAGCTTTTTTGAGCATCTTTATCCTGACTGTCAGGAATAATCATGCTGGCAAGCTTGACCATTTCCAGCTGGATATTACCCATCTGTTTTTCAATTTTCTTGAAATCGACCTGAGCCACGTTGATTTCTCCATTGAGCAAGGGAGTTGCGAGTACTTGCTGATTGGCCTGCAGCAAATCTTGGCGAATGGACTCAATTTCCTGACTTTTTAAGTTCAGGCTACTCAGTGCCTGATTAAATCCGGTCAGTTGCTGTTTCAAGGTATCGGCACTGTCTTGAAGCTGTGCCTGATCTTTATCCTCAATGGCAGTTTGTAAATCAGTCTGGGTTTGTTTGAGCTGCTCGACATAATCACCCGCTTTCAACTGCATATCGGCCACATCACGCACGATATAAAACATGTTGCCACTTTTCAGTTCGGCTTTTGGCATTGCGGTTGATTCGGTAGTTAATTCCTGAGCGTCCTGTTCAGATACTTCGCTTGATTGTGAAGTTTGGGTTTCTGTTGAGTCTGGAGTATTGGCTTGCTCACAACCAATCAATATAAGGCCCGCACTAAACATCACAAAAGGAGAAACCACATTTTGGATGAATTTTTTCATAACCAATTCAGATCTTTATTTCAGTAAAGATGAATATAAGGCTGAAATGTGTAGAAAAAACTGATTGTTGCAAAGTGATAACAAATTTATTTGTAGGCATTAAAAAAGAGTGCCGAAGCACCACTACTGTCCCATAGTTTGAATTTTATTTTAGTATTGAATCAGCATGATGATTTGTTATCTTTAAATATTTGATATTTATATTTTTCACAGCCTTGTCTTTTCTTTAAAAGTGTAAATGGCTTTGTGTAGGCTAAACCCTACTTTTGACAGACCAAAAGTAGGCAAAAGTCTTTATTCCCCCATACACGACCTCCTGTCGTGATGGGGAATGTGTGGCATCCCTGCCACACTCGCGAATTTAACACATAGACTTCAACTATGGGACAGCATTGTCTATTTTCACCGAGATTATCGAACATTAACCGCGAATGATTTTGATAATGTTATGGTTCATTACGTTGGTTAACACATAGTCGCCATTCACTTTAATCCATTGCTGGTTTTTACTGGGTTTGCTCAATTTTTTGTATTTGGTATGGTCCACTTTATAGCTTTTGCCATGGTATTGACCTGGTACTTTTTGACCGACTTTCCAGTCGTGTGACGGATTCACTGCTTTTTTATAAACAGCTGGTTTGTGCTGTTGCTGCATAGATGCTTTATGCTGATTTTGAGCATGCGGTGTTTGATGTTTAACCGGCGCTTTGTGTTGATTAACGTGATGTGGTTGATTGTGTTGACTCACTTGATGCGACTGGTGATGCTCTTGTGGCGCAGCCATTGCAGGTGCAGCAACCAAAGCAGTAGATAAGGATAAAACGATTGCTTTTACTAGAGTATTCATACTTCACCTTTTAATCATGGCGGTGTGTTTATGAGCTGATCATAGTTCTAAGTTATTGATAGATATAGGATGGGTTGCTGTTGAATGATTAAAATCATGAAAGAAAAATGAAGAGCAGAATTCTTTATTTTAATTATTTAAGCTTTTGTTTTTAAATGAAAAATATAAGCACCTACAGGCTGTGTAGATGCTTACATTACTGTTACAAATTACTTGCCGAGTTCAGCATTAATCGCCTCAACAATACGCGGATCATCTGCCTTGATGTCTGGCGCAAAGCGGGTAATCACTTCACCTTTTTTATTAATCAGGAATTTTTCAAAGTTCCAGAGCACTTCAGGTTTAGGGTTAGGTGTTAAGCCATAATCGACCAAGTCTTCCCACCAGGGACCTTCACCGATACGTTCAGGAATAGCTTGGGTCAAGGTCTGGTAAAGCGGGTGTTTATCTTCACCCGCCACTGAGATTTTAGAAAATAGCGGAAAATCGACCTGATAATTCAAAGAGCAGAACTCCTGAATTTCCTCATCAGAACCTGGTTCCTGTGCCAAGAAATTATTGGCAGGAAAGCCTAAAATCTCCAGTCCTTGGTCTTTCTTTTCTTTATACAGCTTTTGTAGGCCTTCATATTGTGGAGTTAAGCCACATTTAGATGCCACATTCACCAACAGCAATACTTTGCCTGCATATTGATTTAACGTGATGTCCTGTCCGGCAATGGTTTTGACGGGAATGTCATAAACAGATTGGCTCATGAAAAAGTCCTTAAATATTTGAATGTGAACTACTGCTTTGTTTTAAAGCTTATTCTGCATGCCGACAAGTCTTTATTGATATGAAGATATCAATATTCATTCATAGCCAAATACCCCAAAACAGGTCAATCGACCTGTTTTGGGGTATTTGGCAGAGTTTAGGGGGCTGTTTTGGCTGGGGTAGTTTTGACCTGGTTTTGCAGTGCCTGCATTTCAGTCATCAATTCTTTCTGCAATTGAGCAGCACGGTTCTGTAATTCCGTCACTTTTTGCTTATCCGGTGAGCTTTCAAGACTGGTTTCTGCCAGCGCTATGCCTAAATTGTTGGATTCTTTGATTTTGTCACGAACAACATTCACTTCGCCACTTTTCAGTTTTAAGGTATCAAGTTCTTGATTAAATTTATTAATATAGGTTTTCATCTGTGCCACAGTACTGGTTAAAGCAGCTTTGTCACCTTTTTGCGCAGCCTGATTGGCTTTATTTTGCAGATCCGTAGCTTCTTGGGAGTTCCTGTTGGAGAGCATCTGGATTTGATCTAAATCACTTTTAATATCAGCTGAATTATTCGAGCTAAGGCTGGTTGTGACCGGTTGAGTGGTGGTTGAGGTTGAGGTTGTGCTGGTTGCTGATGATGCGGGTGCCTCATTTGTTTTTTTATCACAGGCCGTTAATGCCAGAGCAGCCACACACAGTGAAGCCAGTAATGATTTTTTCATATCGCATCCTTATAGATCCAATGAAAACATCAGATCTAAATATTAAAACAAACATTAAAAACGTTAAAAATATAGTTTAGACTCGATTCAACAGAGTGCTGTGATCAAAATGGCATAGGACGTTAACTGGTGACTAGGGCGTTTTTGTTGTGAAGCTGCTGCAAATTGCAAAAAGAGTTATTTATTTAATAACATGAAGGATTAGATATCGCGCAGTTGTGCAGGGGTTTGTTCGGTATAACGCTTAAAGAATTCAATAAAACTGGAACTGTGCTGATATCCCAATTCATAGGCCAGTTTTTTCACTGTTTTGCCTTGGCGAATCTGTGTGATCGCATACAAAATTTTAGCCCGATTGCGCCATTCAGATAAACTCAATTGTAATTCCTGCTGGCTTAAACGCAGTAAATGTCGTTCGCTGATGGATGAGTCTCTGAGAAGTTGCTGCAAACTCTTGTGAAATAGCTGTGGATTGGCCAATTGCTGTAATAGTGGCTGCAGCAAAACATGATGGCTTTGCGGTAAATAATGCTCATAGGCAGGTGCAGTTTTTAGTTGATCGAATAACACCTGTAATAAATTCCGATAATGCAGCGTGCTGATGCCTTGCTGTTTCTGTTCTAGAATTTCATGTACCAGATGCCGAAGAAAGGGGCGAATGCTTAAAGTTTTGGTGCAAGCAGCAAAATGCTCACAGAGGCAAGGATGCACACGAATACAGACATAATGGGTGATTTGTTCATCCAGTGCGATCGAGGCATGTGCGGTTTGTGGAGCAAGCCACAGACCATAGTTGGGAGGCGACAGATATCTTTGTCCTTCTATTTCATATTCCAGAATACCGTTCAGGCTAAAATTGAAATCACCCCATAAAGAACTGTGTGGTGCCACAATTTCATCTTTTTGATAAAAGAAGTCATTCACTTCTATATAGTGCTCAATATGCTTCAGCATATGAATATCCTTGTGTTCATTTTTTTATTTGTAGAGCGATCATTGAAAGATTTGGAAAGTCATTTGAATAGTCACAATCCGGTCAGTCAGTGTCTGTAGCTCAATACTGATGTCTGAAATTCGATATTCTAATTATTTCAGACTTCGGTAAAAATGAATATGGGGATATTCAGGCGCGGGAAAGGGCATGACACAGCAACACAAAACAGTCTGGTGGGCAATCGCTTTGCCCTTGCTGGCAGTCTTAATTTGGTCGATGAATATTACCGTAACCCGCTATGTCGCCGACTATATTTCACCCGTCAGTATCAGCTTTTATCGCTGGCTGGTGGCTTTTGTGGTCTTAACCCCGTTTATGCTGGGCAAGGTCTGGCGTGAACGGCAGCTGGTTTTGGTACACTGGAAACAGCTTGCTGTTCTTGGTGCTTTTGGAATGGTGCTGTATCAAGGTCTGGGTTATAGCGCAGCGCATTATACCACTGCCACCAACATGGGCATTATCAATGCCTTCATTCCGGTATTTACCATCTTCGTGTCCATGTTTATGCTGAAGGACATGCCTAACCGTTTTGCCGTTGTAGGCAGTATGCTGTCTTTTGCCGGTTTGCTTTATGTCATGGCTCAGGGAAATTTCACCCATCTGCTGCAGTCCGGTGGACATCCGGGTGATGTCATGATGGTACTGGCGGTATTTTTTTACGCATTTTATGGGGTTTTCCTGAAAAAATGGCAGCTCCAGATTCCCTTGCTGATTAGCCTGTATGTGCAGATTGTTTTTGCCCTGCTTTACCATTTGCCCTTTGTTTTATACTTGGGACTGGATGCAATTGATCAACACAATGTAGGCAGTGTGCTGTATGCCGGTATTTTTCCGTCTTTAATTGCACCACTGGTATGGATGCTGGCGGTACAGATGATCGGGCCGAATCGCACCAGTATTTTTATGAATTTAATGCCAGTCTGTACCGCCATTATTGCCAATCTGTGGCTAGGTGAAGCATGGACCATGTATCACAGCATGGGGGGGCTGATCATTTTATTGGGTATTTTATTGGCTCAAAAGAAGGATCGGGTGGTAACAACAGCAAAATTAAATGCATAAACGCAAAAACAGCCGATTAAAAAACAGACAAATAAACTAGTTTTATCACTAATTTTTATGAAAATAAACTCTGAATCGTAGTTTTAAAAAAAGCATTTAAAATGGATGTTTAGCTAAAAGATAATTAAAAATAGTGAGATAATTTAAATTGTTAATAAAAAATGATAAATATTTGATAGTTTTTAGCTGTCTTTTAAGATAAATAATATATTTGTATAAAGAAATTAATTATTACATAATATTTATATCGTGAATGTTTAAGTTATTCTTAACAATCTTTAAACCTTCGCAACCAGATTCACAGACCCTCTGGATGTGATTTATGCACATCCTTTTTATGCTCAACCGTCCCTATATGGTTGAGCTTTTTTTTGCCTGAAAATTAGCTCAGTCCCTTATTTATTACATAGCAATGACCCGCATTAAGCGCGGATCACTTCACCTGTTTCAGCATCGATAATACGGCTGGGTTCTTTGCTTAGACCCAAATCACCATTCAAATAATTGACCTGACTGGAAAAATATTGGCTGGCTTCTTGCAAAGAGCGGGCGGGATTTTCCCCGGCAGGGTTGGCACTGGTTGAGACAATAAAACCGTTAAAGGCATTGCATAGTGCAACGCATAAGGGGTGTGTGGTGACTCGTACCGCCACTTTGGGATGGTTGCCTTTAATCCATGCAGGAATATGATCGCCTGCCGGTAACAACCAGGTGGTTGCGCGTTCAGTCGGAGAGCGATGGCTCCAGGAATCAATCACTTTTTGACGCATTTCTGCAGTCAGTGGTTCTAACAGATGTTCGACTTGCGCAATTTGCGCTGCCAGTAAAATAACCCCTTTTTCAATCGGACGTTGCTTTAAACGTAAAATCTCCAGGAACGCTTGTTCATTAAAAGGATCACAGCCTAAGCCCCAAACTGCCTCTGTGGGATATGCTAAAACATGTCCTTGTTTTAAACATTGAGCAGCTTCGGCAACAGAGGTGGTAATCATCAGATTTTTTTCCCTTCACATTTGTTAAAGGGCTATTGTGAACCTTATTTGCCTGGACGACAACGTAGATACAAGCCTGCCTGTTGGGTACACAAGCCAAGCAGCTCCAGTTCCATCAGTTGGCTGGTCAGTGTGGCAACATCTAACTGCTGCTGAGTGACCAGCTCATCCAGATGTTGTCCCATCCAGTCCAACTGGTTATACAGAATGCTCAAATACGCTGGCAGTACGGGTTGAGTATTCAAAGGTGCGATTTTACTGGCTTGTTCGCTATGCTGTTGAGTTTGCCATTGAGTCGGTAGAGCCAGATCTTCAATCACCTGTTCAGGATGATCCACTAAAATGGCACCTTCACGAATCAGCTGATGGCAGCCTTGATGGTGCTCACTATAAATATGACCGGGAATGGCAAAGATAGATTTACCTTGTTCGGCTGCCCATTTCGCCGTGATTAAAGAACCACTTTTCAGTGCCGCTTCTGCAACAATGACGCCGAGGCTTAAGGCACTGACAATACGGTTGCGCCGTGGAAAATGTTGCTGCAAAGGCGCGGTTCCGGGTAAAAATTCGGTAATGACGGTGCCTGAATGGTCAAGGATCTGTTGGCGTAATTGCTGATGTTGACTGGGATAGGTCTGGTCTAGTCCGGTTCCCATCACCGCAATGGTGTGATTGTGTTGCAAAGCCCCCTGATGGGCAGCCTCATCAATGCCTTGCGCCAAGCCACTATTAATATAAAAGCCTTGTTCACTAAGATAATAAGCAAAGTCATAGGCGACCTGACGTCCGTGGTTACTGGGTTTACGACTGCCGACGATGGCAATTTGTGGTTGCAGCAGGATTTGAGCATCTCCTTGACCAAACAGGATCGGCGGTTTGTTGCAATAAGGCAGCAGCTGGGTGGGGTAGTCAGGATGGTCGAATGTGAGAATGAAATCGCTATCTTTTTGAATCAGGGCAACACAATGCTGGAATTGCAGCTGTGATTCAGGAAGATGAAAATCTCGCAGGCGTTGAATATGGTTTTTGTGAATGCCAAGCTTTTGCCAGGTTTCAATTTGATCAGGCTGTGTTGCCTCAGCTAGATGGGTATAGTGTTGCTTGATTTTATAAAAGCTGGTGATCGAGTGCTGCACCAAAAACCATACGCGAATGTAATCCAGCTGCAAGGAGCTTAATGAGTTGAGCATAACGAGACCTTTAATTGTGTCTTCTTTTTATTATTTGAAAATAAAATGAGGCTGAATTTCAGCCTCATTTCTAGATTTAGGGATTATTCATCCATCAGTGGCGGCTGAATGCCGGCACCGACTTTAATCGGTAATTCGCTATCCAGTACATAAGCATAGCTTAAGTTATCAAAGCTTTTGAATACCATAATGTTACCAATGCGCTGTCCAGGGAGCTGAACGCGTTCTTTGGTTTTTGGATCAGTCACGACTTCACCTTTTTGGTTCACCGACAATACCTGTCCGGTTTGAACACCCTGCAAGCTACCACGGTCAATGGTAACAACACTGTGTTTTGCAGCTGTACCAATTGAGCCCATCACGCGAACAACTTGACCACCGGCAACCACATCTTCAGCATTGGTCGGGTAGAACACAGTTGGCAGCATTGGATCATATTCAGGCAGTACACGGTCGCCACGACGAACTTCAGAATTATAAGTATCTGTTAGTTCTAGGGTGGTAATGTCATTTTCACCACGTACCGCAACTCCAGATGCAACCTGAGTCAATTCAAGACCGGCATTGTATTTTTTGCCTTTTGCATCGGTAAACATATACGGTTCACCTTCACGGTAAACCGCATAACGTTGACCGACTTCCAGTCCATTGCCACGTGCATAAACGGTTTGACCTTGAGCAGCCAGAACGCGTTGGTCAGCAGTTCCTACAATGTAAGGCGTACCTGTAACTGACTCAGGTGCCACAATAGTGCTGCGTTCTAGCCATTGTTTGATGTATTCCAGTGGAATCACAGGAATAGCATTGTTTAATGATTCCACCCGAACCTGAGGTTGTAACTTGGTGCCACCAGTATAACGACGGATAATCCCTTCACAGCCATCACCTTCATCTTTACCGATGATCGGTTTGCCATTATAGGTACACATGAGCAGGCGGTCGCCCGGGAAAATCCAGTGTGGATTTTTCACATGTTTATTGCTGGCCCAAATTTCAGGCCAACGCACCGGATTTTTCAAAAATCTTTTGGAAATATCCCATAAAGTATCGCCTTTTTTCACCACATAAACTTGTGGTGCTCCGGCTTTTAATGCAGGTGGATTGACGTTACGGGTAGGTGCTGCTTCAGCAATGCTCACCATTCCGGCCCCAACACTTACACATACGGCAAGTGCCAATAATTGTTTTCTAAACCCCAAGGCACTAAAAGTTGGCATGCCCTTCAAAACCTTTTTCATTATCATAATTCCTAAAATTATGTATGTAGTTGCGTTATAATAACGATATTACACACATTTTTTTGATGAAGCATTCCTTCATTTTGTTTTTTGATCAATGGCATAAGTGAGGACACCGTATGGCCTTATTACCTATTTTAAGTTTCCCGGATCCCCGTCTTCGTACCATTGCTAAACCAGTCGAAGAAGTTACTGATGAAATTCGTCAGCTCGCAGCCGATATGTTTGAAACCATGTATGAAGCCCCAGGTATTGGTTTGGCTGCCACACAGGTGGATCGTCACATTCAGCTGATTGTCATGGATTTATCTGAAAACAAAGATCAACCCATGGTATTCATTAACCCCAAAGTCACGCCATTAACTGAAGAAACTCAGCCTTATGAAGAAGGCTGCCTGTCAGTGCCTCAAATATACGATAAAGTTGAGCGTCCGTCACGTGTAAAAATCGAGGCAATTAACCTTGAGGGTCAATCCTTTGAGATGGAAGTGGATGAACTTCTCGCTGTTTGCATTCAACATGAAATGGATCACTTAAATGGCAAATTATTTGTCGATTATTTATCGCCTTTAAAACGTCAACGTGCACGTGAAAAAGTAGAAAAAGTGGTGCGTCAGCGTCAAAAAGAAAAAGTTGCAGTGAAACGCTAATCCTTACGACTTCTGGATTAAAGAGTTTAAAAAAAAGCCCAATTCAAATTGGGCTTTGTTATACTTGCCTGCGACAAATTCTAGGGTTTGCCTATGGTTCTGCGGGGTGGGCTGCTACTCTCGTTTCTAGCAGTATTTTTACAGATTGCTGTATTTTTGCAGCCTTTATTACCGAAGCAATATCAGATTGCTCCGGTCTGTGAAACTATTACCCGTGCATTATTACAAAAACCAATTTCTTACCCATTTTCTGTTTCCGGACATTCTCATCAGCATCATCAAATAACTCAGCAGCATGAAAAGTCTGCAGAGCATGACCATCATGATGCCCATCATCAATGTCAGTACTGTACCGTCTATGGCAATCTGGTGTTGCCGCCTGAGCTTGAGGTCAAGGAAGTTTTAGACCGTATTCAAGTACGTTTACTGGCCTTCCAAAAGACCTTTGGTCATGTCTGGTTTGTCTTACAACGACTCTTTTTAATCCCCCAAGGGCGAGCCCCGCCACTATTTGCATAAATCCACATTGATTTTGCTTGGGTCTTGATTGACTTAGGCCGTGTTTAATTTATGAATTCAGTGAGATAAAAATGGCTCAGCCTAAATTTTATTTACAGCCGCTTACGGCTGCGATTTGTGTTGCATGTTATTCAGCTTCAGCCTTTGCTGAGCAGCAAACAGCAATCGTGCAAACTTTAGCGCCCATTGTGGCCACAGCTCATCAGGGTAATGATGCCAATGGTTTGATTGTGCATGCCGATCCAAAACAGCCGATCCAGCCGATTCCAGCCAGTGATGGTGCTGACTATTTACAAAGTATTGTCGGTTTTAGTGCGGTCAATAGCGGGGCAGGCACCAATGGGGATATTACTTTCCGTGGCATGTTTGGTTCACGGATTAAAATTTTAACTGATGGCACAGAAAACCTCGGGGCATGTCCAAGTCGTATGGATTCACCGACTTCGTATATTTCACCAGAAAGTTATGACCGTATTTCGGTCATTAAAGGACCACAAACGGTTCAATATGCCAATACCGGTTCGGCTGCGACGGTAATCTTTGAGCGTGGCCCGGAAACTGAATTAACGGCTGAAAAAAATTATCGTGGTCAGGCAAGTGTGCTGCTCGGTTCTTATGGTCGGCTGGATCAGAATGTGGAAACTGCAATTGGTGATGAAACCAAATACATCCGTCTGAATGCCAATCGTTCTGAGGCAGATGATTATCAAGATGGCAATGGGGACAGCGTTCCATCGGCATGGGAGCGCTGGAATACTGATCTGGCGATTGGCTGGACACCGGATGAAAATACCTGGCTAGAACTGACGGGTGGTAAAGCTGATGGTGAAGCGGTGTATGCTGGCCGTGATATGGATGGCTCTAAATTTGCCCGGGAAAGTCTAGGCTTGCGATTTGAGAAAAAGAATATCAGTGACGTGATTAAAAAAGTTGAAGGGCAAATCAATTACAACTTTAACGATCATGTCATGGATAACTATAGCTTACGTGATGTTCTTGAAGCAGATAAGTCCATGAATGTGACGCGCCGTACGCTTAATACACGTTTCGTGATGACCAGTGAATGGGATAAGTTTCAACTTGTATCGGGTGTGGATTCACAGCAAAACCATCATGCTGGCGGGATGAGTTCAGCCATGATGAAGATGCCAGTGACAACCGATATGAAATTTAATTCCTATGGTGCATTCGGTGAATTAAGCTATCAGTTGAATGAGCAACATAAATTGCTGGGTGGTGTACGAGTTGATGATGTGAGTGTGGAAAAACTGGCAAAAGGGGTGAAGCGGACTGAGACCTTACCAAGTGCCTTTTTACGCTTAGAAAGCCAGCATCCAGATCATGATGCCAAAAGCTATCTTGGTTTGGGGTATGTTGAACGTATGCCGGATTATTGGGAACTTTTTAAAACAGATTATGAAGGTACTATGCATACCTTTAAACGTTTAGATACAGAAAAGACTTTACAACTAGATTTAGGCTATCAACATCAGCATGGTGCATTGAACTCATGGGTATCAGCTTATGCAGGATTAATTAATGATTTTATCCTGATGACTTATGATCCAGCCAAGATGCCAAGCATGATGGTCAATGCAGCAGATTCACGCAATGTGGATGCTACCATTGCAGGTGCAGAAGCGGGTATGGGTTATCAATTTACCAATCATCTGCAAGCTGATGTCAGTGCGATGTATGCTTGGGGTAAAAATACCATCGATGATAAACCTTTACCGCAAATTGCACCTTTAGAAGGGCGAGTAAATCTTCGTTATATTCAGGATAAATATACACTCGGTGCATTATGGAGAGTAGTGGATGATCAAAGTCGCATTAGTCAAAATCAAGGTAATATCGTAGGTAAGGACTTTAAAGAAAGTGCAGGTTTTACAACTTTGTCCCTAAATGGCACCTATCATTTACGTGATGGGGTGGATGTATCAGTCGGTATTGATAATGTTTTTGATAAAACCTATACCGAGCATCTAAATAAAGCTGGCAGTTCAGGTTTTGGTTTTGACAGTAATGAACAGTTTAACAATATTGGACGTAACTACTGGGCACGGATGAGTATGAAGTTCTAATTCGGTTGAATTTAAAGCAAAAAGCAGGGCATAAGCTCTGCTTTTTGTATTTTAAAATACTAAAAATAGATAAATATCAATATCTTATTATCTATTGATATTTCGAAAGAAAATAATAAACATTTTTCTTAAATAATTTAAATATATAAAACAATTACTTATAAATTTTGTGGTTTATAAAATAAACACACAATTCAACTCATTTAAAAAAGGTGTTGCAAGCCCTCTGAAATCCTGTAGAATGCACATCCATCGGCGGTGATGAAGATTAAAACTTCTGATAAAACAGCAACTTAGCACGAAGTGTTAAGATTGGGTTTTAGAAAGAAAGTTTAAAATAATTTGAATTACTGATTGACACTGAGAATATCTAGTGTAATATAGCCGACCTAGCTTGCTGGTGACGAATCAGCAAGAAGATCATTAAGAGATTATGAAGAACAACTTGTGTGGATTTTTACTGGTTGATTGATCGAAATTATTTTCATTGATTGATGGTAGAAATGACTCGAAGTT
>NZ_NEGA01000018.1 GCF_002135315.1 Acinetobacter sp. ANC 3903 | reverse complement strand
CGGTGACGCATGAAGCTGACCAATACTAATTGCTCGTGAGGCTTGACTATACAACACCCAAACAGTTGTTGTATAAAAGCTCAATTGATTCGATATTCAGCAAAACAGCTTGATTCATAAGCTCGTTAGTAAGACAATATTCAACTCAAGTATCTCTGTTAATAACTCATTTGACCAAAGCTAGGCAAAACGAAGCAAAAGCAACGTAAATAAGACCATAGCGAGTAATCATAAACAGTTGTGCTGGCGACAATAGCAAGAGTGAACCACCTGATCCCTTCCCGAACTCAGAAGTGAAACCTCTTAGCGCTGATGGTAGTGTGGGATTACCCATGTGAGAGTAAGTCATCGCCAGCTCATTATTCCAAACACCCCCAGCCAAAAGGCTGGGGGTGTTTTTTTTGCGGGGAATATTTATAAATGATATTTCATAAAAATACAAAAATTCAGAACATATATTTTTTAAATTAGAAAATTTTATAGTCGTTTTTATATCCGATATTGTTTAGATTATATTAATAAAAATAAAATGATTGATTGGTTTTTATTCAAAAATGTGACCTGTATCACTCTAATTAATACCAAATCAAAAGTCATTTATTTTGTAAATAAATCCTTTTAATACATATGGATATCTTTAATATTTTAAGGAAAATTCATAATCTTTAGTCTTATTGTTTATAAAAAATCATATGCGTATATTGGCTGCGATAAATTTTACTTAACAATTGATTGTTAGGTATGTGGACAAGTACTCATGGGAGATGAGAACGATGACAACGGAAACTGTAGATATTAATTCTGTAGTCGACAATGCGAAATTTACGCCTTTTCACTTCAATGTAGTTGCTTGGTGTTTACTGGTAATTTTATTTGATGGTTATGATTTGGCGATTAATGGTGTAACTTTACCACTATTAATGAAGGACTGGGGCCTAAGTGCCGTTCAAGCGGGAATGCTTGCCAGTACTGCGCTTGCAGGCATGATGTTTGGCGCGATGATCTTTGGTTCCTTGGCGGACAAGATTGGTCGTAAAAAAGTGATTATGATCTGTATCGTATTATTTAGTGGTTTAACCTTTGCAGGTGGTTTTGCTTCTAATCCCACTGAATTTGGTATGTTACGCTTCCTTGCCGGTCTTGGTATTGGTGGTGTGATGCCAAACCTGGTGGCACTGACTTCTGAATATGCCCCACAAAAGATGCGTAGCACACTTGTGACTACCATGTTCAGTGGTTATGCGGTAGGTGGCGTAATGGCTGCTTTACTCGGCTCATGGTTTACCCCGGATTTTGGTTGGCAAATCATGTTCTTTATCGCGGGTATTCCTTTATTTTTACTGCCTGTAATCTGGAAATTCCTACCAGAATCTTTGTCTTTTATTGTGAAGGTAAATAAGCAGGCTGAAGCACGTCGTATTGTGCGTCGCTTAGCGCCGAATGTAAAAGTAACAGATACAACAACCTTTACCTTACCTCAGGAAAATGTGCCTGAAGCTGCAAACGTGGTGAGCTTGTTCCGTCGAGGTCGTGCAACCAATACTTTATTGTTTTGGGTAGCATTTTTCACCTGCTTGCTGACTATGTATGCACTCAGCAGCTGGTTACCGAAGCTGATGATGGCTGCAGGCTATTCAATGGATAACAGCTTGATGTTCATGATGGTCATGAACATAGGTGCTGTGGTTGGTATTGTCGGTGGTGGTATTCTTGCGGACCGTTTCCATTTAAAACCTGTATTGATGTTCTTAGGTATGATGGGTGCGATTGTGATGAGTCTTATGGGCTTCCAGTCTAACCAGTTCCTGCTTTACATCTTGGTATTCCTGGCGGGTGCAGCTTCGATTGGTTCGCAAATGCTTCTTTATAGTTATGTTGCACAGTTCTATCCTTTGGCAATACGTTCAACAGGTATTGGTTGGTCATCTGCAATTGGTCGTATGGGCGCGATTGTAGGGCCAATTCTGATTGGTGGATTATTGGGTATGAACTTACCTGCGTACTTCAACTTCATGGCAGTGGGTTTACCAGTACTGATTACAGCGATTGCGGTTGCTTTGATTATGCATGACGATGAGTCTGAAAAGATCGGTTCAGCTGAACCAGCAGTGTCTAAAGTTTAGAAGTTAAGTTTAAAAAAGAAGCCTCCGAAAGGGGGCTTTTTAAATTCTGAAATAAAGAATAGTATTAATATAAATATTTATTTTAAATAGAAATTTAATTAAGGGTTCGAATGTCGGCTCATAAGCTTTTTATATCAGGTAAAGCAATTAGTTTACATGGCTGTATAAAATCACCTGACTTTAGATCTTCACGTGTCTTATGTTCTGACCCATGGAATTTTGTATCTCTATGGTTGAAGAAAAATCATCAAAAAGATGCTTTATTTTATTGGGAACAAGCACGTGGTTTTTATACAGCCTCTTTAAACTTAACAGAATTATCAGCTCCTTTAACTTTGTATTATTGTTTTCTAAATGCGACAAAAGCTCTTTTAACAGCTAAAAGTCAGGAATTTGATGAATATCATGGAGTTGGAGGACGAACTACTGGTATAAAAAAATCTTTAGATAATGAAATAGTTGATTTTCAAGGCTCTGGCATATTACCAGCATTATGCAATTATTTAGGCGAGCCAACAAATGCTGGAAAAAACTTTAGTTTAAAAGAGATTTTTTGGCATCTACCTTTTATACATAGAGCTTACTGTTTTACCTATAGTAGTTCTACTGAACTGTTTATCCCCTTAGAAAACCAATGCTTTTTGAGAAGAGATGGAAGTAAAGAAGCTTGGTTTCATGCTGAGATCAATAAAAGATATATTAATGCTCATACTAGAAACACAATACAGCCTGGATTTGAGTTGTATGAAAATAATGGCATATATGAAATTAGGAGAAAAAGACGATTTAAATGGTCTGGTAGAGATATAGAAAGCAGCTTAGTCGAGTTTGCTAAATATCATAGCTCTATTAGAACTAGGATTATTCCTATTTATTCAACACAAAATCGATGGTACTTAAAAAAATCTGTAAAAAATCACAACAATATAAAAAATTCATCTTTAGTTTTGATATATGCTGCAATGCATAGACTAAGTGAATTAAGTCGTTATGACCCTATTTCATTTTCAGGTCATTTTAATGTTAATCATAACTGGTTACTAAACGAATTTATTAAAACTTCAGGTTCACAATTTATTTATGGTATAGCTTCTGAATTAACTGGCCTTGAATTCATGAAGCCTGATGCATTTTAAATCTAGTTTGAATTTGGTTTTTAGGAAAAGCTATGAAACTCAACTCATTCTCCCCAATCCCTGAAGATGATGATGAACTGCATCTTCCTGAACTGGTTTATTGGGCCTCTTTAGGCGACATCGACCAAGTCGAGCAGGCCTTACAGGAAGGTCTAGACGTCAATTCTGCCGATGAAGAAGGCTATAGCGCTTTACACGCGGCGGCTGAAAATGATCATTTAGAAGTCGTGAAACTATTGATCAGTAAAGGTGCAGATATTAATCATCGCAGTACCTATACGGCATTAGAACTTGCTGAAATGGCAGGAAATAAAGACGTTGCAGCTTATCTCAAAAGCTTAAAAGGCATAGCTTAAATCACTTTAATAAAAAAGAAGCCCCATCATCCTGATAGGGCTTCTTTGTATGCGTTGCTTAGATAGAACAGTTGTTCTACCTAACTTCCTGATGCTCAAACCTTATTATTGTTGTTTTCTGTTTGGGAAACGTCCTGTCTCCTGATGAATTTAGAATAAGAAATTTATCTTGAAGGAGATAGAAGCCAATAGAACCATTTTATGTACGTTATGTCTTACACAACTCCCACCAGACCAATCGAAATGAAAGTTTGTTACCAATAAAAAATAGTGATTTTCAATATTTTATTTAGAATAAAAGTGCTGAGCTATTTGAATAGCAAAGGATAATAAAGATGAAAATATTCCGACACTGTATGCTGACCACAACTATATTAATCAGTACATCGAGTTTAACCGCGTGTAATGCACAGACTGACTCTTCAAAAAATTTAGAATCTAAACAAGCCACTGAAACTTCATCTTCTACAGCCGTTTCAAGTTCAGTTAATCAAACTTATAAACTGGCGACCATGACCCAGTTTAATGAACCTTGGGCTATGACCGCATTAGAAGATGGCCGTTTATTGGTGACGGAAAGAAAGGGAAAGTTACAGCTATTTGATTCTCAAACCAAACACAAGACCGAAGTTAAAGGCATGCCTAAAGTGGCCTATGGTGGACAAGGAGGCTTGGGCGATATCGCCTTGCACCCTCAATTTGCTCAGAACCATATCATTTACTTAAGTTATGCAGAAGCAGGACAGGAAGGCTACGGGGCTGTGGTGGCACGTGGTGAATTAGACTTGTCCAATAGCCAAAAACCACAAGTTAAAAACTTAACCACCATTTGGCAACAAGTGTCCAAGGTTCAAGGGCAGGGGCATTATGCTCATCGGCTCCTGTTTGGTCAGGATGGAAAACTTTGGCTGAGTTCGGGTGAACGTCAGAAATTTACTCCTGCCCAAGATATGCAATCCAATTTAGGCAAAATATTGCGTTTAAATGCAGATGGTACAGCCGCCGCAGCTAATCCGTTTAGCGGTCAGGGTGAGGTTGCAAAACAGGTCTGGTCATTGGGACATCGTAATCCATTAGGCATTGCATTTGATGCGCAAGGAAAACTTTGGGTTGCCGAAATGGGTCCCAAAGGTGGGGATGAACTGAACCTGATTCTAAAAGGTGAAAATTACGGTTATCCCGTGGTTTCAAATGGAGATCATTATGATGGTCGAGATATTCCTGATCATAATACCCGCCCTGAATTTAAAGCGCCTGAGATCAGCTGGACTCCCGTTATCTCACCATCCAGCCTGATTTTTTATAATGGTTCCCAATTTCCTGCATGGAAAAATAAAGCCCTGATAGGTGGTTTATCTTCCAAAGCCATTATTGTCGTAGATACAGCCATGAAACCTGTGACTGAAGTTCAGCGCGTGGATATGAAGCAACGTATCCGTGATTTGCTGCAAGCCCCAGACGGTTCAATTTGGATACTGGAAGATGGTAACAATGCCAGACTGCTGAAAATGACTGCGAAATAATGCAGTCCATAATATTCAAAAGCCCTGAGGCGGGCTTTTGAAAAGGTCGGCATTTATGATTTGATTGTATTAGGCTGCATAATGCTCATCGGCATTAAAGGCATTGGCCTGGATCTGGATCAGTTTACGATTGCCTTGTTCGCCATTCATACGCCAATGGGCGATCTTGATATTATCCACAATGGCTACATCACCTTTTTGCCATTGTAGTAACAGGGCATCACGGTACATGGCATCAAAAAAGGTCTACTTGTCTTGATCGTTCCTTTTTATTATTTTGTTGAGAATGGCTGGAATAATTTTGAAGATTATTCCAGTGATTCATCATTTTTGAATGGTGATGATTATAGGGTTTGAAATTTCAGTCGCATGTAAATTTTAGTAGGTTGGGTTCAAGTTTTCGATAAATGGTCAGTCAGATCAACACCCTGGGCAAAAAAAAGCCCCGACATCCTGTCGAGGCTTTTTCATATTCATTTTAAGGTATAACTCCTGTCGTACCTTGCAGCATCCTGCTGTTATATCGCTTATCTTCTTAGTTTTAAACTTAGAGACTTCCTGTCTCGGTATGAGTTAAATATATCGTGAAAGGTAATGTGTGAAAAGTAGATATATTCTTCAACTTTTGTAAGCTTAAGCGTACAACAGTTCTTCACATCAGGAACTTACGTATTGAATCAGTTTATCTAGCACATTTTTTAAGGTTTTTTCATCAAAGTCATTGGGTTCAAATTCTTCGGTTTTATTACGTGAAAAAATATCGCGAATTTCAATGACTGCATTACTGTCAACTAAGCCAAGTTGTGTTCCAACCTGGCGAATCTGGTCTATGGAACGGGAGCCATTGGTGGCACCGTAGCCAATATACGCTGCAGGTTTACCTTGCCATTCTTTACCGACGTAATCGAAGGCATTTTTAAGCGCTGGACTGTAGCCATGATTATATTCAGGGCTGATAAAAATAAAGGCATCGCCCGAAGCCACTTTGTCGGCCCAATCTTGCTGTTTGGGTTGATCATAAATGCCGGTAATGGGTGGATGGCTGCCGGCAAAAATTGGCAGATTCCATTCTTTTAAATCGACCAGTTCGGCCTGAACGGTACTAAAATTGGCTTGATCGATGCTGCGTTTTACCCAGCGTGCTACTTTAATTGCAGTCCGGCCTTCACGCACGCTACCCACGACAATATATATTTTCATGTATTGAGCCTAAATTTTTAAAATTTTCATCTCTAACTTATTATGAATGTTATTCATTGAATATTATGGATTTGTATTTTCAAATCTTGTGATAAAAACAGAAAATAAAAAAGCTCCCGAAGGAGCTTTTAAAGGCATAAGGCTGAAACCTTACATAATTTTAATGCCTTGCTGGCCTGCAGGAGTCACTTTAAAGATTTCGACTTCAAAGGTAATATCTTTGCCGGCAAGCGGGTGATTGAAATCAATTTCAGTAATATCTTCACCAACCGATTTCACCACGCCAAATAAGCTTTGCTTGGCTTTATCTTCAAACTCAATCATATGACCTACAACAGGGGTCTGCTCGAATTTAACCGTGTCAAACTTTTGTACGTTTTCAGCATTCCAGGGACCAAAAGCCTCTTCAGGAGGAAGACTCACGGTACGACGGTCACCAGCACGTAAACCGAAGAGGGCTTTTTCAAAGCCCGGCAACAAGCTGCCATCACCCATCACGAGGCTGACAGGTTCTTCACGGTTACGGGTGTTGTCAATTTCCACGCCATTTTCAATGGCCACGGAAAAATGCAGCTCTACTTTAGAGCCATCTTCAATACGAGTTTCCTCGTTTGGATTAATAAAATCAGTCATTGTGTTGCGCTTCCGCACGTTGAATACGTTGTTTTTCTAGGAAAAACGTATCGATCAGGAGCAAGATAGTACCCACGGTAATGGCACTATCGGCAATATTAAAAGCAGGAAAGTGGTGGTTCTGATAATACACGTGAATAAAATCGACCACATAACCTAAGCTTACACGGTCAATCAGGTTACCGATGGCACCCCCCAGAATCAGGGCAATCGCCATAGGCAAAATCACGGTTTTTTTCGGCATACGCATCAGCCAAAACACAAAAATCACAGACACTAACGCTGCCAGCGAAGTAAAGAAATAGCGTTGCCATCCACCGGCATCGGACAAGAAACTAAAGGCTGCGCCATAGTTATGTAGCAATGTCCAGTTTAAAAAGGGCAGTACAGGTACAGGATCTGCATAATTCAGATGGGTTGTTGCAAACCATTTGGTCCATTGATCCAGAAGAATGGCAACAATGGATAATCCCACCCACAGCAAATTGTGTGGGTAGAACTGAAATAAGCCCTTTTTATTTTGCGGATTAGGCATACTTTCTCTCTTCGCCTTGACCTGTAGGAAGGTTAATAATACAACGAGAACAAAGACCTGGATGTTCGTGATGTGTATTTACATCAGGCAGAACATGCCAGCAGCGTGCACATTTTTCGCCATCTGCTGCTGAAACTTTAACGCGTAAACCTTCAAGATCGGTCGCTTCACCTTGGGCTTCATCCAAGTTATTCACCAGCACTTGTGAAGTAATCAGTACGAAACGAAGTTCATCACCAAGTTGATCCAATACCGCTTTTAATGCCGCATTGGCCCAAAGTTCAACTTTGGCTGAAAGGTTAGAACCAATCAGTTTGGCATTACGTGCCGCTTCAATTTGCTTGTTTACCGCAGATTTAACGCTAATTAAAGTCTGCCAGTCGGCTTCTGAAACTAGGTTTGCAGTTGAAGCCACTGGAATGTCATACCACTCAGCTGTGAACACGTATTTCTCGGTTTGACCTGGAATCAGTGGCCAAGCTTCTTGAGCAGTAAAGGTCAAGATTGGTGCCATCCAGCGAACGAAAGCTTGTACCAGATGATATAGTGCAGTTTGTGCAGAATGACGTGCCTGAGAGTCCGCTTTGGTGGTGTATTGACGGTCTTTGATGATGTCGAGGTAGAAACCACCCAAGTCATTGATACAGAAGTTGGTCAACGCGTTAGTAACGATATGGAAGTTCATATCTTCATAAGCTTGCTGAATAGTTTTTTGTACATCGCTTGCGCGTTGCAAGATGTATTGATCCAAGGCAATCAACTGATCGACTGGCAATGCATCAGTTGCTGGCTGGAAACCGTTCAAGTTGGCAAGCAAGAAACGCAATGTGTTACGGATACGGCGGTAACCGTCCGAGGCACGGCTAAAGATTTCTTTACCGGCAGTCATTTCATAACGGTAATCCGCAGAGGCGATCCAGAAACGTAAACCGTCAGCACCCATATCTTTAATGATGTCTTGCGGAGTGATTACGTTACCGATCGACTTCGACATCTTGCGGCCTTTTTCATCTACCACGAAGCCATGAGTCAACAGGCCTTTATAAGGCGCACGTTCATTGATGGCAATTGAAGTCAACAATGAAGACTGGAACCAGCCACGGTGCTGGTCTGAACCTTCAAGATACAAATCAGCAGGGTCTGTCAATTCTTCACGTTCACGAAGCACGGCAAAGTGGGTTGTTCCAGAGTCGAACCATACGTCTAGGGTATCGCGTACTGCATTGTACTGTTCAGCATCGGCACCGATGAACTCAGAAGCATCACGGTTATACCAGCCATCAATCCCTTCCTGTTCGATCAGTTTCGCAACTTCTTCGGTCAATTCCGGGGTACGTGGGTGCAATTCATTGGTATCTTTATGTACGAAGAACGGAATTGGCACACCCCAGGTACGTTGACGTGAAATACACCAGTCCGGACGACCTTCGATCATTGATTGGATACGGTTTTTACCCCAATCCGGTACAAAGCTGATGTCATTTTCAATTGCATTGAGTGCATTTTGACGTAAGCCTTTGGCATCCATGCTGATGAACCATTGTGGTGTCGCACGGAAGATAATCGGGGTTTTATGACGCCAGCAATGTGGGTAGCTATGCTTGATGGGGTGATGTGCCCAAAGTTTGCCCGCTTCACTTAATGCTTCAATAATTTTAGGGTTGGCTTTATAAATGTGCTCACCGGCAAAAATCGGTGCAGTTGGTAAATACACACCATTACCGCCGACTGGATTATCGACTTTCAAGTTATACAGTAGGCCAACTTTATAATCATCCACACCATGGCCAGGCGCAGTATGTACCGCACCAGTACCGCTGGTTGCAATCACGTGTTCACCTAAAATTACGGGTACCTGACGGTCGCTAATTAAAGGATGTTGCAGTTGTAGGTTTTCAAGTTTGCTACCGGCAAAATCTGCGATCATTTCAACGGTGCTAAAACCATAACGTTCAGTTGCAGATTCAACCAGATCTTTCGCCAGGATAAAGTTTTGTGCAGATTTATCTTCACCACGTGCTTTTACCAACTGGTATTCAATTTCCGCGTGCAGGGCAACTGCCTGGTTGGCAGGAAGTGTCCAAGGGGTAGTGGTCCAGATTACGATGTCAGTGCGGTCAGTCACTTGAATGCCTAAACGTACAGACAGATCTGCCAAATCAACGACGGTAAAACCGACATCAATCGCGTCCGATTTTTTATCTTCGTATTCAACTTCTGCTTCAGCCAATGCCGAACCACAGTCCAGACACCAGTTCACAGGTTTTAAACCCGGTTCAATATGACCGGCTTTGGCAATGGCACCCAGCGAGCGAACAATGTCGGCTTCCTGTTTGAAGTTCATGGTGAGGTAAGGATTGTCCCAGTCACCAAACACGCCCATACGTATGAAGTCTTTCTTTTGTAGTTCGACTTGAGTGTAGGCATATTCACGGCAGGCTTTACGGAAGGTAGACGCATCAACTTTAACGCCCACTTTACCGACTTTTTCTTCTACTTTGAGTTCGATTGGCAAACCGTGACAGTCCCAGCCCGGTACATACGGTGCATCAAAACCGTCCATGATACGGCTTTTAATAATGATGTCTTTTAAGACTTTATTGACCGCGTGGCCCAAGTGGATTTGACCGTTAGCATAGGGAGGGCCATCATGAAGCACATATTTTTTCTTGCCAATACGCGATGCACGAATCTGCTGATAAATGTTGTCGGCATACCACTCTTCTAACCATTTCGCTTCACGTACTGCCAAATTTGCTTTCATTGCAAATTCAGTACCTGGGAGGTTTAGCGTGGCTTTATAATCCACTGCATTTTCAGGAGTTTGCTTATCGCTCATGCAAGTTGTCTTCCAATTTAATCAGTCTTAGGCTGACGCGTTTTACAATAAAAAAATATGGGGATTTAAAAGGGAAAATTGGGGGTGTTGTGTCTAAACTCAAGCAGTTTTTCTACATCATCGTCAATTCCCGCTTTCAATGCTTCAAGCGAAGGGTAGTCCTTTTCACCATGTAAATAGTTCAAGAATGTCACCCGCATTAACAGGCCATACAGATTAGCAGAAACATCAGGAAAATGTACTTCTAATCGCCATTCGGGATGGACTTGTTTGATGGCCGGTCGTGTACCCACATGTCCTGCACCAAACAGGGCCGTGGATTCATAGCCTGCAATCCCCAATTTTTCAGGATTGTCGGCCTTCACTTTATCTTTTAAAGATTCGGTTTCACATATCACTTCTACGCCGTAAATCCCGTTCAAACAGGGTTTATGACGTTTCAACGCTACATTAATGGTTGGAAAATCAATGGTGCGTCCAATTTGATCACCATATTGTACCCGACCCGTGATGCTATAGGGACGTCCCAGCAATTTGGCCGCCAAGGCTAAATCACCCGCTTGTAGCGTCTGGCGGATTCGGGTGGAACTGATACGTTCACCCGCTAAGGCTACGGTGCTTAAATTGGTCACCTGAAAACCATAATTTTTTAAAAATTCACTATTGCCTTGACGGTTTTTACCGAAATGAAAGTCGTCGCCTAAAACCAGGGAATCGGCATTGAGTTTGTGTTTTAAAATGTCGGCAAATTCTTCAGCACTTAAGCTGCGGAAATGATTATCAAATTTGGCTACTGCAATATAGTCGACACCGAGCTCGGTGAGATATTCGACTTTTTCACGTAGTGAGGTGATCCGTGGCGGCGCCTCATACCCTTTAAAAAATTCCAGAGGTTGCGGCTCAAAAATCATCACCAGGGTTTTTAGATTCTGGGCTGCTGCCTGTTCTTGAAGCTGTTTGATCATTGCCTGATGACCCAAATGTACGCCGTCGAAATTACCAAGGGTCACGGCAGTTTTTGGCAATTGAAAATCTGGCGCTAAAGCATTCAGGCGGAGCAGCTTCATGGGCGAATCAATAAGTGAAAAGTTATCAGGGCTATATATTGCCATAATCTTAGGCTTTCGTCTTGTTGTTGTGTTTTCATACAAAAAAATATTGGATTTTTGTCAAAAAAATAGTGTTTGAAAAAGATCGGAATGTAGAAGATCAATAGCGTTGAAGAACAGATCAGTCAGTTCAAATATTCAAGTGAATCAGGATGTATTAAATGCTTAGATAGCAGGATGATCATGATTTTAAATTTGCACTCATTCGCTAATTCTTTTCTAATGTGCACACTTTAAAATTTACACATACACAAGGTTTCGCTATGTCTGACTTGGCTTTAATTATGGCATTGCCGAATGAATCTAAAGGTCTGTTTGAACAGGCAGGCATAGAGGTGCATTACAGTGGCATTGGTAAAGTCAATGCTGCATTTAAAGCCTTTGAAGTGATTCACAGGACCGGTTGCAAGACCTTACTTAACTTGGGCACTGCGGGAAGTTCACATTTTAATGCGCATGAACTGGTGGAAGTGAGTACCTTTGTGCAACGCGATATGGATGTATCGCCGCTCGGTTTTGCAGTCGGTGTGACGCCGATGGATCATGATTATCCTGCAGAAATTCATTTGCAGTCCTATTTTCAGCATTTGCCTCAAGGCATTTGCGGAACGGGCGATAGCTTTGAAACGGGATTGCCCAAAGTGCCGTGCAATTTGGTGGACATGGAGGGCTATGCGATGGCCAAAGTCTGCAAGAAATTGGGTGTACGATTTATTTCAGTGAAATATATTACCGATGGGGCCAATGAAACTGCGCATTTGGATTGGGAAGAAAATTTATTATTGGGTGCGCAAAAGCTGTCAAAATTATATCAAACGATAAGATAAAACTGCGAAGAGTGGTAATTCGGCGACCATAGTGGGCTATGGTCGTATGCCAAAATTATCATCAATGATAATTTAAGGTTTATGAACGGGGAATCACGCCATATAACATCATATGTACAGTATGCTGGATGCAACGTTGCTGCATTGAACGGTTACGCAAGGTTTTACCCGTGACCATTTCCATTTGGGTAGCAAAATCTGCATAGTTTTGCGTCAATGCCCAAATATTCAAAATCAGCAGTTCAGGATCAATTTCTTTGGCAATTTTCCCCTGTTCCTGCCACACGCTAATCACTTTAGCCTTGCGCTTAAACAGTTTCTTTAAAGGACCTTTTAGAATTGGCAAAATATGCGGGGCACCTTGAATCACTTCCAGCGCAAACAGTCGGGATGCTTTCGGTTGAGTGCGAGAAACCTCAATTTTTTGCATTAAATAGTTGCTAATGGCTTCTTCTGGTTCCAGCTCGGATTCCAGCATTTGCAGTGGCGCAAGCCATTTCTGTAGAACGGTGGTGAGCACTTCTACATATAAAGCTTCTTTATTTTCATAATAATAGAAAATATTCGATTTATGCATTTCAGCAATCTGAGCAATCTCGTCTAAGCTTGCCCCATTAAAACCGTAAAGGGAAAATACATCGAGTGCAGCATTTAGCAATTGATGTCTTTTTTGTGTACTCTTTTTTTGTTCCATTGGCAAATTTAAAAAATTAAAGGGGAAAGGCAAATTGTACGGCAAATCGGCAGATTTGTGCATTACTAAAAATTGCATTTTTATTATAATTGATAGTTTATTCTGTAGGTTAGCTATTTAATGAGTTAAAAATCCTATAGGGCCTACAGATAGGCAATGATTGCATTTTTTATATAAATGATTAAATGGGATTGATTTTTTGGGTAAATGATACGACTGGTCTTTTGTGTTCAGATTTGGTGCGGTTTTAAAAAAATTAAAGAGTATGTTTAGGCTGGACTAAAACATGTATAAACCGAGGCAGGATAACGGATTGTTTAGATTCGTTATCGCCGTGTTGCATGCTCAGGTTGCCAATACCGCATTTAATACTTGCTGTTCCAGCTCGGTAAAGGTGTAATCTTTTTTACGTGGTCGAGGCAAATCAACTTTAAACTGCTGGGCAATGTGCCCCTTATCTAACAGGATAATCCGGTCGGCCAGTTGTACGGCTTCACTGACATCATGGGTCACTAAAATGGCGGTAAAGCCCTGTTCAGTCCAGAGTTTTTCAATCAGGTTCTGCATGTCCAAACGGGTGAGTGCATCCAGTGCACCTAGGGGCTCATCGAGCAGCAAAATACGCGGTTTATGCGATAAGGCCCGGGCCAGTGCAGTACGCTGACGCTGACCGCCTGAAAGTTGTGATGGCCACAGTCCTGCCTTTTCTTTCAGGCCGACTTTTTCTAGCAGGGCAGAGGCATTGGCTTGATGCTCTTTGGCTAAACCCAATTGTACATTTTGCTCAATACTCCGCCATGGCAACAGTCGTGGATCCTGGAACATGACCCGAATGTCATCGCTGGTGATGCCTTCGCGAATATGACGTGCTGATTTAAACTTGATTTCGCCATAGCTCGGTTGTTCCAGATCGGCAATCAGACGCAGCAGGGTACTTTTCCCACAGCCACTGCGTCCAACAATGGCCAGGAATTCACCCGGTTGAATGTGCAGGTCCAGATCTTCCAGAACTTTCACTTCACCATAGAATTTGTGCAGCTGTTCAATCAGAATTTCTGCACCCACCACAGCGTTGGGGTTGATATCTGTATGGTCAGGTTGTTGAGGTATGGAGCGTTCTTCAGAAGCATGACGCCCGATGCTTAAATCAGTCATGTCTTATTCCTTATTTTTGATAGCCAGCATGCCAACGCAGCAGGTATTTTTCTAAAGCGACGGCCAATACATCCGCCAGTTTTCCAAGCAGGGCGTAAAGTAAAATCCCCACCAAGACCACGTCAGTTTGTAAGAATTCACGTGCATTCATGGTCATATAACCAATGCCGGATTGAGCGGAAATGGTTTCGGCCACAATCAGCAGCACCCAGACCAGACCCAGTGCAAAGCGTAATCCGACCAGAATTGACGGCATCGCACCCGGTAAAATAATTTCTTTGTACAACTGCCAGCGCGTTAAACCGTAGCTTTTACCCATCTCGATCAATTGTGGATCGACTGAGCGAATGCCATGATAGGTATTGATATACAGCGGGAAGAACACGCCTACAGCGACCAAAAACAGCTTGGCAGATTCATCAATCCCGAACCATAAAATCACCAAAGGAATTAAGGCCAAAGCCGGGATATTACGGATCATCTGTAAAGTGGTATCCAGCAGGGTGGAGGCTGTCTTCGAAGAACCATTGAGCAGGCCGAGTAATAAACCCAAACCGCCACCGACCAATAAACCAAGCAGGGCACGTCCGGCACTCACTTTGACGTGTTGCCAAAGTTCACCACTGATCAGCAGATGCCAGAATGCAGCTACGACCGCCGTCGGTGCAGGTAGAATACGGCTTTCCAACAACCCGGTACTGGAGGCAATTTGCCAGACCAGAATTAGGGCAATCGGGAACAGCCAGGGCAGCAAACGCTGCCCAAATTGTGTTCCACGTGAAACCTTGGGTTTCGCCAAGGCTCCCGTAGAAATGCTTGTGCTCATTAAGCCGGCTCCTGATATTTCACTTCCTTCTTGGCCTCATCAGCAACATAGTTATTTGCCACGATTTCACCAAAAGGACCAGTCAAGTTCGGTTGAGCCAGTTTTTTACGGGTTTCTAAAGGCAACAGCGGGAACACCAGTTCGGCAAAACGAATGGACTCTTCCAGATGTGGGTAGCCTGAGAAAATAAAGGTATCAATACCCAAGTCCGCATATTCCTGAATGCGTGCAGCGACAGTTTCAGGGTCACCCACCAGTGCTGTACCTGCACCGCCACGAACCAGGCCTACACCTGCCCAAAGGTTTGGAGATACTTCAAGTTTAGTGCGGTCACCGTTGTGCAGTTCTGCCATACGACGCTGGCCGACGGAATCCATCTGTTTGAATTTTTGTTGTGCAGCGGCTATGGTGGCATCATCCACATACTGAATTAGCTCTTCAGCAGCAGCCCATGCCTGTTCATTGGTTTCACGGACAATCACGTGTAAACGGATACCGTAACTTAAACTACGGCCTTTGGCGGCAGCTTTGGCTTTGACATTTTCAATTTTTTCTTTCACGGCTGCTGGTGGTTCGCCCCAAGTCAGGTAAGTATCGACCTGGTCGGTGGCCAATTCCACGGCTGCATCGGAAGAGCCGCCAAACCAAAGCGGTGGGTAAGGCTGTTGTACCGGTGGATAAAGCAGTTTTGCATCATCGACACTTAAATGTTCACCGTGGAAAGTGAAACTTTCACCCGTATGTGAACGTTTTAAAATTTCACGCCAGATGGTGGTGTATTCAGCCGCAGTTTCATAACGTGTCGCATGATCTTCATAGACACCGTCACCTTTAAGCTCTTGCTCATCACCACCAGTGACCAGGTTCAGCCGAACGCGACCGCCAGACAAACGGTCAAAAGTTGCTGCCATACGCGCAGCCAGTGCCGGCGTGGTGACGCCTGGACGTAATGCCACCAGGAATTTCAAATTTTTAGTGGCATCGATCAGGCTGGCAGCGGTAATCCATGGATCTTCACATGAACGGCCGGTTGGAATGAGTACGCCTTCATAACCCAGGTTATCTACCGCGACCGCAATCTGTTTCATATAAGCATGATCGACCTGACGGGCGCCTTTGCTTGTGCCTAAATAACGACTGTCACCATGCGTAGGAATAAACCAGAAAATTTTCATTGCATTGATCCTTAGATTATTTGCCTGCCCAAACGGCTTGCTGAATATTGATAGATTTCGGAATGATCTTGAGTTCGCTAAAACGGTTGGCGAGCTCTTGCTGATCGGCAATCACTTTTTTGCTGAGCAGAGCAGCACCAGACGGGTTAGGACGGCGCTGGATAAAAGTCTGGCTGACAATCGGTTTCAGACCTGTGCTTTGAGCAAACAGGCTTGCAGTCGCAGCCTTGTTGCTTTGTACCCATTTATCGGCAACATTAAGCTGCTTGATAATGCCTTTGAGTGCCTGAGGATGATTTTTAACCAAATCATTTGAAGCCAGATAGAAGGTGTAATTTGGACTTAAGCCTTTACCTGTGGTCAGTACCTTGGCCTTATCTTCCAGTTGTGCCGCAGCATAGTACGGATCCCAAATGGCCCAGGCATCGATCGCACCTTTCTGGAAAGCCGCACGGGCATCAGCCGGACTGAGCCAGATTGGTTGAACATCTGTCCATTGCAAACCGGCCTTACGTACTGCCTGCACCAATAGATAATGTGAGCTTGAACCGCGGTGAACCCCAATACGTTTACCCTTCAGCTGGCTGAGCTGGGTAATTTTGGAGTTGCTTGGCACCAAAATGGCAGAAGCCAAAGGTTTTGCCGTCTCATAAGCAAAATAATATAGTGGCTTGTTGCCTGCCTGCGCATAGACAGGCGGTGTATCGCCTGTTGAACCGATATCCACAGAACCGACGGCTAGGGCTTCTAAAATTTGTGGACCGCCCGGAAATTCATTCCAGCTAATTTTCGCGTTGGGAAATTCCTGTTCAAATAACTTTTGCTGTTGTGCAATCACCAGATTGACAGAAGATTTTTGATAACCCACACGTAGCTGTTTCACCGAAGGATCCACAGCCCAAGCGGCACTTGAACCCAACATCGCACAAGCAACTAACATGGCATTCATGCCATGACTGGAGGTCTTGAACCATGTGATTGCTTTGTTGTGTGGCTGATGCTGAGTCATTGTTAAATCCCCTGAATTTTGTTCTATGGCTTACTTCGCTAAAATCGCGGCTTGAATATTGAGTTTGTTTGGAATCAGTTTTTGCTGATAAAAGGCATCGGCAACATATTGCTGCTTTTGCACTACTTCATTAGAAATCGGTTGTACCCCAAAGCCCATGCGGGAAATGGAGGTTTTCAGGATCTCGCTAGACAGGCCTGTTGGTTTTTCCAGCAGCTTGGCGGCTTCGTCCTGATGTTGGGATACCCATTGGGTGGTGGTGTTTAATTCATTCACGACAGCTTTCAGCACATCCGGATGCTGCTCGGCAAATTTACGGTCTGCCAGATAGAACTGATGGTTACTGACCAGGTTTTCGCCGTTTGCAATCACACGTGCGCCAATCTGCTTTTCAGCGGCAGCAAAGAACGGATCCCAAATCACCCAGGCATCGACTGCACCTTTCTCAAATGCGGCGCGTGCATCCGAAGGCGGTAAATACACTACCTGGATGTCATTCAGAGTCAGCTTGTTGGCTTGTAACACTTTTAACAGTAGATAATGAACATTTGAGCCTTTATTCAGGGCAACACGTTTACCTTTTAAATCCTGGATGCTGTGAATGGCTGAATTTTTTTGCACAATTAATGCTTCTGCTTTAGGTGCTTCCGGCTGGTTGGCGATATAAACCAGATTTGAATTGGCGGCCTGTGCGAAAATAGGTGGCGCTTCACCTGCCTCACCTAATACAACACTGCCGACATTTAAGCCTTCAAGCAGTTGTGGACCTGCAGGGAACTCCACCCATTTCACATTGACGCCTTGCTCTTTCAACGCCGTTTCTAAAGTGCCGCGTTCTTTAATAATCGGTAACAAGCCATATTTTTGGAAGCCAATATTTAAGGTGACCGTTTCAGCTTCTTTTTTTCCACAACCTGACATCATCATTGCGCCAGCAACTAGTGAAGAAAGGACCAGTGATTTCGCCCAGAATTTTGTTTGAATGGCGCTCATGTATGTGTGCTCCGCAACAATGAAGTGTTGAATATTGAACACATACGCTAAAGCTTTTTCTTTTTCGAAAAAAATAAAAAAATTGAAATTCTTAATGAGGAAAAAAGATAAATAAAAAAGAGAAAAACTTATGTAGAAAAGTGATTTATAAGAACCACAAACTATATAGTTTTAATAAAATAAGTTATTGATATTTAAATCATTAAATTCTAAATCTTGAGCCAGTATAAGGTTATGCAAAAACCACCTAAATAAATCATTATAAATTTCAGGACATTCAGAATAAAGATATAAAAAATAAAGCTATAGCAGTGATAAAAAAAGCCACTTTAAAGTGACTTTTTGAATACCAAGGAATTGCGTTGATAGTTATATAAGGCCTGACGTGCATTCGGCAGGTCATCGACACTGGCAGGTTCAAAACCATGCTCGACAAACCAGTGTGCAGTCCGGGTGGTTAAAACAAACAGTTGCTGAATGCCCAGGCTTTTGGCCTTGTCTTCCAGATAATGCAAAATCTCGCTGCCGCGGTTGGATTTTCGATAAGTCGGATCGACCGCTACACAGGCAATCTCGGCCGATTTAATTTCATTGGCTGAAGCTGGAATCGGGTACAGGGCAGCACAGGCCAAAATCATCCCGTCCCGTTCAATCACCGAAAACTGTTCAATTTCACTTTCTAATCTTTCACGTGAACGATAGACCAGAATGCCTTCTGCTTCCAGTGGGCGAAGCAAGTTCATTAAACCACCGACATCCTGAATATTGGCAGTACGCACATCTTCATAATGGGCATCGGTCATCATGGTGCCCGCACCATCGCGAGTGAACAGTTCTTCCAGCAAGGCCCCATCGTAGGTATAAGAAATCAGATGTACACGATTTACCCCTTGCAGTGAGGCATTTTTTGCCCCACGCAATTGCAGGGCAATATCGGGGTTGGAATCCTGATATTGCAAGATCTGCTGATCCAGCTGATGCGGGGCAATTTCACGTTGCAATTGTCCCAACTCGTTCACCAAGCCTTGTTGCTTACCCAAAAATATCAGCTTGTCGGCTTTCAGCAGAATGGCGGTATTGGTGGCAACTTCTTCTGCGATCAGGTTAAACACCTCACCGGTACTGGAATAGCCGGTTGGTCCAAGCAACACAATATTATGATTTTTCAGATGTCTTTGGATGGCATCGGTATCGACCGTTCGCACTTCCCCAGTGAGCTGGAAATCAACACCATCTCGAATGCCATAAGGTTTGGCGGTGACGAAATTGCCTGAGATCACATCAATACGGGCTCCGTACATCGGAGAGTTGGCCAGTCCCATGGAAAGCAGCGCTTCAATTTGCAGGCGAATAGACCCGACCGCATTCATCACGCAACTTAAGGATTCACGTGTAGTAATCCGGCGGTGATTATGAAAAGGGGTTTGAATGCCGCTGGCTTTCAGGTTCTGGCTGATTTGCGAACGGGCACCATGCACAAGAATCAGACGAATGCCTAAAGAATGCAGCAGGGCAATGTCATGAATAATATGCTGGAAATTTTCATGTTGTACCGCTTCACCATCAAACATGATGACAAAAGTTTTGTTGCGGTGGGCATTAATATAAGGCGCAGAATGTCGAAACCAATGCACATATTGTAAATTTGTGCTTTGTGATGTTTCAGATGAATTCGTTTGCATGCCTATCTCAAAATAAAAATTTCCTGCTTTGATTCTAATCAAAAAACGGCATAGGGGAAGGGTCAAAATAAAAAAACACCTGAACAAATTCAGGTGCTTTTTAAAGGAACAGGAGGCTTAAACGAAGTTTTTAGTTAATGATGCGCACAATGCGGTCAGTACGTTCATTCACTAACACATAGTCACCGTTGACTTTGTACCATTGCTGATAACGGCCCGTATCCGGTAAGCGGCGTGCTTCACGGTCGCTCACTTTATAGCCGGATGAGCTAAATACGCGCGGGAAGTTTTGGCCTGAACGCCAGTCACGGCTTGGGTTTACTCGTTTGTTGTCATAGCGATTATTGTCATAACGGTTGTGGTCATAACGATTGTTATTGTCCCAGCGCTGGTCATGTTGTGAATGTGCCTGCTGATAACGATGATCATCATAACGATGGTCTGGTGCTGCCATCGCTGAAGTTGCCATTAATGCAGATAAAGAAAGTGCAATTGTAGTCAGAACTTTTTTCATTACTTTCACCCTAGATCATTTCGGTATATGTTTTCGATGATTCAAAATTAGCGGAAAAGTAGAGATAAACGATGTTGGAATCTTAGTTGAATTGTGAAATTGATGGAGAAAAAAAGAAGATTGTAAAAGTGCTGAAAGTCATACAGTTAAAGGGTGATATTGAAAAAAAATCACAGTGCAGAAATAAAAAAACCCAAACCGGAGTTTGGGCGTGGAGAAGTTAAAATAGCGTTTAAAACCCTTGAATACGCACAATGTTATTACTATCCGTATCGACTAAAATATAGTCATTATTAATTTTGTACCATTGCTGATTACGCGACGGTTTAGGCAGGTCATGGCTTTTATAATCGACTTTATAACCATCGCCACGATAATGCTGCGGCATCACATAACCGGGTTGCCATTTATGCTGTTGTAGACGCTTGAATCCGCGTTCTTCACGCATACGGCGTTTGTCCTGCATGTCATCATCATTATCATCTTCACGAAAATCGCGACTGCGGTTAAATTTTGGCTGATCGGATTGATCCCAGCCACGATGATTATTGTTTTTTTCATGAGGTCCGGCAATGCTGGCACTGTTTGCCATCAATGCACTGAAAGAAATTGCCAAAACTGTCAAAATCTTTTTCATGTTGAACCCTCATAGAAAAGTTATTAATTTCATGGCTGCTAATGTACGAAAAAATTGCAGAGAAACTGTGAAGATAGATCACGCATTTCTTAAAAAATGCAGAGATAATAAGGATATTCTTGCAACATCTCTCATTATTCAAAAATCTTGAGCAATTTTATAGAGCTATAAAATACTCGAAAACTTTCTGCGGATGAAAATTTTGTATCAAAGTTCTGCAAATTATTTTATGGAGTAAAAGATTTTCTTTCCAAACAAGAAACAGCCATGCTTTGGCTGTTCACAGGTCGTTCATAAGTGGGCATTAGTTCCATTGTTCAATCAGGTTTTGTAATGAGGTGACTGCTTCAGCAATGGTTTCTGCCTGTTGGGCATCATCCAGACCACGGATCAAGACATTCGAAAGTTGTAAATTTTCAATGCTGCGAATCGTTTCAAGCTTACGCTTCTGATCAGCCATGTTGAGCTTCCTCATTCTGTATGTTTTTCAATGAAGATCAGCATAGGCTGATTTTATTGATTTATAAAACCGAATATTTTTATTAAATTTATTTAAAAATACGATTTATGATTTGAGGATTAAAATCAGGCTGAATGTTTGGAAGCGGCTTGAGGATAAAAAGGGAGCACTATCTGCTCCCTTTAGTTAAACGTATTGCCCAGGGATTAATCCTGTGCATCAATACTTTGACCATTCAGATGCAGGCTATCGTCACCCATCAAGTATAGGTAAGCCGGCATAATGCTTTCCGGTGTCGGCAGAGTTTTGGGATCTTCGTCCGGATAAGCCTTGGCACGCATGGCGGTACGGGTTGCACCCGGATTGATACAGTTATAACGCACATTCGGATAGACATTTTCTTTGGCAAAAATCTGGTTCACCGCTTCAATGGCAATTTTGGATACTGAATAAGCTCCCCAACGTTCCCGTGCTTCACGACCAACACCGGAACTGGCAAAAACCACCGAAGCATGCTCGGATTTTTCCAGTAAGGGCAGCAGTTCCTGGGTCAAAATAAAGGGAGCACGCAGATTCACAGCCATCACATCATCCCAGACATCTACCGGGTAATGCGCCAGTTCGGTACGTTCTCCCAATATGCCGGCATTGTGCAAAATGCCATCCAGGCGACCGAACTGTTGCGTTAAAGTATCGACCAGTAATTCATAGTCACGAGGAGAGGCGCTGGACAGTTGCAAAGGTAGAATAGCCGGTTGTGGCGCACCCAGACTTTCAATTTCATCATAGATGACTTCCAGTTTGTTTAAGGCACGTCCATGCAGAACTACAGTGGCACCATGCAGGGCATAGCTCATTGCAGCAGCACGACCAATACCATCGCCCGCACCTGTAATCAGGATAATGCGATCTTTTAACAGATCGGGGCGAGGTTGATATTCTGAATATTTCATTGCATACCTCCTCGTTTATATTGTTATGTCTTTATGAAATAAGTGAATGATGATCTTGTTTTACGCCGACTAATTGATTAATCACTTGATTTAATTCTGTAACTGTCTTCACTATACAATCAGCCTGCCATGCTGTTAAGTCATCTTTGTGTTGCAATGGTAAATAACCATAGCCGGCCAGGATGGTGTACATATGGGCATTGCGGCCGGCATCGATGTCACGGGGATGGTCACCGACATAAATGCAGTCTTCAGGTCTGACATCAATCTGCTTGGCCGCCAGATACATCGGTTCCGGATCGGGCTTAGTTTTGCTGACATCTTCAGGGCAAACCAGAACGGCACAGCGCTCGGTCAAATTCAGTGCTTTTAATAAAGATTCGCTTAACCAGCGTGGCTTATTGGTGACGATGCCCCAAGGAATATCCAGGCTTTCCAGCTGTTCCAGCAATGGATACATGCCTTCAAACAGGTCAGTCTCTACCGCAATATCTTCACCATACAAATCCAGAAAACGCTGGCGATGGGCAAGAAAAACCGGATCGTCGACTTCCAGTTCCGGATAGACCAGTTTCACCATGGCACGTGCGCCTTCAGAGACCTGGGTGCGAATTAAATCGGCAGCCACGATTTCACATTGCTTGTCGCGGCACATGTCCTGAATAATACGAATGAAGTCAGCAGCAGTGTCAATCAGGGTGCCATCCAGGTCAAACAGTACCGCTTTCATTCAGCACCTTCTTTTTGCGTGTAAACCATGTAATTCACATCGACATTCGGTGCCAGCCAGTAACGTTTGGTCAGCGGGTTGTAATGCAAACCGGTCATGTCTTTCAACTTTAGATTTGCAGCACGGATATCATGCGCCAGCTCGGAAGGTTTAATAAACTTGCTGTAATCATGCGTGCCTTTGGCCAGCATACGCAGTACGTATTCCGCCCCAATAATGGCAAATAAATAAGATTTCGGATTACGGTTAATGGTCGAGAAGAACACATGACCACCCGGTTTGACTAGTTTATGGCAAGCCTGGATGATCGATGCCGGATCGGGTACGTGTTCCAGCATTTCCATGCAGGTCACTACGTCATATTGTCCGGCTTGTTCTTCTGCCAATTGTTCTACCGGAATCTGGCGATACTGAATATTCTGCACGCCTTCCTGTTCGGCATGAATGCGTGCCACATTTAAAGGCGCTTCACCCATGTCGATACCCAAAACATCGGCACCACGACGTGCCATGCTTTCCGACAGAATACCGCCACCACAACCGACATCGAGCACTTTTTTGCCCGTCAGGCCATCTGCATGCTCATCAATCCAGTTTAAACGTAGCGGATTGATCATGTGTAATGGGCGGAACTCAGAATGCTGATCCCACCATATGGCAGCGAATGCTTCAAATTTGGCAATTTCTTGTGGATCAACATTCAATTGCGACATCGGTATCACCTCAATCAAGTCGTTATAATTCAAAAAAGTTACAGGAGCTTAGTGTAGCGTTAATTCTAAAAAAAGCGATAAATGCCGTAAAAAAGTTCACAGAATAAAAACCAATTCGGCATAATTGATTTATAGTGATCGCATAAATTAAGCATAACGATTTAGAGGACAATAAGGTCAATGAAAAAATTTCTTTTAGGTAGTGTAGCGACGGCTATTTTTGCCTTGTCAGGCAGCACCATGGCAGCCAATTTTGTTGCAGGTAAAGATTACACCGTGGTGGCTAACCCGGGTAAAGTTGAGGTACCGGGAAAAATTGAAGTACGTGAATTCTTCTGGTATGGCTGCCCGCACTGCTATCGTCTAGAGCCGCATATGCAGACCTGGCTGAAAAAATTGCCTAAAGATGTGCGTTTCGTGCGTACTCCTGCGGCAATGAATCCGGTCTGGGAGCAGGGTGCACGTGGTTATTATGTGTCTGAAGCATTAGGGGTGCGCAAGAAAACTCACTTGCCTTTATTCCATGCCATTCATGCGGGTGGTCAGCAAATTTTTGATCAAAACTCACAGGCCAAATTTTTTGTGAAATATGGCGTACCTGAAGCCAAGTTCAACGGCCTGTTTAATTCATTCGCCATTACCTCAAAAGTGGCACAAGCCAAGCAATTGGCACAGCAATATCAATTGAGCGGTGTGCCTGCGGTAGTGGTCAATGGTAAATATGTGGTCCAAGGCGAAGATGCCAAAGTCACTCAAGTGATCAGCTATCTGGTTGAAAAAGAGCGTAAAGCCAAATAAATCTGATGCACTGAAAAAACCCGCAATGCTTGCGGGTTTTTTTATGTTTATTGTTTTTGATGAAGTCTGAGTGACCGAGCGCTTATTGCTTGACAGGATCCCAGTTTGAAATCCCCCGGAAAATGAGATGAACCTGGGTAATGGTTTGCAGCTTAAACTGGTTTTGCTGAGCTGATCGTTCTGGACCCTGATATTGGCGGTTAATATCCATCCAGGTCATGGCCCAAGTAAAAGACAAGTTAATTAAAATATTAGAAAGCACCTGCAAGTCTTGGAGATTACGAATGTGCTGCACGGTTTCAACCTGACCCAAATCATTAGCCAGGTCTTCAATTAAAAAAGTAATTTCCCGTGTAATGGCATGACGAATCACTTCTGAACCACCCCAGCGCTCGGCAATCATAAATACCCACGGTTCAGGATGATGTTCAACGGCCTGGAAAAACAGGTCCAGGCTGATTTGGGTTTTGGTGTTCGGCTGATAAATATAGGCCTGTCCCAGCTGATGCAAAATGCCTTTTAAATGCATGGCAACCTGATCGACCAGTTCCAGTCCCAGCTCATTCATGTCTTGAAAATGACGATAGAACGCCGTCGGCACCAGACCGACATGGCGTGCGATTTCACGCAAACTGATGCTGCTGAACGAACGCCCAGACGTGCTTAAAGCCAACGCTGCATCTAAAAGTGCTTGGCGGCTCTGCTGTTTACGCTCATCCCGTATCGACATGCGACTACCCTAAAAAAATTCTGCATGAAGTCTATCAAAAAAAAACAAAATAAACGACGAATGTCAGTGAACATGTGTTGACTGAATTAAAAAACCATTATAGTGTACAAGTGTTCACTATAAGAACACCTGTTCACTCAAATAAATAGCCAGCAATAAAAGAGGAACGTCATATGAGTCATGTGATCCAATATAAGCCGCAATGGATTCGAGAAGATTTCGTCGATTTTATTGCTGAAAAAATAAATCCAGTTTGGGCATGGAAAAAAGTCAAAGCCAGCATTGTCGATGTACAGATGCTGAGTGCAGACTTTTATCAAATTCAGCTACAACCGAATCATAACTTCCGTGCTTGTCTTTTCTCTGCCGGGCAAAGTGTTTTAGTGACTGTGGTGATCGCAGGTGTGCGTGAGCAACGTAGTTATTCGATTGTGAAAATTACCGAACACGGCAACGTGGTGATTGCAGTGAAACGTCAGGGCAAAGTTTCCAATGCTTTAACTCGTTTGGCTGTGGGCAGTGTGGTGGAAATTTCCCAGGTTCAAGGCGATTTCACCTTGGATTCCTCTGTAGCGCCTATTTTATTATTGGCTTCGGGGAGTGGCATCACTGCAATTTATTCATTATTGCAGCAGGCGATTCGTCAAAAAGTCAGTCAGATTGATCTGGTCTATTTCACTCGTGATGATGCTTTTCATAGTGAATTGCAGCAATTGGCCGAGCAACATCCACAGCTTCAGTATCATCATTTTAATACCCAGACCCAAAAGCAACATTTAACTGCCGAGCTGCTTGAAAGTATCGTTCCGGATTTCCAGCAACGCCAAAGTTATGCCTGTGGTGCCAAGGGCATGATGCAAAGCCTGAATCAGATTTATCAGGGGCTGGGTATTTATGATCAGTTAAAACAGGAATATTTTCAGGTGGTTGTAGATGAAAATGCAGCAGTACAACCGGTGGTGTTTTTACGTGCTCAACAAGAATTTGCAGCCAAAACCAATTTGCTGGAAAGTGCTGAACAAGTGGGCTTAAGACCAGCACATGGCTGCCGTATGGGCATCTGCAATACCTGTACCTGTACCAAAGTCAGTGGCTCTACCAAAAACCTGCTCACCGGTGAAATCGATCACGACAGCAATACCCAGATTAAATTGTGTATTAGCCAGGCCGTGAGTCCGGTAGTGATTAACCTTTAAAAAATAAAAACGCTTGAATAGCGCCATTCAGTGAGTGATCGCACTTTTAACACAGGGTTCGATGCTTACTCAGGAGAAAAACAATGAATATGTCAGTTAAATTTCCAGAAAATAGTAAATCAAAATATTTAAGTGCTGAACAAATCGCCGAATTTGGTGAAAAAGTCGATGCCATTCGCCGTGAAATCATGGACAGTATTGGTGAAAAAGATGCCGAATACATTTATAAAATTCGGGATTTTGTGCGTTATAGCGAAATTGCCTCACGTGGCATGTTGATGTTTGGTGGCTGGATTCCACCAGTATGGTTAGCGGGTACCGGTTTATTGGGCCTGTCTAAAATCGTCGAAAATATGGAACTGGGCCATAACGTGATGCATGGTCAGTTTGACTGGCTGAATGACCCGAATCTGAACGGTGCCAATTATGACTGGGATACCATGGCGACCGGTGATGACTGGAAACATACTCATAACTATATCCACCATACCTATACCAATATTGTTGGTAAGGACCATGATGTCGGTTATGGCCTGATCCGGGTCAGTGAGTCGCAAAAATGGGAACCACGCTTTTTATTCAACATTCCTTTAGCCATTCAGCTCATGGTGTTTTTCGAATGGTATGTCGGTGTACAAAACCTGCATTTGGAAGATGCGATTGCCTATAAAACCAAAACCTGGAAAGAAGTCTGGAGTGATTCGGCAAAATTCCGTAAAAAAGCGCTACGTCAGGTGGCTAAAGATTATGTATTTTTTCCATTAATTGCTGGCCCGAATGCACTGCCGGTACTTGCTGGTAACGCAGTGGCGAATGTGATTCGTAGCCTTTGGGCTTCAGCGGTGATTTTTAATGGACATTTCACTGAAGATGCGGAAACCTTTGAACCGGACAATACGGATACTGAAACCCGTGCTGAATGGTATTTACGTCAAATTCGCGGATCGAGTAACTTTAGCGGTACAGAATGGCTGCATATTTTAAGTGGTAATTTGAGTCATCAAATTGAGCACCATTTATTCCCGGATATGCCGGCGAATCGTTATGCCGAAGCTGCACCGAAAATCCGTGCCTTATGCGCTGAATATGGCATTCATTATAATGAAGCCAGTTTCGTTAAACAGTTTGGTAGTGTCTGGGTGCGTTTAGCCAAATGTTCATTGCCAAATTCATGGACTTCAAGCCTTGAACAATCGACGCAAAAATTAAAAAAATTATTTAGCTTTTAATTCAAATGATGAAATACGCGTGATGGATAGAGCATGTCATTCAAGGCTGAATTGCAGTAAAAGGGCTTAATGGTTTTTGCCAATGGATAATCTGCTGGCAAAACCTTAGAGCTTGCTTCTGTTATACTAGGCCGCAATGAATTTTAGCCAAAGAGAACCGATTATGCGTATCGACCAACGTACATTAGATCAATTACGTGAAGTAAAAATTACCCGTAACTATACGCGTTATGCGGAAGGTTCAGTATTGATTGAATTTGGTCATACTAAAGTTCTTTGTACTGCAAGTATTGATAATTCAGTGCCGCGTTTCTTGAAAGGTAAGGGACAAGGTTGGGTAACTGCAGAATACGGTATGTTGCCACGTTCAACCCATACTCGTAGTGACCGTGAAGCGGCGCGTGGTAAACAAAGTGGCCGTACTCAGGAAATCCAGCGTTTGATTGGCCGTAGTCTGCGTGCCATGGTAGATTTGAAAAAACTCGGTGAAAACACCATTACCATCGACTGTGATGTGATTCAGGCAGATGGCGGTACGCGTACTGCATCGATTACCGGTGCAGCAGTGGCTTTAATTGATGCCATGAATGTATTACTGGAAAAGAAAAAAATTAAGCAGGATCCGCTGAAAGGTTTGGTTGCTGCGATCTCTGTCGGTATGTATCAAGACGAAGCTTTGCTGGATCTTTGCTATGAAGAAGATTCAAATTGCCAAACAGACTTGAATGTGGTGATGACTCAAGCGGGCGAGTTTATTGAGCTGCAGGGTACTGCTGAAGACAAGCCATTTACCCGTGCACAATGTAACGAAATGCTTGAATTGGCAGAAAAAGGCATTCAGGAATTGATTAAAAAACAACAGGAAGCTTTAGGCTGGTAAGTTGTTCATTTAGAATTATCAATTCAGCAATAAAAAACGCACCCGATGGTGCGTTTTTTATTAACCCAGTTTTTTATTGATTAGGTTAAGGAAAATTAACCATTAAAACGCATGGATAAATCTACCGCTTTTACGTCTTTGGTTAAAACACCCATCGAAATATAGTCCACACCGGAGCTTGCTACTTCACGTAAATTTGCAATGGTAATATTGCCTGAAGCTTCCAGTTTGCAACGTCCGGCAACATGCTTCACCGCATCAATCATTTGCTGCTGACTGAAATTATCCAGCATTACGATATCCGCATTGGCTTGCAAAGCCTGATTGAGTTCGTCCCAGGTTTCCACTTCGACTTCTACAGGTTTACCCGGTGCAATGCTGTGTGCTTTGGCAATGGCCTGAGCAATGCCACCCGCCGCCATAATATGGTTTTCTTTAATCAAGAAGGCATCGAATAAACCCAAGCGATGGTTCTGACCGCCACCAATCGCCACTGCATATTTTTGCGCAATACGTAAGCCAGGCAAGGTTTTACGGGTATCTAACAATTTGGTGTTTAAACCTTGCAGTTCCTTGACATATAAAGCAGTTTTGGTCGCTACAGCAGATAGGGTCTGGACAAAGTTGAGGGCAGGGCGTTCAACGGTCAGCAAGCTGCGTGCAGAACCTGCCAGTTTTAAAAAAGCTTCGTTGGCCTGCACTCGGTCGCCATCATTTTTCAGCCAGATCACCTGTACCTTTGGATCATAGGCCTGAATCAGCGCATTCACCCATGGCTGACCGGCAAGCACCATGTCTTCACGGCTAATGATGGTCGCTGTAGCCTGTTCATCTTCAGGGGTCAATAAAGCCGTGATATCGCCTTCACCAATGTCTTCTTGTAGCGCTTGTTGAACATTGATTTGGATTGATTGTTCTAGCAAAGATTGAGATATGCTCATCAGTATTTCCGTATCTTTTTTAACCCATGAAAATTGCGCGTTATTTTAGCACCGTTCATTTAAAAGAAATGTTTTTTTCCAGCGATTTTAGCTGCGGAATTTGAGATTTTAAGTTTAAAGTTTTAGGATTGCGCTAAAATCATCAGCTTATGCGAACAGGACTCAGGATCGGAATATGCAACAGGCACCCTTTTTTCAGGTCATCGATGGTCAGTTAATCGGTGCAAGGCAAGTACCTTCTCCAAATTATAATCAACGTCCCGAGCAAACTGAAATTCAACTGGTCGTGGTGCATAACATCAGTCTACCGCCATCACAGTTTGGTGGCGGCTATATCGAACAGTTCTTTCAAAACCAGTTAGATTGGTCAAAACATCCGTATTTTCAAACCATAAAAGGCATGCAGGTTTCTGCACATCTGCTGATTTTACGTAGCGGTGAAGTGCTGCAATTCGTCAATTTTAATGATCGTGCCTGGCACGCCGGACGTTCCACTTACCTGGCCAAAAAAGAATGTAATGACTATTCCATTGGCATTGAGCTGGAGGGCAGTGATGATTTGCCTTTTGACGAGACACAATATACGGTGCTGGCACAAGTGACGGCTGCATTGCAGGCGGCTTATCCAAAAATTTTACAACATTTGGCCGGTCATTCGGATATTGCACCTGGACGTAAAACCGATCCGGGCCCATTTTTTGACTGGGTCAAATTCAGAACTTTATTACAACAGCATAAAACTCCTCAATAATGCATGGGCTTTATGATTAAACAACGAAATTCCATGTTGAGTTTCATTACAATAGCGACTTAATTTTTCACTGGGTGGTTACGATGGCGCTTTGGCGATCGACCTTTATTGTTAGTGCAATGACCATGTTGTCTCGGGTTTTGGGCTTAGTCCGAGATGTGGTATTGCTGAATGTGTTTGGTGCGGGTAAAGATTTCGATACCTTTGTGGTGGCCTTTCGTATTCCAAACTTCTTTCGGCGGCTATTTGCCGAAGGTGCATTTTCGCAAGCCTTTATTCCAGTTTTAACTGAATATAAAACCACGCGAACCCATGCAGAAGTACAAATTCTAATTAGTCGGGTCTTTGGTTGTCTTGCGACATTTATGACCGCCCTGACTTTTATTGCCATGATTGCGGCACCTGCGGTGCTGTACATCTATGCGCCCGGCTTCCATGACGACCCAGAGAAATTCGCCTTGGCGACAGACATGTTCCGTCTGACCATACCGTATTTGCTATTTATGTCACTGACCGCTTTTGCCAGCAGTATCTTGAACAGTTATGGGTCTTTTTCAACCCCGGCTTTTTCACCGGTGTTGCTGAATATCACCATGATTGCAGCAGCATGGTGGTTAACGCCCTATATGGCCGAACCGATTATGGCACTCGGTTGGGCTGTAGTGATAGCCGGTATTTTACAGCTGGTGATTCAAATTCCAGAGCTGTGGCGTAAAAAATTGCTGATTCCGCCTAAAGTGGATTTCAAACACGAAGGTGTGGATCGCATCATGAAATTGATGCTCCCGGCACTGTTTGGTGTTTCGGTCACACAAATTAACCTGTTGTTGAATACCATTTGGGCATCGTTCATGCAGGATGGTTCGGTATCCTGGTTATACAGTGCAGAACGTATGACCGAATTGCCTTTGGGTTTAATTGGGGTAGCCATTGGCACGGTGATTTTACCGTCATTGTCTGCACGCCATGCCGAGCAAGATCTGCACAAGTTCCGTGGCATGATTGATTGGGCGGCCAAAGTCATTATGTTGGTTGGCATTCCAGCCAGCATCGCCTTATTTATGCTGTCGACACCTATTATTCAAGCCTTGTTCCAGCGTGGCCAGTTTACCCTGCAAGATACGCAAATGACCGCATTGGCCTTGCAATGTATGAGTGCCGGGGTGATTTCCTTTATGCTGATTAAAGTCTTTGCTCCAGGTTTTTATGCGCAGCAAGATACCCGTACACCGGTACGTGTCGGCTTGATGGCGGTTGCAGCCAATGCCATTTTAAACATAGTCTTTATTGGTTTCTTCAAGTTAATTGACTGGCATGCAGAGCATATGGCATTGGCCTTGGCTTCATCAGGTTCGGCCTTGGTCAATGCTGGCATGCTGTATTTTTATCTGCATAAACGCAATATTTTCCGCTTTGCCGGGCACTGGAAAAAACTTTTCCTTCAATATGCGATTGCCAATGCTGCCATGATTGCTGCACTGTGGTATGGCTTAAGCTGGTACAACGGGGATGTATCGCAGTGGATGCGTATACTTGAAGTAATCGGTTTGTGTGTAGTGGGTGTGGTGGCTTATGCGATTGGTTTATTAGCAACTGGTTTTAGACCACGTCACTTACGACCTTAATCTTTAGATCAAAACTTTAGAGCGTTAGATCAGTTATATAAAGAGTGATCTAATGCTTGAGATTGAATGAATCAACTATGAAAAAGAGCCTGTAGAGGCTCTTTTTTTGATCAAGTGAGATACTTTTAAGCTGAGGTCATTCTAAACTCTTCCCCGGGAGAGGAAGCCGACGATTGCCAGAATAACGGCAACGACGAGTAAAATAACCGCAAAATCTTTAGATAATCCTGCGACACCAGCAAAACCTAGTAGACTGGCAATCAGTGCAATCACAGCAAAAATAATCGCCCAACGGAACATAAGCTTTCTCCATGTGTTGTTATTTTCAGGGTTGTTTCAGTATAGGGGCGGAAAATTTCCAACAGTGTTATGCTTGTGTTTAAAAAATGTTCACTTTGACGGCAAATCTATGATTTGAAGTAAAAATCATGTTTATTCCCTGTAAACTTGTACCCCTTATCATCGTTATCACTTTTCTGGTTTTCTCACTGCTATGACTGAACAATTACGTCCACAATTCTGGAAAAAATATGCTTTGGCTGAACTGACAACAGCTGAATGGGAAGCATTATGTGATGGTTGTGGCCTATGCTGTTTAATCAAATTGGAAGATGAAGAGCTGCAAGAAGTCGCTTATACCAAGGTGGCCTGCAAACTTCTGGACTGTACAACGGCACGTTGTAGCAACTATGAACAGCGTCTGGAGCACGTACCAGATTGTATTCAGCTGACCCCAGAAAAATTAGACACGATTCACTGGCTCCCGCCGAGCTGTGCTTACCGCCGTTTAAAAGAAGACAAGAATTTACCGACCTGGCATTATTTAAATACAGGAACACGTGACAGTGTGATCAAAGCCAGAAAATCGGCAGCAGGCCGTTGTATTTCCGAAACGGAAGTTCATGAAGATGATCTTGAGGAATATATTGTGCGCTGGGTGCGTTAATCGGCAGGTTACTTCAGCATTAACATTTCTGCTGAAGTCACTTCTTCAGTCAGCAAAGTAGAATGACTGCGAGCATGCAGACTTAAATCACTTGAATGATCAACCAGAAGAACTGAATGGCTCAGCTGCATGAGCTACAGGATTTAATAATTGCATGGCATCCTGAAATTTCAGGGGATGATAAAAATAAAAGCCTTGTCCAATATAGCAATCACAAGCTTTGAGTGCTTCTACCTGTGCCCTGGTTTCAATGCCTTCAACCAGTATATCCAAAGATATACTCGCGCCAATCTGACTAATCGCTTTTATAATCGCCAAGTCAGAAAGATTGTCCGGTATATTTTCAATAAAATTGCGGTCAATCTTGAGGCAGTCGACCGGATAATCCCTTAATCGGGTCAAGGATGAATGGCCTGTACCAAAATCATCGAGTGAAATACTCAGACCCGCTTGTTTTAATAGTCTAAGCGCACGGATCACATAGTCTGCGCCATGTTCAGAAAGACTTTGTTCGGTAATTTCTATTTCAATCAGCTGGTAGGGAATCTTAAATTGAGCTAGCCGGTTTAAAAGCGTTTCTGCGTAGTTATCCCTTAAAAATTCGACCGGCGCGGCATTGATGGAAATGGGTAACAGTTGCAAGCCGGCTTCCAGCCATTGGCTCATATCCTGAAAGACTTGAAGCTGGATAATTTCACTGATCCGCGTAGCCAGTTCATAGTCCTGAAAAGCGGAAGAAATATCCGAGGGAAGCTGGATTTGATCTTTTGCATCATGCCAGCGCAGCAAGGCTTCAAAACTAATGACTTTTCCATCTGCAAGATTGACCTTGGGCTGATAGACTGGAAAAATTTTATTGTTATGAATAATGGCTCGGGCCAGCGAAAGCTGTTTGGTCGTCAGCTCTATGCTTTTAATCATGGCACTCTTAAACATCCGGATACCGCCACGACCACTGACTTTAAGATCATTCAGCGCGACATCGGCACAGCGTAACAATGTTGAGCTATTGTTTGCATCACGCGGGTAGATGGCACAGCCGATGCTCATCCCGCCATTAATATATTGCCCGGCATAACAAATCGGGATATCCAGTTGCTGACGCGCTATTTTTGCAATGTTCAGCAATTCAGATTCATCATGCAACTGCGGCATAATAATCGCAAACTCATCACCGCCTAAACGTGAGACCACCACTTGCTCGTTAAAACAGCCACTCAAGCGTTGACCTAAAATCTGGAGTAAATAGTCACCCGCAATATGACCCAAGGTATCGTTAATATGTTTGAAATAGTCTAAATCAATCAGCAAAAAGCCCACAGATTGGTGTTGATGCTGTGCGTTTAGAATGGTCTTTTTAAAAATTTTATTAAATCCACGACGGTTATATAAGCCCGTTAATTCGTCAAGTTCACTCACCTGTTGAAGCTTTTTTTCTGCAATTCTTTGTTGGCTAATATCACGGGAAACACACAGAATACTTTGGGTTGATCCATCTTCACTGAATATGGGGGTTAAAATATTGTCCCAATATTGTGGAGGCTGACCTGGAGTAACACTCATGCCATCAAAACGGGCATTATGACCTTTTGCCACTTGTTTTAACGCATGTTGCCCCGAATTCCGAATTGGCTCGGGCAGTAAATTTAACCACGGTATACCAAACTTATTTTCATTGACCGGTACACCTAAGGCCAGACAACCTGAACGGTTCATATGGGTGACATGACCCTGTGGTGTTAAAATTTTAATACAGTCCACGCTGGCATCCAGCATTTTGGTCTGGGCAAGCACTTGCTGATGCAATTCAGTATGCTTTAAATAATGATCATGAATATCGGTGGCGGTCACTATCCATTCAATATCATCTAAATGTTGGGCTGGCTGAACGGAAACCAGGCAAACCCGATAGCCTTGCTCATGATGATGAATACGGCATTCTTGTTCGAAGCCTTGTTGAGTGTGTAAGGCATTTTGCCAAAGTACACTAAAGTGCGGGTACTCTTCAGGATGAATGAATGTTTGACACTCATCGCTATGCTGTAGATTGATATTGTGACCAAGATAGTTACAAACAGCTTGATTATAATAATACTGGTTTTGTTTGTTTTTAACCCAGACCAGCTGGGGTAACTGATTAAGAATATTTTGAATGAGCATGTTTTTGGCAGACAGTTGAGTTGTATGAGTTTTACTACGCTGTTGTTTTTTTATTTTGCCATCCCGACTAAGCGGTATTCGCTTGTTTTTGAAAGTATCTTCCATAAAGCTCACCCGTTAAAATAATCAAGATGCTTGAAAATGTGATGCACTCCGCATAAATAATTATACATATGAATGCGCAGCAGTAGAATGATTCAGTTTGTATTTCTGGTGGTCGACTTATTTTGGGTAGCTTACTTTGTTCTATTTAAAAGTAAATTCACGTAAAAAGCGGCACAATCATGATGTATATTTTTTAAAAACAACAATATGATTTTTTTGTAAATCAGTTGATTTGAAATACGCGATCTTAAAATTACATAGTAGACTTACTTTAAGTACAGTTAAGAAATAACAAGATGTCTGAGAGCCATATTCCACTTCCTGAACGACTTCGCCCGCGTGACTTGTCCGAAATTATTGGTCAAGATCATCTATTAGGGGCTGGTGCGCCATTACGTCAAATGATTGATCAAGGACATTTACCTTCGATTATTTTTTGGGGGCCACCGGGGGTAGGAAAAACCACGATTGCTTTGCTTTTGGCACAGGCGGTGGATCGGCCATTTGTGAGTTTATCGGCACTCAATACCGGGGTAAAAGAACTGCGTGAAGTAATTGCCGAAAGTGGTGATTTACTGACACCTGTCGTCTTTATTGATGAAATTCATCGTTTTAACAAGTCACAGCAAGATGCCTTATTGAATGCAGTCGAGAAGGGCAAAATCACTTTAATTGGAGCGACCACAGAAAATCCTTCTTTTGAAGTGAACAATGCCTTGTTATCGCGTTGTCAGGTCTATACCTTAAATGCCTTGGATGAAGAGGCGATTAAGACCTTGATCAATAAGGCAATCCAGCAAGATGCTTTTTTAAAAGAACGCTATATTCAAATTGAAGAATATGAGGCCTTGTTGCAATTTGCTGCTGGAGATGCGCGTAAGGCACTCAACCTGCTGGATTTAATTGCCAGCACTTTTGAGCCGGAACTGGAAAATATCATTACCAATGCCATTGTGGTGAAAGTGGCACAGCAGAATATTGCCCGTTATGACAAATCGGGCGAGCAGCACTATGACTTGGTCTCTGCGTTTATTAAGTCGATTCGTGGCAGTGACCCGGATGCCGCCTTGTACTGGATGGCACGCATGCTGAAAGGCGGGGAAGATCCGGTGTTTATTGCCCGCCGTATGCTGATTGCCGCTTCGGAAGATATTGGCAATTCCAATCCGAATGCCTTGCTGCTGGCAGGAGAATGCTTCCGTTCGGTACAGGCGGTGGGCATGCCGGAATGCCGGATTATTTTGGGTCAATGTGCCGTGTACTTGGCCACCAGTGCCAAAAGTAACAGTACTTATCTGGCCATTAACAAGGCGCTCGACTTAGCTGAAAAAACCTCTAATTTACCTGTGCCACTACATTTACGCAATGCACCGACCAAACTCATGAAAGAGCAGGGCTATGGGGTGGATTATTTATATCCGCACAATTATCCAGAGCATTTTGTCTTGCAAGAGTATATGCCGCCTGAATTAAAGGGCACCAAGCTGTATGAGTCGGCACGCAATAAACGTGAAGTGGAAGGAGAGCGTTTACAGCAACGCCGTTGGCAACAGCAACAACAGCAGCAATAAGCCAAAAAAAAGCCCAATCCATAGGAGGGATTGGGCTGAAAATAGGATGTCTTGGGGGAGATACATCCTAGAGGGTAAACTCAAATTCTGGCTGGCAAGCAAGATACTATAAAACCAACTACTCCAACATCTTGCTGCCTGGTATGTGAGATATATTAAGTAAAAAACAGCATATTGTAAAAACGATCATTTTTATTATTAATATCTGTTTTTTCGATTTTTGGAGTATAAAAAAACCGAGCTAAATAGCCCGGTTTTTTTGAATCAGATGACTGATTAGATATCAGTAAGATCGATACCTAAACGTGCAGCAACTTCTTCATAAGCTTCAACAACACCGCCTAAACCTTGACGGAAACGGTCTTTGTCGAGTTTTTTCTTGGTGTCTTTGTCCCATAGACGGCAACCGTCTGGAGAGAATTCATCACCCAGCACGATACGGTCGTGGAATACACCAAATTCAAGTTTGAAGTCTACAAGTAACATGTTACCTGCATCGAACAAGCCTTTCAGCACTTCGTTCACTTTGTAAGTGAGTTCTTTCATTTGTGCCAATTGTTCAGCAGTCGCCCAGCCTAAAGCAATCGCTTGAGACTCGTTCACCATTGGATCGCCAAGCGCATCATCTTTGAAGAACAATTCGAAAGTAGGTGGAACAAGTTCTTTACCCTCTTCTACACCTAAGCGACGGCATAGAGAACCGGCAGCATAGTTACGCACTACACATTCAACCGGAATCATTTTTAATTTTTTCACTAAAACTTCAGTGGGAGAAAGAAGTTTTTCGAAGTGAGTTTCAATGCCAGCAGCAGCCAATTTTTCCATGATGAAGGCGTTAAAACGGTTGTTCACCTTGCCTTTACGATCCAGCTGTTCGATTTTTTCGCCGTTAAATGCAGATGCATCGTCACGGAAGACTAGGATAAGGTGATCTGCGCTGTCTGTTTCATAAACAGATTTCGCTTTACCAGTATAGAGCAAGGTTTGTTTCAACATGGGGGGAACCTTTTTCAAAAAAAAATGCCTAGTACGACTAGGCTGGCCAATTTTGGTAAATCTGGGTTAACAGTTCTGCAGCTTTTTCTTTGTCTGCAAAGCTGTTATCGGCATTGAACACAGCGATGTTATTACTTGTACCTACAGATGTCAGTCTTAATACATAGATCTGTTGATCGACCTTAATGGTGACTTCGTAACGATTTTTACTTTGACCCACAATGGTATGGTTCAGGCTGCTGAGGGTAGCAAGTGTGTACTGCCAAATTGTAGCAGAATTTCCGTCTATTTTGAGCAACGGATTTTGGTTTCCATCACGAACCAGCTGCGGACGACCGACATTTGTACTGTCGTCCTGGGCATTTGCTACTGCATTGGTCTGTGCCTTATCGGGGCGGGGAAGAGCAAAACGGTTGCCACGCTTATTTTCAAGCTTAGGTGCATGCTCAATGGCAAGCGGGTCAACTGTTGGAGATGGATACAATGGCGTTGCTGGTCGAACCATTGAACCTTCCGGATATTTCAGGGGTTCAAGGGTTGCTGTATTTTTATAGTCCAGCGAACCATTACTGATTCCCATGGAACTACAACCCACTAAACTGAATGCCGAAAGTGCAAGGGTTAAACCAAAACGTAATTGCATAATGTTGTGCTCTTTATTTAATGACACCCGAAGCGTTCAGTGCTTCACGCAATGGGGTACGATATTGTTCTGCAAGAGGAGTTAATGGTAAGCGAATACCGGTACCAATCAAGCCCATTTCATGGAGTGCCCATTTCACAGGAATTGGGTTAGATTCACAAAATAAAATATTGTGTAAATTTGCAACTTTATTATTTAAAGCTTCAGCACCTTCTGCATCACCTGCGAGTGCAGCAGCACAGATCAGGCTCATTTCCTTCGGTGCGACATTGGCAGTCACAGAAATGTTGCCTTTAGCGCCCAGACCCATAAGCTGGTATGCCGTAGCATCATCGCCAGAATAAACGGTCATGTCTTTGCCGTTTAATCCTTCAATGAGTTCCTTACCACGGGCAACGTCGCCGGTTGCATCTTTAATGCCGACAATTTGTGGAATATCTGCCAGACGAATCACGGTTTCATTTAACATGTCTACGCCGGTACGGCCCGGAACGTTATACAGAATTTGAGGCAAGTCTACCGCTTCAGCAATCGCTTTATAATGCTGATATAAACCTTCTTGGGTTGGCTTATTGTAGTAAGGGGTGACCAAGAGTGCAGCATCTGCGCCCAGTTCTTTGGCTTCTTTGGTCAGTTCAATCGCTTCATGGGTAGAGTTAGCACCGGTACCAGCAATGACAGGAATACGTTTGTTGGCCACACGAATGATTTCTTTAATCACCTGGGTATGTTCAGCCATGCTTAAAGTTGATGCTTCACCTGTAGTACCCACAGCCACAATACTGTTGGTGCCCTGTGCTATATGCCACTCAACCAGCTTTTCTAGACCCTTCCAATCTACGCTGCCATCTTCAAACATTGGGGTGACGATTGCGACAATTGAGCCTTGAATGATCTGTGCTTGCTGAGTCATTTTAAAAAAATATCCTATTTGCCCATCCGGTGAGGTAGAAAAACATAAATTTGGATGGTTACGTATTTTGATTTATAGCCAATTCAACTCAATTGAATGAAATTGAATAATGCTTATGCAAATTATGAACGAACAAGCGGTGAAGAACAATATGCTTTAGTCAAACCATCTAAAAACTTTATTAAAAGCAAGTGAAAAGTTTGGCCATCACCAGCAAATTAACTTTTTAAATTGAACACAGCTGAAAGGTTTCTTAGGGCTAATCTTAAAAATGAGGTTTTTAAACTGGAGAAATGAAGGGTCGATATCACAAGAAATGCAGGTTTAAGTCAATAGAATCAATAATTCCGGGTAAAAACATCAGAATTTAAGATTTAATTATGATTAGCATAGACGTTAAATCAATATAAATCGGTCATTTAATTTATCCAAATGATCATTAAAAACTTAAGAAATAATCAGTTAAAACTATTAATCTATTTTAACTCTTTTCGCATAAGATGATTTTCAGAATTGAAATTATAAGGGTCATGTTGATTTTTTGTGTGTTGATTAAACTTGATTAAGTGCTTTTGCGACTATGTGTTTTGGTATCGAAAAGTTTTAAATATCCCGTATTTTTGTCAATAAAGTGTAAATTCTTCCACTTATTGGTAGTTATTTGAATTTCCAGACTCATAGATGATGGCTTTCTTTTTGTAATGCTGATTGAACAAGGATAATCCAATGGAAAAATCAGATAATAAGCATGCCATCGTCACGGTAGCGATCTGTTTTCTGATTGCTGTGATTGAAGGTCTGGATATTCAGGCAGCCGGCATCGCCGCTGCAGGTATTCGTGAGTATTTTGGTCTCGACAGCTCTCAGTTGGGTGTGTTTTTTAGTGCAGGGATTCTGGGTTTATTACCAGGTGCACTGATCGGTGGCCGACTTGCTGACCGGATTGGTCGTAAAAAAGTGTTGGTCTGGTCGACAGCAACATTTGCTGTATTTACCTTATGTACAGTTTGGGTCAACAGCTTCAATAGTTTGCTGGCAGTACGTTTTCTGGCAGGTGCGGGTCTGGGCGGTGCAATGCCGATTTTGATCACGCTGGCATCAGAAGCAGTATCTCCAAAAAATCGTGGTCGTGCAGTGGGCTTGATGTACTGTGGTATGCCAGTCGGTGCTGCGATTTTATCTTTAATTGCCGCCACTGAATTTGGTGCCAACTGGAAGAATGTTTTTTACTTGGGTGGTTTATTACCTGTCTTCGTGATTCCACTCATGATGTGGTTCTTGCCTGAGTCAAAGGAATACCTGAAGGCCAAGAACAAAACTGCAGCAGAACTTGCCGTTTCACCACAAGGTTCATTTAAGGACCTGTTTAATTCCAATAACCTGTTACGCACGATCTGTATCTGGGTGAGCTACTTCTTTACCCTGATGGTAGTTTACATCATGCTGAGCTGGCTACCATCATTGTTTATGGAACTGGGCTTTACCCGTCAAAACGGTTCAACCGCACAGTTCTACTTCATGGTGACTGCGACCATCGGTACGATTATTCTGGGGATGTTGACCGATCGCTGGAAGAAAGCTTACGTCATCCTGTTGATGTACGGTGGTATCCTCGCGGGTCTACTGGCGCTAAATGGTGCAAGCTCGCTGAACCAGATGTATATGGCAGCAGCATTGGCAGGTGCATTTGTGATCGGCTGTCAGGGTGTACTGTATGCCTTTGGTAGTATCGTGTATCCGACCGAAGTACGTGGTACTGGTGTAGGTGTTGCTTCTGCAGTAGGCCGTATCGGCGCAATGCTTGGCCCTGTGATCGCAGGTCAGTTACTGACTGCAGGCTTCGGTGCAGCAGGGGTTATTACCGCAGCGATTCCATGTATCATTATTTCTGCAGTATGTATGCTGATCCTGGTGAATCGCACCAAGGTGTAATACTGAAAAGATTAAAAAAGCCTGCATTTGCAGGCTTTTTTTATGCTCAGAATTTAAAAAATCATCCTGTCATTCATAGGGGGAATTTTCTTTTTTCTTATAGATTATGATGAAATAAAAATAACGCTTTCATTTATGATTTATTCCAAAATCATGCAGTTATAGAACTGATTTCCAGATTGATCCGAATGGACAGTCATTCTATTTTTATCGGCAGCGCTAAAAATACTCTACTATATTTGCGCTATGCTTGGGCACAAAACGAGATTTCAGGGGATGAAAACGGATGCAAAATAATGCCGTATTACTGGTGGTGGACGTACAACGAGGATTTACCCCAGGCGGTAATCTGGCCGTAGCGAATGCCGATCAGATTATTCCAAATATCAATGTATTGGGGCAGTATTTTAACAATATTGTCCTGACTCAAGACTGGCATCCTGAAAATCATATCTCTTTTGCAGACAATCATTCTGGTAAGGCGGTTTATGACAGTATTCAGCTCGACTATGGCAGTCAGGTCTTATGGCCAAGCCATTGTGTACAAGGCACTACTGATGCAGAACTTCATCCAGAGCTCAATTTACCGACTGCCCAACTGGTCATCCGCAAGGGCACTCATGCCCATATCGACAGCTATTCAGCCTTTTTGGAAGCAGATCAAAAAACCACAACCGGTTTGGCCGGCTATTTAAAAGAACGTGGTATTGATACCGTTTTTATTGCAGGAATTGCCACTGATTTTTGTGTGGCATGGACAGCAATAGATGCCTGCAAACTGGGCTTTAAAACCTATGTGATTTCCGATGCCACTAAGAGCATCGATTTACACGGTTCATTGCAACATGCCTGGCAAGACATGCTGGCAGCCGGAGTAAAACGTATTCTGGTCAAAGATATTGTTCAGCAACAGGCCTCGTAAACGGTTTAATCCAGTCTAGGGAAGTCTATATTTTTGCTAGGCAATGTTGTAAAAGTTACTTCCTGGACGAGATACTAGAATAAATATCGGATTGATCTTTATGTCTTATTTGTTGCGTTTCACCCAATTTATTCAAAAAACCTTTGCCCTGTGGGTGGTGCTATTCGCCGGTATTGCTTTAATCGTTCCTGAAGCTTTTGTCTGGCTAAAATTCTATATCACCTGGATGCTGGGGATCATCATGTTCGGTATGGGCATGAGCATGACTGTCGATGATTTTAAAGGGGTATTGCAAAGTCCTAAAGCGGTTGGGATTGGCGTGGCTGCACAGTTTGTGGTGATGCCAGGACTGGCCTATGGCTTATGTCAACTGTTTCAACTGCCGCCTGAAATTGCCATAGGGGTAATTCTGGTCGGCTGTTGCCCCGGCGGGACGGCATCCAATGTCATCACTTATATGGCCAAGGGCAATACTGCTTTATCCGTGGCCTGTACTTCAGTTTCGACTATTTTGGCGCCTGTGTTAACCCCGGCAATTTTCTATCTTTTGGCTAGCCAATGGATTGAAATTAATGCCCTGTCGATGCTGGGTTCGATTCTTCAGGTGGTCTTGTTCCCGATTATTCTGGGCCTGATTGTGCGCTCGTTATTCAAGCAAAAAGTTGATGCCTATATTCAAGTGATGCCGCTGATTTCGGTATTTGCCATTGTGGCGATTGTGGCTGCGATTATTGCCGGAAGTAAGGTGCAGATTCTGCAATCCGGTTTATTGATTTTGGGCGTGGTCGCGCTGCACAATGGTCTGGGCTATTTACTGGGTTTTTGGGCAAGCCGCTTCTTTAAACTGCCATATGCAGACAGCAAAGCTATTGCCATTGAAGTGGGGATGCAAAACTCGGGTTTAGGTGTGGCTTTGGCTGCAGTACATTTTGCTGCATCACCCATCACCGCAGTGCCAAGTGCCATCTTTAGTTTATGGCATAACATTGCAGGACCTGCATTAGCCAGTTATTGGGCAAGCAGGACAGATAAAATAGAATAATGCTTAAAAGATCTCTGCTGACTTCAGTGGCACTTCAGCACAAAATTTTAGCAATAAAAAGCCGAGTTCATGAACCCGGCTTTTTTTATTGAGCTGTTTTTAAGATGCTTTGGATTGCTTGGCTTTTAAAATTTCAGTTCTAAAGGTTTGTGCCAATTCGGCCACTTCACTGTCCATCCCGTTCATCATAAAGGCATGACGGGTGAGCACGTTGGTTGGATTCGGTATGCTGACCAACTGGTAACAATCTGAAATACCTTTAAGTAATTCATTCGGTAAATGAATGGCACTTTCTTTGGCTGCCAGTTGTTGTACCAGACGTTCTGCCGCTTGCACAGGGCTGAGGTGCATCGCCTCAACATGGCTGGAAATGGCACTGCGTGTTTGCAACACGAAACGCTTTTCTTCACGATAGCGTTTGTATAGCACATCAGATAATAACTGGAATACGGTACTGATCATCACCAGACATTGCACCGCATTCGGTGTTTCGACCGACATGCTAATGGTTGCCCCATGTTCATCAAATTTATGGACAGTGGAGATATCTGAATTATTTAATTTGTAGTGTTGAACACAGAGTTCAGTGGCTTTATTCAGGAAAATCTGACATAAATTAAAATAAGGAATAGAAACGGTTTTATTCACCGAATCCATCAGCTGTTTTGGATCATAAAACTGAATATTTAAGGCAATACAATTGTCATCCAACACTACAGGCTTGGATTCTTTGGTTTTAGTTTTAGCCTGAGCATTGTTCTGCGCCTGAGCAATCGCGACTGCGGCATTGTGCTGTTCTTGTTCCAAAGCCTGAGTCAGGGTTTGAATTTCATGTTTGAGGCGTGATTCATTGTTGATACGCGCCAGATATTCGGTACGGCTTGGACGGGCAATGGCGCGATAAGCTAACCATAATAAACCATGAATCAGCAGCGATAATAAAATCGCCAGCCATTGGGTACGTAAAATCTCCCCAATACTTGGCTGAATCAGGGTAATTTCAATACTGCCGACTTTCTTTTCATTTTGCAGTGCTTCACGAACAAAAACTTCGCCTTGGCGTGTTTTGGTTAAACCACCTGTTGCCAGTACCTGATTATTGGCATCTAAAATACGGATAGAGGCCACACTCGGGTTGGTGGCATAACGGTCGGCCAGTAAAGCCAATGACACCGTATTGGCCGGTTCCAGCTCGGACAGGCTGTCTGTGACCAGTTGTGAGGTCATCAGCTGTCCCTGACTTGCGCGGTTAGCATTCAGTTGATGCGTCGTCGCAAGTACCAGTAAAAAGGTGTGAAAAGCAAAACTTACAATCAGTAGGCTAGCAAATAGCCCTTGTCTAGGCGCATTCAACGTAAACTTCCAAGGCATTTATGTTCAAATTCGATTATGATTCTAGCAATAGTTGTAGCTCAGATCCGAGTCAATTCATGCGAGAAATCATTCTTATATCATTTTTGGGACCCGACCAGCCTAATCAATTTACACGATTAATGCAGGTATTGTCCGTACATTCGTTACAAATTATGGACGTTGGACAAGCCGTCATCCACAACCAACTGACTTTAGGTATTGTTGTTTCGTCAGATGACCAAACTGCTACAGCATTAGCCATGAAGGAGATTCTGATTCTAGCACATGATATTGGCTTAACAGTGCGCTTTAAACCAATCTCTACATCAGAATATGATCAATGGGTGAGTGAAGGGGGACAGACCCGTTATATCGTGACGGCACTGGCACCGGAATTAACAGCATCACATTTGCAGGCCGTGACTCAGATTGTCTCCAACCAGGGCTTTAATATTGAAACCGTGACCCGTTTGTCGGGTCGTCCGGAGCTGGATATTCAAGCCGATGGACCTAAACGCTCTTGCGTGCAATTTGGATTGAAAGGACAAATGCTCGATGCCACTGCCATGCGTGCGGCATGCTTGCGTTTATCAACCGAATTAAGCGTTGATGTTGCGGTGCAGGAAGATAATGCTTACCGTCGCAATCGTCGTCTGGTCTGCTTTGACATGGACTCGACCTTGATTGAACAGGAAGTGATTGATGAGCTGGCGATTGAGGCCGGTGTTGGTGAGCAAGTTGCTGAAATTACTGAACGTGCCATGCAAGGGGAACTTGATTTCCAGCAAAGCTTCCGTGCCCGTGTCGCCTTATTAAAAGGTATGGATGCTTCTGTTTTACCTCAAATTGCCGAGCGCTTAACCGTGACAGAAGGGGCAGAGTGCCTGATTTCAACCTTGAAAGCCTTGGGTTATAAGACCGCCATTCTTTCCGGTGGTTTTCAGTATTTTGCCGAATACCTGCAAGAAAAACTGGGGATTGATGAAGTACATGCCAACATTTTGGATGTACAAGATGGTGTGGTTACCGGTGAAGTCAAAGGACATATTGTAGATGGTGCCCGTAAAGCCTTATTGCTGCGTGAACTGGCTGAGAAAATGGGCATTTCACTAGAACAGGCCATTGCCGTGGGCGATGGTGCCAATGACTTGCCAATGCTGTCTATTGCCGGCTTAGGTGTGGCTTTCCGTGCCAAACCTTTGGTTCGTCAAAATGCCAATCAGGCGATTTCAAGCGTCGGCCTTGATGGAGTACTCTATCTGCTCGGCGTACATGATAAAGATCTGAGCCGTGCCTAAAGATTGAAGTTTATTGACTAAACGCGACATTGATGTCGCGTTTTTTTGTTGAAAATAGGCAAAATACGATGAACGGTAGCCAGGCATTGCCGATAAAAACAGCATTCAAGCCATTCAGGAAAAAAGTTTTTTTAATGCTTTAAAGGAGTTGTTTTTTTGTAATGACACGGCAAGTCCGAGCCCATCTCGTTTCCAGAAAAAGTTAAAAATAAAAAAATGTAATGACAAAATAATATTGCGACAAGGTATGTCGCTTACTGAAAATACAAGACTTTTTTTCTTAAAAAAACTCCGCATAATGCTTGCATAGAGATTGATATAAATATATTTCATCATTTATTCACGCTATCGGGGATTTGATTTAGACCCATATAAAAGTGTCAAAATCCTATATAGGACGGAGGTTTTTATGGTTACAGCGAATTTAGCAACCATTGTTGGCTTAAGCTTGATTGCGGCTGCTTTGATAGCTGTTTTCTTCTCGCCTTATCGTCGTTTGTTAAGCTATATGTTTACAGGTATGCTGTTTTGGGGAGTGATTGAAGCCATTCGCTTCAGTACACAAGTCGTTTTTGATTTACCCATGGCATACAGCTATCTGACTGCGTTAATGTCGGTGATGGTTATTGTAACTATGCTGCTATTACGTGAAGATCGTCGTGCAGAACGAGCTTTAGCCAAACGTCAGTATATTGAACATACACCAGTTTATGACGATGAACAGCAACAGTGTTCAAGCCGTTAATTTGAAAGATCTATAAATTAAATTAAAAAAATAAAAAGATGTGCTCAGGCACATCTTTTTTTTGTTCATTATTGTTATACAAAGCCTTACTTCAAAAAACACAAGTTATGGTAGGATAAGTCGTCAATTTTCCAACAATTACAATAGGCTTAAATGTCATGAAACTATCTTCGATTCCTGTCGTAAAATTACCACTGGTCGATGTAAGCACGGATCCGCTTGATTTATTAGTTGCGGGCTTAGCTTTGCGTATGAAGCAGTTGGCGCGTACCAGCCCAAAATTTATTGAGCTGGTTCATGAACGTCAATTCCGCATTCAAATTGGTACTGACCTGGGTGTTGCACGTCAAATTATTGTAAACAATGGACAAATTGACACAGTAGCAGGCGATGCGGAAAAAGCGGACTTCATTTTGCAGTTCGCAGACAGTGAGCAAGGCGTAAAAACTTTAATGAAAGGTGATCCAAGCGCTTTCATGACTGGCATGCAAAATGGAACGATTAAAATGGAAGGCGATTTTGGTCTTTTGGTCTGGTTTAATAAAGTTGCCAAACTGATTCCACCAAAATTACCTAAACCGATACAAGAAAAAGTGAAACTGGTACGTTCATTTATTCGTGAAAAAACCGGTAAGTAATTAAGAAAAATACGAAAGAAGGAGGATTATTCCTCCTTTATTTTTGGAAAAATAAATGTCATTTGATCTATTAAGTTTTTCTATTGGTGGTGTTCTTCTAGCTCCAATTGTAATTTTTTTACTTAAAAATTGGATCCAAGAGCGTCTAAAGCAAAGTATTGATTATGAATATAAAGAAAAACTCTCTCAATTAGAAAGTAAATTAGAGGTTCAAAAAGAAACTGAGCTAATACAGCTTAAAGATTTAGTTGATAAAAAAATCGCTACTTTGAATTTAGCTAATACAACTTATGGTGCAACACAATCATTATTATATTCAAAAAAATTAGATGCTTTAGAAAAAGCATGGAATGCTTTTCTATATATATCTAAAAATAAACCTTCAATAATTGGGGGAAGATTAGACATTCTGACTCCGCAGGAATATGAAAATTTATTCGATATACCTGCCATGAGAAATTTTCCTATAGTTGAAGATGATGTGGGGCAACTAATAAAAAAATTATCAGATATTGTTGATCCAATTGAAAACTTAAAAATTTATATTGATGATGATATTTGGACTTTTTTATTTATTTATAGAGCTGTAATGCTGCGAATATATTATTTAATTGCTAAAGCTAAAGGAAATCGTCAGTTAAAGCTTAGATGGCATAAAGACAGTGTAGTTTTAAATCATTTAAATATGATATTTAACCAATCCGAATTACAAGAATTTGAAAAAATACAAATTGGGAAATTTAGATACGTAGAGAATGTATTAGAAGCAAAGCTTAAGGTTCGCATTGAAGAGGGATTAAGTGGAAGGAAGGCTTCTGAAGCAATGCTCCAACAAGCCCTTCAGAATCAATTAATGTTAGATAAGCTATCTAAAAATTAATTTGATAGTTTATTCAACTTCCAGATTAAACGTCACCGGACCATCATTCACTAGATGCACTTTCATATCGGCCGCAAAAATGCCGGTTTGCACATGCTCAAATTGTGATTTGGCATAGTCGACCAAAGCTTCATATAAAGCTTTTGCCTCACTCGGCGGCATGGCAGGCCCAAAGTCAGGACGCAAACCTTTTTGCGTTTGCGCCATTAAGGTAAATTGCGACACCAATAATAATCCACCACCGGCCTGGCTCACATTCCAGCCCATTTTGCCCTGCTCATCATCAAAAAAACGGTATTTTAAAATCTTGTCGATCAGCTTTTTGCCTTTTTCCAGATTGTCTTCTTTACCTAGGCCCAGAAAAACCAAAATGCCTTTTTCAATTTGCCCAGTGGTGTCACCATCTACAACAACTTTGGCTTCTAGAACTCGTTGTAATAAAGCACGCATAACTTAACCAATTTAAATCTTAAATTTATCCGCAGCATTGTAGCAAATAGGCAAAAGTTAAGTTTTAAAACTGCAAAAATCTCTCAACAGGATCATTAGGTTTTATTAGACAGATGTGCTCTATTTTTGAATGAACAGGTCAAAGAAGGCTTTAACGAAACTGGATATGAGTATTTGAACGCGAGACTTGCAGTAATAGTATCTTGCAGGAAATGAAATAAAGGCCTATGACTAAATAACAGTGAGGTTTAGCCGTTAAACATGGAGCTGGATTGGCCTAGCTGTACTTAAAACTAGTCATATCAAGCTACAAATTGTGCTTTAATGTATGAAGCACAGCGAAATTTCACGAAATATGCCTCCAATCATTCAATCTTTGCTTGATACTGACTTGTACAAATTCACCATGTTGCAGGTGGTATTACATAAATTTCCTCAAACCCACAGTCTTTATCATTTCCGTTGCCGTAATTTAGAGGATACCGTTTATCCACTGACGGATATTCTGGATGATTTGAATCAGCAGCTCGATTACTTATGCCAGCTTAAATTTAAAGAAGATGAACTGCTCTATCTTCGCAGTTTACGTTTTATCAAAAGTGACTTTGTCGATTATCTGGAATTATTCCAGCTGAAACGTCGTTTTATTAAAGTCAGTATTGATGAACAAGGTCGTTTGGATATTTGGGTTGAGGGACCCATGGTTCAGGCGATGATGTTTGAAATCTTTGTGCTGGCCATTGTCAATGAACTGTATTTCACGCGCATTCGTAGTGATGAAGTCTTGGCAGAAGGCGAGCGTCGCTTACAGGCGAAAATTGCCTTGACGCAAAAATATCAATCAGAACAAAATCCGGAAGATCCACCATTCTTGGTGTCCGATTTTGGTACCCGCCGTCGTTATAGCTTTGCCTGGCAAAAACATGTGATTGAACAATTTCATGTGGCAGTACCGAATATCTTCCGTGGTACCAGCAATGTCCTGATTGCCAAACAATTAGACATTACCCCGATTGGTACTATGGCACATGAATTTTTACAGGCTTTTCAGGCTTTGGATGTGCGTTTACGCGATTTCCAGAAAGCGGCACTGGAAACTTGGGTGCAGGAATATCGTGGCGATTTAGGTATTGCCCTCACTGATGTCGTCGGGATGGATGCCTTTCTGCGTGACTTTGACTTGTATTTTGCCAAACTGTTTGATGGCCTGCGTCATGACAGCGGCGATCCCTACGAATGGGGAGATAAAGCCTATGCCCACTACAAGAAACTTAAAATTGACAGCAAAACCAAAATGCTGACTTTTAGTGATGGCCTGAATATTGAAAAAGCCTGGAATTTACATCAATACTTTAAAGACCGTTTCCAGGTCAGCTTTGGAATTGGCACCAATTTAACCAATGATATGGGACAAACACCCTTGAATATTGTATTAAAACTGGTGGAATGTAATGGTCAATCGGTGGCAAAAATTTCCGATAGCCCAGGAAAAACCATGACCGATAACGATACCTTCTTGGCTTATTTACGTCAGGTTTTTAATCTCGCTGAAACGGCATAATCATGCATGCTATATCTGATTTTTTGCTGAAGGAAAGCAAAAAATCAGCATAATAGCGAAAACGAGTTATGCTAAGATCGGCAATGTTGATCTAAATAAAACATGAAAAAGTATGACTGTATCTGCATTTAATTTTGGTCTGCTGATAGAAGCAGAAGAGCTGGTTCCGTTTTTAGGCAATGAAAAATTACGCATTGTCGATTTAAGCCGTAGTTCTGTTTATGATCAATTGCATATTCCGCATGCTATTCATGTTCAACCGAAGCAGCTGGTACGTCAAGAAGAACAAGCCTCAGGTTTATTGCCCGATGTAGAGGGCTTAAAAGCCCTGATTGAATATTTGAATATTTCCCCGGAACATCATGTGGTTGCCTATGATGATGAAGGTGGCGCATGGGCAGGGCGCCTGATCTGGAACCTGCATTGTATGGGTTTTGAAAATACCAGTTTATTGAATGGCGGTATTCATGCCTGGTTGGCCGCGGGTTTGCCGACTTCCTCAGCAGCTGAAACTTTTACACCTGTAGACAAGCTGGTGGAAATCAATCAGGCGCATATTAATCAATACCGTATTGAATATGCCGACCTTTTAGAGCAAGTCCAAAACCATGACATTCAATTGTGGGATTGCCGCACCGAAGATGAATATACCGGTCTTCGACTCGCAGCGCGACGCGGCGGTCACATTCCAAATGCCCGACATTTTGAATGGAGTACTGCCCTAAATCGTGAAAATCATTTAAAATTACATCCCTTAGAACGCACTCAGCAACGCTTGGAACAATTGGGTTTCAATTTAAAACAACCTGTAGTGGTGTATTGTCAGTCACATCACCGTTCAGGTTTGGCCTATATTTTGGGCCGGTTACTCGGTTGGAAAATTCAGGCTTATGATGGTGCGTGGAGTGAATGGGGCAACCGTCCCGACAGTCCGATTATTACCGGAGAGTTACCATCTTGAGCTTCGCATCACGTTTAAAAAAACAACTATTTATTCAAGCACAACGTGTTGTGCCACAACACCAATTATCTCGTGTCGTGGGTAAACTGGCTGCCAGTGAACATCCGATGATCAAAAATGCCGTGATTCAGGCTTTTAAAGCCCAGTATGGAATTGATATGTCGATTGCTGAACAAAGCAATGCATTGAAATTCAAATCATTTAACGAATTTTTTACCCGCTCTTTAAAACAGGGTGTGCGTCAAATTGATGCTGATCCGCATAGTATTGTGTCACCTGCAGATGGCGCAATTTCACAGCTGGGTAAAATCGAAGAAGGCGATATTTTTCAGGCCAAAGGTCAAAGCTTTTCGGTGGAAAAACTGATTGCCGATCCGCAATTGGCTGAACCCTTTAAAAATGGTCATTTTGCCACAGTGTATTTATCGCCTAAAGATTACCACCGTGTGCATATGCCTTTTGCCGGGACTTTGACTGAAACCCTGTATGTACCAGGTGAATTGTTCTCGGTCAATCAAACCACTGCGGAAAATATTCCAGGTCTATTTGCCCGTAATGAACGTATGGTCTGCCTGTTTGATACTGAACTGGGCCGTATGGCGGTGGTTTTAGTGGGTGCCATGATTGTTGCTGGCATTGAAACTGTAGCCACCGGTAAGGTGAAACCGACTGGACATCTGGAATTGAACCAGCACAACCTGTTCCTTGAAAAAGGCGCAGAGTTGGGACGTTTCTACTTGGGTTCAACTGCGGTAATTTTATTTGAAAAAGATAAAATGCAGTGGGACGCGATGTTTAAAGCCAACTCTGTTGTAGTGATGGGCGAGGCTTTGGGGCATACGGTTTAAATGCTTTTAGCCTCCCTTTTTTAAAGGTGAGCATCCTCGAAATATATTTCGAGTGCACAAGGGAGGGATTTTACCTCTTGGATTATATCAATCCCCCTCAGTCCCCCTTTGTTAAGGGGGATGTTTCATCAAGGAAAGGATTTAGGACGGTCAAAATAAAAAAGCGCCTCAATAGAGGCGCTTTTTTATATCTGGGGTTTATCGTTTCACCACAATCGAATCGATGCCACTGCGTTGTAAGGTTTGCTGGGCAATAATTGCAGCTTCAGAAGAATCATAAGGCCCAGAAATCACCCGATACCAGGTTTGACCACCTTCCACTGTTTTCACCACATCGGCAGATAAACCATTCAAGATAATTTCGGCACGGCGGGCATCGGCACTATCTGGATCGGGATAGCTACGAACCTGCAGAATATAACTCGGCTGGTGGGCAACTGGTGCTTCAGAAGTTTCCAGTCTTGGTTCGGCTGTCTCAGCCGGGGGAGCCGTTTCAGCTTCCGGTACTTCAACAATCACTACGGTTCCAGAGTTCTTGGTTTCAGGCACTGCCTGATCTGGAATAGGCGTCACTTGCTGCTGTGGCAATAAGTCGTAGAAACGATAATCTTTGTTGGTATCTTCCTGATAATGTTCAGAACTGATCTGATTTTTCGGTTTAACCGGTGCCCACGGTTTCCATAGCATCAAAGCTACAGCAAAACTCAACACGATTAAAATAACGACAAGCGTTCCCAGCCATGCAGGAATTAATGGCTTTTTCGGCTTATTCGGTCGCTCAGAGACACCGCGCTGCGTTTTTCCAAACACGTGGGATTCCTCGTGTGTTATTTATGATTTAAATCTACTTAAAAACAAGGTTTTATTTTAGAAATAATTCCTTGTTTACCCTGTTGTCTATAAATCATTAGCTAAGTTTACATGATCACAAACATGACTTTCGGTCTTGCGGCGATGCAAAACCTTGTTTTGCTTACATCGCCTCAGGAGCAGATACACCTAATAATTCTAAACCATTACGTAAAACCTGCTGTACGTTTACTGAAAGCAATAAACGGGCTTGCGTAAGTTCAGCATCATCATTGAGTACTTTATGCTCATTATACCAACCGTGGAATAATGCTGCCAATTCTTTCAGATAGTTACCGACTTGATGCGGTTCATAACTGTTGGCTGCACGAATCACAATTTCAGGGTAAGCCGCAAGTTTGGCTAAAATTTCAGTTTCAGCATCAAGATCAAGTTTCGCAGCAAATTGACGTGCATTCACGGCAGCAAAGTTCACATTGGTAGAGGCTGCTTTTTCAAGCATACGGCAGATACGCGCATGCGCATATTGAATGTAATACACCGCATTGTCTTTACTTTGCGATACGGCAAGGTCAAGGTCAAAGTCAATGTGCTGTTCAGATTTACGCATTACATAATAGAAACGCGCAGCATCATTACCGACTTCTTTACGCAGGTCACGCAAAGTCACGAACTGACCTGAACGCGATGACATTTGTACCATCTCGCCACCACGCCATAGGCTGACGAACTGAACCAGAAGAACGGTTAATTTCTTCGAGTCATAACCCATCGCATCAATAGCCGCTTTAACACGTGCGATATAACCATGGTGGTCTGAACCCCAGATATCTACGATATCGGTATAGCCACGTTGTAATTTATTCAGGTGGTAAGCAATGTCGGATGCAAAGTAAGTGGTTTGACCATTACGGCGTTTCACGACACGGTCTTTTTCATCGCCAAATTCAGTCGATTTAAACCAGATGTTACCGTCTTGTTCATACAAGAAACCACGTTGATCAAGAGTTTGAAGCGCTTCTTCAATTTTATCCGTCAATGATTCTTCACTGAACCACTGGTTGAAGGTGACGCCAAATTCGCCAAGGTCATCTTTAATATCATCAAGAATGGCTTTTAATGCAGCTTGCAAGAAAACGCGGTAGCCTTGACCAATTAATTGTTGTGAATTGAAAATCAAGCCATCGATGTGCTTTTCTTTGTCACCTGAAAGCACGACTTTATTGCCATCTGCATCGAGTTCAGCCGCAAACTGTACATCCTCAGGAACATTTTTATAAACATCTGCGACTGGACGTACATAAGCATCGCCATCTTGGTCGATAATGCTTTGTGCGATTTCTTTTACATAGTCGCCTTGATAGGCATTTTTAGGGAAAATCAGTTGCTGACCGGTGAGTTCCAGATAACGTAAGTATGTAGACGTTGCCAGGATGTCCATTTGACGGCCGGCATCATTGACATAATATTCACGGTCAACTTTGGCACCGGTTGCTTCAAGCAGGTTGGCTACGGTCATGCCGTATGCTGCGCCACGGCCATGACCTACATGCAGGCTGGAAGTCGGGTTTGCTGAAACAAATTCGACTTGAATGCGTTTTTCGGCATTGGCTTGGGTACGGCCAAACTGATCTTGTTGCGCTTGAATCTGGTCTAAAACAGCGAAGCGTTGGTCGGCATTTAAAAAGAAGTTAATAAAGCCGGGACCCGCAATTTCTGCTTTGCTGATGTCTGCTACTTCAGGAAGGCTTGCAAGAATTTTTTCTGCAAGATCACGAGGTTTCATACCCGCAGCTTTAGAACCAATCATTGCAATATTTGAAGCGAAGTCACCGTGGCTTCGGTCTTTGGTTCGCGTTAAATGACCGCTGTTATTCCAGTCGGATGGAAGTACACCTTCAGCTTGAAGAGATTGCACTGCATGATCGAGAGCTGCTTGTATTGCCGTATTCATAGTCAGTCGAAAAATAAATGTCGCAGAAAAACAGCAAATATAACAAATTTCACAGTCTTTAGGTGAACCCATTTGTATTGAATGAATCTTGTCCGACCACGAGCGCAGAATTGAGGCCAGATAAATTCTGCAAAAGATTCAAAAAAGCATGATTTATGGCATACATGCTGCTTTTTAGTTTAGCAAGATTATATGTTGAGGCCTTAAATTCGTTAAAGCGCCCAGTCAATCAGCGCGCGAATAATGCCCAGAATGAGGCCAATAAAGCCACCGACCACCACACCATTGACCCGGATCATGTGCAAATCGCCACCGACTTCATTTTCAATTTTGTCGATCATTTCCCGTGAATCCCATTCATGAATGCGTTCGCTAATAAAACGGATCACTTTTTCACTGTATTGATCACTTAAATTGACGGCAAGCCCACTCATTCGTTCATTCAGCAATTGACGTACTGCCGGATTGGAAATGATATTTTCCCCGAGCTGTTGAATCGCAACACGCAGGTTTTGCGCAATGCCTGAATCTGCCTTGAGTAAATCGGCCTTGATGGCATCACAGAGAATCACTACCGCACCACTGATGAAATTCAGTACCTGGGGACTATCCAGCAGGGCATCTTTACTACGATTTAAACGCTCACTGGCCTCACTTTCATTATCGGCCAGTTCCAGCATCAGCTGTTGGCCCATCTGTTCAATTTTTTGCCGCCAGGGATGCTGCGGATTGGCCAGCATGGATTCCACCCGTTCAATCAGTGAATCGATGGTGCGTTGCTGCACATCAATCCCAATCCAGCTGGCACCTTTGGCCAGTTTCCATACGCCTAATTCCTTGAACAGTTGGCGGCTCAGCTCCCGCGCCTGCTCAGGGTGCGACACCATCCAGCCATGGGCTAAATCGAGTCCACGCTGTAACACATCCTGATGAAAGTCATTTTCCAGCACCGCGCGCAGCATTTCACTGGCCAGCGTATTGACCCGCGTATTGCGAACCCATTGCACGCTGTTGTTTTGAATAAAATTTCCAATCTGTTCCTGACCAACAAATTCAAAAATCTTGGGTACGGTTTGCTGAATGACTTGCGTGACCTCGGTGTTATTTTCCGGCTTTGCCAACCATTGCCCGATGGCCAGACTCAGATCGGTACTTTTTAGGCTTCTTTCCACCACTTGCGGAGATAAAAAGTTTTCCTGTACAAAACGTCCCATGGATTCGGCAATCCGGGCTTTGTTGCGTGGAATAATTTCAGTGTGATCGAGCAGGAACTTGGGAATCGGCATTTTCCCAAACGGATTGCGGAACAGCACGGTAATGGCATACCAGTCAGCCAGTCCGCCGACCACACCCGCTTCGGCGGAAAGCATCAAAATATGAATGAACCAGGCATATTCAGGAATCAGCTTGGCCACCAGCATGAGTATTAACCAGGTGACAATGGCGCTGATTAAGGCAAGGGTGGCAAAGCGTTTACTGCGTTGCAAACTCGGTGTGGTGATTGCTTCCGCTGTGGTCATGCAAGATTCCTGTGAGTGGCTAGGCTATTGTTATTTTGCTGTTTTCGGTACGGGTGGCGGTAATACCTGGCCGCTCGGGCTTAGGCCATACTTTTGTCCTAACGATTTTAAAATCAAATAGGCATCAAAGGCATCATCCGGTGCTTTTTTCTGATCTTTATAACATTCAATGGTATAGGAAACTTGTACCGGGTCAATAGTCACCACGCGCGGCATGTCATAAAACGGGTCAGGCCAGAAGCCGGGATAACGGTGATAATAACCATAGGGATAGTACATCGGGCTGGAATAGACCACTGCCTGACGTGGTGGCTGGTTACGGTTACTCGGATCATCCAGTACCTTGAAATAGCGGAATCCATTTTGTACCGTGGTCTGGGCGGCTTTCACCAAGGTAATTTCTTCGGCAGTTCCAAAACTCATATTGGGACGGGCCTGAAAACTGATGCGATAGGTTTGCGTATTCAAAGGCGTATTGCTGAATTGTCCCAGCTGGTCAAAAGTCAGCGGTTTGGAAGGTGTGGTTGCACAGCCTGACAGGGCCAATGCCACCACCATGCTCAAACCTATAATGCTGTTCTTCATGTTAAACCTCCATACAATTTACTGTGCGAGGGAGGAGACACAATAAATGGTTAGAAACGACTGTTCGGTTGGGTTAAAAATTCGAGCTCTTCTGCAGTTGAGGTACGCGCCAGGATGTCATTGCGGTGCGGATAGCGCCCGAAACGGTCAATAATTGCCTTATGCATTTTTTCATAATCCAGATTCATCGGATTATTCAAGCGTTGAAATAATTTTAACGCGAATTCGTGAATCAGTTTCGATTCACTGTGCATAAAGGGCATGTATAAAAACGCACGTTGTTCTGGACTTAATTGTTTATCCAAATCCAGGCTAATGGCTTCTTGTGCCAGTACCAATGCCAGGGAATCCTGAGCAAAGGCCTGGGCTTGATCCCGAAACAGGTTACGTGAGAATTGATCCAGCACAATAATTTCTGCCAGCCGGCCTTCAGCGGTTTTACGCCATGACCACAGTTCGGCATGTGCGGCTTTTTGGTGAATGTCCTGAAATTTTTGCTTGATCAGTGCATCAAAATCATCACTTTTAGCAAACCACAGTGGCTGAGTTTCAGGCTTAAACCAAAAGTCCAAAATATCTGGATAATTCATAAGATTTACAATTCCTTAGCACTTATTATTCAATACAAACACAAAATTCAGATGTCTTATAGAGTAACTTTGTGATAAAAATTTGCCAGAAAATAAGTTGTTGTTTTGCTTGAAAACTAGACAGGGCATGATTCGACTGCCCCAATTCACGTTATACTTATATAAACTGATGATTTTATTTTAGTAGTTATCTTCCGGTAAGCGAGATTGTAATGAGTCAACCCGAATCGACCTCTCAAGTTGTGGTACCAGCTTGGGTGGATTCTTCGCTGTTTAATGGCATGCTGCGTGGTATTGAACGTGAAAGCCTGCGTATGCAAAGCAATGGCTTTTTATCACAAGCAGCGCATCCAAAAGCATTGGGGTCGGCATTAACACATCCGCACATTACCACTGACTATTCCGAAGCCTTGATGGAGTTTATTACCCCTCCACAAGACAGCATTAAAAAAGCACTCGATTATTTGGCCGATATTCATGCCGTTGCGCATCGCCACCTGGAAAATGGGGAAAAACTCTGGCCCTTGTCGATGCCGTGCATGCTGGATGATAACGAAGAAAATATTCGTCTAGCCCAATACGGCAGCTCGAATATTGGACGCTTCAAGACTTTATATCGTCGTGGTCTGGGCGTACGTTATGGTCGCCGTATGCAAACCATTTCCGGGGTGCATTATAATTTATCTTTTCCGGATCAAGTATTTGAAGCACTGCAACAACATGAAAGTGATGAAGCCCTAAAAAGCCTCAGTTTGCAGGATTATCGCAGTCACCGTTACTTTGGTTTAATCCGTAACTTTATCCGTTTAACCCCTTTAGTGATGTTTCTGGTTGGGGCCAGTCCTTCGGTTTGTAAATGTTTTATGACCGGGCGCGACCATCATTTATTGCCTTTATTAAAAGGCACCTTATTCTTGCCGTATGCGACCGCATTGCGTATGGGCAATTTTGGTTATCAAAATTCTGCACAGAAACAATTGGGTATTCACTATAACAACCTGTCAGGTTATCTGGACGGTTTGCAGAAAGCGGTGAAAACGCCTTATGCACCTTTTAGCCGTTTAGGCTTAAATGATGAACACGGTGAACCGATTCAGATCAATGATCATGTACTGCAAATTGAAAACGAATACTACAGCCTAGTCCGTCCGAAACAGGTGCCTCAAGCAGGAGAAACACCATCCCAGGCACTGCAAAATCGCGGGGTCGGTTATGTCGAACTGCGTGCAGTCGATGTCAATCCGTATAATCCGATCGGGATTGATGAAAACACGGCGGCATTTCTGGAAGTGTTGGCACTGCATTGCCTGGTACAAGATAGCCCGGATTTGCTCGATCCGGAACAGGAACAGATTGAGCGTAATCAGGCCGAAGTGGTCAATCGTGGCCGTGCACCCAATGCCACTATTGTGGATGCAGCTGGGAAACACCCGATTGAAGATTGGGCGCGTGCGCAGGTCATGAAAATGCAGCCTTGGGCTGATTTACTGGATATCAGCTATAACACCAAGATGTATTCAGCAGCCTTGGCAGTGATGCTCGGTCGTATTGATGAGGTGGATGAAACCCTGTCAGCACAAGTCATTGTCGATACTTTAGAACATGGCGGAACTTGGAGCTTTGGCAGTGTGATGGCACTCCAACATGCAGCGACTTATGAACAGCATAAATTAAGCCCGGATACACTGGCTTATTTTGATGGTTTAGCGGGGCAGTCATTGCAACAGCAACAGCAACTGGAACAAGATATGAGCATCAGTTTTGAGCAATATCTTGCCAATTATCGATAAAAATTAAGAGGATTTGCCATGCAATGGAGTTATCGCTTCGTGAGTGGTTTTTTGTTTATAGCCAGTGTCATTGGAATGGCATTTGCGTTGTATTTGGAACATGGGCAAGGGCTAGAGCCTTGTCCACTCTGCGTTTTTCAGCGTATAGGCCTGATCGGGCTGGGGATCATATCGCTGATTGCTTTTCTGCATAATCCTGTTTCAAACGCGTTTAAACGTTTTTATGCCTTGCTGGGCCTGCTCAGTATACTCTGGTCTGCAGGGGTGGCTGCACGTCATGTCTGGCTGCAAAATTTGCCACCCGATCAGGTGCCGAGTTGTGGTCCCGGCTTAGACTACTGGGTGGAGACTTTGCCGTTAAAGTCGGTGTTTGAGCAGGTGCTGAAAGGTTCGGGTGAATGTGCCAAGGTCGATTGGACTTTGTTGGGACAATCCCTTCCAGTGTGGTCATTGGCTTTCTTTGCTGTACTAGCCTTGATTAGCCTGTGGCAACTGTTGCGTCGCTATCCATTGGTAACCCATAAAGCGGCCAAGAAAAAATAAAGATGTGTAGAAAAAAGCCAACTGAATGTTGGCTTTTTATGGTTTGCTTAAGTTGTTTGCCTAAGTCAGCGCAATCCTAGACCAGTCTTCCAGCTGCATATGGTATTCATGCACCTGTTCTTTGATTTCTTCATTCTGAGGAGGATAGAACCATTTCACGATCTGTTCCGCCACACTGGAATGATAGTTAATTTCAAAATGACTCAAGCCATAAAAGATCGCTTTATGCGATTCTGGCACTTTCAGTTGAAAGCGTGGATTTGGATGTTCACCCAAAGCACTTTCCACACTCACCAGATAATCACCCAGTACCTTTAAGGTCCGGTTCTTTTTATTTTCATATTCAATGGTGCCTGCAACAAAGTAGGTATTGATATGTTTCGGTAAGGGTGCCGGTTTTCGATTGTCATCCATGCCGCCAATCCGGGCATGGTTATGTTCCCAGTCATCATCACGGACACTGCCATAGCGCAAATCCAGAATGCCATTGCTGCGAATATTGACGATATGCCGGATAATTTTTACAAAGGGGAAATGTCCCAGTTTATCTTGCAAAATAAAACCAAAGCGTTCCAAGACTGCACCATGATGTGGTGAACCCAAGCAAACCAGATTTTCTGTCAGATGCATCCATTGATACATGTTTTGTTTGCCGTAAAACAGGGCACTGCGTAAGACCAAGCCACCCATGCTGTGGCCAATTAAATCAATGCTGGTAATGCGCGGATTGCGACGAATCAAATCTTCCAGCGTATGGGAAAGACTACGGCCATTGGCCGAGATACGACGTCCGGTGTTGTAATTCAGGTATAGCATGGTGTTATTGTCACGTTGCGCCAGCAACTTCTCGCCAATACCGCCATATTGACGGTTAGACCATTCTAAATGGGACATACATAAACCATGCACAAAGATCACCACACGACCGGACAAGTCACCTTTTTGCAGTCCGCCATAATGGTCATACAGCACCATCGGCAGTGCCATCGGGTTTTGGTATTTTAATAAATAATCGCCCAGTACCCCGTTGAGCACGCCGACGAGAAAGTGCAGTGCAGGTGTCAGCGGTTTCTCATGCAATTTTGGATATTTTTCAATAATTTGACGTAAACTCGGTGCCAGTAAATAGTTGCCGTAATTGAGCAGGGTGTCGAATGAAAGCTGGTAGAGTTTGTCGATATAAGGAATTTTTTGTATTTTTTTCGAGCGTTGCTCACTCATGCCAAACACGCTAATTAAAATTTCGCGTTGAATCGCCTGAACCAGCTCCTGCATCACGTCGTTTAGACGTGTAGTCACCAATTGTGCGAGACCTTCCAATACATCAGCTTGACTGGGCGGTGTACGGTCCCATCTACAATAGGTTTCATGTAATGGGGTTAAACTCGGCATTTGATCCTGTCCTTTCTGTGACCATGTTTCCCATACCCTTTATTTTTTCTTGGGATCACGGTATAAACTCTTAGCTTTTCATTTTATATCGTTCATCTCGAACAGCTTTTACAATAACGATGATTGAGCCTTGGTGTTATTTTTTTGTCTGACAATCCTGCCTATATCTACATAAAAACAGACGGATAGCGGCGGTTTATGTATAAAATAAATCTAGTTTAAATTTAACAATGATGCAATAAAAACCATGAACATCATTTATTTACATGGATTTCAAAGCAGTGCTTTATCCATAAAAGGCCAGCAAATTAAAGACTACTGTCAGCAGCAGGGCAATGTTCGGGTGCATCTGCCGGATCTCAACATGCCGCCCGAGCAGACGATGGCACATGTAGCTGCCATGATTGAGAATCTGGATCAGGTTGTGCTGGTGGGGAGCAGTCTGGGCGGCTTTTATGCGACACAGCTGGTCGCAAAGTATGGTGTGCCGGCTGTTTTAATTAATCCTGCTATGCGACCATGGCAACTGTTTCGTGACTTATTTGGCAGTGATCAGATTCCCTATATGGTTAATGCTGAATGGACGCTGGATGATACCCATCTGGATCAGCTTGAGCAGATGGCCGTGCCATTTGTGCAAGATGCGGACAAAATTTTAGTGTTATTACAACAAGGTGATGAAGTTTTGGATTATCGTGAAGCACAGCGCTATTATAGCAATGCTTCACATCAGTCCATGCTGATCATGGAAGCAAATGGCAACCATGCGATGGAAAATTTCGCAGACAAAATACCGATGGCCTTACAGTTTTTATCGGATTGTATAAATTAAGGAAACAGTACAACGTGTCTCAATATACGGCTCAATCACTTGAAGTTTTATCTGGTTTAGATCCGGTACGTCGTCGTCCGGGTATGTATACCGATACCACTCGTCCAAACCATTTGGCGCAGGAAGTTATTGATAACGCTGTGGATGAGGCACTTGCAGGGCATGCCAACAAAATTACCGTCATAGTGTATAAAGATGGCTCATTGTCGGTTGAAGATAATGGCCGTGGCATGCCGGTGGATATCCACCCTGAATATGGCCAAAGCGGGATTGAAATCATTCTGACCAAACTGCATGCCGGCGGTAAATTCAGCACCGATAACTACCAGTTTTCCGGCGGTTTGCATGGCGTGGGCATTTCAGTGGTCAATGCCCTATCTGACCGGGTGGAAGTCGAAGTTCAGCGTCAGGGTAACCTGTATAAAATGGCCTTTGAACACGGTGAACCGGTTGCACCGCTTGAAGTGTTAGAGGGTAAAGCACCAAAACGTGCGACTGGGACCACAGTGCATTTCTGGCCGGAAGCCAAATATTTTGATTCGCCCAAGTTTGCTCTCAAAGCCTTAAAACATAATTTAAAAGCCAAAGCGGTTTTGGCGGCAGGCTTAGAGATCAACTATGTTGATCAAATCAATGATGAAAAGATCAGCTGGCAGTTTGAAAATGGTCTGGTTGACTATTTAATGGATGAGCTTGAAGATCGTGAAATCATTCCGAGTCCTGCTTTCGTGGCCAGTGGCGAAGCCGAGCGTGCCAGTGCTGAATTTGCGATTTGCTGGAATGCTGAAGGTGGCGAGCAGATTCAGGAAAGCTACGTCAACCTGATTCCTACTGCGCAGGGCGGTACCCACGTCAACGGTCTGCGTTCAGGGGTCACCGATGCCATGCGCGAGTTCTGTGAACTGCGTAACCTGTTGCCGCGTAATTTAAAATTGTCTGCCGAAGATGTCTGGGATGGGGTGAACTACATTCTGTCTTTAAAATTTCAGGAACCACAATTTTCCGGTCAAACCAAAGAACGTTTGTCGAGCCGTGAAGCATCCGGCATTGTGCTGAATATCGCCAAAGATGCCTTTGCGCTGTGGCTCAACCAGAATTCCGACATTGCCATGCAACTGGCCGAATTGGCAATTGCCAAAGCCGGTCGCCGTTTAAAAGCGGCAAAAAAAGTTGAACGTAAGAAGATCGTTTCTGGACCTGCGCTCCCGGGTAAATTGGCCGACTGCGTAGGACATACCCTGGAAGAATCGGAACTCTTCATTGTGGAAGGGGATTCTGCGGGTGGTTCTGCCAAGCAGGCACGTGACAAGAATTTCCAGGCGATCATGCCGATTCGCGGGAAAATCTTAAATACCTGGGAAGTCTCGTCCGATGAGGTCTTGGGCTCTCAGGAGGTGCATGATATTGCCATTGCGATTGGAGTTGATCCAGGCAGTGATGACCTGTCCGAACTTCGCTACGGTAAAATCTGTATTCTGGCCGATGCCGATTCGGATGGTCTGCATATCGCGACCTTGCTCTGTGCCTTGTTTGTGAAACACTTCCCAACCATGGTGGAGGAAGGGCATTTGTTTGTGGCCATGCCGCCATTGTTCCGTATTGATGATGGTAAGGATGTGCACTATGCGCTGGATGAAGATGAGCTGGAAAGCATTCTAAAAAAATGCAAAAGCAAAAATCCGCAAATTACCCGATTCAAAGGTCTGGGTGAGATGAATGCCAGTCAGTTACGTGAAACCACCATGGACCCGAATACCCGCCGTTTGGTACAGCTTGATCTGGACGACGCGCATTTTACTGCCGGTCTACTGGATAAATTACTGGCAAAAAAACGCTCATCGGATCGTAAACACTGGTTAGAACAGAAAGGTAATCTGGCTGATCTGGTGGTTTAGTTTTTTAAGTTAAATCATTATTTATATATTAAAAAAGCCCGCATATTGCGGGCTTTTTTATGCATCTAAATTGAATTGCATCAACACCAGATCACGCCATTTCCCAAATTTCTGTCCGACTTCAGGCATATAGCCAGTTTGTTTAAAGCCTAATTTTTCGTGTAACAGGATAGAGCCTGAATTTTCTGCGTCAATAGCTGCAATCATGATATGAAGATGCTGCTGCCGTGCATGTTCGATCAATTTCAGCATTAATGCTTTACCTAGTCCCAAACCTTGAAAATCTGGATGAATAAAGACTGAATGTTCAACCGTATTTTTATAGCCAATGAGACTTCGAAACGATCCATAATCTGCAAAGCCTAAAATTTGTTGAGTTGTAGATTCTACAGCAACCAATAATGGAAACTGGTCACGAAGCAACTGATGATACCACTGCGTATATTCTTCCAGACTTAAAGCTTGATTACGCCAATTTGCCGTTCCATTTAAAATTTCTTGGTTAAAGATATTTAAAATGGCTGTTAAATCTTGAAGTTCTGCAGGTCGAATTTGGACAGACATAGTGAAAATAAAAAATGCTAAGGATGAGGAAATTTTAAACTTAAAACGGGTGCTCAGGCATAAAAAAAGCAAGACCGAAATCTTGCTTTTTTTTGCTGGAAAACAAACGTGCTTAGAAATGGTATTTAACCAATGCGCTTACGTCATTTTGGTCTACGCCTTGAATACCAAATTTGTTGTTCCAAACTGAGTGTTCGATACCAACATACAATTTAGTTTTAGGTGAAATATGTTTACCTACATTCCATTTGTACTGGCTGGTCCAGTTCAGCTCGCTTGCTTGGGCGCCTTTTTCGGCCGTTGACCAATCCAGGAAGGCATCTACCAAGAAATCTTCAGAACCCAATTTAAACGGAACGGCATAAGTGATCGTCATTTGATAATCATCTTTAGTTTTGTCGTTATCCGCTTTATAGAAGTTCACATTTGCATACTGGGTGTATGGAATATCTAAAGCAAAACCAATACCGTACAGGAAGTTATTAAACTCTTGGTTTTGATCGTATCCTGCATTGTGTTCCCAAGTTGTCGCAATAAGGACATCTTTAATTGGACCCAAAGAAAGATCTTTTCCAGATACTTCGCCTAAGCTTAAACGTGGCGCTAACTCGAAATATGTATTTTGTTCATCATTGCCATCCAATTGATGGTCAACGAAAAAGAATACATCAGAATATTTAAGTTTAGCTGCATATTCTGCAGTCACGGTCGTGCGGTCTTCAGTACCTACTTTATAGTGATCACCATAAAGACCAGTCAAGCTGAAGTCTTGCCATACCACTGGCGAAGCCTGTGTAAGTGCAGCTGTTGAAGCCAATGCACATGTAGCAAAAAATTGTGTAAGTTTCATTAAAAATATCTCCCCCGAGAAGCAAGCAAAGCATACAGATTCTTTAGCAAAAATAAAGCCAAAATTGATCAATGGTTAAAAAAATAGTCTGCTTTTCTCAGAGTACCCTGATTAAAATCAAGGCACCACTTTGATACCTAAAAATACATGTTGATAAAAAAGCTAAAGCGATATAAACAAGGAATTTTAGCTTCAAAAAAATAATGTGAGATTTATCAAACTATTTAAAGGGAAAAGTCAAATTCCTTATACGTTATAGGGTATTTAAAAAAATATCAAAATACTACTTGCATAAGCTTCACCTAGACCCTTATATTCAAAGCATAAGGACACGAATCTGCAGAGTTAAAAGTGTTCATCATTCAATGTGGAGGAACTCGTTCCAAACTAGGTTGAAGATGCTCAGCGCTGTTGTTAACAGCAAGGTAAAACGTGCCAAGATAAGAAGTTTTGCACAAAAAAGATTTGATGAATAAAGAGGATGAAATTATATGAACATTGAAATTCGTACCGATAAAAACATCCAAAATAGTGAGCGTTTAATTACTTATGTTCGTGCAGAACTGAATGCTGAATTCCAACGTTATAGCGAACGTATTACCCATTTCTCGGTTCATTTTAGCGATGAAAATGGTCCCAAAGGTGGTGCAGATGATATTCACTGCATGATCGAAGCACGCCCGGCAGGTTTGAAACCGGTAGTGGTGAACCATAATGGTCATAATATCGATACTGCCATACATGGAGCCATTGACCGCTTAAAACGCAGTTTGGAACATTTATTTGAGAAAATAGATGACCCTCGTGCCGCAGTGCCGGTACTTGCTGAAACTGCAGAAGCCAATGATGTGGACGATGTAAATGATTAAGCAACATCTTGCTTAAAGAAAAAAGCTCTTCGGAGCTTTTTTTATGGGCGTTTTAATACGCTATTCGGGGCAGGGCAACAGAAATAAAAAATATACTCCTTATACATTTAGCTAAAACAAATGACAGTTTATTCGGCATAATAGTTAAAAATGATTGAAGAGTATTTTCTCCATGTTAACAGCACAACAACAAGTCTTTGTACAGGCAATAGAAGAGCTGGATCTTGCTCTGGTGCAACGTCTTTTGGCAGAAGGTCTCGATCCGAATTTTATTGATCTGGAAAAAGGTCCGGCCATTTCTGTCTGGTCCGATGGTTTGTTCAAATGGTGGGAGCATATTTGCGAAGCTTATGAAGCCGGTTCACCTTTATCTGAACAAGAAAAACAGCAGAATCTGGCAGTTCATCTTGAGATTTTAGAGGCGCTTATTCAGGCCAAAGTCAATTTACATTTGTGGGATGCCGAAGAACTGTATGGTCCATTATGGGATGCTGCCAGCTCCGCCTGCGTGCCTGCAGTGAAACGTTTACTGGATGAAAAAGTAGATCCCAATACCAAAGATGAAGATGGTCAGACCATACTATCTTCGATTAGTGATTTATTCTTTGATTGTGACTTTGATGAAATCAACTGGTCAGAAGCATTGGCCGAAGAAAAGCAAACTTTAGAATTGCTCCGTAGTTATGGGGCTAAAATGACTAAAGAATTAACCTAATCAGTGAGACAATTCATGCCAGTCCTAAAAACAGTAAGTTTCATTTTTGCAGCAGGTTTTAGCATCAATGCAATGGCTGCCAACTTTTCTTTTGACCGTCCGGGTACAGGAATTGGTACAGGTATTACTCCAGTCGGTCAGCTGGCATGGGAACAGGGTTTACCAAGCCTAAACTACTCAGAAAGCACTGATGAAAACGGGCTAAAGGTTAAAAACACTAGCTTAAATGCCGACATGTTATTGCGTACCGGTTTAGCCAAAGATCTTGAAGTGCAATTGGGCTGGCAAGGACCATCCTGGTTAAAGACCAAAACGGCAGGCCAGTCCATTGAAGAAGACGGTCTGGGTGATGTCAGCATTGGGGTAAAAAAGGCCATTAATCTGGATGATGAAAAGCTTTCTATGGCTATTTTAGCTGAAGCTATTCTGGCGACTGGTAATGATGGTTTTAGTAATGAAGATGATATTTACAGCCTAACCTCGGCTGTGGCTTATGATTATAGCGATTTAATTGCTACTTCCATGACCATGCGCTACGAAGTCCAAAACAGCAACTGGGCAGTGACTGCAGTACCGACCATTGAATATAAAATCACTGACAAATTGTCAGGTTTTTCTGAACTGGTCTATCGCAAAGCCGAAAGTCAAGACTATGAATATGCACTGGGTTCAGGACTTGTCTATGCACTAAATGAGCGCGTGCAAATGGATGCCAGTATTGGTGTGGACTTAAATGGTCGAGATAAAAGCTACCAATCAGGTTTGGGTGTTTCATTCCTATTTTAATTAAAAAATAAAAATTCATATGAAAAAGCATTCTCAAGACTTTGGCGTGTGGTTGTATTCCGCTATAAGCGGATTGATTTGTAGTGTTATTTTACTATGTTCCATGACACTGCAGGCACAAGAGCAATTGCTTGCACCTGAGGATGCTTTTTCTTTTAGTGTTGAATCTAGCAGTACACATGAAGCCCGACTCAACTGGACAATTCCAGAGGGTTATTATTTATATCAGCACAAATTTGAAGTCTGGCAAGGGGCACAAAAGCTGGCTTTAAAATTGCCGCAAGCCACTGATTTACATGATGAAAACTATGGTCGCACCCAGGTTTATTTTCATCAAGTGCAATTTAATATTGCGACCGAAGCCTCCCAAACCTACCGGGTGACGTGGCAGGGCTGTGCCCAGGATCGAATTTGCTACCCGCCACAAACTGTCGAATTCCAGACCGATATTGACGGCTTGGTGCTGCTGCAAAATCAGGCCAGAGCCAGTAAACGCCTGCTTGATCTGTCATCATCTGCAAACAGTTTTGCCAGTGGGAATCCAATATTAAGTGCTACGCAAAATAGCATCAAGGTGACTGAAAAACCTGTCCCATTAGATACTGCAAAAGATCAAATGTGGTCGGAAACATTAGCCGAAAGCTCTTTCGTTTATGGCCTATTGTTATTTTTCGGCTTGGGGATACTCTTGGCCTTTACTCCGTGTTCATTGCCGATGTTACCTATTTTGACCTCCTTAATTGTACGCGATAGCAAAGGCTTAAAAGCCTGGATGATTGCTTTGGTCTTTGTCTGTAGTATGGCGATGGTCTATGCCATTTTAGGTTTAATTGCGTCCTCGGCAGGACTGAACTTTCAACGCTGGTTGCAACAGCCTTCCACCCTGATAGCTTTTAGTGTGCTGTTTGTGCTGTTTGCCCTGAATTTATTTGGGCTGTTTGAAATTAAATTACCGCATGCTTTGGTGAACCGTTTAGATCGGGTGCATTCACTGCAAAAAGGCGGGAGTCTGCTGGGTGCAGGTATCATGGGAATGATCTCTGCACTGTTGGTCGGCCCTTGCATGACCGCACCGCTGGCTGGGGCACTATTATTTATTTCCCAGACCCAAAGTCAGTGGCAGGGGGCAATCTTGCTATTCACCTTGGGTTTTGGCATGGGAACCCCCTTACTTCTGGCCAGTGTATTAGGTTCCAGGGTGCTGCCTAAAGCAGGGTTGTGGATGCACCAGATTAAGGTGTTTTTTGCATTTATCATGTTGGCTCTGGCGCTGTATTTTATTCGTCCGTTAATTTCTGAAGCTTGGTTACAATGGTTAAGTTTGGGCTTAGGTCTCTTTTTTATTGGATATTTAAGCATTCGAATCATGCGGCAAACAGCTCCATTCAAATGGCTGTATATTTTGGCCTTGCTCGTGGTGGTTCCGTATTTGGCTTATACTCAATATCAGCATAGCCAGCGTTTCTTTATCACCCAGAGCAGTACCCAAGCCAGTTGGCATGTGGCGAAAACTGCCGATGAATTTCAGCATATCCTCGCCAATGTACCTGCTAACCAAGCCATTATTATTGATGTCTATGCAGACTGGTGTGTAGCCTGCCAGCCAATTGAACATCGTGTTTTAAAATCTGCACCAGTGCAACAAGCCTTAGAACCTTATTTTCTGATTAAGCTGGATTTAAGCGACTACGATGCAACGCATCAGGCCTTATTGAATCAATGGGATATTTTAGGGCCGCCGACCTATTTATTTTTAGATGCGAAGCGGCAGGAAATCCGTGGCTTACGTTTAACCGGAGCTTTTAGCGAAGCTGAATTGCTGAAACAGCTCGATCTGTTTCAGCAGCATAGAGGACAATAATTTCATGTATCAGCTCTATATTGCCAATAAAAATTATTCCAGCTGGTCCATGCGCCCGTGGCTAGTGCTGCTGGCCTTTCATTTGCCGTTTGAAGAAATTATGCTGCCATTTCCGCCGGAGCGTAATACCGGTACTTTTAAACAGGATGTTCTGGTGATTAACCCGAATGGTAAAGTGCCGGTATTGGTCGATCATGACTTGATGCTATGGGATTCACTGGCGATTTGCGAATATCTGGCAGAACAACATCCCGATCAGTCTTTATGGCCGCAAGATGTCAAGCTGCGTGCCCGTGCACGTTGCATTACAGCGGAAATGCACAGCGGATTTACCGGTTTGCGCAACGCCTGTGGCATGAATATCCGCGCCCATTTAGCTGATGTGGGTAAGTGTTTATGGCAGGACGATGCCGCACTGCGTCAGGATATGGCCCGTATCGAGCAGATCTGGTCAGAACGTCCAGAGGTGAACGGTTTTTTATGTGGTGAATTTTCAATTGCCGATGCATTTTATGCCCCGGTGGTGACGCGGCTGATGACCTATGCCTTGCCAGTCAGTGAGTCGACACAGCAGTATATGCACACCATGCTGCAACATCCGGCCGTGAAAGCGTGGCTGGATGCTGCATTGCAAGAAGAGATGTGGGTGAATTATTTAGAGTCGTATCAGCAGAAACCGCTTTAGCAGACTTTGGGTTCAGCAAGACACTCTTCCTGATAGCATTTGACCTGATTGCGTCCGCAGGCTTTAGCTGCATACAGCGCCTTATCTGCCTGGCTTAATAATTGTTGTGAATTCAGTATTTTACTAGATAGTGCAATGCCAAAACTTGCAGTAATCGGAATGATCTGTCCCGATTCACTGCTTAAATGAAGTTGTTGAATGGCCTGACGACAATGCTCGGCAATAATTTGAGCCTGTTGCAGAGAAGACTGATTCAGAATCAGAATAAATTCTTCCCCACCCAAGCGACCGACCACATCACTATCCCGAATAAGCTGTGACAGGATTTGGCTGACCTGAATCAGGGCTTCATCGCCTTTATCGTGCCCGTATTGGTCATTAATGCGCTTAAAATGATCCAGATCAATCAGAACCACTGCATAAGATTTACTTGGCTTGCGTTCCAGTTTTTCCAGGCAGTAATTGATGCTGCGTCGGTTAAGTGCATTGGTCAGCGGGTCAACCTGACTTAAATGCTGAATCAGTTTTTCTCGATGCCGCCACTGACTCAGTAAAATTTCAAATAAAATAAGGCAGGTAATTAAAATTGGCACGATGAAATACATCATCGTCAGCACCCAAAACATATTTTGGTAAGGCATGGTGTCTAGATGAAACAACGGACCGTAACTGATTTGACCTTGCAGACTTAAATAGCCACAAGCGAATAAAAATAATGTGGCTGGGATGAGAGCGCAATAAACGATTTTACGGGTAAACAGTACTAAGCCTACAGTGACCAGACTCATGTAAGTGATCATCGTGGCGGGACTGAGTACGCCCACGACATAACCATCACGACATAATGGAATGACCAAAATACTCACGGATAAATAAGGTAACCCTTGCTGTACCCAAGCTTTTTTACGCCATGCCGAACATAGGTAAATCAGTCCAATAAAGACGGCCAAAATCAGGATATTCAGTTCCAGCTGTAGTTTGAGCAAGGGTAAATTTACCCAGTGCCATACCTCGGGAGATAACAGCACGAAAACTTTCCAGATAATCCAGATCATATGCACCGCACTACCTAAAATCAGCATCAAAATGCATTTATTCAGGACACTCCAGTTCATGACCACGCCATCTTCTAACAGATATTTCGCAATTTTTTCTTTGAACGAGAAAGTGATATTCGGTGAATAGATTGGCTTCATTCGATAGAGATAATCCCGGGTTGGTAAAATTGTGAATTAATGTGAAGTAAGTAGATTTATTTTTATCAATTAACAACATAGCATGTTTTTTTAGCAATAGTAATGCCTGTTTTTTGTACTTTTTGGTCTCAAGATTAGTTAGGCTGAATCATTATTGTTTTAAATATGGAACGTTGTGTTGTGTATAAGCCTATTATTCTATTTTTGTTGGGGGATTAAAATGCCTACATTGAATAAATAGAGATGAAGGTAACAGGCATGAAAGTTTTACATATCGATTCCAGTATTTTAGGTGATGCTTCTGTTTCACGCCAATTGAGTCAGGCGATTGTCACTCAATTGCAAGCCAAGCATGCAGATGCAAGCGTAGAATATCTGGACTTGGCAAAACAGCCTATTCCACATTTAACCGCTGAAATTTTGATGGGACAAGATGCTGAACAGACAGCCTTGGGTGAAAAAATTATTCAGCAGTATCTGGATGCAGACGTGGTCGTGGTGGGTGCGGCGATGTATAACTTTGGCTTGCCTTCTACTCTAAAAGCCTGGATTGACCGTATCAGTGTGGCAGGTAAAACCTTTAAATATACTGAAAATGGTCCTGTGGGTTTGGCCGGCGAGAAAAAAGCCTATATTGCCAGCAGTCGTGGCGGTGTGTATGGTGAAAATAGCCCGGCAGATTTCCAGGAAGGCTTTTTAAAAACTGTATTTAACTTTACCGGCGTGAATGATGTGGAAATTATTCGTGCTGAAGGTGTCAATATGGGCGCAGAGTTAAAAGATCAGGCAATTGCCAGCGCTTTAGCTCAGGTAAAAAGCCTGTAATTTGAAATTCTCCTATCCATGATTCCTCTTTGGTCAGCTTCGGCTGACCTTTTTTTATGGAAAATGTTTGATTGCGAATTAAATTTAGCTTTGATCCAGGGCATGGGCAAACTCAGCCAGATCGGCCATGGCCTGCTTGGCTTCATCAAACCAGGCATGGAACATCTGAAAATTGTGCCACATGCCAGTATAAAGTTTAAAAGTCACCTGTACGTTGGCCTGCTCTGCTTTTTCTTTAAAGCGCTGCGCATCATCCAGTAGAATTTCTTTCGATCCCACCTGTACCAGCGTTGGAGGTAATCCGGTCAAATCCGCAAACAGGGGAGAAATAGAAGGATGTGATTTATCCATAGCTTTCGGTACGTAATAATCAATCCCTGTTTCTAAGGTTTCAATAGACAATAGCGCATCATGCTTCTGGTTGAAGCGTAAGGATTCACTGGTCAGGGTTAAATCTAAAAAGGGTGATAACAGCATCAGACCACTGACTTGAGGCAGCTGTTCATCACGAATTTTTAGCGCTAAGGCTAAAGCCAGATTGGCACCACAGGAGTCGCCGGACAAAATAATATCTTTGGCCTGTATACCTTGGTCGAGCAAAATATTGTAAACATCAAACAGTGCATCCAGGGCTTCAGGAAAGGGCTGTTCAGGCGCCAGAGGATAATCCACATGAATCACCTGCATTTGGGTGCGTGCCACCATGTCGGATAAAAATGCCCGATGGGTATTTAATGAGCCTAAATAGAAGGCACCGCCATGAACATATAAAATGAGTTGAGTGGCTTCATTTACTGGTTTGATTTCTTCTGCATGCAAGCCGGCAAGACGAAGAGGGCGAATACTGACATCTTTATTTTGTGGAAATAAGCGGCACATTTGTTCTATGGCAAAACGTGCCGTGCTTGGCGGTAAATTAAATTGACTTGGTGTGCGGATGGTTGTTTTTAAAAAGCTTTCAGTAATGAGTTGTTTCCATACCGGATCTATTTTCATATTCTTTCCATCTTGTTATTTATCGGAGCTTTAGTTTGCATATTTACCAACACAAGTTACAAGGTTACACTATATGGTCACATTCAAGAATTGCATTATTGTTGTGACTTTTTAATACTAAGGTCATCTATTACTAGATTAGGGAATGAAAAAAAAATGAAAAAAATTGCACTTGCATTAGGATTGCTCGGATTAACAGTTTTGGCAAATGCTGCTGATCCTTTAAATGGCACAGTTTGGAAAACGATTGACGACAAAACAAAACAACCAAAAGCAATCGTAAAATTTACTGAACAAAAAAATGGCACATTGTCTGCAAGCATTCAAAAAGTTTTGACACCGGGCGAAGAACAAGCATGTAAAAAATGCGAAGGTCCATATCACAATAAATCTTTAAAAGGTTTAAAGATTGTTCATGGTCTTAAAAATGTAGGGGGCACAAACTATGAGGAAGGTACTATTCTTGACCCTTCTTCAGGCAAAACTTACAAGCTAAAAGGCGAACTAGCGAATGGCGGTAAAACGCTAGAATTACGTGGCTTTATTGGCGTATCCGTTTTAGGTCGTAACCAAACCTGGATTCGCGCAAACTAAGTTTGCTGAGCCAAATGGATTAAACAAAAAAGCCTGACAATGTCAGGCTTTTTTAATCTGGGCGATGAAGTATGCTTACTTTAATGCCCGATACGCGTCTTCATCAAAGCCCACGATATAACCTGAAGCTGTTTCAAGCATCGGGCGTTTGATCAAGCTATTATGGCTAGTCAGTGCTTCAATGAGGTTATTTTCACTGGCTAATGCAGCTTGTTGTTCCGTTTCGCTCAGTTTGCGCCAGGTGGTACCTTTTTTATTGAGAATCATTTCCTGACCTTTGGCATCTAGCCATGTTTTTAGCGTTTCAGCGGCAATGCCGTGTTTCTTGTAATCGTGAAATTCATAAGCAAGCCCGAGTTCATTGAGCAGGTCGAAGGCTTTTTTCATTGAATTACAGTTTTTGATGCCATAAATTTTAAGCATAAGTGAATTATTCCATTTTCTATTCTGTAATAGCCTAGCGAAAATCATCCATAAGCTCTAGAGCGAATTTAAACTATTCAGGATTAGAAAATAAATGTAGCTGTCATCAAACTGACATTGAGATTTGCCAATAATAGTGGCATAGAAAATAATAAAGTGGTTTTGGGGTTGTTCTTGGGATTATAAAAAATGGCTAACTCAAAATAGAGAAAACCCGCATTTAATCATCCTGATCATGCGGGTCTCATTTCAACGTCCATTGTCTCATCCTTACAAAATTAGCAACATCTGTTGTTTATTTTGTTTCATCCTACGGCGTCCTGTCCTTTTGAGTCATCCTGACTTATCCCTTTGCCGTGAAGCTATAATGCACTTAAAAGATGTATATAAAAAGCAACAAATTCGACATCTTTTGTAATCTATGTGCTTGTATTGAGTGAACGACTGTACACTCAATCCGGCATATGGACTATATTTTATAATCAATCACTACGGGTGCATGGTCGCTAAACCAGCTGTCTTTATAGACCCAGGCATTGATGGTACGGGCTTTCCAGTCCGGTGAGCAGGCCTGATAATCAATGCGCCAACCGACGTTTTTGGCACGCGCTTGTCCGCGATTGGACCACCATGAATAAAGTTCGGCTTCCTTACGCACTTCACGGAAAGTATCGACATAACCCAGATCATCATAAATATGATCTAACCATGCACGTTCATGTGGTAAACAGCCTGAAGATTTCTGGTTGCCTGACCAGTTTTTAATATCAATGCGTTTATGCACAATGTTGTAATCACCACAGACAATGATGGATTTATCTTCATCACGCCATTGTTTTAAGATGTCTTGATATTGATCCAAAAAGTGATCTTTACGCGCTTGGGCTTCTTCACCGGATGAACCTGAAGGCAGATACAGCGAACAGATGTATACCGGCTTGTCTAAACCGAGATCAAATTCGGCAGCAATAAAGCGTCCTTGAGAGTCGGCTAATTCAAAGCCCAAACCATTGGTCACAGAGACAAAAGGCAGGCGGCTATAAATGGCGGTACCGGCATAGCCTGCACGTTCTGCCGGGAACAGGTGCGTGTACCAGCCTTCTGGTCTAAATTTTTCAGTCCACTGCGCATGGGTGATCCGACTTTCCTGCATACAAATGACATCGGCATCTGACTGTTCCAGCCATTCAAGCAAGCCTTTGGTCACTGATGAACGCAAGCCATTTACGTTAATTGAAACGACTCTTAGAATTTTTTGATCACTTGGATAGCTACTCTTTGGTATCATGCGCAAGTCTTACCTCTATTTATGAATTTTGGAGCACCTCATGACCTCGCCAGCTCAATTTAACCCTCAAGCTTTTATCGAACTTGCATTATCACGTGGTGTGCTTAAATTTGGTGAGTTTACTTTAAAATCAGGTCGTGTGAGTCCTTATTTTTTTAATGCGGGTTTACTCAATGATGGTGAAGCGTTAACGCTATTGGCTTCAGGCTATGCGGACAAATTAACTGCATGTGACAACGTAGAAGTGATTTTTGGCCCTGCGTATAAAGGTATTCCGTTTGTAGCGGCAACGGCTGTGGCATTGTCACAAAATCATGGCGTGAGCGTACCTTGGGGCTTTAACCGTAAAGAAGCCAAAGATCATGGTGAAGGCGGTGTACTGGTTGGTGCTTCAGTTGAAGGTAAAAAAGTCTGGATCATTGATGACGTGATTACTGCAGGTACTGCCATCCGTGAAGTGGTGACCATTCTTAAAAATGCTGGTGCGCAAATTGCTGGTGTATTGGTGGCTTTAGATCGTCAGGAAAAAGGTCAAGGCGAATTGTCTGCAATTCAGGAAGTGCAAAAAGAACTCGAAATTCCAGTTCACGCTTTAATTACCATGAAAGATTTGATGGACTTCCTGGATGCGAAAGGCGAGAAAGAAGCTTTAGCAAAAATGGAAGCCTATCGTCTGAAATACGGCATCTGATGGGTCAATGCTTAAAAAGGGAAGCCATGTGCTTCCTTTTTTGTCATTTTTAAGAAAATGGGAGGTGACTAAAAAAACGACTGAAAAAAGTATCGAGGCCTTAAATAAACCTTTAGCGATATTCATCTTGTGTTTGTCTTTAGGGTGAAAGAAGAGGCAAATACACTCTGTTGAAGTTGAGCACCGTTTTCATCTATACAATCTAAACCGGTATTTATTCAGCTCTAAGTCTAGAAAGACTTAAGAGAAACTTCCTTTTCCTCAGGCTCTGTATACGGATAGCTTGTTTAAATTTTGTGATCCAGAAAACTCGATTTTTCAGCGTAAAAATTCTGCTTTAAATTTTTCTATATAAAGATATCTATTAAATTCATGATTATTTAATAAATTATATAAAATGCATATTGTAAGTCAGTGCAAATAGATTATTTTTCCTTCATTTATTTAAATTCTGCAATTCTATACTCTAAAGGTATAAAATTTTTATGGATTAAAAATATTAAATTAAACAGTATTTTATTTTTATCAATAAATATAAAAAATTTATAAACTGAATTTAAAATTATTTTAATAGACTAAAAATTGCAGAAAATGGAGGATTTTTCCAAAATAAATTAAGGCTAACTTTGTCACAATTTTTCACATTTGTAAAAATAAAATGGTATTTTTTGTGATAGATCATTTAACCATTAAAGTGATTTAATCAGTTTGCCTAATAACAATAAATAAATATAAAAGGGAACTGTAGCTAAATTTGGACTCTCTAATTCTTTTATAACAAAGAGGCTCGCAGAAGCAAAAAAGAATTAGAGGGTTAATATTAAAAAGAGAATATAGGGCTAAATAATTAATACCAGATATTGAATGGGTGAAAATGTAATCAAAAAGTAAAGAATCTACAATAGAATATGTTTTAAAAATTTTTTAATGAGCCTAATAGATTAGAAGAGGTGAGGTTGTGGCAAAAAAGTACAATAAGTTTTTATCTGGCTCTGCGGATTTTAATTTAGAAAATTCTCTATATCACTGGATTACTCAAGTCCATACTCAATATATACAAAACGTTGATCATGCATTAAAGAAATATGGTTTAGATAATTCACGCCGTCGTATCTTGCTGGCATTAAAATCCAAAAATAAGGCTAGCATATCTGATCTGTCGGAGATGCTGATTTCTAAAATGTCGACCACCACCAAAGTGGTCTATCGTTTAAGAGATGAAGGATTAGTGAATACTTATTGTTGTGAAGATGATGCTCGAATTACCCGAGTATCATTAACAGATAAAGGACAACAAAAGATTCAGAAAATTAATGATCTCAGCCTGATTGTTTTAGAACAATCCTTTGAGGGTTTAACACCGCTACAAATTGAGAAAATGCTGGATAATCTTAAACATATTTTCAAAAATCTTGCCCCTTTATAATTAATTGAACTGAATGGATTTTAAATAAATTATTGCTGATTTTAATTTTATTTAAAGGTGTGATTTATTTAATACTTAAAATAATTTTATTAAAGGTTATTTATTTTGTTAAATAAAGATTGGGTGGTTTTTAATTATAAATAAGATTGATTTGGTTGCTCATTTTTTTAATTTTTATTTTTAAATATTTGTTTTTTGGAATTTTAATTATTTTTAATTTCATATGATTAGAATAATAAAACATTTTTTAAATATGGCTAAATATGGATATTATATTCTGGATAAATAGTTTATTTTTATATAGAAGTAACTAACCCAAATCCTGTTTAAGCCAATCATTCCATTACTCGAATAGCTGGCTTGTTTTGATGGCATAACTGGTAAGCACATAAAGATGCATAAATTCCAGCTAAGTACCCTTCAATGCTTCTCGCTTTACTCGTCACCAAATGATATTTCCCTTTTAACAGGCTGAATAAAGTCTCTATTTTATTACGCTGCTTTAAGTGATATTCATCTGATATTGAGAGTTGCACAGATTTC